>CAVQHM010000014.1:0-85213 GCA_963712295.1 uncultured Acidobacteriaceae bacterium
TGTGCGCTCGAAGCATTCTGCCTGCTCTCGGCGGTTTGGTACCGTTAAAATTCATTTTTCTTTTTCTTGGCCTCCGAAACCTTGTGAAAGTCCAGGAGTGCGACGCCAACGCTCTCCGGCGCCTGGCCTCAATTCGAAAAATGTGACCTACTTCTTCTAGATTGTCCTGATCGACGGTACCATCCTCGGCTCATCGGGCACTAACTTTGGGGAACTTTCTTCCGTCTCGGGCTTATCGAGCTCACTGTGAAAGACCTCTACGAGGCGGCTACGAATTTCCGCCAGGTACTAACCCGTGACTGCGCGAAGGTCATTACTATCTCGGCCTGACGTTTGTTCGCGTAGGACGTAAGGAAGAAGCGGACAGTCAACTGCAGATCGCAACCCGCCTGGAGCACGACGAAGCCCAGCAGCGAAGGATGGTGTTGCGAATTCAGGATGGGCAGGGCGGCGATCACCAAAACTCAGAGCCAAAGAAGTGACAGCGCCACTCTTCCCACCAGCCTCTGCTTTACTCCAGCCCAGTTTTCCTTGAACAAACAGCGCCGAGTGCCTCGCTGTGCTGCGCCTTTCTTCGGGTCAAAAGGGCGGGAGTGACTGCGGTCCGGGGAGCATGAAGCCCTGTTGTAGGAATCTTCACCAGTTCACTAACGATAAACGCCTTGTCTTGAGGGTCTGGCCAACTTCCGGCCGGCTACGCGTCAATTGACAGCTCCCGGTAATCGAGTCTGCGTCGAGGCGAGAGGGTGTTGCCCGTTCGTCGCCAACAACCGATCCGTCCGTCGCATCCTGCCCCAGTCATATTCGTAAGCAGTTCCACAACGTGGGCAGATCTGGTAGTGACGACCTTCGGCGTCAATGCGTGGCCAGGTAAAGCGATGCGAGCAGCCACGTCCGAAGAACCGCTTCCAAAAGTTCATGGCCTCACTCCTTCATTGCGACTCCTCCACGAATCGAACCAGCGGCTGAAGAACGGTCGGGGCCGACGGTTAAGCAGTCGCTCAAGCGTGGATAAGAAAATCTTTGGTGGCTGGGATTTCGACAGAAAGATGTCCACCGCCTCCAACTTGTTCTTCGGCAATGGCCCGTAGGAGGATAACAGCAGGATCGGGACATATGCCTTAGCGTGCTTCATCTTCGCGGCCACCACGTCACCATTCATCCCAGGCATCTGGTAGTCAAGGACCACCGCGTCCACAGAATGCGAGAGGAACAAACTCAGTCCTTCGTCCCCACCGGTCGCTTCCAGGACTTCATAGCCGTTGCTCTCGAGCAACATCTTGCGGCCGATGAGCCCACTCCAGTGGTCGTCAACGCAGAGAATTGTTGTTTTCAGCCGAGAGATCACGGTTTGCACAGCTCCAGTTCGGCCAGGGTTGGTGTTTTCAGAGGGGCACGTCGGTCTGTGGAAGGGCCGAGTTGCCTTGTGAAGTGGCGGGCAAACTGATTTGACTGCATCGGAAACGTACTTTCAAATTACGAACGTCCAACTGGGGTGCCAGTTACCCAGAATCACTTTCAATGTGGTTGTTCGAGACTGGGGACGGTCAGCAAAACAGGCGTGTGGTGGTGTCCCGGATACGTCTGAACAGAGAACCAGGTGCAACAATTCTTTTGCCCAATAGCACCTTGCACTGCTCGAAGACCCTTGGTCGAGCATCAGTTGGACCCTGTGCATGTTTTTCTGGGGTTGAGATCAGGTTCAGGACTCTTTCCGCAGCGGGCTAGTGGTGGCGAACGGCCAGAGATAGCAGTATGCAGATATTCCAGAGAACCACGCCGGCATAAAACAGGTTTGCCACCCACACCAGCCTGCGCACGGGTAAAACGATCAGCATCGCGATCGCTTTGCTCCAAATCAGTCCCCGCGCCGCGCCAAACCCGTGCGTCAGGCGTGCGACCAGTGGATTCACTTCGTAGGCGCCGGCATGGAAGGCAGCTAGCGTGGTCAGAACGTCCATGACCTGGAGTCCCAGGAACATCCACTTGGAATGAACCAATTGCATCCGTGGCGTTCGCTCGATAACTGCTTCAGCATTGAGACCCATGCGTAACGTGAACCTCGATCCTAAACCGCGGATCTCGGGTCCAGCAAGAAGTTTCTGTCGCGATCATCTGTCGGAACCAAGAGAACCATAAGCGATGCGAGCAAAGGACGAGAAGCTTACATGGAAGCAGCGATTGCCAAAAGAGGTTGGTGAACCGACAGGAGCAAGCCTGGCGTGCTTCTCCAGGCTTGCCCCTGAGGTTAGCTCTTAATCCTCGGTCCCAAACTTTTTCAGGTCCTCCGGACCATCAGCCAGCGCAACCTTTTCTTTGCCCTGGGCCATTTCCCGGACCTTTTCCACCGCGTCCGGATTGGCCAAGGTCGAGATATCTCCCGTGCTCATGTTGTTGGAGACGGCGGCGAGTACACGACGCATGAGTTTGCCGGACCGTGTTTTTGGCATATCGGGAACGATGAGGATTCTTCGCGGACGGGCAATCTTGCCGATCATGGTTTCAATGACCTTGTTGACCTTGTCCACAATCTCCTGGCTGGCTGCCAGGCCGGGCTGCAGGGCGATGTAGACTTCGGGCACGCGGCCTTTGATTTCGTCCACCACCGGCACCACCGCCGCTTCCGCCACTTCGGGAACCGTCAGGCACGCTGACTCAATTTCCTTCGTGCCCAGTCGATGGCCGGCCACGTTGATCACGTCATCCACGCGTCCCAGGATCCGGAAATAGCCGTCCACGGCCAGCACCGCTCCGTCGGCCGCAAAGTAGGGCCAGTCGCGCCAGTCCTTGCTGTTGCGATCTTTGCAATACTTTGCGTAGTACTGGTTGACGAAGCGCTCGCGATCGCCCCAAATCGTTTGCATGATCCCGGGCCACGGGTTCCGGATGCAGATGTTTCCCGCCTTCCCTGATCCCGCCGCTACTTCCTGTTGGTTCTCGTCAAGAATCGCCGGATAGATCCCCGGCATGCCTGGGCCCGCGCTTCCCGGCTTCATCGGATCAAGCGCGGGTTTTGTGCTGCACAGGAAGCCGCCGTTCTCCGTCTGCCACCAGGTGTCGACAATGACGGCCTCGCGCTTGCCGACGGTCTCGTAGTACCACCGCCAGACCTCGGGCTCGATGGGTTCTCCCACCGTGGTCATGTGCTTGAAATGGTAGTTGTACTTGGCGGGTTCATCGTGCCCGGCCTTGCGCAACATGCGAATCGCCGTGGGCGAGGTGTGGAAGATGTTGACATCCAGGCGTTCGGCGATTCTCCAGACCCTGCCGGCGTCGGGATAGGTGGGAACACCTTCATAGATGACGCTGGTAGCGGCCAACGCCAGCGGACCGTAAACAATATAGGAGTGGCCCGTGATCCAGCCGATGTCGGCCATGCACCAGTAAACATCCTCGGGATGAATGTCCTGGATGTACTTGGAGGTGCCGGTCACATAGGCCAGGTAGCCGCCAGTGCGGTGTTGGCAGCCTTTGGGTTTTCCAGTGCTGCCGCTGGTGTACATGAGAAACAACGGCGCCTCCGCATCCATGGGAACGGGAGGCACGATTTGGCCCGAGTAGTTCGGCAGGATGTCGTCCACGAAGAAATCGCGGCCTTTCACAAACGGTGACGCGGAGGCATTCTTGCCGGCGTGCCGCCTCCAGACCAGGACTTTGTCTACGACCTGGCCTTCCTTCTTAGCAATATCCAGCGCGATGTCGGCGCCTGCTTTGTGGTCGAGCAGTTTGCCATTGCGATAATAGCCGTCCATGGTGATCAGGATGTGGCTGCCCGAATCGGCCACGCGCATGCCGCAAGCCTCGCCGCTGAAGCCGCCAAACACCACCGAGTGAATCACCCCCAGACGGGCGCAGGCCAGCATGGTAATCGGCAACTCGGGGACCATCGGCATATGAATGGTGACGCGATCTCCGCTTTTGAGGCCGCAGAAATCGCGCAGCAGCGCCGCGAATTCATTCACCCGCACGTAGAGCTCGCGGTAGGTGACGGATACGGGCGCTTCCGACTCCGGCTCCGGGACAAAGATCAGCGCCGCTTTGTTTTTGTGCTTGGCGAGGTGCCGGTCCACGCAGTTGTAGGAGGCGTTGATCTTGCCGCCCACGAACCACTTCCAGAACGGCGGATCGCTGGTGTCAAGCGTGGTGTCCCAATACTTGTCCCAGCTCAGCAGGTCGGCGTACTCGCGGAAACATTCCGGGAAATTCTTTTCGCTGAAGCGCTCCACGATGCCGGGATCGGTCAGATTCGCCTGGCCGATAAATTTCGCGGAAGGATAGTAGTATTCTTCCTCCCGCCAATGAACTGCGATCTGAGCTTCCGTGGTCTCGCTGACCACTTGTTTCGGACGAATATCTCCCATATCAGTTGCCCCTCAATTTTCTGAATTTGTGCTGCACCCAGGCAGTTCCCCGCCAGCGCGTCTTCAGTTGGCAGAGTCAAACAGGGTGGTGACGCCGTTTGCTAAAAAGAAAAATCCGCTGGGATCACGCCCTAGGCCCATACGTGGCGCTGTGAGCGAAAAATCGAGCGGGATGCCCGACCCCACATCGGGCGCTTGAAGAATTCAATCCCCAACTCTTGGAAGCGCATGGGCGCTCGTCCTGAGAGCGCCCTCACGCTCCGTTCAAGTTTATTATGATGCAACATCCCGTGGCGGACTGCAAAGGCTTTCGGCAAGTCGGGGACCCCATCCGCCCGGATCGGGTCCCCGGGGTCCCCATCGCCCCGCTTTTGGCGCGATGGGGTGAAAGCTAGGCCACTGCGGCAGGCACTCTCTTTCCCGCCACGCTTTCGAGGATTGACGGGCGCTTGGCAATCAGTTCGCAGATCAAAGCGACCGCAGCCATCACCGCAGCAGCGTAGAACGGCGCTTTGTAGCCGCCGGTTGCTTTCAGCAGCTTGGCCCCGATCATGGGGCCAAGAATGCCGGCGACGCCCCATGCGGTAAACAACATGCCGTAGTTGATGCCCGCGTTCTTGGTGCCCCAGAAGTCGGCGGCGGCCGAGCCGTTGACCGACAACTGTGTGCCGTAACACCAGTAAATGATGAAAATCAGCACGAACAGCAGGGTTGCGTTGGCGCCCACCAGGAACAGGATCGGCATGCCCACCATGGAAATGCCAATCATCAGGCGGAGGACGTTGATGCGGCCGATGGCGTCCGACATCCAGCCGGACAGAATGCGGCCGGAGGCGTTGCCTATGGCGGCCACGATGAACACCGTACCAGCCAAGCTCGTGATCACGGCGTCACTCATGGTTCCCTTCAGGGCCGCCTTGAAGAACGGCACCAGTTGGCTGATGACCATCAAACCGGCCGCACAGCCCAGCGCGTAGGCGATCCACATGAAGTAGAAGGTGGGTGTCCTGAGGGTTTCGCCGGGTGAGAACTCATAGGTGGAAGCCGCCGCCTTCGCTGCTGGCGCAGGCGTCCACCCTGCGGGCTTGTAGCCCACCGGCGGGTTCTTGAGCAGGAAGGCGCCGACCATGGTCATCACAAAGAAGATCACGCCCAGGATCATGAAGGTGGACCGCCACCCGTAGGCGGGCACCAGGTAGTTAAGCGCCAGCTTGCCAAAGATCGCCGAACCGCCGCCGTAGCCGGCGACGGCCAGTCCGACCGCCAGGCCGCGCCTGTCTGGGAACCACTTCGCCATGACCGGGATGGGTGTCGCATAGCCGAAGCCGTTGCCCAGTCCGCCGATCACCCCGAACCACACGTACAGCGCGGTCAGGCTGTGCGCATAGCCGGACATGAAGAAGCCGATGCTCACCAGGATTCCGCCGATTACGGAACAGATGACCGGCCCCTTCTTGTCCTGAATGCGGCCCGCCGCCACAAAGGTCAAGGCAAAGACGAACACCGCGATGGTAAACGTAAGCGCGTAGTCGGTCGGGGCGTAACCCTTAAATTCCGGGTCCTTGCTTAGTGGTCCCACGAACAGACTCCACGCATAAAGACTGCCAAGGGCGAGGTTCATGGAAAGCCCCCCTACCACGCGCCACCAGCGACTTATGCCAGGGTTACCAGATCCAACATTTGCATTCGCCACAGTTTTTCTCCTTTACAAAGTGAAATGAGAGCCGGAACCCGCTCTTTCCTTACAACCACACATAGGACTTGATCGCAGCCAGCGCATGCTAATCGAAGATGCAACCGCTGCCCGCAACGCGGCAGCCCGTCTCCACCTCCGCCATCCTGGCGGCAAGCATCGTACGCTTAACCCAGGCAGGTGGATCCATCGATTCAGGGGTAATAATCGGCGCACACATGAAGAAAATGACGAATGAAGATACTTTGCGTGGCGCCAGTGAAAACTCCTTACCCGTTGACGCTCCTCGGCTCCATGGTTCCATCCGCGTCTTTTTTTCGCCGAGTTTTTCCCGGGGAAGGAATCGCTCCCAGACATGGGGGCGATTCCTTCATCCGGATTGTAGGAATTGCACTTTCTCAGCGAGCTCTACTCTCCCGCTCAGAACGTAAACACTGGCCCGAACTCATTGCGCCAGTTGTGCGCCTGGTAAACGTCGCGACCCTCGAAGAGCGCGGGGATTCGCGTAAAGGTGCTGCCCGTTTGCTTATTGGCGGTGAACGTTACGATGTAACTGCCTTCGTACACGAACGTGGCCCACTTGTTGAGCCGGTAAGTGAGCGAAGCGCTGTCGAGGTCAGTCCGGCCCAGGTGATTACCATTCTGGGCATCGGAGTACTTGGAGCGGTCGGTGCCATACCCCAGGTGCAGAATCCATCCGGAATTGGCGCCGTTCGGGTTGGCGTTGAAGATACGCGAGAGCGGGAAGCTTAACTCCGCGAATCCACCAGATCCGCCGACCGGTTGAAGGATGGCCGACTGCACAGGAGTGCCAGGGCAGTCCGTGGTGTCGGGCAACGTCGGATCGGGAACTCCGCCCGAGCAGCCGAACAAGATGGCCCGTCCGCTCTCGGAAATGCCATTTCCAACTTCGGTCAAGCCGTTCAGGTTGTTGTAGACATCGTTGAGTTGGCCACCGAAGAAGAATCGCATGTCATTTCCACGGTAGAACTTGGCTGCGAAAGTTACCCACGGCGTGGGCAGTTGAACCTCAGCTGTCCAGATGTTCTGCCCGTTGCCGGTCTGGGTGCCGGTGGGAAAGATCTGTTCCAGATTGCATGTCCCCGACGACTCGGGGCAGTTGGAGGCCCCCACGATCGATTGGGCAGTGGTGAATCCGACATTCTGGCTGTTGACAGCAGTGAAGATTGTGGGGACTGGGACTGTGACGGTGCAAGGAGTCGTTTCGCAAGTAAACGTGAAAGCGCTCGGAACGACCTGTTTCGCATGGGGAATGATCTCGTTCATGCGGGCATGGTGGCCGCTGAAGATGATCTGAGCTGGAGCCACGCCCTTCCAGCTTTTGTTGAGCGGGAACTGGAAGACTATGCGAGCCTCCACTCCGGGCTGATTGGACTCGGCGCCGGCGCGGTCACCGAAGCGCAAGCGTTGGTCGACGGTGAGTGCGGAGGAACCTGCAATCGGCATCACGATCGCGAACTCAGGCTGAACCTTGAACTCACCCGAATGGAATTGCACGCCGGTTTTGAACATCGGCATGCGTTCATAGAGAGAGCCCATACCGACTCCCAAGCCCGTGGTTTCGAACAGGCTGGGGAGAGTGGAGGAGCCGAGCAGCGACCAATCCTCGCCGAACTCGGCGAACCAGGGAAGGTCGCCAATTTTATGGTCGAGGCGCATCCAGGCGAGGCGAAGCGAGAACTGGGAACGGGCGTCGCCGCTGATGTTGCGGTTGTTGACGTCGGTGTAGTCGCCTTCAAAGTCGCCTTCAATTCTGCCGGTGAGGGTGAAGGCGGAACCCTTGGGAACCCATTCTGTCTGGGCGCCAATGCGGAAGCCGCGGGCCTTGATATGGACCTGCGGGTCGGAGGTGGGACCCGTATCGGCGAGCAGGAGTGGGAGTGGCCAGTCTTGGCTGCCGAAGGTAGGCCCGCCGCTGGAGGCGGTGTCGGAGGCGGCGGTGGCTTTGTAGAAGCCGTAGAGCTTTATATTGGCACCACTGCCCAGTCTGATATCGGGAATAATCCCGCCCTGCTTGGGGATGTCGATCGGCAAGACCCGCAGCGGCGCTACCGCCGGGATTACCGCGGGCTCCGCGGGCTTTGCAGGAGCCGCTGGCTGGGTGGCCATCGCCATCGGTCCCGAAACTGCGGTGATCACCGACAGATCCTGCGCGCTCACTAAGCCCTTTTGCGAGAGCGTCTCCACCAGGGCCTGAAACTGAGCTGTGGGCGAGGCCTCTCGAATCGCGTTGGCCTCGGTAGGCGCCAGAATACCCTTCATCACGAGCACACCGAGCAAGGCCGTGACACTCCCATCGCTCGCACTTGGGGTTATGCCTAACCCTACGCTTGGGGTCGGACTTGGGCTGGGCGTTGGATTTGGGTCTCCCGCCGTGGGGCTACCTTCTGTGCTGGTTGTATTCGCTGCATTTCCATTTGCCGCTTTCTTGTTGGTTCCCGCCATGACCGGCACAGCCATGACGGCCATTACTAAGAGGCCCAACAACCACACTTTCAGCTTCAACATAGACGGTGTCCTCCTCGTTCCGACCCGGGTCAGGGCCTGGGCACAGAACATGGGGCGCAACCGTATGTCGTTTTCGGGAATTTGGCTGTGATTGCGATCACACTTCTGGGTGATTCATGTCATGGGATTCCCGAAAATCCGACGGGCGATCTTTGTCGTAGGGCACTTCAGTGTGTGATCTTTATCACCGTTGGCGACCTGTAGGGCACAAAACCCCCTCCATTCCATCCCCTTAGAGGCCAAGCGGGAGAGTGCGAAGTCTTCGGGTGCCCATTTAGCATAGGCAGGTGAGGACGCAGAAACGAATCGGCCTGGCGAGAGCCCTTTCCAAAATAGGTTATTGCTCGCGGTCGCAAGCTGCGATTTTGATTCGGGCTGGACGGGTTACTCGGAATGGGCGAATCGTCCGGGAACCGGAAAGCCCAGTGCGCATGCCCGACGGCCGCGTAGGCGACGATCGGATTGGCGACCGGATTGAGGTCGACGGTTCGCCCATCGGCAGAACGCCAGCCATCTACCTCGTCATAAATAAGCCGCGCGGCGTGGTCACGACCGCGTCCGATGAGAGAGGGCGCGAGACGGTTTACGACCTGCTGGAGCCCGGGCTGCCGTGGCTTGGTCCCGTAGGGCGGTTGGATAAGGCGAGCGAAGGCCTGCTGCTATTGACCAACGATTCCGAATGGGCGGCGAGGATCACCGACCCCGAGCGCCATCTGGACAAGAAATACCACGTGCAGGTGGATTGCGTGGCCGACGCGGGCCTGCTGGCGAGGATCACTCGTGGGCGCACAGTGGGCGGCGAGCATTTGCGCGCGAAGGAAGCGCGACTTCTGCGGCACGGCGATAAGAACAGCTGGCTGGAGATTACCTTGGACGAAGGCAAGAACCGGCAGATTCGGCGTCTGCTCGAAGCGCTGGGGGTCGGAGTGTTGCGCCTGGTACGAGTGTCGATCGGGCCGCTCGAACTGGGCGATCTGAACAAGGGCGTGGTGCGACGGTTAACGCTGGAGGAAAAGCAGGCCATCGATCGGGCGCTGCAAGCGGTTGTCCCTACGTGAGCTCTTCCAGGTAGTCCTGCGCCTGGCGGAGCACCTTGCGTTCGTTGCTGTAAGCAAGTTGCCGGCTCGCGTCGCCGAGCGCTACCCAAAGCGCTCGCTTGACTTCGATCCGCATGTCGGCGGCGAGGTTGTCGATTTCTCCCGACACATAGCGCATCAGGTAGAAGCTCACGATTTTGAAAACTCGTGCGCCGTCGCCCCACTTGCGGACGTAGACATACTTGTTGTCCGCGAGTTTGGTGACCGGTTCGGCCACAATGCCGGTTTCTTCCAGTACTTCTCGCACCGCGGCTGCCTGCGGTTTTTCGCCCGGATCCACCAGACCTTTGGGAAGGGTAAACACGGCCCGGCTGCGTTTTCGCGGCGTCGATGCCGGCTTCCCGGCAGGTCTGGGGCTTTCTTTTTGCGGCTCGCTCTTCTGCGGTTCGATCAGGGCGACGTGCCAGACTCCGGAAATCTGCCGCAGCACGACCCCGCCTGCTGAAATCTCCCGCGCCATAGCCGCCACGGTATCAGAATCTCCCGAGGTTCCCAGTCTCTTGCTGGATTCGCTGCCAGGCTCGTTCCACGTGACGAGCCTGAGTGTTGGTTTGGCCGACGCAGAATCGAAGGGTGAGTTTGCCCTCGAGCTTGGTATGCGTGAGGTAGAGGTCGCCGCTGCCATTCAGCCGGTCCATCAGCTGTTGATTGGCGGAGTCTCCCGCGCGCAACCGGAAGCAGACCAGATTGAGGTAGGCGGGAGCCGCGAGTTCGAAGCGCGAATCGTCGCGAACCCAGGCGGCGAACTGCTGCGCCAGACGCACGTGCTCGCGAATATGGTGCTGCAGGCCTTCGATTCCGTAATGCCGGATCACAAACCAAAGCTTGAGCGAGCGAAACCGGCGTCCGAGGGGAATATGCCAGTCGCGATAATCAATGACGGCGCCGGATTCGGTCGCCTGGTTGCGCAGATACTCCGGCAGGACGGAAAGCGTCTGAATCAAGTGCTTCCGGTCGGCGATGTAAAAACAGTCACAGTCGAAGTTGGTGAACATCCATTTGTGCGGGTTGAAGCAGTAGCTGTCAGCGAATTCGACGCCATCGTTGATAAAGCGGAATTCCGGGCAGAGCGCGGCGGGGCCGCTCATGGCGGAGTCCACATGCAGCCAGAGATTGTGGTCGCGGCAGATGCGGGCAATCTCGCCGACGGGATCGATCGCATTCGAAGACGTCGTGCCCACGGTCGCGCAGACGAAGCAGGGAACCAGTCCGGCTTTAATGTCGGATTCAATCTGGCGTGCCAGCGCCTCCGGGCGCATGGCGAAGTTCTTGTCCACTGCAATCTGGCGCAGGTTGTCCGAGCCCATGCCTGCGATCTTCATTGCTTTCTCGACAGAAGAATGCGTTTGCGTGGAGCAGTAGGCGGTCAAGCGTCCATCGCAGCCTTTGCGATTGCTGGCGAACTGGGTTGCACGCTCGCGAGCGGCCAAAAGGGCGACCAGCGAGGCGCTCGACGCCGTATCCTGAATCACCCCGCCGCCGGTGCTGGTGGAAAGAAACTTTTCCGGGAGGCCGAGCATGGGCACCAGCCAATCGAGCACGTGTGTTTCAAGCTCGGTACACGCCGGACTGGTGGACCAGAGCATGCCTTGCACGCCCAGTCCGGAAGATACGAGATCGCCGAGGATGGCCGGCCCAGACACGTTCGCGGGAAAATAGGCGTAGAAGTTCGGCGACTGCCAATGGGTGATGCCGGGTAGGATGACGGGCTCGAGATCACCGAGAATCCGCTCAAAAGCTTCGCCGTGCTGCGGCGCGTTGGGCGGAAGTTTCGAGCGAATTTCTCCCGGCTTGACGCGCGACAGAACCGGGAAGGTTTCGATGCGGGAGTGGTAGTCGGCGATCCAGTCCACGATCGCGTGACCCTGGCGGCGGAACTCCTCGGGAGACATGTGAAAGGATTTTGAGTCAGACATAGCAATAAAAGTTAAAAGTCAGAAGCCAGATTGAAGAAGTAAAAGCTCGTGGCAGGTGGGTTTTACTTCTTCAATTTGACTTCTTACTTCTGACTTTCTTCGCTACAAATGTCCGTAATACACCCGCGTGTCGTATTCGAATCCAACCTTGTCATCGATGGCATGGGCGCGAAATATCCGCTGGAGTTCTTGCATCATCGGCGCGTGGCTGGGATGACCCTCGAGCGGCACGTACGAAGAGGACAACAATCTTCCGGCCGTGCCTTCGTAATCAAACTGCTGGCAGAGGCTGAAAACGCGCTCCTGGCAAATCTTGGGCGCGAAGAATTTGTGGATCAAGGCGGTCGTGCGTTCGTGGCGCACTTCCTTGTAGTCGGTGCCGTAGGTCAGCAGCAGCTTTTCGTAGTCACGCAGGAAAGGCGTGGTTGCCGTGCGGCGCTCGTTCCAGATCAGCACGCACCATCCCTCGGGCCTCAGAATTCGGAGGAATTCGGCGCGGGCGCGAGGCAGGTCGAACCAGTGCGCTGCCTGAGCGGCGGTCACGAAATCGACCGAGGCGGAGCGCAGTGTCGTCTCCTCGGCTGTCCCGGCAACCGACACCAATCGAGGGTAGGATTCGAGTTCATGGACGCCGGCTTCGCGCATTTCGGTGTTGGGCTCGACCGCAAAAACGGAATTTCCGTTTTCTAACAGCAGGCGGGTAAACACACCGGTGCCGGAAGCGATGTCCGCGACGAGGTGACTCGTCTGCAACCCGCATTCGGTGCGTAGCAGGTCGAGAACTTCGGGCGGATATCCGGGGCGGTAGCGGACGTAATTCTCCACCCGATCGGAAAAACGAGCCGTTGGCGATTGAGACATTGCTCTTTAGTGTAACGCGTTCCAGCAGCGACTCACCTCGCACGGTACAATCTTCATTTCGTGGCGGGGTTGTGCCGGGTCTCATGCCTGGTCTATGACGCTGGGTCTATGAAGCTGGGTTTATGAAGGACGATCGTTTACGCGGGGTGATCGAGAACCAAACGCCGGGCGTTGGTGATGCGGCGCCGGACTTCGAACTGCCGGCGCTGGTTTCGGGCGTCAAGCAACCGCTGCGTCTGAGCACGTATCGCGGAGCGAAAAACGTTGTGCTCGCGTTCTATCCGTTCAACTGGCAAGACACGACTGCAACCCAGTTGATCAGCTACCAGGCGCAGCGTCCGCGAGTGCTGGCGAACAACGCGGAAATCGTGGCCATTACGGTGGATTCCATCATGAACACGACGGCATGGGAACGCGTGATCGGCCCGTTCGACTTTCCGTTATGCAGCGACTTCTGGCCGCACGGGGAAGTTTCGGGGCGCTACGGGGTTTTGCGGAAATCCGGGGAAAAATCCGACGATGGCACAGGTTCGAGCGAGCGGGCGGTGGTAATCGTGGATCGCAGCGGAACCATCGCCTTTCGCAAGACCTACACCCGGGAACAAGTTCCGCCGGTCGAGGAAGTGCTGACCGTGCTGGGACAGATTTGAATCATCGTTTTTCTAGAACTGGTTTCATAAATGGGTTTCAACCCGGGAAGGCACATCCCTCAGGGGCTAAAGCCCGCGTATTTATTGGCTCTGGGCGGCACGGCTGAAGCCGTACCCTTCCCAAGAACCGTTTATGAAACCAGTTCTACATAGTTTGTCTACGAGGAGCTTCATGAAACTTCTTTCGGGTGCTGTTCTGTTTTTTGTGCTGATGGGTTCGGCACTGCAGGCGTTTGATCTGGCCGATAAAGATCGAGCCGGCAAAGAGAAAGATCAAGCGGGGAAAGAGTCGCCGGACAACTGGTCCATCAGCGGGTTCCGCGATGTGGCTGCCGAGCGGGAGGTCGAAAAGAAGTTCATGGCGGTGCCCGACCCCAAGCTGGCGGAAGAACATCTGCGGATTCTGACCGAGGCGCCGCACATCGCAGGATCTCCCGAGGACAAAGCCACCGCCGAGTACGTGGCGAAGAAGTTTCGAGAAGCCGGACTGGACACGGAGATTGTCGAATACAAAGTGTGGCTGAATTATCCGGCGGAGATTCGGGTGGACCTGACCGCGCCGGTTGGTGTTGAAATGCATGGGCCGCGACCCGAGCATGTCGACGGCGATCCGTTTCAGGACGACCCGCGCATCGTCAACGCCTACAACGGCATGTCGCCCTCGGGCGACGCCGAAGCGGATGTTGTCTATGCCAACTACGGCTCACCGGCTGATTTTGACAAGCTGAAGGAGATGGGCGTCGATGTGCGCGGCAAGATCGTCGTGGTCCGCTACGGAGAGAATTTCCGGGGCGTGAAAGCGTTCGTGGCGCAGGAGCGCGGCGCCGCCGGAGTCGTCATTTACTCCGACCCGAAAGACGACGGCTACTACCGCGGCGACGCCTATCCAAAAGGGCCGTGGCGTCCGGCGAGCGGCGTGCAGCGCGGATCGATCGGATACATGTTCCAGTTTCCCGGAGACCCGACCACCCCGGGGGTTGCGTCCACTCCCGCTCTGCCGGATTCGCAGCGCGTGTCACCCGCCGCATCCGCTCAGTTGCCGAAGATTCCCGTGACTCCGCTGTCCTACGCCGATGCCTCACCGATTCTCGAACACCTCGGCGGGCCGGCCTCTCCACGCGAGTGGCAAGGCGCGCTGCCGTTTACTTACCACGTCGGTCCCGGCCCCGCGAAAGTGAAGATGCACCTTAAGCAGGATTACCAGCTCCGCACCATTTGGGATGTCATTGGCAAAGTTCGCGGAACGTCTTCGCCCGACGAGTGGGTGGTGGCGGGCAATCATCGCGATGCCTGGGTGTATGGAGCGGTCGATCCGAACAGTGGCACGGCAGCCATGCTCGAGACGGTGCACGGGTTGGGCGAGTTGCTGAAGTCTGGCTGGAAGCCCAAGCGGACGATTGTCATCGGAAGCTGGGATGCGGAAGAGGAAGGACTGATCGGTTCCACCGAGTGGGGCGAAGATCACGCGAAGGATCTGGGAAACGCTGCCGCCTATTTCAATATGGACGTGGCCGTATCGGGCAAGAAGTTCGGAGCGTCCGGGGTGCCCAGTCTGAAAGAATTTATCCGCGAGATTGCAAAATCGGTTCCTTCTCCGCAAGGGGGTACCGTGTACGACACCTGGAAAAAGACGAGCGAACCGAGTCCGGAAAAGCGCTCGCAGGAGACCAGTACCTTCCGTCCGCCGCCGGCGGCCCTGCAGAGCGATGTGCCGGTCGGCGATCTCGGCAGCGGCTCCGACTACAGCGTGTTTCTGCAGCATCTGGGTGTGCCTTCGAGCGATATCAGTTCCACCGGCGATTATGGCGTGTATCACTCGGCGTTCGATAACTTCAACTGGTTCAAGAAGTTCGGCGATCCCGATTTCCGCTACGAACAGCAGATGGCACGGATTTTTGGATTGGAAGTGTTGCGCATGTCGAGCGCCGACGTGCTGCCTTATGACTACGAAGACTACGGGAAGGAGATCCTGGTCTACCTGGACGCTGCCAAGAACAAAAGTAAAGAACGCTTCGGAGACAAGGCGCCCGACTTCTCGCCGGCGTTGGAAGGCGCGCGCCGGCTGCAGGAAGTGGGCGCAAAAATGCTCCAGAAGCAGCGGAAAATCCCTGTAGTGCCGGATCGAATGAATGCTAAACTCCGGGAAGCAGAGCGGGCGCTGCTGATTCCGGAGGGGCTACCCAACCGCCCGTGGTATCACCATGCTATTTACGCTCCGGGGCAATACACCGGGTACGCAGCCGTGGTGATTCCCGGGGTGAACGAGGCGATTGATCGGGGTGATCTTCGCCGGACCGAACAACAAATCGCTGCGCTGGCGGCTGCCTTGAACCGGACCGCTCAGGTTCTGGACCAATACCGCTAACCGTGGTTCGAAGGCTGCCCCGCAACCGTGTGGAGTGAGAAACGCCGAGGCAACACGATGGCACTGGCAAGAATCATTACGCGCTCTCATCAGTGCTCGCGAGAGTTGGCGCTCGATCTGCTTGCCCGCGGTTACACGGTCGAAATCGTTTCGCCTGACAAGATCCCCGACAATATCGCCGATCTGGAATTGCGGGTCGATGCCGGTCCCGGCGACCGGTTGACCGCGACGGTCGCAGCCCACGATGGCGAGCGTTCAGCGTCGCTGGAATTTGTGCATCACTTGAAAGCGCCGATGGGGGACTTCATTCGCCGGCCGCCGGAGCCGCCTGAAGTTGTGCGCGTCCCAGAACCATCTGCCTGTGTGGTGGCGGGGCTCAGCCCCGCCGGGACGGGGTCCTTCGGCTCCGCTCAGGACAGGCTCCGGCCCGTCACCACACGGACCCGCCTCAATGCCGAGCCGCGCATCGAAAGTGTCGGGTTACCCGCGGATGTTCCGCAACCGGCGCAGAAGATTGTTTCCCCGGCCGCCAGCGTTCGGTTTGCTCTCGAAGTCGATCCTGAGAAAGGTGCGCGTCCGACCGCGGATCCGGCGCCAACCCCGCCGGTGGAACCTCCGGGCTATTTCGCGGTCGAGGACTCGACAGTGGCCTGGCCAGCGATTAGCCGGCCAACCGTGTCCCGGCCCGTGCAGTCGCGGCGACGGCGCGATGGCTCCGCGGCATGGGGTTGGCGCGCCGCCCTAACGTTCGCTGGCGTGGCGCTGCTGGCCGCAGTTCTCGGGTTTGGCATGCGCCGGACCGATAAAGCTGCCTCGAACGGGTTCCGGAGCGGCGCCGGTTGAGAAAGTCGCGGCCGCGTCACCCGAGATGAATTTCCTGGGCGCCGCGGATTCCGAAAGAGACGCAGGGAAAGATCCGCGGCCAGTCCCGGCTCCAGCCTCGTCGCCCTCAGCCGTGAAGTCGGAAGGGAACTCGGGCCGGGCGCCGAAGGCCGCGCCAGTCGCCAAGGCTGCACCAGTGACGAAAGCCGCAACTGCGACTGCAAGCCACCGAGCCAGGGCCTCGCGCACGCTTGGCGACGACTTGATCGCGCGCAACACGGTTACTTATCTCGACAAACGCTTCGAGCCGCGTCCGGTCAGAAAAGTCCGCCCCGAAAGTTAAGACGGCGAAAAGTCCCGCTCGCCGGCGTCCGAGTTTACGCAAGCATGGCGGCGTAATCACGGCTAGTAAAGTTGCCTATCTCCACAAGCCCGCTCCGAAGGCGGCGAAGTAGCGACGTGAAACCGCTGCCGAGCGGCTGCTCGCGCCACTTCGACACGGTTTTTCCCCCGGCATGATTCGATGTCAGTCGAGCGCTTTGTGGAAGCGCAGCACAGCAACCGTGAGCAGACTGGTCCCTAGGGCGGCCATGGCGAGCATCTGCGGCCACAGGATCTCCATGCCGACGCCTTTCAGATACGTGCCGCGCAGGACGATCAGAAAATAACGCAGCGGGCTAAGGTAGGTAAGATATTGCAGCCACTGCGGCATGGTGCTGATGGGGAATCCGAAGCCCGAAAAGGTTATGGCGGGCATAATAAAGAAGAAAGCGGTCACCATCGCTTGTTGCTGCGTGGACGAGACCGTTGAAATCAACAGGCCAACGCCCAACATACACAGCAGAAAAAGGATCGCGCCCACGAACAGCATCAGAATCTGACCGCGAAATGGGACCTGAAACCACAGCGTCCCTACCGTCCCAATCAGCGAAACATCAAACAGGCCAATGAGGAAGAAGGGCAGCGTCTTGCCCAGGATGAACTCGGCCGGGCGGATAGGCGTGACCATGATCTGTTCGAGAGTGCCAATCTCCCGTTCGCGGACGACCGCGAAGGCGGTCAGAGTGACCACCAGCACAAGCGTAAGACTGCCGATAATTCCGGGCACGAAGAACCAGCGGCTCCTCAGGTCGGGGTTGTACCACGGCCGCGGCTCGAGTTGCACCGAGGGGACCTTCTCGATGATTTGCGGCGAGATTCGGGAGATGCGGTCTTGCTGGTATTGCTGGGCGAAGGCGAGTGCGATTTGCGAAATGTAGCTGGACGCGATCAGGGCAGTATTCGAGTTGGTTGCGTCGACGATTACTTGCAACGGCGCCGTCTGTCCCTTGCGCAGACTCTGGGCGAAGCCGGCGTTGATCTCCAGTCCTACCGTTGCCTCTCCTCGATCGATGAGATCGCCGATCTGGCGATAGTCGGTTAATTGGCGTTGCACGTCGAAATAGGGGCTGGAGGTAAAACGGGAGATCAGATCGCGGCTTTCCTGACTGTGGTCGAGATCGAGGACGACGGTTGGAACATGATGAATCTCGAACGTGGCGGCGTATCCGAAGATCAGCATCTGAATAATTGGAGGAACGAACAGGACGAAGCGCGTCCGCTTGTCGCGGAAGACCTGGATGAATTCTTTAATCAGCATCTGCTTGAGTCGCGCCAGCATAACCTCTCCTTAAGCCAACCTCTTGTGGAACGAGCGGGTGGCGAGCAGCGCCAGCACGAGTGTGAACACGGCCAAGGGAACCAGGTCGGCATAGAGCAGCGCTGCAGGCGTCCCCTTAAGGAAGATTTTCTTCAACACCGAAACGTAGTAGCGCGCGGGCAGGATGCGAGTGATCCACTGTAGAACGACGGGCATCTGCTCAATCGAATATAGAAATCCGGATAGCAAGAAAGCAGGAAGGAAGGCGACGAGCAGTGCGATCTGACTAGCCGCGAGCTGACTTTTTGCGATCACGGAGATAAAGAACCCGAGCGAAAGCACGACCACCATGAACATGGCGGAACTGATCAGCAGAGTTAGAAAAGAGCCTCGGAACGGGACATTGAACCAATAGATGGCGATCAGGGCGCAGACGATAACGTCGAACATCCCGATGATGAAATAGGGCACCAGCTTGCCCAGCATGATTTCAAGCGGGGTGACGGGAGTCGAAATCAGCTGCTCCATGGTGCCGCGTTCCCACTCTCGCGCGATGGTGAGAGAGGTGAGGAAAGCTCCGATCACCGACATGACCAGGGCGAGCACTCCGGGAACGATGAAGGCGCTGCTTTCGAGATCCTCGTTATACCAGGTGCGGGTTTGAACACTGACGGGAGCAGGCTGGACGAGTTGGCCACGGCTGCGCAGCCAGTCGAGTTGAATATCTGACGAATAGCCTTGGACAACCGCCTGGGCGTAGCCAATAGCAACATTCGCCGTATTGTCATCCGTACCATCGACCAGCGCCTGAACCTGGGCGGGGCGGCCGTCGTGCAAGCGCTGCGAGAAGTCCCAGGGCACGACAATCCCTATTTTGGCGTCGCCACCGTCGAGCGCCCGGGCGAGCGCGGGATAGTTGTTCACCACCCGCACGATGTTGAAGTAGTCGCTGGCCTGGAAGCGCTTCAACAGGTCCTGACTCTGCTGGCTGCCGTCGCGGTCGTACACGTAAACGGGAAGGCCTTTGAGATCGAGATTGACACCATAGCCAAACAGCAGCACCAGAATTACCGGCATGATCACGACAATGATCAGACTGCGCGTGTCGCGCAGAATCTGTACGACCTCCTTGTTCGCTACGGCAAGAAATCGCGTGAAGCTCATGCTCCCTGTTCCTTTCGCGAATCGCGCGCGGTGGTAAGAGAGACGAAAACGTCCTCCAGGCTGGGACGTATCTTCTCGATTCGGCCAGCGCGGATACTGTGATCCGACAGATACTTGTCTATCTGCGGGACCGCAGCCGTCGCGTCTTGTACCACCAGATGCAGAGCGCAGCCGAAGACCGCGGCATCGATCACGCCGGGTGCGGACTGCAGAACTTCAACCGCCTTGCCCAGCGGTTCGCACTCGACCAGGAGCAGTTCGCCCTTCATCGATTTCCGCTTGAGCTCAGAAGGCGTGCCCAGGGCGACCATCTGGCCGCGGAAGATCAGCGCAAGACGGTTGCAGTATTCCGCTTCTTCCATGTAATGCGTGGTCACGAAGACGGTCACACCCTCTTCCGCCATGTGGTGAATGAGGTCCCAGAACTGGCGGCGCGAGATGGGATCGACGCCGGAAGTGGGCTCATCCAGAAAGATGATGGGCGGCTTGTGCAACACGGCGCAGCCCAGGGCGAGACGCTGCTTCCATCCGCCGGGAAGCGTGCCGGTAATTAGATTTTCCTGGCCTTTGAGGTTCGCCATCTCCAGCGCCCATTCGATTCGTTCCCTGAGCTGGTTCGAAGGCACGCTATAGAGGCCGGCGAACAAACGTATGTTTTCGATTACCTTGAGATCGTTGTAGAGAGAGAACTTCTGCGACATGTAGCCGATATTCTGGCGCACGGATTCCGGTTCGCGGCCGACGTCGTATCCGGCAACCCGCGCGCGGCCGGAGGTTGGTCTCAGCAGGCCGCAAAGCATGCGGATCGTCGTCGATTTGCCGGCGCCGTTCGGTCCGAGAAAACCAAACACCTCGCCCTTGCGAGTCTCCAGGTTGATGCGATCGACGGCTACGAAATCGCCGAAGCGCTTCACCAGGTTCTCGATTACGACCGAGTTGTTGTCCTCAGGCATGAGGGGATGCTCCGTCGCTCTTGCCGACCGCGTCGATGAATAGATCTTCGATGGTGGGCGTGACTTGTTGAACCGCGTCGAATGGGATGTGCGCGTGTCTTAGTCGAGCCTCGAATTCGGGAATACGCAGGGCGGCATCGTCCACCACGACATGCACCCCATCGCCGGTCAGCACGAGACTCGAGATCCCAGTTGCGTCCTTGATTTCGCTTCGCAGGCGGCGCGGTTCGGGCGAGGTGACCGACAAAACTCCCTTGCCCAGCTTCGCCTTGAGATTTGCGGGCGTATCGCAGAAGAGCAGCTTGCCTTGATGGAGTAAAGCCACTCGATGACAACGTTCCGCTTCGTCGAGATAGGCGGTGGAGGTGAGGATCGCCACACCCTCGGAGACCAGTTCATAAAGGATGCGCCAGAAGTCGCGCCGCGAAACTGGATCAACGCCCGTCGTCGGCTCATCCAGCAGGATCACCTTCGGTCGATGGATCAGCGCGCAAACCAGGCCAAGTTTTTGCTTCATGCCGCCGGAAAGTTTCCCGGCGAGACGTTTGCGGAATTCGCTTATGCCCGCCGCCCGCAAGAGTTGCGGGGAACGTTCTTCGCGCTCACCCTTCTTCACTCCGAACAGGTCGGCGTAGAAGCGAATGTTTTCATCGACGGTGAGATCTTCGTAAAGCCCGAAGCGCTGCGGCATGTAGCTGAGGTGGTGCTTAGCGCCTTCGGGATCGTGAACCACATCACAACCAGCGACCGTCGCCTTGCCTTCATCGGGGGGCAGGATGCCCGCGAGCATTCGGAGCGCGGTCGTTTTTCCGGCGCCATCGGGACCGACCAGGCCAAAGATTTCGCCAGCCCGTACATCGAAACTCAGGTGATCGACCGCACGCACGCCTGGAAAGCTCTTCGTGAGTCCCTCGGCGGCAATCGCGGGAACGGTGGCGGAAATGCCCGCGGGCGCGATCGCGGAATTGCTCGCGGATTGTGTTTGTTCGGTCACTGCTTCTCCGGCGCGGTTCCCGGTTGGGATGTGTTGGCTGCGGCCAGACTGATGTGGGCGTCCGCGGGCATGCCCGGTTTGAGTTCGTGACTGGGATTGTCGATGTCAATCTTGATGCGATAGACGAGTGTGACGCGCTCCTTATAGGTCTGAACGCTCTTCGGCGTGAACTCAGCGGTCGAGGAAATAAACGAGATGCGTCCGTGGTACTGCTTGCCCGGATAGGTGTCGGTGGTGACGGTTGCTTCCTGGCCCCAGCGGATGCGGCCCAGGTCGGGTTCAGCGATATACGCGCGCAACCAGATGTGATCGAGGTCCGCGAGCGTGACCACCGGAGTGCCGGGTACGACCACTTCGCCAAGTTCCGCCTGGCGCACCGTGATCACGCCCGCAGAAGGGGCGCGGAGGGTGGCGTAGTCCAGATTCACTCGCGACAGGCCCAAGGTTGCGCTGGCTTCCGTGACATTGGCGTGAGCGATCGCGATGTCTTCCTTGCGGCTGCCTTCGACGGCTTCGTTGTAACGTTGTTGCGCCGCCAGGAAAGTTGTCTCGGCGCGCTTCCGTGCGGTTTCCGCGAGGTCGCGGTCCTGGGCCGATACCTCGTCCTTGCCGAAGAGGCGCTGGGCCCGGTCGTAGTCGATCCTTTTCTGTTGCAGATCGGCTTGTGCATCAAGCATGGTTTGCTCGGACGCCTTCAGTTCCTGCTCGCGGGTTCCAGCAAGTACCAGCGCCAGGTTGGACTCGCGCACATGAACATTGGCTTCGTCGATACGGACCTTTTGCCGGTAATCGGCATCATCCAGCCGCGCCAGCAACGTGCCGGACTCAACCGACTGGCCTTCCTCGACGGGCAAATCAGCGATGCGCCCTTGAACTTTAAAGCTGACCAGGCTCTCGTGCGCTTCGATATTGCCGGAAAGCGTGAGCTGGTTCTCGGGCTGCGATTTCTTGGTGAGACGCGGGTAAAGGTACACGCCTGCGGCAATCACCACAGCCAGCACGATCAGAATCGGTATAAGTCGTTTCATAGCTTCGAACCTCGTGGCTTCCAACCTGGCGGGCGCAAAGATGAGGCCCCGCTCCACAAATCGCTTACGGATTTCCTAAATACTGTCCAATGTTTTTCTCGGTATCGCCCGCGGCCCGTGCCAGCGCGAACTTCGCGTCCGCGTGACTGGAAACGGCAAGAATGTAGTTCTCCTGCGCGCGAGCGAGCTCGTCCTGGGCGGTGACCACTTCCACGTTGTTGGTCGTGCCCGCCTGAAAACGGTCTTGCGCCAGTTCGAGTTCGCGCTCGGCGAGATCCTGCCCGTCTTTGGCCACCGCGACCTGTTCGGCTGCGGACTCCAAATTCAGCAGCGCCTCGCGAATGTCCTCTTCGATGCCGCGTCTCAAGTCAGCGATTTGGGCATCGATGCGCCTAACGCGGCTGGCAAGTTCTTGCGCCTCGCCGTTGCGGTCACGATCAAAAACCGTAAAGTCGATCTGGCCTTGAATGAGGCCCGTGCCCTGTACGCTGCCGATGCTGCGGCCAAGGCCGCCATAGTTTCCGTTGACGCTGAGTTTCGGAAGGGAGCGGGCATGATTGGCGCGTTGCTGCTCGACCAGTCCCTGGCGCTGGCTGGCCAGCGACAGATAATCGGGACGCGCCAGCAGTGCCGACGGCACGAGGCTCTCGGCTTGGGGCTGCGTTAAGGGCTGATACGCCAGCCTCTCGGCGAGTTCCAAAGGCGTGCTCGGACTCATCCCGATGTTGCGTGCGAGCGCGAGCAGCGACTGTTTGTACTGGTTCTGCGCGACCAGCAGAGCCTGCTTGTCATTCGCCAGCTGCACCTGCGAACGCAGCACGTCCACGCCCGTCGCGGTCCCAGCGTCGTGCCGGTCTTTTGCGAGCTTGTACAAGACATCGGAAGCAGTTACCCGGGATTCGGCAGCCTCCACTCGCGCCGCGGCAGATTCTGCATTGAGATAAAGCCCGGCAATGGCGCGGATGATGAGATCGCGCGCATCCTGATAATCCATTTTGCCGGCGTCAAGAGCCCGCTCGCTGGCTTTCCACCCGCGATAGCTCTGAAGATCGACCAGGTTCTGCTCGCCATAAACGCGAAAATCGTAGTTGGAAAACGGCCCCACAACTTCCGGGACGCCGGGAAACGAGATTCCGAACGCGCGCAGATCGCGGTTCTGCAGGTTGGCGTAGCTTTGCACCCGTACGCGCGGAAGCAGCGCGGCCGATAAACGCCGCGCCCGCGTGCCTTCCGCCTCCTCAACTCGAGTGTTAGCGACCAGCACGCTGAGGTTGGCCTGGAGCGCCTTCTGAATCGCATCCTGTAACGTCAGGCGATACGGCGCCGGTTCCTGGGCGGCGCTGAACGCAGCGCAGATCAGGCTGCCGAGTGAAAGAATTGCGACAGCAGAAAAATTGCATTTCATCGCGTTGACCCTTACCCGGAGACGGCGATTGCCCTCCAAAAGTGTTGAAAGCTTTCTTCTGCCCGGGTTTCGAGCGCGGGCCCGCCTTGTAGCGACCAAAGCAGAAGCGTTCCCAGGAAGGCCTGCTGAAGCTGGAGTGCGACCTTTTCCTTTTTCAGGCGAGAGTCGATTTCTCCGCGCTTTTGCCCCTCCGCCACAACCTGGGCGACCATCTTGCGGCCCTCGGACATGTTGTGGTCGATCAGTTGACGAACGCGCTCGCTGGCCAGAAAAGCAGTGATCAGGGCACGGGCCAGGTCGGGACTCCGTCCGGGTTCCTCGGCGATGCGAAGGAATAGACGGTGCAGCACCGAGTAAATGGCCGGTTTGCCGGACTCGGCCAGCGTCGCCGCTTCTTTCACCTTGCCCAGCTGAATTTCCGCCATCACGCCCAGCACGTGGTCCTTGCTCTCGAAATAGTTGAAGAAGGTGCCCTTGCCGACATCGGCGGCTTCGGTGATGTCTTCGACGGTGACATTGGGGAACCCGCGCTCGCCAAAGAGCCGAAGCGCCGACCGAAACAGCCGCAGCCGCGTTTCGGCGGCGCGGCGCTGGCGGCGTCCCATGCCCTGCAAGTGCGGGAGGTCTTCGGAGGCGGGCGTTTTGGCAAGCGCGGCGGATTTAGATGTCTGACCTTTATTCATATAAGACTGTTAACCATAGTCGACTAACAGTCAGTATTGTGGCGCGGATCACCGGATTTGTCAAGGGGGCAGATTCTAGCCCCAGCCGAAGCCCGAGGGCGCGTTGCATTATCGGGTCGGCGGTAGCGGTTTTTTCGATTCCCTTGTTCAAGCTTTTCGTTATGAGTTGAGCAATCGGGCGTTCTTGACTCAGTTACAATTCAAAATAACGCGGGCGCAAGACTGCAACCGCACTCCGATGCGCACCGTGGTAACCAACAATCCGCGGCTGAAGTAAGCCGTTGCGCTTTCACCCGGTAAAATGGGTAGAAGGGGTGGCTTTTCGAACCGTTTCGCGCCGCTAGGCGGGCTGCTGGGAGAAGCGTTGCAAGACTTGGGGAATGTAAGCGAATGGAGACCAGATTTGGACCGACCGAATGAGCCCGTTCCGGCTCAAGACCACGATGCCTGCTCTCTCGATGCCAGCCATGTGTTGACCTGGGAGGAAATCGCGAACCTGACGGCGGAACCCGGCAAACCGGCCGAGACCTTGATGAACGTTGTCGCCTTGATTGCGAGACGATTTGGCGCCGATGTTTGCTCCGCCTACCTGCTCGAGCCCGACCGCGCCAATCTCGTGCTGGCCGCGACGCTGGGGCTTCGCCATGAAGCCGTCGGCAAGCTTCGCATGGCAGTCAGTGAAGGACTGGTCGGCCTGGTGGCGGAACAGGTCCGCCCAGTGGCCGTCGAACAGGTCAGAAATCATCCTCGCTTCAAGTATTTCAGCGAAGCCGGCGAAGACGCTTACCAATCGTTCCTCGGAGTGCCTCTGATCGATCGCGGCGTGCTGCAAGGCGTGCTCGTGATTCAAACCGTGGAGGCGCGAGTCTTCCCGGAAGACGAGATTCGTCTGCTCACCGAGGCCGCGAACCGGGTAGCGCACGTGGTGAGCGAAGCCCGCACCCTCGACCGTTTCATCGCGCCTGTCCAGGAACGGCTCTGGGCGCTGGCCCGCAATCTGTGGTGGAGCTGGGATCACGATTCCGGCGGCTTGTTCCGCGAGCTCGATCCGCAGCGCTGGAGCCAGCTCAATCACAGCCCCGTCTCTCTTCTGAACGAATATCCTCTCGCCAAACTCGAAGCGCGCGCCACCGAACTCAATCTGCATAGCCGCATCAACTACGCCTATCGCCGCCTGCGCGAGTACGAAAACGCCGAGCGAACCTGGGGTGCGCGCCACGCCGGTGTCCTGCGCCCTCGCCCCGTGGCTTATTTTTCCGCCGAATTTGGCGTGCATGAGTCTCTCCCCGTGTATTCCGGCGGACTGGGGGTCCTGGCCGGCGATCACATCAAGAGCGCCTCCGATCTGGGCATCCCCCTCGTCGGCGTCGGCCTGTTTTATGGCCAGGGATATTTCCGCCAGCGCCTCGATCGCGACGGCTGGCAGCACGAGGAGTACCTCGAGACCGATGTCAACCAGCTTCCCATGGAAGCCGCCATCGGGAAAAACGGCCGACCGGTCGTGGTACAAATCGATACCCGCCATGGCTCGATCCGCGCCAAAGTCTGGCGCGTAAGGGTGGGCCGCTGCGATTTGTTTCTCCTCGACTCCGACGTGGAAGGCAATTCCCCCGAGGACCGCGTGCTGACCTCGCGTTTGTACGGCGGCGACGGCCGCGTTCGTGTGCATCAGGAACTGCTTCTAGGCGTGGGCGGCCTGCGTGCCCTGAACGCGCTCGGCATCACCCCGGGCGTTCTGCACCTGAACGAAGGGCACAGCGGATTTGCCGTCCTCGAAGCGATTCGCCAGCGCATGGAAGAAGAGGGCATCGCTTTCGAGAAGGCCATGCCGCGCGTTTCCCGGGAAGTGGTCTTCACCAGCCACACGCCCGTGCCCGCCGGCCATGATCGTTTCGATGCCGATATGGTCGAAGAACACCTCGGACCTCTGCGGGATGCCCTCGGCCTTTCCAAGGAAAGTTTCATGGCACTGGGACGGGAGAATCCCGACAGCGACGAACGTTTCTGCATGACCGTGCTCGGGCTGAAACTCTCGCGGCGCGCCAATGCCGTTTCCTCTCTGCACGGGGAAGTTTCTCGCGCCATGTGGACCGGACTCTCCCCGGGTAAAACCGAAGACGCGGTTCCGATCGGGCACATTACCAACGGCGTCCACGTGCCCTCCTGGCTGGCGCCGCAGATGTTTCGCCTGTACGACCGCCATCTCGGAACGGGATGGCATCTGCGCAGCAGCGAAGCCAAAATCTGGGATGGCATCGACGACGTCGACGACGGCGAGCTCTGGGAGACTCATTTCAGCCTGAAGTCGAGCATGATCGAATTTGTGCGCCGCCGCGCCGTCCAGCAGGCCGCGCGCCGCGACGAACCGCGCGCCGTGCTGCAGCACCTGGAGCGTGTCCTCAGTCCCGATGCGCTCACGATCGGGTTTGCCCGCCGCTTTGCCACCTACAAGCGCGCCAATCTGATTTTGACCGACATCGAAAAAATCGCCAGCATGGTCAATGACCCGAAACGCCCCGTGCAATTCGTGTTTGCCGGCAAGGCACACCCTCTCGACGAACCCGGCAAGCGCGTCCTGCAGCAGATTGCCCAGTTGATGCGCGATAAGCAATTCTCCGACAAATTCGTCTTTGTCGAAGATTACGACATCAACGTGGGCCGGCATTTCGTGCAGGGGGTCGACGTCTGGCTGAATAATCCGCGGCGTCCGCTGGAAGCCTCCGGGACCAGCGGCCAGAAAGTCGTTTTGAACGGCGGGTTGAACCTCTCGGTCCTCGATGGCTGGTGGGCGGAAGCGTACGACGGCCTGAACGGCTTCGCCATCGGCAACGGCAGAACTCACTCCGACATGAATGTTCACGACACCCGCGACGGGGAAGACCTGATGCGGGTGCTGCGCGACGAAGTGATTCCTCTCTACTACCAGCGCGATCGCGATGGCCTGCCGCGCGCCTGGATCCAGCGCATGAAGCGCACCATCCGAACCCTCGGCTGGCGCTTCAACGCCGATCGCATGGTGATGGATTACACGCTCCAGTGCTACGTTCCCGCCGCCGGCGGCACCTCGAGCGACCTCCGGCCAAAACTGTAGCCCGCGCTCGTGTGGGGACGGGCGTCTCGCCCGTCCAAGCCGAGCGCAGCTCGGCAGCTGCCTGCGGCCACAACAACTCTGGACTCGCTGTAACTCAGTTCGTAGAGACGGGGCTTGCCCCGTCTCACCCCGCTGCAAAGCTCGAAGTTTGCCCCGGTTCTTTCATTTCGACTTGACAATTTGGCGGGATCGTTAAATTATAGATGAATATTTATGCATTGTAATGGATAAATATGCCTCCGCGTGGGGAATCGGCAAGCGAACCGATCGAGGCGGCTTCACGAAAATCTGATGACGGCGAAACTCAAAACCGCGGTTCTCGGCGCGACCGGATATTCCGGCCTCGAACTCGCCCGCCTGCTCAGTCGGCATCCGCGCACCGGTGCTCCGTTGCTCTTGCGCCGCAAAACGGAGAAAAGTGCGGAGATCGAGGCGGGCAAGTCCGTTGCGGGCGTGCCGCACACTTCCGGCAATGGCCATTCCGCGGTCCAGCCGTTTTCGTGGTCCGCGTTGCAGCAACATGGCGTGGAGCTGTTATTCCTGGCGACGCCGCATGCCGTTTCTCGCGAACTGGTTCCCGAGGCGATGGCACGCCGCCTGCGCGTCGTTGATCTGAGCGGCGCCTGGCGGTTGAAACAGGAACAGCATCGCGCCGTCTATGGTTTCAAAGACGCCAACCCCCATACGGCGGCGGAACTGACAGAGCGCGCCGTCTACGGCCTGCCCGAGTTGAAGCCGAATGCGGACCAGATCCCGTCCGCCGCTCTGGTCGCGAATCCCGGCTGCTATGCGACTTCCGTCATTCTGGCGCTGGCGCCCTTGCTGGGCATGGTGGATTGCGATCGCGGCATCATCTCCGATTCAAAGTCGGGCGTATCCGGCGCCGGCAAGGAACCCACCGCGCGTACCCACTTCGTCTCGGTGGCCGACAATTTTTCCGCCTACTCGGTCTTCGGACACCGTCACACCGGCGAGATCCTCGAACAATTGGCGCTCAATTCCAGCCAGTTGATCTTCACTCCTCATCTTTTGCCCATCCCACGCGGAATTCTGTCCACGATTTATGTGCATCTGAAGCGCGAAACGACGGCGGACGAGATTCAATGCTGCTTCCAGGATTTCTACGAAGGCAAGCGCTGGATACGCGTCTTCCCAGCATCGAGTTTGCCGGAAATCCAATTTTCCGTGCACACGAATTACTGCGACCTCGGATTCTGCCTCGCGCGCGATGGGCGCCGGCTGGTGGTCGTTTCCTGTCTCGACAACCTGCTCAAAGGCGCGGCGGGCCAAGCCGTGCAGAACATGAACCTCATGTACGGCTGGGACGAAGCGGAGGGTCTACAGTGAAAATTGTGGTCAAGATCGGCGGCGCTGCGCTGGAGGATAAGGCCACCCTGCAGAAATGTGCGCGCGCCGTGGTGCAACTCGCGCAGGACGGGCATCAGGTCACCGTCGTACACGGTGGCGGCAGCGCGCTGACCCGGACCCTGAAACTCCTCGGAAAGAAAAGCGACTTCATCCACGGCCTGCGCGTGACGGACGCCGAGACGCGAGATGTTGCCCTGATGGTGCTCGCCGGCATTGTGAACAAGAGCCTGGTGGCGGCGATCGCCGCAGCCGGGCAACCGGCCATCGGACTTTGTGGCGGAGACGGCGGCGTTTTTCGTGCTCGCAAGAAACAGAATGGGGAACACGACTTGGGGTATGTCGGCGAAATCTGTTTTTCCGAGCCCCGCTGGCTCAAAGCCATCTGGGCCGAAGGGGGCATTCCCGTGCTTTCCTCGGTCGCGCTCGGAGGCGACGGCCAGTATTACAACGTGAATGCCGATCAGATGGCGGCGGCGTGCGCCATCGCCTGCGAGGCCGACGCGCTGATCTTTCTCACCGACGTGCCCGGGGTGAAGCAAGCCGACGGTTCGGTGATGGCTCGGTTGGATACCAAGCAGGTAGCCGGGCTGATCGGCGAATCCGTAATCAGCGGCGGCATGATGCCCAAACTCGAAGCCTGTACTCAGGCTCTCAAGTCCGGCGTGGGACGCGTGCGCATCCTGCCCGCGGCGCAGGTCGAAGTTCTGCCCCTCTTCTATTTCGCCAAGATCGAATGCGGCACCGAGGTGCTGAGAGCATGAGCCTGGCCTCGGTTTCGCGCAGGGAAGCGAAGCTCTTGCTTCCCACCTACGAGCGGCAGCCCATCCTGTTTGTGCGCGGGCGCGGCGTGTATTTGTGGGATTCCAGCGGCCAGCGCTATCTGGATTTCCTGAGCGGAATCGGAGTCAACGCGCTCGGCCACAACCACCCCGCTATTCAGGCGGCGATCAAGCGGCAAGCCGGCCGGGTGATTCATGTTTCGAATCTGTTCTTCCACGAGTATCAGGCGGAACTCGCGCGGCTGCTGACCGAAATCTCCGGGCTTGATCGCGCTTTCTTTTGCAACAGCGGCACCGAGGCGTGGGAAGGCGCGCTCAAACTCGCTCGCGCTTTTGCGCAAGCCAACCATAAGAACGGCAGCAAGCCAAATCCAAAGACGCGCATCCTCGCCATGGATAACTCCTTTCATGGACGCACCTTTGGCGCGCTGGCTACTACCGGTCAGCCGAAGTATCGAGCTCCATTCGTCCCTCTTTTGCCCGGCGTCAGTTTCGTCAAGTTCAATGACCTCGACGACCTGCAACGCAAATTCGATTCCAGAGTCTGCGCCGTGTGCATCGAGACCATCCAGGGAGAGGGCGGGATTTGCCCGGTCAATAAGGAATTTCTCGAACTCGCCGCGCGCCTGACTAAGAAGAGCGGCGCGTTGCTCGTGCTCGACGAGATCCAGTGTGGCCTCGGCCGTACCGGACGCCACTTTGCCTACCAACACTACGGCGTGCTCCCGGACGTGGTCACCGTTGCCAAGCCGCTGGCGTGCGGCTTGCCACTCGGCGCCATCCTCACCACCGAGCGGGTTGCGAGTTGCATCCGGCCAGGCATGCACGGGACCACCTTCGGCGGTGGCCCGCTGGCCTGCGCCGTGGCCATCGAGTTCCTGCGCGAGGAAAAGAAATTGCTGAAACACGTGCGCGCGCTCGGCGAATATTTTCACGCCGCGCTCCTGGCGCTGGACAAGAAACACAAGTCGATTCAGGATGTGCGCGGGGCAGGCCTGATGCAGGCGGTGGAAGTCGATTCGCCGGAACTGGCGAAGGCGGTGGCCAAGCAACTGCTGCAAGAAGGAATTATCATCAATCGCACGCACGAAACCGTGCTGCGTTTTTTGCCGCCTTATGTGATCCAGAAGAAGCACGTGGATCAGGTAGTCAAGGCCCTGGACGCGGCGTTGCGTAACCGTGCGGAAAGCCCACATCAAGAAACGTCCAAGAAAGAGAGAAGCGCCCCGGCGCGGCGAAAGGGGGTCGATGCGCACGCGTGAAGCCATCCTGCCCGATGCCGAGCAAATTCATGCTCTCATTGCGGCCTACTCCGGCGACGGGACTCTCTTGCCGCGCACGCTCGCGGAGATCTGCGAGAACGTCCGCGACTTTGTCGTCCTCGAGCATGAAGGACGCATTATCGGATGCGGCGCTCTTCACCTCTATGGCCTGCACCTGGCCGAGATTCGTTCGATTACCGTCGATCCCGCGAGCCAAAGCAGCGGTGGCGGCCGGCGACTGGTCAAAGCGCTTCTTGCGCAAGCGGAAAAGCACCAAGTTACCTGCGTCTGCCTGTTCACGCGCATTCCGGAGTTCTTCTCGCGCCTGGGATTCACTCTCGCCGCGCACCAGGATCTTCCCGACAAGATCCACAAAGACTGTTATAAGTGTCCCCGGCTCTATCGCTGCGACGAAGTCGCGATGGTCCGTGGAAACCTGCCCACATTTGCAATTTTGCCGCCGCCCAAAAACTGGCTGAAGATTCAGGCATGACCTCGCTGCGCCGTTCTCCCGAAAAAGTTCGTTTGCCCCTGGGGTTCTCTTTCTCTGCCGTGGCCGCTGGTATCAAAGTCAGTGGCCGTCCGGACCTGGCGCTGGTGGAAGTGTGGGGACGGGCTTGTGTGGGGACGGGCGCCTCGCCCGTCCAGGCCGAGCGAAGCTCGGCAGTTGCCAGTGGTGCGAGCGCCGCAGCGTTGTTCACGAAGAACCGGGTTGTGGCCGCTCCCGTCGAAGTCGGCCGCGCGGCGTTGCGTTCGACCGGCGGCCGCGTTCGCGCCGTGGTCGTGAACTCCGGCAACGCCAACTGCGCCACCGGAAGCGCCGGCATTCAAGCCTGCGAGCGAGTTTGCCGCGAAGCCGGAAACCTTCTCGGCGTGTCTGCTGCTGAGATCTTTCCGTCCTCGACCGGCATCATCGGAGTTCGACTGCCGGCGGAAAAGATCCTCAAAAAGTTGCCGGAGCTCGTCAACCTTTCAGCGCGAGCGCCCATTGAGCGCGGCGTCCGCGCCTTTGCCCGTGCCATCATGACCACCGACACCCGCCCGAAGATAGCGTCGGCGCGTTTTCGATTGGCGTCGAAAGAAGTCACCGTGCTCGGGATCGCAAAGGGAGCAGGTATGATCCATCCGCAGCTTGCGACCCTGCTGGTGTACTTGTTCACCGACGTGGGCGCGAGTCCGCGCGAGCTGCAGCCTCTTCTGCGCGAGGCGTGCGACGATTCGCTGAATTGCATGTCGATTGACGGCGACACCTCCACCAACGACACCGTGCTGCTGCTGGCGAGCGGTGCCAGCGGCGCCAGAGTGAAAGATGCTCGTACCCGCACGAAATTCTCCGCTGCTCTGAGCGCCGTGTGCCAGTCCCTCGCCGAGCAGATCGTCACTGACGGCGAAGGCGTGCAGCATGTGATCCGCCTGTCCGTCGAAGAGGCTCGGAGCAGGGAAGAGGCGCTGCAGGTGGCGCGGACGATCGCTCACTCCACGCTCGTGAAGACGGCGTGGGCGGGGGCCGATCCGAATTGGGGACGTATTCTCGCGGCCGTGGGACGTTGCGGCTTGCCCATCGATCCGTCGCGCGTTCAGATCTTCATTGGCAGTCAGAAAGTTTGCCGCAACGGAACCGCCCGCCAGTTCAACGAACGGCAAGCGCATCGCGATCTCGCACAGCCGGTCTGCGATGTTCGCGTGCAACTTGGACGAGGCCGGCACGCGCTGCGGTTTCTCACCACCGACCTGACGGCCGAGTACGTGCGGATCAACGCGGATTACTCCACGTGAGGAGTTGTACCGTGGAGCGACGGGCGTCTCGCCCGTCCGGCCGGGCGGGGACGCCCGGCACTCCACCAGCAATCTAGAAGCTGAACATCGCCTGCAATTCGATTTTGCGATTCGCCGCCATGCTCGAGAACGGCCCATACACCAGAGCAACCGACTGTCCGAAGTTGGGCGAACTCAAGACTCCGACGGGCGTCGCCGCATTCACTTTATTCAGCACGTTGCGCGCATTGACGCTAAACGTCAGGTTGTAGCGCCGAGTCGTCGCCGGTCCCATGCCGCCAAACGGTCCGCCGGGCCCGTGTCCCATGCCTCCGCCTCCACCACCGCCGCCGTGTGGACCACCGCCGCCCGGTGGTCCGCCCGCGGGAGGTCCACCGCCCGCCTGAGCCGTGTTTTTTCCACCAAGCTCCGGCCCGAAGCCGAAGGTCTTCGCCAGCCTCAGGTTCAGTGTGAAGTGGGCGGGGCCAGTGAGATAGTTAACAGGGATTAAAGCATCCGACGCAGTGGGGGCGGCGTTGTAGTGGCATTTCGCAATCACCGAAAGACACGCGGGATTATTCGTGATCGCGAATGCGGGGCGGTCATTGAGAATGGTGTCGTTATTCAAGTCGCTGCGGCCCACGGTGACGTTATAGGGCGATCCCGAATTGAAAATCATGAATGGGCTTAAGCGGAATGCGTAGGGCAGACCGATAGTGCCGCCCACGAACAGCTTGTGCCGCATATCAAAGGAAGCCCGTCCGTAGTCGGCGCCCAAATCGTGCGAATCCGTAGGGAAACTCGAAGCGCCAGACGCGTCGCTGTTGGCATAGTTCAGCGCATAGAAGCCGAAGAGCGCCAGCTTAGCGCCGGCTCGTATGTTGAAATGCGCGATTAGCTGATTTTGGCGGAAGACTCCATCCGACGAGTACTGATAGATCGGGGCGGCTTGCCGGATTCGGGGGCGAGCCGGGCGTGCCCGGAGAGCGGAGCGTTGACGTTCAGCGACTCGAATTGGTGCACGCCGCGGGAATTCAGATACGTAAGCGTAACGTTGGCGATCTTAGTGACCTGCCGCTCCAGGCTGAACGCGCTCTGCATGATGTAGGGTGCGTGCAGGTTCGGAGTCGATCTGGTAGGTCGTTCGCGTCGTGCGGCAGTGAACGAACTGGCGCAGGACGGGGACGTCAGTCGGAAAAGCAGGCGGACGGCGGCGAGGGCACGATGTACTGCTGCTGCGTCACGCCATTCAAACGGTCCGCATTGAGGACCAGGTCCTGGGTGAAGCGGTCGTAGAACAAGCCAAAACCGGCGCGCAGTACGGTTTTCGGCGCGCTCTTTCCCCCTCCGCCAATGCCCCATGCAAAGCCGAGCCGGGGCGCCCAGTCCGCATGGTCGTGAATCGCATTTTGCGTTTCAAAGCGCAGCCCGCGCACTCACCGTAAAATTGGGACGCACCTTCCAGTCATCCTGAACGTAGAGCCCGGTATCCACCACCGTGACCGGCACAGTGGGCACAGTTCCGCTGGCTGTTGTGTCCAGCTTAAGCTGCAGCGGAGTGCTCGTTCGGGAGACCCTGCAGCGCGTTGTTGTAAGTCTGGAGGTCCGGGAACGGTGAAGGCTGCCATTGAATCCGGCGCTGGACGTGCTGACTTCGTGAATTGCGCGCAGTCGCCCGCCGAATTTCAGGAGGTGCTTCCCCGCAGCTATCGAGGTGTAGTTCTGCAGTTCGTAATGATCCTGGTGGTCGGTCTCCGTCCCGCCACTGCTGCCGCCTCCCGTGAAATCTCCCTGCACATTGATCGTCGGGACCGTGCTCAAAGGATTCTGCCCGCTGTTGTCGCGCAGGTACTGGAAGCGGGTCTCATTGACGACCTTCGATCCCAGGATCTGAGTGTCGCTGATCTGCACCGTGTGTTCGGTGGACGTAGTGTCGTAGCCCGCTTCCGGCAGCGTAAACCCGCCCACGCCTGCGTTCTGCTGCGTGTCACGATAAAACTGGTAGCGGGCGGTGAGCGTATTGTTCGGGGTGACCTGGTAGTCGATCCGCGGGCTGATGTTGGTGCGGGTGCGCGGGTTGGGAACGCTCTCGCTCAATTGGATCTCTGAAAGTTCGAATCCAGCGCGGGCGCGTTTACGACTGCGATTTCGTCGATGTTGCGCCGCTGCACGTTGAAAAAGAAAGACGCCTTCTTGTTGATCGGCCCGCCGATGTTTCCCTGGTAGATCACCGAGTCGTACGGCTGCGTCTGATCGGGGGCGAGGAACGGATTGCGCGCGTTCATTCCCGAACTGTTGCCCTCGACCGCGAATTGTCCATGTAGCTTATCCGTGCCCGGCTTGGTGAAGATTTCGATTCGTCCATAGCCCAGCTTGTCGTATTCGGCCGAAAACGGATTCTGATTGATGCGAATCTCGCGAATCGACTCTTTCGGCGGAAGCTGTCCGGCGGTAAATCCATCGATGTAAATCTGCCCGCCATTGGGACCGGCCGAAGGTCCGGCCAGCGCTTCCAGGTCCTGCTGCAATTCGTCGGGATCGTCGGGAAGTGCTTCCAGATCTTTGCCGCTAAGCACGATGGCGCTGGCATTGCTGGCGGGGTTGACGTCGACTTGAGGAGTCTCCTCCTGGACGTTGACTCTTTCCTTCTGCACCTTGATGTCGAGCGCAATGTTGAATTGCGCGACCTGGCCCGCCGCTACGGCCACGTCGTTCTGGAGAAAGACGGCGAATCCCTGGGCATTGGCCGTGACCGTGTACTTACCCGGCGGCAGGTTTCCGATTTCGTAACCGCCGCTGCGGTTGGTCGTTGCCGAATGCGTTTGTCCCCCGGATACCAGAATCGCGACCGTTGCATTCGCAACCACCGCTCCCGAGGGATCGGTTACTTGCCCGCGCAAGGTTCCCGTCGTAGTCGAAGACTGGGCCTGCGACTGCGCCACACGCAGGCGCTGCCAGTGCGATGAGCGCCGCCGACATCAGAATCGCCAAAATCAGATTAGCCCGAATCGGATTTACCACAATGAAGAATGATTGCTTCAACCGGCACCTTATGCTTTCCAGGCAGATCGCACTAGCTGAGAACGCAGATTGAGATTTGTTCACTACTGCGCCGCTTCACTTTCCCCATTCGGCGCGCCCAGCGACCACGATGACAACAGCGAAGAGCTTCGATTTGGCGACGCCGTCAGGATGGCCTCGACTCCGGCCAGCAGCTTAATTGCCCTCACCGCGTCCGAATTTCCGTCCTCTGTCGCCAGGATGTACACGATATCGCCCTTCTGCAAGTTCGCCAGCTTGCAGTTGGGCAAGCGGCTAAGCGCGCGCTGGAACATGCGCTGCAAATCCGGAGGGCCATTTCCGCCTGGCCCGGGACCCTGCCCGGCGCCCTGCCCGCGCCGGGCTTGCCATTCTGTCCCAGTCCGCGCCCCGCCAGTGCCCGGCGGAGCACTCTGCCCAGCCGTGCCCTGGCCGTTGCCGCCCGCCTGACCTCCACTGCCGCCGCCCGCCGCGCCTTTCAGTTGCTTAGCGAAGCGTTGGTCCATTTCCGCCGGCAGCTTCCACATGAGCGAGTCGGGAGGCACTGCCACCACCACGGCAGTCTTGCGGATCGCATCCTGCACCGTCACCGTGTTCCCCGCCGCGTCGACCGTCTTGATGGTTCCCTCAATAATCGGAAATGTCCCGGAAACAACTTCCTCCGCAATGACGTCGCTGCCCTCCGGGTTGCGCGCTCCACGCGCGTGAAACTGATCGCCCACCTTGATCTGCGCCATGCCTTCGCCGACGGGCGCCGGTTTCGCGTCTTCGTACTTCGCCGAGCCGGGTGGGTAGCGGCGCAGGATCGTGTTCTTGCCAATGTGGACGGCGATACTTTGGTTCGCCCCGGTTCCACCGCGCGAGATGGTAATGGTGCCCGTCGCAGCGTCCACCTTGGTGACGATCCCGTCCACTCCTCGCTTCTGCCAATCGTCCAGGTCATGCTGCTGCTTCACCGCCACATCGGCCTGCTTCACCACAATCACCGCCAGCGCCGTGATAGTGATGATGATCGCGTCGCCGTCTCCACCGTCACTGCCGGCCCGCGAACCAGCACACGATCTCCGGGCTGCAAGTCCTGCGCTTCGAGAGCGGTCGCATTCTTCAGATCCTTTTCTCCCGGCGGCACGCGCAGGATCTTTGTCGAACCCGTCAATTTCGCAATAATGTCGCCGCCACCAGATTCAGCCGCAACCGTGATCGAATCCGCTTGAATACTCTTGATGACTCCCACGGCCTTGGCAACTTGTGCGCCTGCGGAACTGCCGGATGGTTTGTCCTGCGCTACAACGTAGGCCGGCGCCGCCAAAATCAGAGTGACTATCGTCGTGAGCAGCCACGTCGCAAGAACGCGCATCCCAAGAACCTGCACCCTAAGACCGCAAACCCGCGGCGGACTCTGCCCGAAGCATCGCATGATCTAACTCTAGCATCGTCAAAACCCAGGCTATTCACCCTTTACGAAGTTTTACCCGGCATTGACGTGGCTTTTACAGGGAGGCTGGCAACTGCACGTCCGTGGCCGCGCATCCACTATTAGTATTCAACTCATGTTGATACCGGTCTCCAGCCCGGAGCGATTCGTTCCGAGCAGGGCAGGAGCCAGGTTCCGGGCTCTTAATTCGTCCGACATAAACGATTAACGGAGGGTGTACGGTGAATGAGTCCCGGATCGAGAATTCCCGGCCGATTGGAGAAACGATGGCGAACCGTTCATTCTGGCGGAATCCGGTTGCCTGCGCGCTGATTGGCGCGCTGGCCGCTTTTCCCGGAGTCCTCCCGTCGCTTCATGCACAGGAACCCGCTGCCACCATTGCCGTCGACGTTAAAGTCGTCACGCTGCCCGTCACCGTTCGCGACAAACATGGCAAGATCGTCCGCGATCTTACGAAAGACGATTTCACGCTGCAGGAAGACGGCCGGCCACAGACCATCCGCTATTTTTCGCAGGACACGAATCTCCCGCTCACCCTCGGTCTGCTCGTCGATACCAGTCGCAGTCAAACCAATGTTCTCGACGCGGAGCGCAATGCAAGCCGCAGTTTTTTCGATCAGATGCTGGTGCAGCCGAAGGACAATGCCTTCCTCATTCACTTCGATCGTGAAGTGGAACTGCTGCAGGACCTGACTTCGTCGCGTGAAAAGCTGCAAGCGGCGCTGGAATTGCTCAAGACGCCATCCGGCCGTGACCGCTCGAACGATCCCAACGATTCGGACGATCGCCGCTCCGGATCGGGATCGCATCACGGCGGTACCCAGCTTTACGACGCCGTTTTTCTGGCGTCGAACGAATTAATGAAAAAACAGCAGGGGCGGAAGGCGCTCATTATCCTGTCGGACGGCGTTGACCGCGGCAGCAAGACTTATCTGGAGAGTGCGATCGAGTCGGCCCAACGCGCCGACACGGTGGTCTACTCCATATATTTCGCAGATTCTCGCCGTGACGAAGGCCAAGGCCAAAGACCGGGCGGAATGGGCCGCGGCGGTGGCGGCGGTTGGCCGGGCGGGGGTGGTGGCTGGCCCGGTGGCGGAGGCGGATATCCGGGCGGCGGTGGTGGCCGCGGCGGAGGTGGTCGCGGCGGCGGCGGCCAGCGTCATCCCGAAGAACCGCATGCCGATGGCAAGAAGATTCTCCAGCGCGTTTCCCAAGAAACCGGCGGACGTTTCTTTGAAGTCTCCAAAAAGCAAACCGTGGGCGAGGTCTACGACAGCATTGTTGAAGAACTGCGTACTCAGTACAACCTGGGCTACACGCCCGATAAAGACAGTGCAGCTACTGGTTATCATCACATCCAGTTGCAGGTGAAGCGCAAAGACAAAGATCTCAGCGTGCAGACCCGAGACGGATACTACGCGGACCGGTAGTGCCGCGTCCCGCAAAGTTGTGATGCGTGGCTGCAATGAGCGATGCCGCTCACGCCTACTGCACCGGAGGAAGCCGCCGTCCAATTGACGCGGGGGGGCTTTGTGCGGTTGGATGGAAGCTGCGTGGCATCTGCGCCCCCCATCCTCGATCCCGAGTCCCGGCGACTGAGCCGCCTCGACGCAGCTTGGCTTGCTATCTGGCTCATCTTCCTGGCCATTCTCGCGGTGCTCCCTCCGCTATTCGAATGGCACAAGCAGTTGATTCTGCTCGCCATCGGAATTGTGCAGTTGCTCGAATCGAGAATGATCGCCCGCTTCCAGAAGCGGGGACTCTTCTACGTCATCCTCCTTAAGATTCTGCTGGCGACCTCGCTCATCTACCACACCGGCGAAGCCGTCGCAATCAACAGCAGTTACTACCCGATTTATTATTTGCCGGTTGTGACCGCGGCACTTTATTGCGGCCCGCTGCTCACGCTGATCTGGACGCTGCTTGCATCCGCTGCCTACTGCTCGTATCTCTTCATTGACCCCGCAATGCAGGAATACGAAGTGACTTCCGAGGCTTTCGGCCTCCTCGCGCTGCGCATCATGTTTTTCTTTCTCGCCGCCATGGTGGTCAACCGTTTCGCGCAGCAGAGCCGGCATCAAACCCAGTTGTACCGTGACCTCGCCGAGCGCCTCGCCGAAACCAATCGCCGGCTGGAGAAGGCTCAGGCGGAAGCACGGCGCTCCGAACGCCTGGCGGCGCTCGGCCAGCTCTCGGCTGGATTAGCGCATGAAATTCGCAATCCTCTTGGGGTCATCAAAGGCTCGGCCGAAATGTTGACCCAGAAATTGCAGGCCTCCGATGAGATAGCCCGCGAGTTAGCCGGCTACATTTCGACGGAAGTCAATCGGCTCAGCGCCCTGGTCACCGAATTTCTGGACTTCGCTCGTCCTCTTCACGCGCAACCGCAGCCCGCAGACTTGACCGCCCTTCTCGATCGCGTGCTGCAAATTGTGGCCGATCGCTTCAACGTGAAACAAGAAGAGAGTAAACCCCTGCGCGTCGAGCGCCACTACGCCAGCGGACTGCCGCTGGTTCCGCTCGACGAAAGCCTGTGCGAGCAAGCCTTCCTCAATCTGGTGCAGAATGCCTATGAAGCGATGCAGGATCAGAACCATGGCGGCACATTGCGGGTGGAGGTTCAACTCGCTACACAAAACGATCGGGAAGGAGTGGAACTGCGCCTGGCCGACACCGGTCCGGGCGTTCCCGAAGAGCTGCGCGAAGAAATATTCAACCCGTTTGTGACCACGAAGAAAACCGGCGTTGGACTGGGACTCTCGATTGTTTCCAAGATCGTGGACGGTCATCACGGGTCGATCCAGGTCGAGAACGCGCCGGGGGGCGGCGCGGCGTTTACACTCTTCTTTCCGCTCGGCGAAGCCGTCGAGCCGCAGGCAACTGCCGAGCTCCGCTCGGCCGGGACGGGCGAGGGCGCCCGTCCCCACACGAGCTAACCAATGCCGACCATCCTCATCATCGAAGACGAAGCCAAAATGCGCCGCCTGCTTGAGCTGAATCTTGGCGAAGACGGCTTCAAGACGCTCTCCGCCGGAGACGCCGAAACTGGTTTGAAGCTGCTCGCCTCCGAACCCGTTCACCTCGTCCTCACCGATCTCAAACTTCCCGGCATCAGCGGACTCGAATTTCTACAAACCGCCAAGCAGGAAAATCCCGCCTTGCCCATTGTCGTCATGACCGCGTTTGGGTCGGTCGAAACCGCGGTCGAGGCTATGAAAGCCGGAGCCAGCGACTACGTCCTCAAGCCGTTCTCCCTCGCCGAAATGCGGATGGTAGTGCACAAGGAACTCGACAACTCGCGCCTGCGGGAGGAGAATCGCTCGCTGCGCGAGGCCCTTGGACAGAAGTACAGCCATCCGAACATCGTCGCCATCAGTCCCAAAATGCAGGAAGTGCTGGCCACCGTCGAGCGCGTTGCGCCCACCAACTCCACCGTTCTGCTGGGCGGAGAAAGCGGAGTTGGCAAAGACCTGATCGCCCGAGCCATTCATGAAAAGTCGCGCCGCGCGTCCGGCCCGTTCGTCAAGATCAACAGCACCGCGATCCCCGAAAATCTGTTGGAGAGCGAACTGTTCGGCTACGAAAAAGGAGCTTTCACCGGAGCCGCCACCAGCAAGCCCGGCAAGTTCGAACTCGCCGATAAAGGCACCCTCTTTCTCGATGAAATCGGAGACGTGCCCGTTGCCACGCAGGTCAAGCTTCTGCGGGTGCTGCAAGAGCGCGAGTTCGAGCGCTTGGGTGGCACGCGCACCATTAAAGTCGACGTCAGGCTTCTCGCCGCCACCAACCGCGACCTGCGCGCCGCGCTCGAAGATGGAACGTTTCGCGAAGACCTCTACTACCGTCTCAACGTGGTTCCGATCGACATTCCGCCGCTCCGCGAACACAAAGAAGATATTTCTGGATTAGCGAACTTGTTCCTCGCGCGCTTCGCCAAAGATTCTGGCAGGAAGGAAGACGAAAAGATCGCCGGCATTTCATCCGCTGCCATGCAGCTCCTGGTCAGTCATTATTGGCCAGGCAATGTGCGTGAACTGCAAAACGTCATCGAACGCGCCTGCGCGCTCGCGGTGGGCAACCAACTGGAAGCCGCGGACATACAACTCGATTCGCCGCGCAACCGCAACCAAGCGGCATCGGACCGCGACCGTTTTCTCCCCGACGGCATGACGCTCGACCAGTGGGAAGACGAAATGATCCGCGAAGCTCTGAAGCGCGCCAGCGGCAACAAGTCGCAAGCGGCGCGCCTGCTTGGCCTTTCGCGGAACGCGCTGCGCTATCGCTTGTCGAAGATCGGAATCGACGACAATGAAGCGGAGTAAGGCAACTTGAGGATGCCACCTTTTTGCTGGCCATTTCGCGACTGTATCACGCCTTGCCGATTAGTCCGACTCTCTACCCCAGCCGTGTTTCGCCGCATGTCACTGGCGTGCTTCTTTCGTCCAATCGACGACCTTCAGCTTTTTGATACGGGCAAACGCCTGGTCGTTGGTGACGAGGACCGCGTCCAACGCGAGCGCATGAGCGGCGATCATGGCATCGAGGTTCCCCATCGGCTGGCCGTCGCGTTCCAGCGCGGCCCGAAGCTGGCCGTATTGTCGGGCTGCGTCGGAATCCCAGGGCAGGACAGCCACGCGCAGAAAAAAGTCCTCAATCAGGTTGTGCAATCGCGTGGCATGTGGAAGCCGCGCCGCTCCGAAGCGCAACTCCCCTTCCGTAACCGCGGAGATCGCGATCTCTGCCATCGCAACCTTCACCAGATGACGATCAACAGCCGGGCTATTCCCCTTGATAATGCAGCTCGCGATATTGGTGTCGAGCAGGTAACGGACCGCCACTAGAACAACTCGCGTTTCTGCGGGGCTTCATCCTGACGGTCGGCCATGAATTCGTCCGGAATATTTGCTTCCTGCCGGAGTTTGAAGAAGCTGTCCCATGACTCGGGACGCCGCGAGAGGATCACGTCTCCGGTAGTTTGGTCCTGCCGGATAAAGACCTCGCTGCCTTCAAAACGAAAATCGGCAGGCAAGCGGACCGCCTGACTGCGGCCATTAAGAAAGAGCTTAGCGGTGCGCGGCATCGGTGCCTCCTGGAAATGATATATACCAGAATCTATTACATAGAGTCAATCATTCTTAGAGCGGAATCCTGGAAGGTGTGTCCACCTCCCGTCTCCGTGTTCACCCGCGACGCCTCTCCGTAGTGACGCGCCTTGCCAGCTGTGATCCCAATCTAACTGATTGATTTTAAAATACTTTACAAATAAGTCCTTATTCCTCAAAGACCTGAAGGGAATCGCCCCTAAGTCTTTGATTTCAAAAGACCGTGTCAAGGGGGGCAAGAGCGCGAGTATCGAAACAGTAGGACACACCTTCGAATCCGCGACAATCGATAGTTCAACCCCTGGCCGAAAACCACCACTCTGGTGGAACCGGGCCACCGCAGCCCAGCGAATCGCCGGCTGTCCACGATGTTATGTCTTGCGTATCTTGCCAGGAATAAGGCAGTTGAGGAAATATCTTCGGGCGCGCGACATTGGCATTCAGCTTGCCTTATCACCACCAGAGATTCGTCCCGAGCAAACTGGAGGTGCCTATGAAATTCAAACTGATAACCGGACTCTTAGGGTTGGGATTGACGATTGCGATTCCAGGCGCAGTCATGGCTCAGTACGACCTGCAGAACGACCAAATACCGGACCAGGATTCGCAGGTAGCTGCGGCCCCCAACTCCGACCAGGGGCCCAGTCCCGATTCCAATTCCAATCCCAACGACCAGAGTTACAACACGTCCGCGCCGGCGGAAACCAACGGCGTGGCGCGCGTCAGTCTGATTCATGGCGATGTCTCTACCCAGCGCGGCGATAACGGCGCCTGGTCGGCGGCGGCGCTCAATGCTCCCTTGCTTGCGGGTGACCGCGTTTCAACCGGCGACAACGCGCGCACCGAACTTCAGCTCGACTATGCCAACATGCTTCGCCTGGCCGCGAATACGCAGGCCAACATCAACACCCTGACCCGCTCGCAGATCCAGATTCAACTCGGACACGGCATGGCAAACTACTCCGTCTTCAAGAACAGCAACGCGGATGCGGAAATCGATACGCCCAACGTTGCCATCCGCACCGATCGCCGCGAAGCCAGCTTTCGAATCCTGGTGACTGCCGACGATCATACTGAAGTGCTGGTCCGCAAAGGTGAAGTCGACGTTACGACTCCGCAAGGCGGCACGCACGTGACCCAGGGCCAGTTCATTACCGTCCAGGGCGCGGGCGATCAGGCGCAATACAAGATCGGCGAAGCCCCGGCCCGCGATGATTGGGACCAGTGGAACACCGATCGCGACAACGTCATCCGCAATGCGGCATCGCGCCGGCAAACCAACGATTACTACGTTGGAGCCGAAGATCTCGACAACAAAGGCACCTGGTCGGAAGTTCCCGATTACGGTCAAGTGTGGCGGCCGACGGAAACGGACCCTGACTGGGCTCCGTATCGCAATGGCCATTGGGTGTATGAGCCGTATTGGGGATGGACCTGGGTTTCGTACGATGATTGGGGCTGGGCTCCGTATCACTACGGCCGCTGGATGTATGTCGACGGAGGCTGGGGATGGTGGCCTGGTCCGGTCTATGCCCAACCGTTTTACCAGCCGATCTGGGCGCCGGCTTACGTTTCGTTCTTCGGGTTCGGCGGCGGTTTCGGCTTTGGATTCGGAGGCTGGGGTTCGGTCGGCTGGCTCCCTCTCGGACCGTGTGACCATTTCCATCCGTGGTGGGGCCGGTGGGGCGGCGGACGATTCGGGGAGGGCCGTTTTAACGACTTCAACCGCGGAGGCTTTGCTCCGCTGCATGGCGGAACGCGGTTTTCGAACGTGAACCTGGCGATGCATGACCAGCACTTCCGCGGCGGGACAACCGTCTCGGGCAGCGAGTTCGGCACAGGTCGTATGCATGCTCAGCCGATGAGTCATGCGCAGTTCCAGAATGCGCGTTTCTCGACCGGCAGACTGCCCATGACGCCGGGCCGCGAGAGCTTCTCGGCTAGCGGACGTCCGGCGGCTCCTTCCACCATGCGGAACGTGTCGCAGAATCAGCACTTCTTCTCGGCCCGAGGTGCGACAGCAACAGCGTCGCGATCGTTGGATAGAGGGCAGGGGCGAGGGCAATCGCAGATTCGCGGGCCCCAGCGTTTTAGCCAGAATTCGCAAACACGCGGCAACTCGAATTGGGGTTCAGCGCCAAGGCCCGGTAACTCAGGTGGCTCGATGTCCGCTCGCGCGAGCAGTAGCGGTAACGGTGGCGGCTGGCAGAAATTTTCGCCAATGCCCCAGCGTTCATCGTCGGAAGCAGCCCGCGGTGGGCCGGCCGCACGATCATCTATTGCGGAGAACCGCGGCTCTTACGGATCGCCCCGCAGTTCGAGTCCGTCCAGCCGTGGCTACAGTCCAGAGAGCCGTGGCTACAGCGGATCGTCTCGTCCGCCGCTCAACATGAGGCAACCGATCGTTACTCCGCGCTCTTACGGTCGTCCTGCTTACCAAGGCAATCGTGGCGGCTACAGCGGTGGCGGACGCCCGGCTCCCAGTTACGGTGGCGGCGGACGCCCGAGTTACGGTGGTGGTGGACGTTCGGCTCCCAGCCACGGCGGCGGTGGCGGCCATTCAGCGCCTAGCGGCGGAGGGTCGCACGGCGGCGGAGGATCTCACGGTGGCGGAGGGTCGCACGGTGGCGGCGGTGGCGGCAGACATGGAAGGTAAGACTATGCTGGTTTCTTTCCCAGCGTAGCAACGCAGCATAGCAACACTCACCCCAGCAGTGAGACGCGCAACCACGCGTCCCACTGCTTTTTTGCGGAAGTCTGAGTGGTGACGGCCGTTTCCTGGCTCATTTTGAACCAGAACGCCAGGTCATTTGTCGCCATGCAACTGCTGCGCGAGGTAGTTGGCGATCCCCATTTCCTTGATGGAATGAAGCTGAGATTCCAGGAAGTCCGCGTGCCGCTCTTCGTCCTTAATCATGTGCTCGAATAGGGCTCGAGTGCCTTCGTCCCCTGCCACGACGCAAGTCTTCAAGGCTCCGTTGTATTGGCGGACTGCCTCCAGCTCGTCTTTAAGGTTAATCTCCATTTGCTGCTGTACCTTGCCGCCCAGCTGAGGCTTCAACACGACGTCGACCGCGGGTGTAGCGTCAAGGAAGATAATCCGCTCGATCAGCCCTTCGGCGTGCCGCATCTCCTCGATCGCCCGCCCTTTCGTGAGCTCTCCCAGGCGTTTGTAGCCCCAGTTCTGGCACATCTCCGACTGCGTCATGTACTGCACAATCGCCGTCAGTTCCGAACATAGAGCCAGGTTCAGCTGCGCAATGACTTTCTCGTCGCCGTGCATGATTTCGGCCTCCGTTGTTTAACATTTTGCGATCTTGCAGGCCAAAAACGCTGTGATGCACGGCACATAGCCATGGCTGCGCCCGCACCCTCGGGTCGCCACGCCGCTGGGTACAGCCACGTGCCCAGGTCACAGGTCCTCATGACGTAGGTCACAGACCCGATGGTTATGCGACGGCAGAATCAGAAGGGTCGCTTCCCAAGACCACTGTACAAAGGAGCAAGGCCATGGCCTCTACTGCCGCCCCCGTCGAGCCGGAACTGCTGCGGACGCTTCCTTCCGATGCCGCGCGCCAGTTGCAATGGCGATTCGCCGACCGCTATGACCTGCAGATGCTGGTGCAATCGGTGCGGTCCGTGGCCCGCGGTCCGGTGGCGCGACTGGTGGCGAGCGGCGGCCGCAATTCTCACGAGTGGACTCCCGCCAAGGCCGAACTGCTCGAGGCATTCGATAAGTCCGGGATCACAGCCGTATTCATGGAGCCCGAGCAAGGTGGATTCATCGCGGGTCCGAAGAACCTGGCGCTCGCGCTGGTGGCGTTTGAGCTGGGATGGGTGGACGGCGGGGCCGCAACCGCCAGCCTGGCCAGCTGTCTGGCGCTGTCGCCGATCCACGAGCGCGGCACGCCCGAGCAACAAGCCAAGTACATGCAGTTGGCCGCGCCGCCTCAGGCCGGAGAAGATCGCAAACCCTGGCGAGGAGCATTCTGCCTGACCGAGCCGATTCCGTATGTCGGCGTCGATACCGGCATGCTCAACGGAAAAATCCGAATCGCCGAGTGGAAGGATGGAGAAGAACCGACGCTGCAGGTGGAAAAGCGTGGTCGCTTCATCACCAATATCGCGTTTGCTAACTTTGTGACGGCCGCGGTCGATTCCGGCGACGAGCGCATCAAGGGAAGCTGCATGGTGATCTTGGAAGAAACGGATCCCGGAACATTTGACCGCGGCACGCCCACGAAGAAACTGGTACATCAGCTTTCCTCGACCGGCGATCCGATTTTCAGCCTGCGGATCCCAGCCAGCCGTATTGTCGGCGGCTACGACGTGAAAGATGGCGTCATCGTGCCGCGCTACAACCACAGCGAGATCATTGAAGCCGTGTTCCGCCGGACTCGCGTGACCGTGGGCGTCATGACGGCGGCGAAATTGCTCTCTGCGGTCGAGCCGGTCATTCGCTATCAGCGCGGGCGCTTCCGCGGCGCGGAGACGGCGACGCCAGGATCTGTCCGCTATGAACTCGGGTTGCAGGCTCGCGAAGACTCGCTGCACCGACTGGTGGACGTATGGGCGACCGGCGAGGCCAGCGCAGCGCTCGGATTTGCGGCCGCGCGGGCCTTTGATGAACTCGATCCGTTGGAGCGCGAGGTTGACCAACTGCTGGCTACGCAGGGAATCGCCACCGCCAAAGCGCGCGCGAAGCTGCATCGCGAAGCGTCGGAACGGGCGGCAGATCTGCTGCGCCTGCCAGCCGACGATCCCCAGCGAGCGCCGCTGGAGTCGGACACGCTTCTGCGTTTCGTTCTTCTGGATTCGCTGGCCGACGTCCTTTGCCCCGCCACCAAGCTGTGGAACACAGGCTGGGGCGTGCAGATGATGCGCGAAGCGGTCAGCCTGATGGGTGGCTACGGCATCACCGAAGACTGCCCGGGCTTCCTAGGCAACAAGTGGATGGATGCGCAACTGGAAGCGACCTACGAGGGGCCGGAAGCGGTGCAACGCCGCCAACTTTCGATCACCATGACCAACCCGCTCTTCGTCGCGCAGTTCAAGGAGTGGATTGCGGAGATGCGCGGCATCGCCAGCGAGCGTCCCGGCACGGGCGCGTGCACGCTGGCCACGGCGATGGGAATGTGGCTGTGGACGCTCGATCGTTTGCAGCACAGCAAAGATGCCGATGGCGGCCGCCTCTACCAGAGCGCGCGTCAGGGAGTGACCTTCCCGTTGGCCGACGCACTCTGCTGGTTGCTCGCGGCGCGCTGCCAGATTCTCGATGCGCTCGAACTGGAGCAGCGTGGACCCAGCGATCCCGCGGTCGCCGAAGGCCTCGCTGGCCTGGTGAATTTTATGACCGACCTGTGCCACGTGCAGTCGGCGCGGGCCAGTGGAGAAGTGGCCCGCATCTGCGCCGAGCTGGTGTTCGGATACAACCGTCACCCCGCGTGGGACGAAGCGGGCTACCGCGGTTGCTACCAGCAGGACGAACTGGATTCGCTCGAAGGCATTATTCCGGGTATCGGTTCCTACGGCTTGGATGTCATCGCACTCGATGGCTCGCATCCGAGAAAAGCCGGTCCCTGCGCAAAGTGCGATGGAGCCGAGCAGTTTCTCGCGTTGCAAACCAAGCTCTCCACCTGCCTCACGGGCTGCCGCCTATCGAAGGACCGAGCCGCCGAGGCAATTTCGAAGCTCATGATTCCGGAGGCGCTGGACTACCCCGCATGACCGTCCGTTGACGCAGGTGGCTTGCATGACACGTGCCTTCCCGACCACGGAAATCTCACGCGGCAAGAATCCAGCCCCGAAGGGGCGATCAAACTTAGCCCAGCGCTTCAGCGCTGGGAAAAGTGGAGGAAACCAATTAAGTCCCGGAGGGACGACCGAGTTCTCATACGAACCCTTTAGGTGCCGAGCTTGGCAACAACTCGGATCTTGATTTTGTTTTGAAGCGGCGCGGCTTTAGCCGCGCCGTATATGCCGCAAACGCTGTTGCAGCTTCAGCCGCCGAGGGCGGAGATTGGAATTCACGACAGGCTCATGAGCGCCGCTTCCCAAGAACAGCCCGCAATCGACCGCCAACAGATGACGGTCGACATCGCCTGCGTCGGCTTCGGTCCCGCGATGGGCGGCTTCCTGACGACGTTGAGCCGCAGCTTGCTGAATCCCGATGGCTCGGTGCGAGTGGAGAGCACAGCCTCCCCCGGCCTGCCTCTGCAAATAATTTGCTACGAGCGTGCCGACGGGCTGGGCTTCGGAGTCTCAGGCGCAGTCACGCGGGCGCGTGGGTTACGGAGCAGTTTCCCCGGCGTTGACCTAACGCAAATTCCCATGTCCGCCGCCGTGAAGAAAGAGAAGCTCGTATACCTGCTCGATCCCACGGGCGCGAGCCGGCGATCATTCTCTTTCAAGGCGGCCGACCGCGCGCTGCGCTCCCTGAGCTTCCTCTTCGGACTGAAGCACGATGCCTTCGAACTACCCTACACCCCACCCTTCATGAACAAGCACGGCGGCCTGGTGCTGTCGCTCGGCCAATTCAATCAGTGGGTCAGCGATCAGGTAGCCGCGTCCGGCGTGGTGCAAATCTGGCCGGGCATGCCGGTCGCCGAGGCGTTGATTGAAGCCGACTCCGTTACCGGCGTGCGCCTCGCCGATCAGGGGACCGATCTTCAAGGACGCCCCGACGCAGGTTTCACGCCGGGCATGGACCTGCACGCAGCGCTAACGGTAGTGGCCGACGGTCCGGTGGGAGCAGTCGGCCGCAAAATCGACGCGCAGCTTGGAATGCCCGAAGGCCACGGCTCCCGCGAATGGGCGCTCGGCATGAAGATGGTGATCGAACTCCGAGAAGATAGCGGACTGGAACCCGGTACCGTCCTGCATACCATCGGCTTCCCCGAGCCGGAAATTTTCGGTTTCCTCTACGTTCATCCCGACAGGCTGGCGTCGGTTGGCATCTTTGTTCCGTCGTGGTTCCGCAGTCCGGTCCGCACCGCGTATCGCTACCTCCAGCACTTCATGCTGCATCCTTATTTATGGCGTTATCTCGAAGGTGGAACGCTGAAGTCGTGGGGAGCCAAGTCGTTGCAGGAGTCGGGCCGCCACGGCGAGCCATTCCTAGCCGGCAACGGCTACGCCCGCATTGGCGAGGGCTCGGGCAGCACGAACGTGCTCGCGGGCTCCGGAGTGGATGAAGCCTGGACCACCGGCGTGCAACTGGCCGAAGCGGTCATCGAACTCGCCGAACAAAAACGGGCGTTTACTCGCGAGAACCTGGAAGCTACGTATGTGCGCCGCCGCCGCGAAAGCTGGGTCGATCGCGAATCGAAGATCGCAGCCGAAGCGCGCAATGGGTTCCAGCAGGGCGTCGTCACGGGAATGATCGGCATGGCGGTCGCGGGCTTGACCGGCGGGTGTGTGACACCGGCGTTGCGTCGAGCGCCCCGACTGCCCTCGCTGGAAGACTTTTGTAGATCGCGGATTTCATCCGCCGAACTGAAGCAGATGCAGGACGAATGCACCTCCAAAGGAACGTCGCTGCACGACCGCATCATGGACCGCTGCGGCTGGCCCGAGATCCCAATGGATGGCAAGCTTCTCATCTCACACCAGGATGCTTTGCTCATGGGAGGAGGCGTGCAGGCTCAGCCCGGCTATGCGAACCATGTGATCTTTCGCCGCCCCGAACTCTGCCGCGCCTGTGAAACCAAGTTGTGCGTGGAAATGTGTTCAGGGCAGGCGATCACTCGGGGTGAAGACGCAGTGCCCGCCTTCGATCGCGAAAAGTGCGTGTACTGCGGCGCGTGCCTGTGGAATTGCGAAGCCGCCGCCGACGGCACGAAAGGAAACATCGAATTCGAAGCCGGCGCAGGGGGATTGCACTCGGCGCTGAACTGAGTCGCTGAGGGCGCGCCTGTAGCTCAGGAACTGTTTTTCCGCAAGCCTGTGTAGCCGTGCCTACCCGAACCGTTGTGAAATACTGAAACTGACAGGAGCCGAATGGCAAACGGATATCACATAGTAATCTGCGGCAGCAGCGTACCCGACCCGCTGCAAACTCTGGAGCCGATCCAGACCCCAACCGGCCCCGCGCTCAAGAACGAAATGATGCTTCCCGCCGTGCTCGATCCCTGGGCCGCTCATGCCCTGTATGAAGCCGCCAACTTAGCGACGAAGGTCGCGGGCAGCAAGGTCTGGCTGGTGAGTGTGGGGCCCAAAGCAAAACTTCAGCAAGTGATGATGACGATTGCCCAGCGCGTGAGTTTTGAACTTGTTCCGGTCGATGCGAGCGCCAGCGGCTTTGCCGATGCGCATGCGACGGCTGCGCTGCTGGCGGAAACCATCCAGAGCATCCCCGGTCTCGATCGCTCGCGCTTGCTTGTTTTCGGCGGTTGGGAATCGGCATCGCGAGGCGCGGGCGCCACCATGCAGTTAGTTGGAGAGCGGCTGGAGATTCTCGACCAGTTTCAAGGTGTTGACCAGCTCAGCATACAAGCCGACGGTTCCTTCGAAGTTCTGGAGCGCATCGAAGGCGGATGTCACCAGGTTTCGGTGTGCCAGGGACCGCCCGCGTTGTTCGGTTGGGCGACCGGCAATCTGCCGGAGCCGCGCAACAATCCGCAGATCGGAATGGCGAATATGCGCACGGTGATGCCAGCGTTGCAACGGGCGAAGTCCGTGCCGTTGCCGGCAGGCGGATTGCACTTTCTGAGCGCGAGCCCGCCGAAGCAACAGCGCCAGACGCGCGTGGTCAAAGATTTGTCGGCCGATCAGATCGCGCAAGAGCTCGCGGAATGGATTGGCAAATAGTGCTGCGACCGCTTACTGGTGGAGAGCCGGGCGTCCCCGCCCGGCTGGACGGGCGAGACGCCCGTCCCTCCACCGGAAGGATTCTTGCTCGGTCACGGTACTGGACAACAAAATGAGGAGATCGAGACTCTGATGTCAAAAAGCATTTTGTTTCTGGCGCACGTTTCGGAAGCCGCCAACACGCTCCCCAAGTCGTCGTATGAGGTTCTGGGCGCTGCTCTGGAATTGGGCAAGCAACTCGGCGCGCGCTTGACCATCGGCCTAATCGGCGCAGACGTGTCGGCTGCCGCGCAGACGGTCGCCTCCGCCGGAGCCGAGCGAATTCTCGCGGTCGCAGGACCGGATTTCGCCACCGCGCGCTACGCGAGCGATGCAGCGGCGGCGGAAGCAATCTGCCGTTCCGCGGCAGCCGATCTGATTCTTGCGCCCGCGACTTCCCGCTTCACGCGCGTCCTGCCGGGAGTGGCGCATCGTCTGAACGGATGTGTCGACACGCATGTCACCGCGCTCGAAGCCGTTGGGGGCGAGGTGCGGGCCACGCGCTGGCACTATCGACAGCGGATCGAAGCCGTCATCCGCCGCGACGCGCGGCCTTGGATCGTATTGCTTGAGTCCGGCTGTCACGCGGCCTGGGTTGCCAAAGAAACGATTGCCACAGAAACGACCGGAACACCCAGCGCGGCCCGGGTCGAACAAATTCCGGTGACGTTGCCGAACGGGGCCGCAAGAACGGTCGTCACCGGTGTCCGCGCTCCGAAGAGCGACGTACAAACCATCCGGCCCGACGCCAGCTTGCTGTTTGTCGCGGGTGCAGGCTGGACCAAGAAGCAGGCCGACGGCAAGACCCACGTCGAGCGGGCGGAACCGCTGATTCTCGATTTCCTGCGCACGTCGGGCGCGTCCCTCGGCGGCAGCAAATCGCTTGTCGATCAAACCGGAGAAAGTCAGGCGGTGCTCGGCTTCATGACCCATCTCAACCAGGTGGGCCAGACCGGATCGACGCCGCGCCATCCCAAGGGTTTATCCACGTGCTGCCACGGCGAGGAGCCCCACGTCGTGGGCTGGCGCTTCATCAACGAACGCCGCGCCGTGAATCTTGATCCGAACTGCGGATGGGCGCGGGGAAAAGCGGACGTGCTCTATGTGGCGGATGCGTTTGAAGTGCTGGCGAAATTGAACGCGCTCCTGGCCCAGAGAGGCCGAACCAGTCCCGAACCGGCGCCTCAGGAAGCCTGACCCGCGCGGGATAACCTCTAGGCACCCTTCGCGGCATAGCAGGCCGAGCAGATCGGCCCGCGAGTCTCGGGAGTGTTGAGGAACGATGGGCGAACATCCCCGGGTATTTTCGGCATTCCGGTGGTGGTTTCAAGGCCCGCCAGCCGACTCTTATACCAGTCGTCCCGGGTTAGCGCCGTACCACACGAACTGCACTGCTTGCCTTCGTAGCGCGCCGCGAAATCGTTTAGGTCTTCGGCGGAAAACTGGACCTGTGGCATGCAGGATTGGCTACAGTTCTCGAGCTCCGGCCAGCGTGAGCAGGATTCCATGCGGAGTTCGGGATCAAGCCTCACCTCGGCCGGCAGTTTCACCGTGGGACAGATGACAACCGTGGTTTTCTCGCGGCGACGAAAAATTCCGCGAGCACTCAAGCTGAGAAATCCCAAGAAGGCCGCTATCCCGGCCGTGTACGGCCTCACAGACTTGGCAGGATTCATGGAGTGCCCCCTAGTGGCGAATGGGCTCGATCTTTCGCTCCTTTTGTACCGCCGGACCCCACAAGACTCTGTGACACGCATCACTAAGCTGCGTGATGCTGAAATGTAGCTGGGGTGACCGATCTGCGGCCTGGGCGAAAGGTTTGTGGAAGAGTACGCGGGATGTGGGCACTTCACTTAGCCGCGTACTTGAGAACACGGAACCTAACAAATCCGGAGCGCGGATCCTCCACCCGCGCTCCGGCACCGGGAACCAGGAGACCAGCCCACGGTGAACTTTCTTCCTTTGCCAGATGCTGCTGCTCCAATCTGAAGCGCAGCCTGCATCGTTCATCAATTGATCGTAAACGTCTTGGCCGCGCTGGTGCCGCCTCCGGGTGTTGGGTTAAAGACGGTCACGCTGGCTGTGCCTGCCGTCTTGATGTCGGCGATCGGCACGGTTGCGGTCAACGTCGTACTGCTGACGTACTTCGTAGTGAGTTTCGTTCCATTCCATTCAATAATGGAACCAACAACATAGTTAGTACCGGTAGCGGTGAGGGTGAAAGCGGCGCCACCGTGCGTCGCCGAGCTCGGTGAGATTGAGGTCAGTGTCGGCACGGGATTGTCGACCGCGAAGTTGGCAGCCGCGGATGTGCCGCCTCCAGGCGCGGGATTGGTGACCGTGACTTTGAACGTTCCGCCTTTCGCGATGTCGGCAGCGTTGATGGTGGCCGTAACTTCGGTCGAGCTCACGTACGTCGTGGCCCGAGCGGATCCATTCCAATTCACCACCGAGCTGCTCAGGTATCCCGTGCCAGTGACGGTGAGCGTAAATCCGGCGCCGCCCGCGGTCGCGCTGCTGGGCGAGAGCGGCGACTTAATGGTCGGCAACGGGTTCTTCGCGATGAGTTGTACGGTTTGTGTGCCGGCGGAGTCTTTAATCGTCAGCGTTCCGGTTTGGGCCCCGAGGGCTGAGGGCTTAAATTTCACCGTGATGGTGCATTCAAAGCCGGGCTTCTGGCTGGTGCCGCAGTTCTGAGTGGCGCTGAAATTACCCGTCGCGCTCGCCACCGTAATGCCGCTGATGGTCAGCGGGGTGGTCTGGTTGTTGGTGAGCAGGACAGTGAGCGACTTGGTTGCGCCCACCGCTACGCTGCCGAAGTTCAGGTTGAGCGGCGAGACGCTCACCGGCTGCGTGCTGTTTGGCATCACGGTGACGAAGCTGATGTAGTAGCCGATGGCAAAATCGTCATCATTCAGTACGGCGATGTCCGGGGTGCCATCGCCGTTGAAATCGGCAACCACCGCCGCGTGGCTGGTCGCCCCTGCGTAGAACTCGCCGATGCGGTTAAAGGTGCCGTCTCCCTTGCCCTGGAGCAACACCGGACCGGAGACTGAGTTCACGCCGTACTCCTCCAGCATGGGGATGAACGCGTCCAGCTTCCCGTCTCCGTTGAAGTCGCCGACCACCGGATAGACGGGATAGTCGCCGCCCGTGCAATGGAGGGAGCCAGGAGTAAACATGCCGTCGCCTTTGCCCAGAAGAACGACATACGCGGCAGCGCCTTGGTAACCTGAGCAACCAGTACTCCCTTCGAGGGTGACGAGTAAATCCGTCTTGCCGTCCTTGTTGAAGTCGCCCGCCGCGAGCGTGGCGGTGTATACGTATTGCGGCGCGGCAGCAACGGTGATCGGCGCCTGGAACGTGCCGTCGCCTTTGCCCAGCAGGATATACAGATTACTGCTGTAGGAGCCCGGATAATAGGATGCGGCCGCAATGTCGAGCTTTCCATCGCCGTTGAAATCGGCGATGGCCAGAGCATTCAGATGGGGGCTGAGCGCGGCCACGCTGGTGATGAGGCTGGCGGTGCCAAACGTGCCGTTGCCCTTGTTGAGCAGCACGCTGATGGTGCCGTCCGCGTTCGAAATGACGATGTCCGGTTTGCCGTCGCCATTCACATCGGCCAGGAACACATCGTTCGATTGCGCCGACGCGCCCGTCGAGTAATAAACGGGAGCACTGAACTTTCCTGTCCCAAGACCCTTAAACACCGCTAACGTCTCGCTTTTGCAGCCGGTGTTGTTGTAGTCCTGAATGGTCGCCACGATGTCGGCTTTGCCATCGCCGTTCACGTCGCCGGTGGCAATCCACACGGGGTAGTTGCCGCTGCATGTGGCCGAGAGGAATGTCGTGTAAATTGGCGCCGCTAATGCACCGTGCGAACTTCCCAACATGACTCCGAACGCCGGCACGCTGTTGATTCGCGCATAGGAGAACGCCACGTCCGGGAAGCCGTCGCCGTTGAAGTCGGCGGTGACCAGGTTGTTCCCGAAACCGGTCAGGCCTCGCCCATAAGCCGCGTTCGTTTGGAACGTGCCATCGCCGCGGCCCAGGGTCACCTGGCCCTTCCAATAGTGGTCGCCCGCTTTGAAGATATCGAGCGCACCGTCGCCGTTGAAGTCGGCTAGGATCAGATTGCTAGGTGGCTGGTCCCAGTATTGCAGCGGATAGACTGGCCCGGCGGTGAAGAGGCCAGTGCCCTTGCCATAGAAGGTGAAGGTCTCTCCCGCGAAATCGGTGACCACGAGGTCCAGTTTCTTGTCGCCATTGATGTCCGCTATAGATACCAGCCAGGTGGGCTCCGTCAGCGTGGCGGCCACCCCCTTTACCGCAAACGTGCCGCTGCCCTGATTCTGAAAGACCACAACATCTCCGAGGTAGTCCGTGGTCACGATGTCGTTCTTCTTGTCGCCGTTCAGATCGCCAATCGCGATGCCCATCTGACTTTGGGAGTTGATCCCGGAAGCGCAGTACGTGGCCGTTCCGAACGTGCCGTTTCCGTTGTTGAGCAGCACGGCCATCCCGTTGTTTTCTGTAACCGCGATATCGAGCTTTCCGTCGCCATTCAAATCGCCCACCGCCATGCCCAGGGCGGTCGTAGTTGTTCGGATGGTTCGGATCCACGGTGGAGTACCCAACCGCGGTCTGGAAGGTGCCGTCGCCATTGCCCAGATAGATGTAACACGCCGTTGTATTGAGTCAGCGCGGCCAGGTCGAGCTTGCCGTCGCCGTTGAAGTCAGCCACATAGAGGGTGTTTGAGCTCTCGGTATAGTCAGAACTGTTTGGAGCTGCATAGGTATTGCTGTAATTGAAGGTCCCGTTGCCGTTGCCGAGGAAGATCATCACTTCGCTGGTATTATTCGCCGCATAGATGCCCCACACGGCAACGTCGAGATGGCCGTCGCCGTTGAAGTCGCCCACCGCCATGGCATAGGGGGTATGTTGGCCAGGAGAGAAGAGGTTCTGGACCACCGGATATTGGAAAGTGCCGTCCCCGTTGCCCAGCGCGACGTCGATTTCAAGGTACCCGCCGGGGGCCTCCATGGAGACGATGTCGAGTTTGCCGTCGTTGTTGAAGTCTCCCACTACGGCCGCTTGAACACCCGAGATGGAACCGCCGATATCGTTGTTCACAACGAAAGTTGAGGGATACGGGAAAAAAGATGGTGGATGGTTCTGCGCCTGCGCCGGAATCGCGACCCCGGCCAATATCACCACCGCGGCGAGCATGGTGAGCGCCACTGCGGCCATGCCCGGATACTTCACTTGCCGATAGAACGAATTCATATGATGTCTCCTGGGAAATAGAGTGCTTCCGGTCTTTTTTTGAACAGTCAGTTAGTCGGGCTCCGCGCCGACTTTGACCCCGGGAACGTAGCGCGGTCAATACTTCGGAGATAACCTGTCTGCGACGCGTGTGCCACGCGGTAAGCACTTTGCTTACATGGGCTTAGAACGACTTCTTGTCCGGTATCGGACGTAGGAAAATTGGCCCGAAAGTGCCAGATCGAAGAAATTCTTGCGGGTGTAGACTATTCAGTCCCCCGCAAGCGCGTCGTCTTATGTGTCCTGCACAGGCGTCTCCAGTATTGATTCGTTTTGGCGTGTTTGAGGCCGACCTTCGTGCCGGGGAACTGCGGCGGAGTGGTGTCAAAGTCCGAATCCAGGACCTGCCGTTTCGTGCCCTGGGTGTTCTGCTGAGCCGTCCCAACGAAGTGGTCACCCGCGAGGAACTGCGCCAGGCGCTTTGGCCGGACGACGTCTTTGTGGATTTCGACCGTGGCATCAGCAGCGCCATCAAACGGCTGCGCGATGCCTTGGGCGATTCCGCCGACAACCCGATCTTCATTGAGACCATTGAACGGCACGGCTACCGCTGGATCGGCCCCGCTCAAGACGCGGAGCCTTCGGCGGAAGAGGAAGTGCCGCTTGCCTCCCATGCTCTCGCACCGCCTCCACCCCATGCCTCGCCGCGCTGGATATTCATCTTCGCTCTGCCAGTTCTGGTTCTGCTGTTTGCCGTCTGGATTTTCCGGCCGAGCTATCGCTCGGCGAAAGCGGGATCGAAAACGCAACCAGCCTCTTCTTCGTCCAGCGCCGGCTTGCCGCTTCACGCCGCCAACCGCGAAGCCGAAGAATTTTATTTGAAAGGCCGTTACTACTGGGAAAAGCGAACTCCCGACAGCCTGAACAAAGCCGTCGACTCGTTCACGCAAGCTATCGTCCACGATCCCGGCTACGCGCCCGCCTATGTTGGGCTCGCCGACTGCTACAACCTGCTGCGCGAATACACCGTGATGCCTGCCTCCGAGGCCTACCCGCGCGCCCTGGCCGCCGCGAAAAAGGCGGTCGAGCTCGACAATCGGTCTTCGGAGGCGCACGCCTCGTTTGCCTTCGCATCTTTCTTCGGAATGGGGGACGTCGCCGCCGCCGACAGAGAATTCCGGCGAGCGATTGAGTTGAATCCCAATAACGCCGCCGCCCATCATTGGTATGCGACTTACCTGCAATGCCTCCGCCGTTATCCCGAGGCGTTGGCGGAGATCGAGCGTGCCCAATCGCTGGAACCCGCTTCCAAGTCTGTCCTGGCCGACAAGGGTGCCATTCTTTTCGACGCGGGCCGGCAGCGGGATGCCATCGCCCTGCTCACGCAGATGGAAGAAAATGAGCCCGACTTCATTTCTCCTCACCGTTATCTGAAGTTCATCTACCTGTTGGCGGCGGATTATCCTCATTACCTGCAGGAAGCAAAGAGCGAAGCGCTTTTGATGCACGACAGCTCGGCCCTCGCCATCGCTGAAGCTACCGAGAAGGGTTTCGCCGCCGAAGGCGGAAAGGGTCTGCTCCAGGGTCTCCGCCGGCAACAGACCAAGCTCTATGAGCGCGGCCTGTTGTCGCCGTACTTCCTGGCGGTGACGTGCTCACTTCAGGGGAACAAGCAAGAAGCCCTGCGCTACCTCAGGATCGCCTATGATCGGCACGCCGACGGTTTGTTCCAAATCGAAACCGATCATGCTTTCGACAACCTGCACGATGAGCCCGCCTTCCGGCAGTTAGTCGCCGACGTTGGCCTGCCGCCGTTTTCACAAGAGAACACTCGCTAGGAGGAAGCGAGCAGCATCGCTCCGCAGATCCGCGACATTCTGATGTCCTATCCCCAGGTGACAGTCGTAGGTTCGGAGCTAGGACGCCCCGACGACGGCACCGATGCCACTGGCTTTTTCAACTGCGAGTTCTACGTCGGATTGAAGCCGTACAAGGACAAATCATGGACCGGCGAGGTCAGTGACAAGAAACAACTGATCGAATCGATCAACAAGAAACTCACCGCCTTTCCCGGAATCATTTTCAACTACACCCAGCCCGCCGAAGACGCCGTGGACGAGGCGCTCACCGGCCTCAAGAGCTCTTTGGCGGTCAAAATCTATGGGGAAGACCTGAACGTGCTGCAGGACAAAGCCATCCAGATCAAGAACGCGCTCTCCAATGTGCGCGGGTTCACCGAGCTTACCGTAGTCCGCGAACTGGGCCAGCCCAGTCTGCTCGTCGATGTCGATCGGGACAAGATCGCGCGTTACGGCATCTTGCCGACGTGGAAGCCGTGATTTCGGCCGCAGTCGGTGGGCAGGCCGTCACCCAGGTCATTCAAGGGGAGAAGCTGTTTGATCTAGTAGTGCGAATGCAACCCCAATTCCGCAGCAGCGCGCATGAGATTGGCAACTTGTTGGTCGGCACACCCGACGGGCAGCAGATCCCTCTCAGTCAGCTCGCCAACATTACTCAGGGCAACGGTGCGTCCTTCATTTATCGGGAAAACAATTCCCGCTATATCGGCGTGCAGTACAGCATCGAGGGGCGCGATTTGGAGCGGGCAGTGCGCGACGGCCAAGCGGCGGTCAAGAAAGCCGTGATCCTGCCGCCGGGTTACACGATGTCGTGGGGCGGCGAATACAGCCAGTTTCTCGAAGCCAAATCGCAGATGTATTTCATTGGACCCCTTGCGGTCGTGCTGATCTTCATGATTTTGTTTGCGCTCTACGGAAATTTCAAATTCCCGGTCACCATCGCCCTGGGAGTCGTTATGACAGAGCCGGTGGGAGCGCTGGTTGCGCTGAAACTCACACACACTCCTTTCAGCGTTTCCTCCGTGTTGGGTCTTCTTGCGCTGCTGAGAGTTTCCGTGGAGACGGCCGTCATCCTCGTCTCCTACATCAACAAGTTACGCCAGGAAGGGATGAGCATTCACGAGGCCACACGGGAAGCTTCGCTGCTTCGGCTGCGTCCGATCATGATGACAGCTCTGGTCGCCTGCCTCGGATTGCTGCCGGCGGCTCTTTCCACTGGCATCGGATCGGATACGCAGAGGCCGTTTGCCATAGTCATCGTTGCCGGCCTCATCTCCCGCCTCTTCATCGGCTTCTTCGTCAATCCTGTGTTGTATGAGATGGTTGCGCACGAGGGCGATGTGCTTCAGATCTAGAAGGAGAGCTAGCGCGGCCCCATGATGTTACGCCCTTCGCGAGAGCGTCGGGAAAGCGCGTAACACCTGCAAGATGCCTGTAAGCAGCATGCTCGGAGTGGGAGGGCATCCGGGAATATATCCATCAACCGGAATCACCGCGTCCACCGGACCGACTACGGCGTGGCTGCCGCCGAAGATTCCACCGCTGCAACCACACGCCCCAACCGCCACCACCAGCTTCGGAGAAGGTACAGCATCATAAGCGTTCTTCAGCGCTACGGCCATATTTCGAGTTACAGGCCCGGTGACCAGCAGCATATCCGCATGCTTCGGAGATGCGACGAAGTGAATTCCAAATCGCTCCAGGTCGTAGTAGGGGTTGGTGAGGGCGATGATTTCTGCCTCGCAGCCGTTGCACGATCCGGCATCGACTTGCCGTATGTTCAGCGCCCGCCCGACCAGAGCGCGAATCTCCTCCGCTGCCTGAGATAAGGCAGGCTCGTCCTCGACAACTTCGGTGCGGCTCTGGATGTCCCAGCGCCGAATCAGCGCTTCTTTTCTGACCCCGCAACGCGCGACTTTTTCCGCGTACTGGAACGCCCCATTGCCGGCGGCGATGCAGCGGGAACACGCAATGCAATCGCCGTAGTTGAGAACCAGATACTCGCGCCCGGCTGAGTCGTCAACTTTGCCGAATTTTAGTGCCGAGGTCGGGCAGGCGGCGACCACGCTGTCCGCGATCTCGCGGGTTAACCGGTCCGGCTGGACGTCCGGCATGCGGCTCCCGGCGGCGTTCGACAATAATTCGCCAACCGGAATCAGCACCTGCGGACTTCTGAGACTGCGCTCGACGGCGTCGCCGATCATCTTTGGCACCTCATCTTTCACACCTCATCGATCACATCCCGAGTACGAAAGATTGAAGCTTTTGTTGATCAGGGGAAAGTCCGCAATGATGTTACCGGGCATAGCCAGGGGCAGCGCGGGCCAATTCTGAAACGATGGCGACTTGATGTGGCAGCGCGCGATCTTGCCGTCGCGGATTCGCACCCAGTAAAGCAGCTCTCCGCGCGGCGATTCGACGGCCGACAAAGCCTCGGCGTTCCCCGCCGCGGGCACCGGCACAAGCACCGATCCCGCCGGAAGATCCTTCAGCGTTTCCAGGATCAAACCCGTGGATATGGCGGTCTCGTCGATTCGTATGCGCGCGCGGGCCAGTACATCTCCATACTTGTACTGCGGAACGTCGACGTTGAGGTTGCGATAACGGCCGCTGGGATGATCGCGACGGACGTCCATCCTGATTCCACTGGCGCGCGCCGCTGGCCCCACTACCGCCAGTTGACGGGCAATTTCGGCGGTCAGAATTCCGGTCGATTCAAAGCGGTTCTGAACCGACGAAGTGTGCAGGATGAGACGTGCCATGCGCGCAAAATCGCGGGCCGCGGCCGTGACCATCTTTCCGAACTCACTCGCGTCCGCCGAGGAGAAGTCGCGGGTCACACCTCCAGGGACAGCCATGCCGCGCCAGAACCGCGTGCCAAAAAAGCGGGTGGAAGCCTGGAGCAGACTCTCCTTGATGCGCGCGGTGTAGGCGGCGGGCACGCTGAATCCGACGTCGCCGCACAAGGCCCCGACGTCGGCAATGTGGGCCATCATGCGCTCCAGTTCGAGTCCGATCAAGCGGATGGCCTGCGCCCGCGGCGGCACAGAAATCGCCAATGCATTTTCGATTGCCTGGCTGTAGGCCACGGCGTGCGAGAAGCAGTTATCGCCCGAAACCGATTCGGCAATCATTACGCCGTCTCTCACGGGGGTGTTCTCAAACAGCTTCTCCGTGCCCTTGTGGGTATAGAAATGCCTCAATTCGAGGTGCAGGACGGTATCGCCAACGACACTGAAACGAAAATGCCCGGGCTCAATGATGCCCGCGTGGATGGGGCCGACCGGCACTTCGCAAACCCCGTCCCCTTGCACTCTAAGAAAGCGGTACTGGCCTTCGTCATTCATCGAGGGCACATGCGAGGCATCGTCGATCATGGCATGGACGTTTGCCGGCCAGTTCTCATGGAACACCAGCGGACGTGGGTCAGGGTGCCCTTCACACTCGATGCCGTACTGGTCGTGGAGTTCGCGTTCATACCAGGCGGCTGCCGGCGTGACCTCGGTTGCCGAGGGAATGGTTCCGGCGACAGGCGAACTGAACATGCGGTATTCGCGGCCATTCACTTCGATGAGGTAGTGAACGCGGCATATGCGGTTATCGTCGCGGCTGCCAAAGATGGAGACCAGACGCGTGTTCTCGGAGCGAAGCAGATCCAGCGCTCGCGACACGCCCACTTCGCTATTGGGAACAATCTCCGTCATGGTTGCAATACCGCCGGTTGCAATACCGCCATCGCGCCGCGCAAAACCGCAGCAAAGGCCGCCGGGACATGGATGCCCAACACCAGCAGGCACAGAGTGCAAACGCCCATCACGACGAACCAGGAAGCCTGCAACGCCGGCTGCTGCAGGGGAACATCCTCGGGCTTGCCCATGAGCATGTACTGGAAATGGTGAAGCAGCGCGCCAAAGACCACGGAAATCGCTGCCAGCATCAGCACCGCAATGAAATAGTGTGCCGTCGAGAAAGCCGCTGTGAGAATCAACAGTTCACTGACGAACAACCCAAAGGGTGGCATCCCGGTGATGGCGAGCGCGCCCAGGATGAGGGCGCTTCCAGTCCAGGGCAGGGAACGGGCCATCCCGCGGATCCGCTCCATGCGCAGGGTGCCGAAGTTCTCTCGAACATTGCCCGCGGTGAAAAACAGAAATGTCTTGGCAATCGAGTGATTGAAGGTGTGCAGTAAAGCGCCGAACAGTCCGAGTGCGCCGCCCAAGCCAACGCCGATGGCGACAATGCCCATGTGCTCAATGCTGCTGTAGGCGAGCAGGCGTTTCAGATCGCGTTGCACAATCATCAGCAGGCTGGCCACAGCGATGGAGACTCCGCCAAAAATCAGCAGCAGAGTATGGCTGAAGCCGCTGCCGATAGCTCGCGAGGTGATCGCGTCAAAACGCAGCAGCGCGTACATCGCGCAATTCAGCAGGACCGCGGACAACAAGGCGCTAATCGGCGAGGGCGCCTCGGCATGAGCATCGGGCAGCCAGCTATGCATGGGCACAAAGCCAACCTTGGTTCCGTATCCAACTGCTACAAAAACAAAAGCCAGTTTCAGCAGTTCGCGCCCGCCCACCAGACCCGGAGCGGCCGCCATCAGCGTTCCCCAATCGAGCGCGGACTCGGGGCTAACTCCTCCCTTCACCGCTGCCAGGTAGAGGGCGATGGTGCCGAACAGCGCGAAGGCGATGCCCACCGTGCAGACGATCAAATATTTCCAGCCGGCCTCGACCGCGCCTTCCGTGTTGTAGAAGCCCACCAGCAGCGCGGACGCCAGAGTGGTGGCTTCAACGAATATCCACATCATTCCAAGGTTGGCGGAGAGGTACACCGCCACCATGGTGAACAGGAACAAGAACACCAGCCCATAAAACCAGCGCAGAGAAGAGAATCTTCCTTCCGGAACATGCCGCAGGTATCCCGACGAATAGACGAGCACGAGCGCAGAGATGAGTCCCAGACTGATGAGGAAGAACGAGGTGAGGCCGTCGGCGCGCAGATAGCGTCCCGCAGTCAGAACGCCCTGGGAATAAATCTTGTACACAGTAAGACCGATCGCGGCCAGTTGCAGCGCGCCGGTGGTGAGGGCGGCGCGCACCACCACGCGCGGCTGCCGGCACAGGAACACAAAGAGCGCGCCGGCCAGCGGTATGAACAATGGAAGAAGCAGCACCATGCATCAGCCTCGCAGCCGCCGCAGCTTGGAAACGTCCAAGTGGTCGAAGGTGTCGCGGATACGAAAGACAAACAATCCCATCAGAAAGACTCCCATCAGCAGGTCGAACACAATTCCGATCTCGATGACCAAGGGCATGCCAAAAGTAGTGGTCAGAGCAGCCAGGAAGATGCCGTTATCTAATACCAGCAATCCGACCACCTGCATCAATGCCTTCTTACGGCTCACCATCAGGAACCCGCCGGTCAGCACCAAGGCCACAGCGGCGGCGAGCATGGCCTGGTCGCCGCCCAGGGCCCCGATATAGGGCCGCACCGCAAAGAAAGAAAGCAGAATGAGTCCGGCGGCAATGAACACGGATTGAGAAGATGAGGTCGAAGAAGAGACGTCGCGCGGCGCCTGCAATTCTTCGACGATGCGGTACAGCAGGTACGGAATCGCGACCACCTTGACCCCCAACACCATGCCGGCAACGAAGAAGCCTGCCGTCGAATGGTGCATGCGCGAGACGGCGACGATCTGCGCGGTGATGATCAGCGATTGCACGCTGTACAAGCCGATGCAGGTGGAAATCCGCTTGGCGGCCGCGATCAGCAGCACGGTCATGAACAAGAACACCCCAGATGACGCCAGAGCTTTGGCCGCAGCCGTCTCAAATAATCCCATCGTTAACCTCTGAATCCCATCGTTCACCTCATCAGCGCCGTAAAAACCACAGCGAGGATCGCCAGCGCCGACGCCACGCCGAGAAAATCGGGAACCAGGTACATCCGCAATTTCGCTACGCTGCTCTCCACCAACGCGAGCGCCAGTACGAGCGCCGCGATCTTCAGCAGCAGCATCAGCGCTGCGAACGCGAGTGCCAACACGGAAAGGCTGCTCGCGATTCCCCAAGGGACAAACAGCGCGATCAGCAGCGCCATGACCACGGTGAGCTTGATTGCGCTTGCCCATTCAATTAGAGCCAGGCTCGGTCCCGAGTACTCCAGCACCATCGCCTCGTGAATCATGGTCAGTTCCAGATGCGTGGTGGGATTGTCCACGGGAATGCGTCCAGTTTCTGCGATGGCAACCAAGGCCAAGGCCGCAAACGCCAACGCGTGAACCGCCGAAAACTGAAAGAAGCTCTGCCCCAAGGTCCACTGCACCATTCCCGCGATGGTTGCGGTATGCGCCGCGATGGCCACTGCCATCAACGCCAGCAAGAATGGAGCTTCCGCCAAAGTCGAAACCAGGGCTTCGCGGCTGGCCCCCATGCCTCCAAAGGAACTGCCGCCATCCATCGCTCCCAACATCAGGAAAAAGCGCCCCAGCGCCAGCAGATAAACCAGAAGGATGAAATCGCCGCGCGCGCCCAACAGCGCCGAGCCGTGCAGCAGCGGAACAAACGCCGCCACCACCACGGTGGTAGCGAACAGGACAATGGGGGCGAGGCGAAAAACAAAGGAGGCCGAATCCGGGACAAGATCCTCTTTGTGAAGAAGCTTGAACAGATCGGCGTACGGCCTCCACACGCTGGCGCCGCGCCGATTCTGAATTCTGGCTTTGAGCTGGCCAATCACACCGCGTACCAGCGGTGCCAGCAAAATAAGCAGCAATGCCTGAACCGCATTCATCGCCAGTGTCATACCCACCTCATGAACATCAGCAGGGCGATCAGGGCGGCGAAAATATAGAGCAGGTAGATCTGAATATTGCCGGTCTGGAGCCGTCGCAAACGGAGCGCCGCTGCGACAATGGCGTCCACGCCGGGCCGGTACAAGAGCCTTTCAAAAGAGGTAGTGCGAACCGAGCGGTACGAGATCGAAGCCGGGAAATAAGGCTGGTCCGCAGGGACCACGTCGAGCGTTCGATCCGCCTTATACACCTGCGAGAATACTTTTCGCAGCGGCTTCGAGAACGCGGTGGAGGTGTACTGCATACGCGGGTCCAGGCCGGGAAGCCCGCAGGCCCAGGTCGCGGTCAGCTTCTTTGCGCGCTTGAATGCGACAATGCCGGCGGCCAGCACGAAAACGAAAAGCGCGATCCAGGGAAGCACGCCGGAGAGCGATGTTGCGACTGGCGGCAAGGCAGCGCCGGGAAGTAACTCCTCCGTCAGTGCGCCCAGGCCGCGCAACACCAGGCCGGGGAAGATTCCAATCACGACGCACGCCGTTGCCAGCGCTAGCATGCCGGCCTGCATGGGCCAGGAAACTTCCTGCGCGCTTCCCGCCTCGCGACTGCGCGGACGCCCCAGGAAGGCGACGCCGTAAACCTTGGCGAAGCACGCGGCTGCCAATCCGCCGATCAACGCCAGTACGCCCGCAGCCAAGGGCAAGATGATGGCGGCGGAGAGATCTGTCATTTCCGAACCCGCCAGAAAACTGCGGAAGGTGAGCCATTCGCTGACGAAACCGTTGAACAACGGCAAGCCAACAATGGAACAACAGGCAATGAGGAACACGAGCACCGGTCAGAGGCATTCGTTTCTGCAATCCGCCGAGTTCTTCCAGATCGAGCGTGTGAGCCGCGTCAGAAATTGCGCCTGCCCCAAGAAACAGAAGGCTCTTGAAAATCGCGTGATTCAAGCAGTGAAGCAGCGCGGCGGTGAGCGCGAGAGCCGCCCAGACCGGGGCATGGTTTGCCGTAAGCACCAACGCCGCTCCCAGGCCGAGATAGATGATGCCAATGTTTTCCACGCTGTGGTAGGCGAGCAAACGTTTCAGATCATGTTCCGAGATGGCGTACAACACGCCCAGCAGGCCTGACACGCCGCCTGCCAACAGCACCAGATATCCCCACCAACTGGGGCCGCCGCCGAGAAAATCAAAAGCGAAGCGGACCAATCCGTAGACCGCGGTCTTGAGCATGATGCCCGACATCAAGGCCGATACCGGACTGGGCGCAATCGGGTGCGCTCGGGGCAGCCATAAATGCAGCGGAACAATTCCGGCTTTAGTTCCGAAACCGACAAACGCGAGCAGGAAGACCGCCGTGCGCAGCGCTGGCGTCATCAAAGCTGCGCTAGCCCGCATCTCGGCGAAGTTGCCGGCGTGCGGCAGGAATAACAGGAAAGCGCCGATCACGGCGGCCGCGCCGGCATGCATCATCAGGAGATAGATAAAAATGTTGTGGCGCCGCTGTTCTGAGTCGCCGTCGATCACGATCAGGCCGGCGGAGAACAGAGTCATCAGTTCCCATCCGAAGAGAAACGCGAATGCCGTGGAAGCGGTTACGACCAGAACCATCGACAGCAGGAACAAAGGCAATAGCACCCACAGCCAATCCCGGCGCGCTCCCGAATAGTGGCGCGGGATGTAGGAACTCGAATACAGGATGACGGGAAGCGAGACTGAACAAATCAGCAATAGAAAGAACGCGCTGAGTCGGTCCACGCCGAGTGCGAACGAGAACGATGCCACTTGAGAAACTTCAACCGTGAACCTTTGCCCATCCCAGAACCCCGCCCACGCAACCATCATTCCGACGGCTAGCGAGGCCATGAGCAGTACCGCAGGGAGCGCGCGCCCCTTCGTCCACCGGCGGGAGATCAGAGTGACCACGGGGACCGATAGCATTGCCACCAGAAACAAACTGAAGACAACTGGCGTCATTGGAATCGTTGTCCGTCCGTCCGACCGCTAAATCGGGATAGAGCAACGGTGAATTCCAAACGCGGTGAGATCGCGCGGTGGGACCCTACGCTGAATGTGCCCCTCACTTTTCCCCCGCCGGGCTTAGTTGGGAAAGGAGGTCCCTGATGTCGACCAGGTGGTTGTTGAAGACCTGCCGGGCGTCGTCAAGCAGACGAAAGATTGCCTGGTCTGGCACGGAGTAGTAGACGTTTTGGCCTTCTTTGCGGCCGACCACGATGCTGCTCTTGCGCAAGACTGCAAGTTGTTGAGAAAGCGTACTTTGTTCGACTTTCAGGCGCGAGCTGAGCTCATTTACGCCGACTTCCCCGGAGCGCAGACTGTCCAGTATTCTGACCCGCATCGGATGCGCCAGGGCTTTGAAAAACTCGGCCGTGAACTGGGATAATTCAGGCATCGTTATATTGGTATATTTGCATATTGGTTCATATAAATCAATATGACTTTCGTCACTGCCCGGAGTCAAAAAGAGTGAGGGCGACTGTCGGACATGGGAACTGGCAAGCTACTCTCACTTCAACATTTCGTCGATCGTCACGATATCCGCCAACCCGAAGCAGCCGTAGATCGCCGGTAGAATGCGATCCGCGGGGTGGATGCGCCGCAATTGTGCGACTCGCTCCGTCCCTGCCCGGTAAGCCGGAAGATACATTCGGCCGAGCAAGGGATGGCGTCCCCAAGCGCCAGAGAGTTTGTCGGCGCGTTCCTCGGTGACGAGAAAATCGCGACGCAGCGTGGCCGCAACCTCCGCCTGTGGCCTTCCCTCGCCCCAGGTCAGATACGACGACTGGTTCTTGGCATCGTCCTGTAACAGCGCCAGCAGCACTCCGATCTGCAAATCTTCGTCGGGCAATTGTTCGACTTCCGTGACGCCGTGCGCGATCAGGATTGCGTTATTGGCAATGCCTTCGAACAGCGTGGCAGCGCGCGTGTTCATCGTAAGCACGGTAGTTTCAAAGCCGGCTTTCCCGCGCACGTACAAATCCTGCAGATAGGCGAAGGTGGTCACGTGGCCGGGCACAACCTCGTGACTGACAAGATGTTCAAACTCGGGAAACGAAATCTGCAGCGAGGCATTGATCTCGTAAGTGGCTTCATACTTGGGGGAGCCGTCCGCATTTCGGGCTCGCCCGATGTAATTCATCGAGCCGGAGAACCAGGCATCTTTGATGGCGAGGAAATCGATGTTTGCTCGCGGCACACGCGCGAGCTCCTTCGGAAGGTATGGCTGCAAGTTCTTCGCACTGAGGTTATCAAAATGCGCGATCACCGCCGCTCCCAAAGCGCGCACCGATGCCAATGGGGAGACGCGATCCCGGCGCCAGGCATCGACGGCGGACAATAGTTCGGATCCGTTGGATGACGCGTAACCGGCGCGGCCCAACAGTTCGGCCACGCGCTGCCGCTTTTTTTCTGGCCGGGAGGGTTCGGGCGGCTTTCCGGTCGATCCTTCGACGCAGCGCGCATAAGGCACTGCTTTGCCCTTGCCGAGAACTTCCATGGCGAGGTCCCACATGATCTCGATGGAATCTGCCAGGCTCATCAGATAGGGCTTGCGTAATGCGGCGGAATGGCCTGAGAGTTTGGCGGCCTCCTGGCGAATTCCGGCGATGGCGTTTGGCAGGTTCACTGCGCGCAGGTACTGTTCCACCGCATCCCGATCAACGTTCTTGCCTGAGACGCCTCCGGTTTGCCGCAGTCGCGCAGCGGCCGGATGCGTGTAGGCAGGGGGCAAGGGTTCGTCGGAGAACCAGCAGTCGGCGATGAAACGTCCGGTGCCGGAGGGGCACATGACATCGCCGCCCCAGAGTGTGTCGATGCCGAGAACGGCGTCGGCAACGTAGCGGCCGACTTGATCTTTCTGGATTGCGCCGCTCTTCTTTTTTCCCGAGCTTGCCTTCGCGACGGCCGGTTTCTTCGCGACGGTTCTGCGCGAAACTTTTTTCCGGGAATCGATCTTCTTCAGTTCTTTCTTCTTTGAGTGTCGAGGCATTAGAGCTCCTTTTCTTTTTTGAGGGAACCGAACCAGACATAAATGCAGAGGCCGATGAAGAACAGAGCAGAAACGGATTGCGAGACTAGATCGTTGGAGTAGAAAGGCGTTTGGATCAGATCTTCGCGATACCAGTGGGAGAGATGCAAGGCCGCGCCGATCACGCCGCCGAGAGCGCCGCCAGCCATCAGACCCGAGGCGATGATGATGCCACGCTCACGGATGCTCTTGCCGTGCTCGCCGCCAATTTTTTTGCCGCGCTGGTTGACGAGGTGAGAGAGGCATCCGCCACACAGGATCGGCGTGGTCAACTGGAGCGGGAGATAGATTCCGAGCGCGAAGACCATGGAAGATAGGCCGAGCATCTCCAGCACCACGGTGACCATGGCGCCGATGCCGAACAGCATGTAAGCGACGGGTTGACCGCTCATGAATCCCGAAACCACGGCTTTCAGCGCGGAGGCCTGCGGCGCGACCAGGACCTGACGCAAGTCGCCGGGAGCTGCTTCTCCGAATTGGTAGGCCTTAGCCAAGAGGATGATGGTTAAGCCTGCAGTGATGGCCGACGCGACGACGCCGATGAACTTCACCTTCTCCTGCGCAGAAGGCGTGGAACCGATCCAGTAGCCAGCTTTCAGGTCGGTGATGAACTGTCCGGAAGCGCACAGGGCGACACAGACCATGCCGGCCAGGGCCATCACGAAGAACATGCCGGTGGTGCCGGAGAGTCCGAACTTGAGCAACACCAGCGCGGAGACGATTACGGTCAGCAACGTCATGCCGCTGGCAGGGTTGTTCGCCGTGGTGGCAATGGCGTTGGCCGCCACCGTGGTGAAGAAGAATGAGAAGAGCAGCGTCAGTGCCAGGCCTAGCGCCACCACGGTCCACGAAACATGAAGGAGGCCGAAGAAGGCGGCTACCGCGATCGTGCCGACGACGACGCCGAGAAGAATGGTGACGATGGGAATGTCACGGTCGGTGCGGTCCATTTGCGGCGCCTCGCCGTGGCGGAAGGCGTGGAGCGCGATGCCGAACGACCCGGCAACCACGCGCAGCGACTTGAGGAGGCCGGCGAGGCCGGCGCTCGCGATGGCGCCCACCGCGATGAGGCGCACGTAATTGCGGTAGATGTCCGAAGCCGCCATGTGCGAAATGGGGATGGTGGCCGGATAGACCGTGGTGTCGCCCATGTGGCTTCCGATGAACCAGATCAACGGCACGAGCACGAAGTTTACGAGAATGCCGCCGGCGCAGAAGATCATGGCGATGCGCAAGCCCATCACGTAGCCGAGCCCCAGGATGAAGCCGACCGCGTCGAAATTGAAAACCATGCGGCCTCGATCGGCGAGGGACCGCACCACGGGCACGAACTGGAAGTTCAGATATTCCTTCCAAACGTGGAAGGTGGTAACGAAGAAGTCGTAGATGGCAGCGATAAAAGTGGCCTGCAGCAGAAGCTTGGCTTGCGATCCGCCCTTCTCGCCGGTGACGAGGACTTCGGTAATGGCGGTGGCCTCGGGGAATGGGAACTTGCCGTGCATTTCGCGCACAAAATAGCGCCGCAGCGGAATGAGGAAGAGGACGCCGAGGCAGCCGCCGGCCAGGCAGATGAAGACGGTCTGCACCGGATGCGGGTCGAGGTGAAGAATGTAAAGCGCCGGCAGAGTGAAGACGGCACCGGATACCACCGCGGCGGAGGCGCCGCCCATGCCGGTGATAATCATGTTCTCGAGCACGGTGGAGCGGCGCTGGTAGACGCGCGCCAAGCCGATGGCGAGGATGGAGATGGGAATTGCCGCCTCCATGCCTTGGCCGACCTTGAGGGTGGAATAGGCCGAGGCGACGCTGAAAATGATACATAGCAGCGTGCCCCAGAGGACCGCGCGCCAGGTCACCTCCGGTGGGGCCATGCTGGCAGGCACCAGCGGCAGGTAGATTTCGCCGGCCTTCAACGGTTGGTACGCGTTTTCGGGAAGAGATTTGGTTTCGACGTCGGCCATGGGTGAAGGAGCCTCCTGACCGGGGCGAAGGCTCGGCCCTCATCGCCCCCCATAGCGGTCCCCTCAGAAAAAAGGGAAGCCATTATGCATCAGCAAGTCAACCATAGGGTGCAGAGGCACAGCAAGGGCGGAGGTCACATCCAAAGGGTCTTTACAGTAAATACCGCATCGATCGCTGCAGTCAACCCATGTGGACCGCCGGTGAACGGCCCTTACCATCTCGTTATTTCAGGGTTGCCCATGACACGGGCAAAGATCGCCGAGGTGTCGGGTAAGGCCACATCTCCGCTTGCTTTACCGCGCTCGCGCTCATGGAGCCGGCCAGTAACGCTGGCGCGAAGTGGTCGAGCTGTGTTTGAATTTCGGGAGTCGTCCGCACAGTTCATTTCAAGACGAGGACTTCATGCATCGGAAATGGTTATTATTCGTGTTCTGCTTTCTGCTGCCGGTCATCCCCAGCGCAGCCGCCAAGCGCGCCTTCACCATCGAAGATCTTTACCGCCTTCGCGGAATCGAAGACCTGCACGTATCTTCCGATGGTAAGTCCGTCCTGTTCACCCTGCACACGAACGACCTGGCGAAGGCAAAGCGCGTCGGGCACGTCTGGCTGATGGACGCCGACGGCAAGAACGCACGCCAGTTTACGTTTGGCGAAAAGGGCGAATCGTCGCCCATCTTTTCACCCGACGGCAAGTGGATCGCCTTCATCAGCTCGCGGGACGGTGACGACAATCTCTACGTCATCTCCGCCAGCGGCGGCGAAGCACGGCGGCTCACCACCGTTTCCACCGGGGTTTCCGACCCGCTCTGGTCTCCGGATAGCAAATGGATTGCGTTTTCGAGCGACGTGTACCCGGAATGCGGCGCCGACGATGCTTGCAATAAGAAGATCGCCGAGCGCTGGACGAAGGGCCCGCTGCATGCCCACATGGCCGATGCGTTGCTCTATCGCCACTGGACGCAATGGAAAGACGGCAAGCGCACGCACGTCATGCTGGCCGACGCTACGAGCGGGGCCGTGCGCGACCTGACGCCCGGCGACTTCGATTCGCCTCCCTTCCAACTGGGCGGAGCCTTGCAATACGATTTCTCTCCGGATAGCGCGGAACTCGCCTTCGACTCCAATCATGATCGCGACCTTGCATCGTCCACCAACAGCGATGTGTGGATCGTCCCGCTCTCTGGCAATCAGCCGCCACGCAACATTACCGCTTCGAACCCTGCCTTCGACGGGCATCCAAAATACTCGCCGGACGGAAAATACATCGCCTATCAATTGCAGAAGCAGCCCGGCTATGAGTCCGACCTCTTTCGTCTTGCCATTTACGATCGCTCCGCGGGCACGTCACGCGTGCTCACCGAGTCTTTCCGCAACTGGGTTGACGCCTTCCAATGGGCCTCAGACTCGAAATCCCTCTACTTCGACGCTCCCGTCGAAGGCGACAATCCTATCTTTCGCGTGAGTCTCGACTCCGGCTCCATTCAACCAGTATTGCTGGACCATGCCATTGACTCGTTCGAACTCTCTCCTGACAACCGCCGCATCCTCTACACCCGGCGTTCCGTCAGCGACCCGACGGAAATTTTTGCGGTGGAATTGGCGGACGGGAAATCCTTGTCGCCGCAGCGCCTGTCTCGATTCAACGACGAAGTCGCCAACGAGGTGGACATCCGTCCCGCCGAGCGCACGTGGGTGAAGGGAGCCGACGGAGCGAAAATTGAAGTCTTCATCGTCAAGCCCCACAATTTTGATCCATCCAGGAAATATCCGCTGATTCTCAACGTGCATGGGGGGCCGCAGTTCCAGTGGCAGGATTCTTTTCGCGGCGATTGGCAGGTCTATCCCGGCGCCGGCTACATTGTCGCTTTCGCCAATCCGCATGGATCCACCGGCTACGGCCAGGATTTCACGGCGGAAATTTCCGGAGACCACGGCGGCAAGGTTTTTGAAGACCTGATGAAGGTCACCGACGAACTGAGCAAACTCCCTTACGTCGACCCCGACCGCATGGGCGCTATGGGCTGGTCCTACGGCGGCTACATGATGGACTGGTTCGAAGGCCACACCACCCGCTTCAAGGCCATCGCCTCGATGATGGGTCTCTTCGATCTCCGCTCCATGTACGGCGCGACCGAAGAACTATGGTTCCCCAAGTGGGACTACAAGGGGCAGCCGTGGAACTCCGATCAGTACGAGAAGTTTTCGCCCTCCTATTTTGTGAAGAACTTCAAGACGCCCTGCCTGGTTATCTCCGGCGAGCGCGATTATCGCGTCCCCTACACCCAGTCGCTGCAGATGTTCACGTCACTGCAAGAGATGAAAGTACCCTCGAAACTGATCGTCTATTCCAACGCCGGCCACTGGCCCAGTTGGTATGAAATGGCTCTGTACTACACGGCGCACCTCGAGTGGTTCCATCAGTATCTGGCAGGAGACGCGCCACCCTGGTCCACTGAACAATTCCTGCGGAACGGCGTCTTCGACCCTGCGACGGGTCAACGGGTCAAGTAACCACTTGGCCGCCTATGCCGCCGCCGGCGTTCCGCAGATCAGTTCACGTTTAGCCGTCAACGGCAGGGAAACGGCACGGGACACGCGCTAAGACCTTTAGATTGGCGGAAGCGTGTGTGAGTCGAATCCGCCAATAAACACTAAACAAAGGACATAGCAGAGCACAGTTGGCATTCTTAGTCCTCGTAAGGCGTTGCAGGATAAGTTACTGATTTCCGAAATCATTTTCGCCCGGCTCAAGCCCACCTTCGGGGGACTACAGGAAGTTCAGGAAGTCAGTACCGAGGGCAGAGTCTTCTGTACACGCAGCAGAAGTCCGAATTTGGACTTCAAGGAGTTATCGAGCAGGCCACTGCTGACTGAGCAGTATTACGTGCTGGTTCGAGAGGTTCGGATTTAGCACCCCTTGCTTTCCCGTCCAGCTTTAATTCAAGAACGGCAAAGAAATTGGGAGAACCCAGGTTTCAGTTTGTCATTGGAGAACGGGATGTGAGCCACCGGGTTCCGGAACTACCTGGCTTTTGCAAGCCTGCTGGGGCGCGTTTTCCATTTAATGCCACGCGAAGCCGTTATAAACTCTCCTTTTACGCCTCACTTGTCGAAAAGGAGCGGGGTCGTGACCTGCCCCCAGCTTTCGTTCACGTAAGAATACGACAACTTCCTTCTACTCCCTCTCCGGTTTGAGCCGGGATGGGGGAGCGCGAGGGGCAAGGGGCGGCGTTTGAGTCCCTTGCCCCTCGCTCAACGCTGTAGAAGCCCGCGGCCTGGGCAGCGGCAAACTCTTTCGGCGTTTGATAGCCCAGGCTGCTGTGCGGACGCTCTTCGTTGTACTCCTTCTGCCACGCCGCGATCTTCCGACGTGCATCGAACAGGTTCTGAAACCAGCTCACCGCCAAACACTCTTCCCTCAGCCGTCCGTGGAAACTCTCCACGTGCGCATTCTGCGTCGGCTTCCCCGGTTGGATGTGCAGCAACTCGATCTGCCGTTCCACGCACCACGCCAGAAAATGCCGGCTCGTCAGTTCCGGCCCGTTGTCGCAGCGGATGGCCAAGGGCTGCCCGCGCTCGGTCACGATCGCGTCCAACACTCGTGTCACTCTCCGGCTGGCAAAACTCGTATCCACTTCCAAGGCCCAACACTCCCGCGTGTAGGCATCCACCACGCTCAGCACCCGGATCGCCCGCCCGCACTCCACCCCATCGTGCAGGAAATCCAACGCCCATTCCTGGTTCGCCGAAGTCCGCGCCACCAGCGGCTTTCCTTCCCGCACGCAATGCTTCCGCTTCTTTCGCCGGATCATCAGCCCCCGCCTCGCGATAAATCCGATGCAGCCGCTTGTGGTTCACTCGCTCCCCGCTTCGCTGCAGCAACACGTGCAGCCGCCGATACCCGAAGCGCGGCTTGGACCGCGCCAACTCCACCAGCCGCGTCCGCAGCGGCTCATCCGAGCGCCTGCTCTGATAGCGACAGCTGGATACCGCCATCGTCACCAACCCGCACGCCCGCCGTTGGCTGAAGGCATACTCCCCGCGCACTTGCTCGACAGCCGCCTTCAGGGCTACGAGCTCCAGCCGTTTTTTCGGATCACCGACTGCAGCGCTTCTTTGTCCAGACTCAGATCCGCCACCAGCTTCCGCAACTTCGCGTTCTCATCGCGCAGCTGCTTCGCTTCCTGTGCCTGGCTCACATCCATGCCCCCGTACTTTGCTTTCCAGGCATAGATCGTGTGCTTCGATACTCCCACTTCCCGCGCCACGTCCTCCGCCTTGCGCCCGGTCTCCAGTTGCTTCAGCGCCCCGATCATCTGCGCTTCCGTGTGCCTGCTCCTCGACATACCCTCTTCCCCTTTCTTTCGCACAAATCATACTCAGCTTTGTGCGGAAACAGGGGAGCAGGTCAACGCCAGAGTTCGCAGAGTAAGATTTGAGAGTCTTGCCTAGAGTCACTATGTTGACGTAATTCGTACCGATGGGTTGGCCCGTGACACCTTCGTCCACGTTGACATCTGTGACTGCGTTGCCACCCGTGTCGGTGCAGTAGTCAACGGCTGGGGCTGTGAAAGCGTTGGTGATTTTGTAAATGCGTCCGTTCTCGTCGCCAGTGTATAGATCGGCCGAACTGTACCAAATGGCAACATCCTTGAGGCTCGGAGCACCCGACAAGCCGGAAGCGCAAGGGCCGCCGCCTGCAGTGTACCTGAGAATAGTCTCGGTTGGCGGAGTAATGGGAGCGGCGACGGTGCCACCGCCTGTACCAATCGTAATCAGATGAAGTTTTGCGGGAGTTCCGGTCCCCGTCAGTCCCCTCTCGAGAACCAAAATCTTGGTGCCATCAGCCGAAGGCCATGGGTCCCCGAGGTAGTTTCCGGGAGTAGAAGTGCCCACGTTGTAGGCGGCGACAACATGCGGTGCTCTCCCCGAGCAGAATCCAGTGCCGCCGAGGTTGACGTACAGATTGTTCAGGATCACGACGTTGGCTTGGGTTGAAGTTCCTTGCGCATGGATTGTGAAAGAAATACGGTCGTTTACGCAGTCGGGAGTTATACCAACAGTGTAAGTCATAGGCCAGCCGCTGGCTGGACCATTTGCACCCACATTGAACGCCCAATCGTTGTCAGCAGCAGATGACGTTGGAGGGCGATTGACTTGTCTGAGAAGACGTTGTGCTTCTGTACGAGCGGCGACAGTTGACCTTGAAGGGCCTTTTCTCTTCCGGTGTGTTCGATGAACCGGCGATTACCGCTGGTCTGGACGACCGGGAAGGAGACTTGGGCCGAATTGAAGGCAGCAAACAGTATTGGCAGCAGCGCGGTGCCTAGCGTTTTCTTGAATCTGAATTTCACAGAGACCTCCTGACAAAGCGAGAACGCCTGCCAGTCCCCTTTTACCGGACACGGGCAATGGTCTCACCGACTTTTCTGGCCATGGGCAATTCCCGCTTTCTGTTCTGAAATTGGAACAGTTTCACCCCACGGATTCTGACCCACGTCGCTCAGGCGAGTCAGTCACAAACAAATTCCCGCTACACCTACAGAAGGCTGAGGGGAGTTCCGGATGAGCCGCAACCCGGAAACTATGCGGTTGCTGCCCTATTGTCCCAACCGCTTGCAGGCTGGGCTTTACGAGTTTCATTGTATGCTCCCGGCCGTTGCAGCCTCGCAATCAAGCTGTTCAGTCAATGAGGGAATGTCTGAGGAACTGATTATCGTTAGGTCATTTGGCCACTTCTGCGGGTGCAGGGTTTTGAGCTCGGTCCAGAACTGTCTTGCCTCAGGAATAGTCAGTTCACTGACGAACTGTCGCACCACCTCTGCGAAGTCCAACCCCTTGTTCTTGCTGGGTCCCTCCATCATCAGGTAGATAGCTGAGATTATCGTGTCGACACTGCCTTCATTCATCGCGCATCTGAGATTGAAATAGTTGATTGGATGTTTCATCCCTCACTCCTCGCTGGCCCGTAGACTTTCTCTTCCCACAACGGGAATAAGAGCAATTGAGGGGCCGATTTGAAACTCGCGGCTAAGTTATTGATTCGACGGTCCCGCGAGGGTTGGTCGGGACTCTGAGAGGAACGCGGGTGTCTTGGTCGTGGATTCGTTTCCAGTTTCTGGACGGTCCAGGTTGATGAGAATCTGTTGCAACTGGGCTCTGACCTGCTCCCCTGTTTCCGCACAAAGCTGAGTATGATTTGTGCGAAAGAAAGGGGAAGAGGGTATGTCGAGGAGCAGGCACACGGAAGCGCAGATGATCGGGGCGCTGAAGCAACTGGAGACCGGGCGCAAGGCGGAGGACGTGGCGCGGGAAGTGGGAGTATCGAAGCACACGATCTATGCCTGGAAAGCAAAGTACGGGGGCATGGATGTGAGCCAGGCACAGGAAGCGAAGCAGCTGCGCGATGAGAACGCGAAGTTGCGGAAGCTGGTGGCGGATCTGAGTCTGGACAAAGAAGCGCTGCAGTCGGTGATCCGAAAAAACGGCTGGAGCTCGTAGCCCTGAAGGCGGCTGTCGAGCAAGTGCGCGGGGAGTATGCCTTCAGCCAACGGCGGGCGTGCGGGTTGGTGACGATGGCGGTATCCAGCTGTCGCTATCAGAGCAGGCGCTCGGATGAGCCGCTGCGGACGCGGCTGGTGGAGTTGGCGCGGTCCAAGCCGCGCTTCGGGTATCGGCGGCTGCACGTGTTGCTGCAGCGAAGCGGGGAGCGAGTGAACCACAAGCGGCTGCATCGGATTTATCGCGAGGCGGGGGCTGATGATCCGGCGAAAGAAGCGGAAGCATTGCGTGCGGGAAGGAAAGCCGCTGGTGGCGCGGACTTCGGCGAACCAGGAATGGGCGTTGGATTTCCTGCACGATGGGGTGGAGTGCGGGCGGGCGATCCGGGTGCTGAGCGTGGTGGATGCCTACACGCGGGAGTGTTGGGCCTTGGAAGTGGATACGAGTTTTGCCAGCCGGAGAGTGACACGAGTGTTGGACGCGATCGTGACCGAGCGCGGGCAGCCCTTGGCCATCCGCTGCGACAACGGGCCGGAACTGACGAGCCGGCATTTTCTGGCGTGGTGCGTGGAACGGCAGATCGAGTTGCTGCACATCCAACCGGGGAAGCCGACGCAGAATGCGCACGTGGAGAGTTTCCACGGACGGCTGAGGGAAGAGTGTTTGGCGGTGAGCTGGTTTCAGAACCTGTTCGATGCACGTCGGAAGATCGCGGCGTGGCAGAAGGAGTACAACGAAGAGCGTCCGCACAGCAGCCTGGGCTATCAAACGCCGAAAGAGTTTGCCGCTGCCCAGGCCGCGGGCTTCTACAGCGTTGAGCGAGGGGCAAGGGACTCAAACGCCGCCCCTTGCCCCTCGCGCTCCCCCATCCCGGCTCAAACCGGAGAGGGAGTAGAAGGAAGTTGTCGTATTCTTACGTGAACGAAAGCTGGGGGCAGGTCACCGGACCGCAAGGTTGCTCAGGCCCTCCGTGACCCCGAAGTTCCGAAGTCATATTCCTGAGTGCACAAGATCACGGATGTCAGCAAGAGGAGGGCGAATACGCGCACTAGCATGAACCGCCTTCTCGTGCGGTAAACGGACCTGCCACTTTCGCAAACGACACTATGAAACCAAATAAAATCAACCATGAAACTCTTCTTCTAATATCACTCTTCCCAATTCGTATCCCCTGCCTACGCTTCGTCTTGAGAAGTCTTCTTACGCTGCTTCCGGAACTCCCCTGCAACGCCTTCCGGAAGAATCTGTTCCAGTTTTCGTGATAGCCAGGTCTGTAGCTCAGATTTCTGCACTTGGGAAAGAAACGTGAAGCGAATTCCGAGATGCCCGGTCTTCCACCAGCAGACCCTCGATTCCAGTGAAAATGGGATTATGTGACCGGGCAAGGTGAACCGAACCTGTACGTCTTCTCCGGCGATGAGCGGAACGAACGTACTCACGGCCATGCCCCCCTCGCTGATGTTCACGCTCTGGCAATGAACCTCTGGCATCGTTTGTCTGAGGATGACAACTGGCATTGAGATGGGACACCGGAAATAGCGCCGTCGCTCTCTCAGAATCAGCCCGTAAGCAGGCTTGAGTGTGTTATGGATTGACTCCGTGGAAAGAGGCCTCTCGAAGACAAACTCTGACCTCTTCCGGAAGGCTGTGTCTTCCGCATCACTGCCGCTGATGGCAAACGTCACCGCTGTCCGGTTCGATGGGGAGAGACGCACCCCGTCCAAGATCAGTCCGGCCTGCTCTCCCAGCTGCAGATCCACGATAACAGCGTCGAACTTGCGGCGGTTCAATAGACCAAACGCTGCTGGCACTTCTTGACAGACGTCAGGCGAAATACACAATTCTTGTAGGGCGCAGCTGAACTGCTGAATTGCGACTGGATCTGTGGATACCAAAAGCGCAAGTCCGACTGCCATAGTAAGGTTCACTCCTTATAGATTTCCCTGGGAGGATTGCCCCCCGCTCGCTTGTGCTCGCACGAGCGGTTCGTGATAATCGCCTCGCAGTTTATCGGCAACTTTGTCGACTGTCAGGGGCTTGCTGAAGTAGTAGCCTTGGATTTCATCACACAGATGCGCCCGCAGGAATGACATTTGCGCTTCGTTTTCCACACCCTCGGCAATCACCTTGAGACTCATGCTTTTTGCCATGCCGATGATTGCGTTTGCGATCGCCGCGTCATCAGGGTTTACGGCGACATCGTTAATAAACGAACGGTCGATTTTGAGCCGGCTGACCCGAAACTGCTTCAAGTAGCCAAAATTGGAATAGCCGGTCCCGAAGTCATCAATCGCGAGCGTCACCCCCAAGGTGCTTAATTCCCTAATAACTGAAAGAGTCATGTCTGCACTACTTAGTAAGAGGCTTTCTGTCAACTCCAGTTCGAGGTATTGCGGGGCAAGGCCAGTCTCGTGGAGTACCCTGCCGATGATTGCGCAGAAGTCCGGTTGACGAAACTGTACTGCCGACACATTTACGGCCACTCTCACTGCCGAAAGCCCTTCGTCCTGCCATTTCCGGGCCTGAGAGCAGGCAGTCCTAAGCACCCATTCCCCAATCGGGAGAATTAGGCCGCTGTTTTCAGCAATTCGTATGAACTTATCGGGCGGCACGAGGCCCAATTCCGGGTGCTGCCAGCGCAGGAGCGCTTCCAACCCGACGATCTTTCCAGTGGCAATATCCATCTGCGGTTGATAGACCAAAAAGAGCTGCTTCTTGTCGAGTGCCGGTCGCAAGCTGCTCTCCAAAGTCAATCGCTCTACAACCTGAGCAGTCATCTCCTCCGCAAAAAACTGAAAGTTGTTCCGTCCATTCTCTTTGGCGCTGTACATGGCCGCATCGGCATTCTTGACCAGGGTTTCAACGTCCATACCGTGTTCCGGGAAAATGCTGATGCCGAGGCTGCAGGTAATGCTCAGGGAGTGACCTTGGACAACGAGTTCAGCGGTCATTGCGTCCATAAACCGCTTAGCGGCAACTGCTACATCGGAGATGTCCTTTACATTGTTGAGCACGATAAGGAATTCGTCTCCGCCTAAGCGGGCTACTGTGTCTTGTTCACGCGTCCGTCTCTTAAGTCGTTTCGCCACATCTTGCAGGACAAGGTCGCCGAACGAATGCCCGAACGAGTCGTTGATGCTCTTGAAGCGGTCGAGATCAAGAAACAGAAGCGCAACTTTGTCCTTTTGCCGACGAGCACCGGCGACTGCCGTTGACAATCGATCTGCCAGAAGAGCCCGATTGGGCAGGTCGGTGAGAGCATCGTAATAGGCCAAGTATTGAACCCGTTCCTCGGCGACTTTGCGGTCAGTGATGTCCGCAACTGTGCCTTCGTAATACAGCGTAGCGCCGCTGGAGTTGCGGACTGCGCGCGCGTTCTCCAACAACCACATTTTGCTGCCGTCTTTGCGATAGGCCTGATACTCTAAGTTGTTTACGCTCCCTTTCTCTTCCAGCGTGCCCTTGAACAGGTCGCGCTTGCTCGGGTCCACGAACGTCTGGTAGGCAATGTCGGTGCAGTTGGCCATCAGTTCCGCCGGGGATGCATAGCCGTAGATCCGGGCCAACTCGGGGTTCACGCTCAGGAATCTCCCGTCCGGAGTGCTCTGGAAGATGCCGACTACGGCCTCGTTAAATATCCTGAAATACTTCTCCTCCGCTTTGTGGAGTGTCTCTTCCGCCCGCTTGCGCTCGCAGATGTCTTCAAAGAGGGATGCGAAGCAAATGAGGTTCATCTTGATAGGCAAAGGGCACGAATCGGACGTTGACCGCGAAATCTCTTTGTCGAACGTGGTGGTCAGGTAGGGAACTCACCAATGAGCGAGGCGCGAACGAGTCGCCAGCGCTTCTTCGGCGGTAGCAAAGCCGGACGTAGACAGGATCTCCGGATGGCGATTCAGCCTGGACCATGTCTGGTTCCGTGTTGGCCCAGATTACGGCGGCGGTTGCCAGATCCATCTTCGATCCCAGCGCCAGGCGACCGGACGCACGGTCTGAGCTTCATCGTGCTGGGCATATCCGACCCAAACCATGCGGTAGCCAGCCTCAAGGGAAGCCGATGAACGTGACAATGTCGCTATACGTGCCGCATCGTGCTCCAGGTATATCTTATTGCAAGAATATGCAAGGCATCGGCCACTTTTTCCTGCGCCTGCTTACGCTCGGTGATGTCTTGAAATGTGCCGAACAATGTGCGTGTTCCGGCATTTAGTGTTCGAATTTTGCCGACGGCCTTAACCCACAGCCGCTTGTTCTTGGCAGTTTCGATCTCGAGTTCCAGTTTGAAAGGCTCGCCATGCTCGATGGCACGTTTGATTGCCTGTTCGATCAGCGGTCTGGACTCGGGCGTGTAAAACCCGATCGCTCGTTCGACGTTGGGCGCGAAGCTATCGTCCACCTCGTGAATGCGATACACTTCACGCGTCCAAGTCAATTCATTGGTGCTCAGGTCGAGTTCCCATCCACCCACCTTGGCCATCTCCCCGGTTGCATTGAGCATGGCGTCTCCCTGCCGCAGCAACTCCTCAGCCCGCTTCCGTTCGGTAATGTCTTGCTTGATGGCAATGAAGTGAGTAGCGGTCGTGTCGCCGAACTGTTCGGCGACTGGCGTGATCGTCATTTCTTCGGCGTAGGTTGTTCCATCTTTCCGCCTGTTCACAATCTCGCCGTGCCATGCCTTGCCTGACGAGATTGTCGACCAGAGATCGGCATAATAGCTTTCAGGCTGATTCCCGGATTTCAGCACACGAGGGTTCTTGCCCAACAACTCTTCCTTGCTGTATCCGGTCATGGTTGTAACCGCATCGTTCACCCAGATGATGGTCCCGAGTCTGTCGGTGATCACGATTCCGTTTGCGGCCGATTCCAGGGCGGCCGACTGCAATCTCAGTTGTTCCTCAGAACGTTTACGAAGAGTGATGTCGCGAGAAATCGTCGCCACTCCTGTAATTCGCCCCGCTCCGTCCTTAATCGCTGTGACTGACAGAGATACGTCTATTAGGCGGCCTGCCTTGGTGAGTCGCTGGGTTTCAAGGGTCTTTATTGACCGCCCGCCGCCCATGATCCGCTCAAATACGGCGTGTTTTTCATCATGCCTTTCAGGGGGCACAATTAAGAACAAGTCCCGCCCTGTCGCTTCAGCCCTGGTGTAGCCATACATCCTCTCCGCTGCTGAGTTCCAACTGGTGATAACTCCGTCCGTGTTTACAACGGTAATAGCGTCTTCGGAGAACTCCACGATGGATGCCAGCTTCCGGAGACCTTCTTCCGATGCCTTTCGCTCTGTGATGTCTGAAAGAAGAGCAGTCGCGAACCGAATGCCGTCTTTCTCGCCAGTGGTGACGGCCCGATCATGCGCCCAAAACCATTCACCGTTCTTCCGTTGAACCCGGCACTCTACATCGTAGGGTTTTCCCTCGTTCCATAACGATTGGAACGCCTGCTTCACCCGTTGTCGATCATCTACGTGAACTGAGTCATACCAAACAGAATCTCCCCGTTGATAAACCTCAGCCGTAGAGTATCCGAGGATCTTTTCGACTCCCGGACCAACGAAACTTACCCTGCCTTCCGAATCAGACTTCCATACAACTTCCGGGATGCTCGCAATCAACGCCTTATACTCTGCCTCACTCGCCCGCAAGCACTCCTGTGCTTGCCTGAGGTTCGTCAGGTCAACGGCGATTTCGAGAAGGCAGGGTTGGTCATTCAGGACGATGCGAACGCCAGTAAGAAGACAGGATATTCGTGTACCATCTTTGGACATCAAGACAGACTCCACCATGGCCATTCCATCGGTGAACGCAGTTGCGGTGGCTTGTTGTACCAGTTCTCGGTGTTCCTCTGCGACGGTATCTAGAACCGCAATCTCCGCAATCTCTTGGGCTGTATAGCCAAGCAGCTTTTCAAAAGTCGAATTCCACTGCTTGAATCTTCCTGCGTCATCGACGACGCAGACGCTCTCCGGGAAACTTCTGATGATGTCTTCAAAGAGCTTGCTTTGTAGGAGTCTTTCGCGGGGCGGCAATCCCCTAAATAAATTGCCTGCCCAGTGGAGAGCTTGTGAAAGACAACTTTACCCTCCCAAAAAGGGGGCCTATTGAACATAATCCACAGGTGGAAGTGTGGCCAACGGTCAGTATGAACTTTCCTATTACGGAACAGTTGTCATTTTGATGACACACTCGTTACTAAGGTAAGGAGGCATTCTCGCCCTTTTTGATACTCTTCAAGCATGTTGCCCGCTTCCGTAAGAGACGTACTAAGAAGACCTACCGCCCCAGACGCGTTTTTGTGTACCCACAACAGACCTGCCGCTGTTCACCTTTCGTAACTTTCACTTTCTCGTCATTGTTCTCACACTGAAATCTCCAAGATGTTTGTATGAGTCGAGTGGGCTTTGAATAACGCGAAACATAAGCGACGGCGGCCGAAGCCGATGCGGCAGGTCGAAGCCCGCGAGTGGTGGCTGTGGGGATTCGCCGTCACAGTCACGCTACTGTTGACAGCGGGCATAGTCTCTCTGACCTTCTCCGGCCCTCCCCTCTTAAATAGTTCCGAGTGGCTTGATCTCAGGGAGTGGGTACGCGGGCTGGCATGCCTTGTGCTCTTGTTTGACGTCTACACCCTCTATCAGCAACTCCAACTCCAGCGAATCCGTCGCGCACTGACTCAACGCAATCAGCTTTTTGAAGTCATCACCGAGAACGCGGCCGACATGATCGCGGTCATCGATGGCGCTGGGAATCGGCTCTATAACAGTCCGGCATACCAGAAAGTTCTCGGGTATTCGTCGGAGGAATTGAAGTTAACTTCGTCAGTGGATCAAATCCATCCCGAGGATCGGCAACTGGTGCTGGAAGCGGCGGAGAAAGCACGACTCACTGGACGAGGAGAGCGGCTTGAATACCGCATACGCCACAAGGATGGGACGTGGCGCATTCTCGAGTCTGTCGCGACATTGATTCCAAGTGAAGAAGGTCGGACCGCCAAACTAGTCATCGTCAATCGTGACATCACGGAGCGTAAGCGGGCGGAAGAGATGCTCGCGCACAATGTTTTGCATGACACTCTGACTAATTTGCCGAACCGCACCCTGTTTCTAGATCGGGTGCGACATGCACTCGCGCTTTCCCAGAGGCACCAAAGCTATAGGTTTGCTGTGTTATTCATTGATCTCGATGAATTCAAGGTCTTCAACGACAGCTTGGGCCACGCGGCAGGAGATTCCCTGCTGATACAGATTGCTCGCCGATTGACTGTTTCCATTCGTACTGTGGATACGATTTCGCGCCTGGCCCAGACGCAAAGCGCCAGCACTCTTGCCAGCGAGGAGAGTTTAGCAAGACTGGGCGGCGATGAATTCACCATCCTGTTGGAGGGGATCAGAGATTGCGGCGATGCCATTCGTGTCTCGGAGCGCATTCAGCAGCGATTGGCCGTTCCTTTCGTTGTGGAAGGGCATGAGGTCGTCACAACCGCCAGTATCGGGGTCGCCTTTTGTGGAACCTCTTACACGAATCCAGAAGATTTGGTGCGCGATGCCGAGATAGCAATGTACAGAGCCAAGCGCGAGGGAAAAGCGCGCTGCCAGGTCTTTGACAGCGCGATGCACACTCTTGCTGTTAAGAGATTGGGCCTCGAAACTGCCCTGCGCCGAGCGCTGGAACTGGACGAATTCCGAGTTCATTATCAGCCCATCGTGTCGTTAGAGAGCGGAAAGATCGCGGGATTCGAGGCACTCAGTAGATGGGAACGGCCAGAAGGACTCCTGTTGCCTGCCCATTTCATCCAGATCGCCGAGGAAACTGGAATCATCCTGCCAATGAACCGCTTGTTGCTACGCGAAGCCTGCCTACAGCTTCGTGCATGGCACTCTCAATTTCCTTGCGATCCGCCGCTGACGATGAGCGTGAACATCACCCCCAAGGAGTTTGCCCAGCCGGACTT
>CAVQHM010000015.1:0-85929 GCA_963712295.1 uncultured Acidobacteriaceae bacterium
GTTCACCAGCCTGATTCCGAACTTGCTGGTGCGCGGGATTCCCGAGGCGATTCTGGAATCTCCAGCGGTAAAGGTCTTTGTTTGCAACCTTATGACGCAGGCGAATGAAAGTCTTGGTTTGACCGCGGCGGATCACATTCGCGCACTCAATGAGCACGCTCGGGTCCAGTTGTTCGACTATGCCTTGATTAACCGCAAGCCGGCATCGCCAGAGATGAAGGCCAAGTACGCTCTGGAGGGAGCTTCGCAGATCGTGGCCGATCTGGAAGCGATCGAGGCGCTCGGCGTGTGCCCGTTACTGGGAGATTACCTGGATGAGGGCGAAGTGGCGCGGCACGCCACCGATCGCGTCGCACGCGACCTGATGGCGCTGATGTCGCAGGCGCCGGACCGGAAGACGATCGGCAATTGATAGGTGGAGCGACGGGCGTCTTGCCCATCCAGGTGGATGGTCTCCATCGGCGAGGACCCACAATCCACTGGCAGCCTGAGACGCGGCAAGCCGCGTCTCTACAATCGTGTTCGCGTTGTATATTGACTGAGCATGGCAAAAGCGAACAGCAAGTCGAATTCTTCTCCGCAGCCCCCACGGATCGCTATTGCGATTATGGCGGCGGGCAAGGGCACGCGGCTCAAATCGAAACACCCCAAGGTTCTGCATGAAGTTGGCGGCAAGCCGATCCTGGCGCATGTGATTGCGACCGCGAAACAAATCGTGCCCGCCGAGGACATTTTCGTCATCATCGGCCACGAGGCGGAACGCGTGCGTGAGGCGGTTGCGGGCGCGGGCGTGAACTTCGTGCTGCAAGCCGAACAACGGGGCACCGGACACGCGCTCATGGTGGCGCGTGAAGCGCTCTCGGGCAATGGCAATCGCAACAGCTACGACCAGGTCATTGTGCTTTCCGGGGACGCTCCTCTGATTACGGCTGCAACCGTCAAGAAGCTCAGCGCGTTCCATACGGCGCAGAAAGCGGCTATGACCCTGCTAAGCGCCGATCTCGACAATCCGTATGGATACGGGCGACTGATCCGCAAGGGAGCGCGGCGAGGGGCAGAGGTACAGGCGATTGTGGAAGAAAAGTCCGCGACCCCGCGGCAGAAGAAAATCCGCGAGATCAACTCCGGATTTTACGCCTTCGCGGCGCCCGCCTTGTACGAACACATCGACCAGCTTTCGACCGCGAACCCGCACGGCGAGTACTACCTCACCGATATGGCCGCGGTGCTGCAACGCGCAGGCAAGAAAGTGGTCGCGATCAAGACGGACGATGCAGGCGAAGTGCTGGGCACTAACACGCGAGCGGAAATGGCGGTTCTGGATGCGCGGCTGCGGATGGCAAAGTGCCGCGCCCTGCTGGAGGAAGGCGTCACCATTTTTTATCCGCACACCTGCGTGATTGACAGTGACGTGGAAGTTGGAGCGGACACGGTGATCGAGCCGTTCGTGCAGTTGCTGGGCAGAACTAAAATCGGCGCGGATTGCCGCATCCGCTCTTACAGCGTGATCGGGAATTCAACCCTCGGCGATCGCGTCACGGTAAAGCCGGGGACGATCATGGAGGATTCGCGGGTGGGAGCGGGAGCGATCCTCGGTCCGTATACTCATATGCGTCCTGGAAGCGAGGTGGGAGAAGGCGCGCACCTGGGGAACTTCGTCGAAACCAAGAAGATCAAGCTGGGCAAGGGTTCGAAGGCGAATCACCTTACCTATCTGGGCGACGCGGAAATTGGCGAAGACGTGAACGTCGGCGCCGGCACCATCACTTGCAATTACGATGGCGTGAACAAACACAAGACGGTCATCGAAGATGGAGCTTTTATCGGCAGCGACTCCACGCTGGTGGCGCCGGTAAGGATTGGACGCGGCGCCTACGTCGCGGCCGCCAGTTGCATCACCGACGATGTGCCGGAGGATGCGCTGGCGCTCGGGCGCGCGCGGCAAAGTGTGAAAGAAGGCTGGGCCAGAGCAAAGCGCGAAGCGCAGAAGTCAGGTGTTAGGTCTTAGGTCTTGGGTGTCAGTTGTTAGGCATCTCCAACGCTGTCATCCTGAGCGCAGCGAAGGACCTATGCATTTGGCCGCGGAACGCATAGGTCCCTCGCTTCGCTCAGGATGACGGCGTAAACTTGCAACGAGAATACATGACGCAGACGCCTCCAACTCGGGAAACAGATCCAGTCCGATACGACGTTTCGTTGCTGACCGCCGACGATTTTTATTTGTTCAACGAAGGCAGCCACTATCGCATTTACGAGAAGATGGGCGCACACGTTGTCGAGTCCAACGGGACCACGGGCACCGTCTTCGGCCTCTGGGCGCCCAACGCCCGCCAGGTCTCGGTGATCGGAGCCTTCAATGGCTGGGACCCACGTGCCCATCCGCTCCAGCCTCGCGCCTCGTCGGGGATCTGGGAAGGCTTTATCCCGGGAGTCGGCAAGGGCGCGTTATATAAATTCCATATCGACTCCAACCGACACGGCTACCGGACGGATAAGACCGACCCGGTGGGGCTCTTCGCCGAGAAGCCGCCGCGCACCGCTTCCGTGATCTGGGATCTCGATTACAGCTGGAACGACTCGGCCTTCCTGGAAAAACGCGCCGCCGCCAACTCGCTGCATGCGCCCATGTCGATCTACGAAGTCCACCTCGGCTCCTGGATGCGCGTTCCTGAAGAACACAACCGTTCGCTCACCTATCGCGAGATCGCGCCCCGCCTTGCCGACCACGTGAATAAGATGGGATTCACCCACGTCGAACTGCTCCCCATCATGGAGCATCCGTTCTACGGTTCCTGGGGATACCAGACCACGGGCTACTTCGCTCCGACGTCGCGCTACGGCACACCGCAGGATTTCATGTACCTGATCGACTACCTGCACCAGCACGGCATTGCCGTCATTCTTGACTGGGTCCCGTCGCACTTCCCTTCCGACGGCCACGGCCTTGCCTACTTTGACGGCACCCACCTGTTCGAGCACTCCGACTCACGCCAGGGCTTCCATCCCGACTGGAAGACGCACATCTTCAACTATGGGCGCGCCGAGGTGCGCAGCTTCCTGATGTCGAGCGCGATGTTCTGGCTCGACAAGTATCACGTTGATGGCCTGCGCGTGGACGCGGTCGCTTCCATGCTCTACCTCGACTATTCGCGCAAGCAGGGCGAATGGATTCCCAACAAGTTCGGCGGGCGCGAGAATCTGGAAGCCATCGACTTCCTGCGCCGCTTCAACCTCGAAGCCTACGGGGAGCACCCCGACATTCAAACCTACGCCGAAGAATCCACCTCCTACCCCATGGTTTCGCGGCCCACGCATCTCGGGGGCCTGGGGTTCGGCCTAAAGTGGGACATGGGTTGGATGCACGACACGCTCACCTATTTCCAGCAGGACCCCATCCACCGTCAATACCACCACAATCAGTTGACCTTTCGCATGCTCTATTCGTTCCACGAAAACTTCGTCCTGCCCCTCAGCCACGACGAGGTGGTACATGGAAAAGGTTCGCTGATCGGCAAGATGCCGGGCGACGAATGGCAGAAATTCGCTAACTTGCGCCTGCTCTACGCCTACATGTTCGCCCAGCCGGGCAAAAAACTGCTCTTTATGGGGTGCGAGTTCGGTCAGGTCAGCGAGTGGTCGCACGATCGCAGCCTCGACTGGGACGTACTGCAGTACCCGGTGCATCGCGGGCTCATGAACTGGGTCGAGCAACTCAATCGCGTCTATCGCAGTGAATCTCCCTTGCACTGGTTCGATAACGATCCCAAGGGCTTCGAATGGGTGGATTGCAACGATGCGCCCGCCAGCATCATCGCGCTGCTGCGCAAAGGCAAGGACGGCGAGAACCCGGTGCTCATCGTGTGTAATTTCACGCCCGTGCCCAGACTGGGATACATGGTGGGAGTGCCGGAGGGAGGCTACTGGAAAGAACTTCTCAACAGTGACGGCCTGGAATATGGCGGCAGCGGCTCGGGCAACATGGGAGGCGCCGAGGCGCTCCCCGAAGAGACCCACGGCCGCCCGTATTCTTTGCGACTGACCTTGCCGCCGCTGGGGGCGCTGTTTCTGAGAAAGGCGTAGGGGCGGATTCACCATTCTCCATCCCTGTTGGCGCAGGGACAGCGCTTTCGGCTTCAGACACTACCCTGTCCCTTTCTTAACCGATTTGTAACACCTGTCTGATAGCCTCAGCACGAAATGTCCAGTCAATCCATGGCCCGGTCGCGTTTCAACGCCCCCGAACCGTTGCCTCTGGTCGCAGCAATTCTGGCGATGCCCGATCGCGTTGCCGCCCGATCCGAGTTGACAAGACGACCGAACATATTGAGAATTTCCGGTTACCAAAAAACGGGCGTGAGTTTACGCTCGATGTCGCGGTTGTCTTTCGATCTATCCACAGTTGAGAAACCCTTTACAGGAGTGCATCATGCGAACCGGAATCGTCTCTCACCCTAGCTGGTTTAGCGTTTTGGGAATGTGTCTACTGGCGGTCGCCGCACTGACGGCGCCATGGCTGGCGAGTGCGCAAACCGCCACCGGTACCATCACCGGAATCGTGAGCGATCCGGCGGGCCTCGCCATCGTGGACGCAAAGATTGTCGTGCGCAATACCGACACCGGTTCCGAATCTCCCTATGCCACGAATACCGCGGGGATTTACGTCGCCCCGTATTTGCAGCCGGGAAACTATCAGATCACCGCCAGCAAGGAAGGTTTCACGACCGTGCTCGAGAAGAATGTCGCGGTCCACGTTGGCGACCGGTTGACGATCGACCTCCAGTTGCCGATTCAAGGCGGCCGCACTTCCGTCACTGTGACCGAGGAAACGCCAATTTTGGAAACCGAGAAGACGGAAAACGCACAAACCGTGACCCAGAACCAAGTGGAGGGGTTGCCGATTGCCGCCCGGCGCTGGGAAAACTTTACCCTGCTCACTCCCGCCGTGACCACCGATGGGTCGAGCGGGCTGAGCAGTTTCCGGGGCATTTCCGGCCTCTATAACGGAAACTCGGTGGATGGGGCGAATAATACCCAGGCGTTTTTCTCGGAAGCGCGCGGGCGCGCGATTATCGTGACCTATGTTTACAGTGCCGACTCGATCCGCGAGTTTCAGGTTGCTACTAGCAATTACAGCGCGGAATTGGGCCAGGCCGCGGGCGGAGTGGTGAACGCCGTCACCCGATCGGGTACGAACCTGCTGCACGGAGATCTTTTTTACAACCTGCGCTACCCCGACCTGAACGCGCTCGACCCCTACGGCAAGACGAAAGGCATTACGACGCAGACAGTACACCAGCAGAACCAGTTTGGCGGGAGCGTGGGAGGGCCGATCATCAAGGACAAGCTGTTCTTCTTCGGTACCTACGACGGCTTCCGCAAAGTAAATCCGATTCTCTACACCTCGACAAGTTCGATTTCCGGTCTCCAATGCCCTGCAACTGCGACCGCTACCCAATGCGCGAATGCCAAGGCTTTCATTTCCACCGACCTGCTGGGCGCATTCCCGCGCGACCTGAAGCAAGACGTTTTCCTCGGCAAGGTCGATTATCAACTGAACCAGGCCAATCATCTGTCGGCGGTGTTCAACCTCCAGAATTGGCAGGAGCCGTATGGGTACAACACGGCTCCGACGGTCAACAACGGAGGAGCTACCCAGAACGGTCAGGGCGGGACCCACGAGCGCTTCTTCATCGCCAACTGGACCACGAACATTTCCAACAACAAGGTCAACGATGTTCGCTTTCAATGGGGACGGGATTTCGAGTTCGACAGTACGAACTCTGGGGGTCCATCAGCTTTCCTTCTGAATATCGCTTCCTACGGCGAGACCTCGGCGCTTCCGCGCCCGGCCTTTCCTGATGAGCACCGCCTCCAGGTTTCCGACAATTTTTCGATTGTGAAGAGTAAGCACCTTTTCAAGATGGGCGTGGATCTCAATTTCATCCACGAGTTGTTGATCAACCTCTTCCAGGGCGACGGAAACTACAACTACACCAACACCGCCCCCTTTGACGGCTGCACGGCTGGGGCCAGTCCTACCTTCTGTCGCTGGCTCGATGATGCAGTCGGAGCTGATGTTGGCGATGGTTTGACCGGGATGCACTACTCCACCTTCACCCAAGTGAATGACCCAATCACCCACGTCGGCAAGGACGATTTCTATAACAACGACTTCGGCGCCTACCTCGAGGATACATGGAAGGTGCGGCGCAACCTTACGCTGAATCTGGGCGTGCGTTACGATCTGCAGCACGTTCCGGCGCCTCCCAAACCCAACACGGCATCGCCGCTGCTGGCTCTTTATACGTCAACGTTGAATATCGACAAGAACAACTTCGCTCCGCGGATCGGCCTCGCCTGGCAATTTCTCGGGAACACCGTGCTGCGCGCTGGCTATGGGATGTTCTACGGTAAGACCTCCAATAGCACCTATTACGCCCTGCGTGTGGAAAACGGTGTGTTCCAGCAGACGTTCAGCGGGTGCGGGCCCAGCGGAATCACGTCCTGTGCGCCGACTTTCCCCGACGTATTCTTTACCCCGCCCGGACCCCCCGTGGCCGCGCCCTTTGACGGCGCGCTTACACCGACGGTTGTCATTCCCGGCGGAACCTTACCTGCGAATTCGGCAGCTGTGCACGGCATGACCCCGAACTTCGTCAACCCCCTGGTCCACGAGGCTCAACTCTCCCTGGAACGGCAATTGCCGGGGCGCATGACCCTCTCCGCTACCTATCTCCTTACCCGCGCCCTCCATCTGCCTGCCAGTTACGACGCCAACGTCGCGCCCACGAATGCGACCGTGAGCTACGACGTTGTCGACTCGGCTGGTACCACCGCCCTGACCACCACGGTGCCCTACTACACTGCGCGCCTCGACTCCAGCACCGGCATCATTCTCAACCAGGCCAGCGTGGTCAACTCCTGGTACAACGGCCTGGTGCTTACCCTGCGTAAGCAGATGAGCCACGGCCTCGAACTAACTTTCAACTACACCTTCAGCAAGGCGCTGGACGATGGCCAGACCGCCGGTAGCAACGGGACCTTCTTCGGCACTGATGGCGTTCTCGATCCCTATAACCTCAAGCGCGACTATTCCTACTCCGACCTTGACCAGCGACACCGATTTGTAGGGAGCGTCGTCTGGCAACCTGTGTTTGGAAAGGACATGGGCAGCGCGTTCATGCGGCAGCTTGTGAACGGATGGTCGGCATCTGCGATCATCACCGCCGCGACGGGTCAGCCCTACGCCGCGAACATCGGAACGACCTTCTTGGCACCGGGTACTCCTGACGGTGGCATGACCGGCGCAGTAGTGAGCACTTTCGCCTCGGCTACCGGAGGCCGCGCTGCCTGGCTAGCGCGCAATCCCTACAATCTCCCCAACTACACGAACGTCGACTTCCGACTGGGCCGCGGGTACACGTTCGCCGACCGATACCGGCTCAATTTCATGGTCGATGCGTTCAACCTCTTCAACAGCACAATTGTGGGCAGTGTCAATACCACTGCCTATACCTACTCCGGGCCGGGAGTCGGAAAGTGTGCAGGCCACACGAACGGTTGCCTGGTGCCGTCGTCCACCTTCGGGAGCCTGGCGACAACCTCTGGAACGCTTTTGGGGGCCCGGCAATTGCAGGTTGGCCTGCGCTTCGACTTTTAGGGAGACGCACTCTGGCGGCCGCTCATCGGCAAGAAAGTCCCGACTCGCCGCGCCGGGCGCAGATCGAAAAACCGTTGTAGAGCGTTTGTCCGGAACGGTAAAGGAACTCTGAAGGTTGGGACTCCGTTTTCTTTTCCGCAGATTGTGAGCGGAGGTCGGCTAACTGGGGGTCATGAACGCGGCGTTGCGCAACCGTCAGAGTGTGACTTCATGGGATGGCAGGGCGAACAGAGGCCGAGGGTTCGCCCTCACCGTTTCCACACTCCCACATACTCCAGCATCTCCTCTAATTTCGCGTTCTTCAAAATTTCCCCCACCGCCGCGTGATCGATGCGCGGAGCAATCGGCGTTTCGCTTTGCGCGATGGCGTAGGCGGTCACGGCCACAATCGCCTCGCCGGCCTTGAAGTCCAGCCCATCGACTTTGTCGAGTGTGTCGCTCGCTTTGTGATGGATTTCCATGTAGTGCGACATGTCGACCCACAAATCGAGCGCCGGAATTCCCTCTAACACGAACGGACCGTGGTCGGTGTCGTACGTGGTATCGAGCGAAAGCTCGCCGCCGTTCAAGTCTTTCAGCAGGCCGTCGCTCCAGGGCTGCATTGCTTTTCTTAGATCCTCGCGGCCTTCCACTTTCCATCCCTTCGGATGCCCGGCGCCGTTGTCGGTATTCAGAACCGCGACGCACTCGTTCAACTCGCCCTGATGCGCCTGGGTGTAAGCGTACGACCCGAGCACCCCTTGTTCTTCTCCTCCCCAAAGCGCCAACCGGACGCTGCGCCGCGGCGCTTTCCCCAGCGCCATCAGGGCGCGGCCGATTTCGAGGACGCTGGTCGCGCCGGTGCCGTTGTCCTGCGCGCCCGTGCCGAAGTCCCATGAGTCCAGGTGCGCGCCGATCAGAATCCACTCGTCCGGCCGTTCGCTGCCTCGAATCTCGGCGATCACGTTGTTGACGGTCGTCTCGCCCGACGCTTTATTTTCGATCGTCAATTGAATGGTGACCGGCCCGCGCTCCAGTTCACGCTGAATGAGCTTCGCGTCTTCCATGCCAAGCTGGGCCACTGGCAGGGGAAGCAGCTTCGCGCCCCACACCCCGTCGTGCGCATTCAAAACGTTGCTTTTCTCGCGGTCTGGCATGACCGCTGCCAAGACGCCATCCTTGTGAAACGCGATCCACGCCGTCTCGAGCTTGGGCAAAGCTTTCCCGTAGCCTTCGGCATAGATCCTGCTCGTATCGAGGAATACAATCTTTCCGCGCAGTTCCGTTTCACGGGATTTCAAAGCCCCAGGCGACAAGTCCGCGACGATCGCTATCGGGCCCTGCACTCCTCCCGGCGGCGTCGAGGGCGCCCACCCGAGCGAGGCCACGTACAACGGACGCGACAGCGGCGACAGCATCGCCCCGCTCGCCGTCCCGCGCTGCCAGCCCGCCGGAATTGTGAACGGCTCCAGCCGAACATTCTCGATGCCGTAGCTGCGAAACTTCGCCGCGGCCCATTCCGTCGAGCGCACGTAGGCTGGAGAACCCGTCAACCGCCCGCCGATGCCATCCGCCAGATCGCTTAACGTTGTCATCGACGGCCCGTTGTAAATCGAGGCGGCCAGCCGATCCGTTACCGGCTTCAGTTCGGAGGGCGTTTGCGACCACGCCAGCACAGGAATCGCGGACCACACCGTCAACGCAACTGCTCGACGCAAGTTCATTCTTCCTCCGGTTCAACAAGTTCCGCGGACGCTTCGCTCAAATCCCACCCTCGCCGACATCTCCGCCGTCTGCGGGAGCGAGCCTGCGGAGCTTCGCTCCGCCTGGACGGGCGAGGGCGCCCGTCCCCACACGATCTGTCTCCACGAACTAATCCCTACTTCGCGAAGGCTTCTTTGTTCACCACATACGGCATCTTCGTGATGTCGCCGCCGTAGTTTCCTTCGAGCACGTCGATCAAGCCCTGCACGCAGCGTCCGGCCATGCCTTTGTTCGGGTCGGACGACAGGCGGGTGATGCGGGCGGCGCTGGCGAAATGCGGCATCAGGCGGCAGCGGTCGGCGATTGCCGGATCGCGCAGCGGCGAATCGGCGGGCAGGGGTTCCGTTTCGTAAACATCGAGTGCTGCGCCGGCAATCCTTTTCTCGCGTAATGCCCACGCCAGGGCAGCCTCGTCCACCACCGGACCCCGCGAGGTGTTGACGATCATGGCGGTGCGCTTCATCATGCGCAGCGTGGTTTCGTTGATCAGGTGATAGGTTGGTGTGGCGCTCTCGCCCTCGCGCAGCAGCGGAACGTGCAGGCTGATGAAATCCGCGCTGCTCAACGCTTCGTGCAAGGTGGTGTAGCGGATGGTGGCTCGCTCGCGGCACATCCCGTGCTTGAAGCGCAGATCCTTCACCTCTTGTACGGCCCGGATGTAGTCGTGATTCTCATACGCGGGATCGAAGCACAGGATGTTCATGTCGAATCCGGCGCACTTCTTGATCATGGCGAGGCCGATGCGGCCGGTGCCGATGACGGCGACGGTCTTTCCCGTGACTTCGTCGCCCAGAAACGGCAGGTAGGGATGCCAATAGCTCCAACGATTTTCGCGGGTCAGATGTTCGGCGGACCAGAGTTTGCGGGCGAGCGCGCCCATCAGGAAGAAGGCGTACTCCGCGGTCGCCTCGGTCAGGACGTCGGCGGTATGCGTGAAGGGGATTTTGTACTGGTTGGCATCGGCGCGGTTGATGTTGTCAAATCCGACGGCGTACTGCGCCACCACTTTCAGGGTGCCGTCTCCGGCGGCAAAAATTTCGGCGTCGACCGGATCGCGCAGGGTGGTGATGAGGCCGGCAATGCCCGACTTCACCTTTTCGACGATCAAACTTTTCGGCGGAGCTTCGGGGTGGGGATAGACTTCGAGGTCGTATCCCTTGTGGTCGAGAAGGTTGAGGGCGTCTCCGATGTCGCAGGTGGCAAAAACGCGGATTCTCTGGCTCATGCTTAGTGTGATCGCTTGGGCAGGGGTTGAGTACCCACTTCCTCATCCCTGCGGCGTCAACCAGTGTACCGCACCGGGCCCGGAAGCCAGTAGAGCGGCAAGCGGGAAAAGGGGAACGCGAACCGCAACTCTACTTCATCGACGACGTGGCGAATTCCGTCTTCAGCAACGAATACAGCTTGACATCGCGAAACGTTCCCCGCACCTTCACATCCTGGCGCAAGGTGCCTTCGAACTGCCAACCAGCGCGCCTCAGCACGAGAGTGGTCTTCATGTTGTCCGGGTCCACCTTCGCCCAGATACGATTCAACTCCAGCGGTCCGAATCCAAACGCGAGCACGGCTTTCAGCGCCTCGCCCATTAAGCCGCCGCCCCAATGCTCCTTGGCCATGGCAAATGCCAATTCGCCACGGCAATGTTCCGCCGAGACTGACACCATCCCGCAAGTACCAACCACCTTTTTGTCGGCCTTGAGTTCCATTGCCAGCTCGGTGTTTTCGCCGCGCTGATACGCGGCGATCGTCTCCTCAATGAACCTGCGGCTGTCCTCTACCGTGCGATGCGCCTCCCAGGTGGTGTACTGCGTGACTTCCGGGTCGTGCGCATAATGGAAGATATCGCTTGCATCCTCCGGGCGAAGTGGACGCAGCACCAGCCTCGCAGTCGTCAACGGGGTCTGGGCGTGAAAGATACGGCTAAACTCTTGTGGTTTCATCCTGTACCCCCGGGACGGCTGCATTATAGCGCGGGGAGGATTCAGGGGCGATTTCGCTGTGTTGTTTGCGGGTCTATTGAATTAACGGCACGACTGAAGAGGGCCGCGGGAAAGGGCGTTTCCTGGGCGGGGACCTTACGCCCAGCGGCTAAAGCCGAGTTCAAACCAATGCAATGACCGCAGCGGTAAACCGCTGCGCCACCCAAAAGCAAGTGCAACACCGAAGTTTTCCGAGAAATCGTGCGCTTCCCAAGACCCGCTTGAGCTGGAGTTCTTCCGCCGTCTGTTTTGGCCGCTTAGATTTGCTCGCGTCTTTCGGGGCGCGGAGCGGCGGACGCTGCCTGGGCATGATGACGGACGTCGGCTCCCAGAACCCAGAAGATGACATCCTCGGCAATGTTGGTGGCGTGGTCGGCAACGCGTTCGAGGTTGCGTGCTACTAGAAGTGCATCTAGCGCCTGCTGAGTTACTTGCGGCTCTTCGTTCATCTTTCGCACGAGCATAATAAACGCTTCGTCGCGCATCCGGTCGACGACGTGGTCCATTTCCAGCACGGCCTGGGCGAGCTCGGCCTTGCCTTCCACGAACGACTCCAGGGCGCGCCGCACCATGGCGCTGGCGGCGGTGGCCATGCGCGCGATATCGACCGGCAACTCGACGGACGGCAATTCAATCAGGTCCATCACGCGCTCGGCGATGTTCACCGCCTGATCGCCTACGCGCTCGAGATCGGCGTTGATCTTGGTGACCGCAAGAATGAAGCGCAGATCCACGGCCGCCGGTTGCTGCGTGGCCAGGATGTCGAAAGCGAGTTCGTCAATCTCGCGCTCGGCGGCGTTGATGTGGCTCTCGTTTTCGAGGACGAGCTGGCATCGTGTGAGGTCACGTTCGGTGTATGCCTGGCAGGCGCGATCGACCGCCAGTTCCGCGAGACCGCCCATGCGGAGCAGCTTCTCCCGGAGCTCCTCCATCTGCTGTTGAAAACGCGTGCGCATTCTTCGAAACCCTCTTTCCGGCCAACCAGATCAGAGGTTAGAGTTCAGATTGTAGAGGTTAAAAGCCTGCGCACACAGGCAGGATTTCCACTTCTGCATTCTGACTTCTGACTTCTGACTTCACTACTATCCGAATCTGCCGGTGACGTAGTCTTCCGTCCGCTTGTCGGAAGGATTGGTAAATATCTTTTCCGTCTTGTCGAACTCGATCATCTTGCCCAGCAGAAAAAATCCGGTAAACTCGGCCACCCGCGCGGCCTGCTGCATATTATGCGTCACAATCACGATGGTGTACTGCTCTTTTAATTGAAAAATCAGCTCCTCGATCTTGCCGGTGGAGATCGGATCGAGCGCCGAGCAGGGTTCATCCATGAGCAGAACTTCCGGCTGGACGGCCAACGCGCGTGCGATGCACAGGCGCTGCTGCTGGCCGCCGGAGAGGCTGGCGCCCGATTTTTTGTGGAGATGATCTTTGACTTCGTCCCACAGAGCGGAACTGTTCAGAGATCTTTGGACGACCTCATCCAATCTCTTGCGGTTGCGAAAACCGTTCAGCTTGAGCCCGGCGGCCACGTTGTCGTAGATGGACATGGTCGGAAAGGGATTCGGCTTCTGAAACACCATGCCCACGCGGCGGCGCAGCTGTGTGGCCGAAGTTCCGTTATAAACGCTGAGGTCGCCGATGTGCACCGCGCCTTCGACCCGCGCCTCGGGAATGGTTTCGTGCATGCGGTTCAGACAGCGAATAAACGTGGATTTCCCACAGCCCGAAGGGCCAATGAGCGCGGTCGCGTGGTTGGCCTGCACCGTGATGTTGACGTCGAACAAAGCCTGCGTCTTGCCGTAAAATGCATTCAGGTGCTCGACGGTTATTCCGACGCCCATAGTTCCTTAAGCTCCCGCCAACGTTCCATGCCGTACCGCGATGCGCACCGCCGCGACCGCGCCCACAATCAGCACGATTAAAACCAGCGCGCCCGCCCATGCCTGCTTGTGCCATTCGTCGAAGGGCGAGATAGCATAGGTGAAGATCTGCAGTGACAGGGCCGCCGTCGGCTGGTCTGACTTCCAATTCCAGAACTGGTTTCCGAACGCGGTGAACAACAGCGGCGCCGTTTCTCCGGCCACGCGGGCGAAGGCCAGCATGACGCCGGTGATGACTCCCGAGGTCGCCGTGCGCAGCGTAATCGAGAGCGTGGTGCGCCAGCGCGAAACGCCCAGTCCGTAAGCGGCTTCGCGGATGGCCTGCGGAACCAGCAGCAGCATCTGCTCGGTCGTCCGCGCGATCGTGGGAACCATCATGATCGCCAGCGCGACGCCGCCGGCGAGCGCCGAGAAATGCTTCTGGCGCATCACGACCAGGCCATAAGCCACAATGCCGATCACGATCGAAGGCACGCCGTTCAGGACGTCGGAAATGAAACGCACAATGTCGCCATAGCGGTTCCGTCCGTACTCGGAGAGAAAGATGCCCGCGCCGATTCCCAGCGGCACGCCGAGCAGGCTGGCAATGCCAAGAATGACCATTGAGCCGACGATGGCGTTCGCCATGCCGCCGCCGGTCTCGCCTACTGGCTTGGGAGTCTGGGTCAGAAAGGCAAGATTGATCGAGCCGATGCCCTTATAGACCAGATAGGCAAAGATGGCAAAGAGCGGCAAAAGCACGAGGGCAACGGTGAGCACGGCGACGGCGGTCATCACGTGGTCCGCTACGCGCCGCCGCAAGCTGATGGGCGGAATGCTGATCGGCTCAACCAGTACTCCTGCCGAGTTGGAGTTCGTATCAGGCATTTTCGTCAGGCGTTTCCAGTTTAAGCTATGCTTCTCGCCGGTTGACCTCGAGTAACGCTCCACACCATAAGTCGCGCCAGCGCGTTCACGACAATGGTGACAAAGAACAGCGCCAGACCGATCTCGATCAGCGCGGACAGATAGAGATCGCCAGTCGCTTCGGTGAATTCATTGGCGAGTACGCTGGCCATGGTGTATCCGGGAGCAAACAGCGATTTGGCGATCTCCGGACGGTTGCCGATCACCATGGTGACCGCCATGGTTTCGCCGAGCGCGCGGCCCAAGCCCAGGATGATGGCGCCCACGATTCCCGCGCGCGCGTTGCGCAGCACGCCCATGCGGATCATCTCCCAGCGCGTCGCGCCCAGCGCCAGCACCGCTTCCCGCTGATGCTGAGGAACCACGGTGAGCACTTCGCGGGTGATCGATGAGATGATGGGAATGATCATGATCGCCAGAATCACGCCCGCCGCCAACATGCCGATGCCGTAGGGCGGCCCGCTGAACAGGCCCGTCCAACCGAGCGTCGTGGCGAGAAAGGGTTGAACATATTCGCGCAGTATCGGCACCAGAACGAAGATTGCCCAGAGTCCGTAGACCACGCTGGGGATGGCGGCCAGAAGCTCAGTCGTAAAAGAAAGAATTCCGCGCAACCCAACCGGCGACATCTCCGTGATAAACACGGCAACCCCAAGAGAGAGCGGAACGGCGATCACGAGCGCCAGCAGCGACGACACAATCGTGCCGAAGATGAAGGGCAGCGCACCGTACTGATCCGACACCGGATTCCATTCCGATTGGCCAAAGAACTTCCAGCCGAAAGCATGCCAGGAGAGCGCGGAGCCTACGACCAGTTGGTAAACGATCAAGCCCAGCAGCGCAACCACCGCCAAGCCGCAAAGGCGCATGGCCCAGCCAAAAAAAGTATCGGGGATCTCGCTGACCTTCCCCTGCAACAGCGGCGCCGTTCTAGCTTCGATTTTCAGGGCGGCCCTTGCCCCCCGCTCCGGTTCGGGAGCGTTGAAGCGCGGCCGGGGCAGGGCTTGATTGGACATTCTTCTTGAGGCTATCAGGGGGTTGTTACAAATCTGTTAAAAAGAGAGATCGGGCGTTCTTGACTTTGTGGAGCGCCGGGCGTCCCGCCCGGCGGACGGGCGAGACGCCCGTCCCTCCATTGTTTGTTTCGCTTGTCGCGCTGTGTCGGGGTTGCGCGACGCACCTCAGTTGTGAGAATACTGATCGTCACCTCATGCCCACTTTTGCCGCCATCGACATCGGCTCGAATTCCGTCCGGCTGAAAATTTCGCGGCTGCACGCTGGACGCCTGAAGGCAATCCACGAAGAACGCGAGGTCACTCGATTGGGCGCAGGCGTCTTCAGTGGCGGATTGCTTGCGCCGGAATCCATGTCCCAAACAGTACAGGTATTGCGCCGTTTTAATCGTGCCATCCAGGAATGCGGCGCCGATTCCGTCAGGGTGGTGGCAACCGCGGCGCTGCGCGATGCCCGCAATTCGCGCACGTTTGTGGAGTGGGTGCGCTCCACCACCGGCTGGACGATCGAAATTATTACCGGACTCGAGGAGGCTCGCCTTATTCACCTGGGAATCGTTTCGGCTGGCCGCTTGGACGCCCACAGTCTTCTGCTGGTGGATCTCGGGGGCGGCAGTTGCGAACTCACGCTTTCGCGCCAAGGGCAGCTTCGGGATACGGTGAGCTTGCCGCTCGGGGCCGTGCGCCTGACAGGCGAATTCCTCAAGCACGACCCGCCGCGTAAAAGCGAACTGAAACGGCTCCAGGAATTCGTGGCGCGAGAGATCACGCGCATTCAGGATCGCATCAAGGCCGCGCGTGTGGGCGCCGTGATCGCCACCTCCGGCACAGCGGCGGCGCTGGTCGGCGCCGCCAGCCACATGGCTCGTCCCAGGAAGCGGCGGCCGGCGACCTACGCCACACACGAGATGATCCGCCGCCTTGCCCACCAGATTACGCGCTTGACGTTGGACGAGCGGCGCAAGATTCCCGGAATCGGTCCGCGTCGCGCTGAGATCATTTGTGCGGGTGCGGTCGCGTATTCGGAATTGCTGGAGCGATGCCATCTTGCCGGGTTTCGCTATTCGGCGCTGGGGTTGCGCGACGGCATTCTGGCCCAGATGGCGGCGGACTACGACCGCAGCACCAGATCGGGCCGGGCCATTGAATCGGAGCGATGGGAGTCGATCAAGCGCGCGGTCGAGCATTACCGCGTCGACCTGCATCATGCGCTGCACGTGCGCGACGCGGCCTTGCTGCTGTTTTCCTCGCTGAAGTCGGTGCACCAGTTGCCCGCGGAATATCGCGAATGGCTTTCCGCCGCGGCCATGCTGTTCGAAGTGGGCGACTATGTAAACCGCAACGGACACCACCGTCACACTTACTACATCATCGCGCACTCGGAAATTCTTGGATACACCCCACAGCAACGGCGGATTATTGGCTGCATCGCGCGCTACCTGGGAAAGTCGCGACCTGCTGCGGGAGAGGGCCCGATGAGCACGTTGAGTCCTGAAGAGCGGGAGAAGGTAACCAAAGCGTCGGTCCTGCTCCGCATCGCGCGAGCGCTGAATATGGGGAGAAGTCAGTCCGTCGCGAAGGTCGCAGTCTCGGCGCGCAACGGCAGAGTCGCCATGAAGCTGACGCCGCGCGGAAAGGCGAGTGTGGACCTGGAAGTATGGTCGATTGAGAAGGACCGCGCTTACTTCCGCGAAGTCTTCGGCCGCGAACTTTCTGTAGCCGCGGCGTGAAGTGTGCGCAGGATGCGGGGCGTGATGCACCAGCTTAGCGACCCGGAATTGCGACGCATTTCCACTTTAGCCACCGCTCCCTTCTTGAGCTCGACCACGGCTTCGCATCCGCTGTCGCTGATCACGCGCCCCAGAAATTCGCCCAGGTTCGGGTTATGCCCCACCAGCAGCACGGCGTCTTGGCGGGCATACTTTTCCAGCATCTTCTGAAAATCCGAGAAGCTAGCCTGCGGACGCAGCGCGTTTTCCTTGACCAGCTTGCCTTCGTGCCCCATTTCGTTTCCCACCAGCGCCGCGGTTTGCGTGGAGCGTTTGAGGGGACTGGTGACGATAACTTCCACCTGCACGCCCAGCGCGGCCAGGGCGCGCCCGATATAGCCGCATTGCTCGATGCCGTCTTTATCGAGGCCGCGCTTTTCGTCCTTCTTGGCGCTGCTTAAGGTTTGCCCGGCACTGGCGTGGCGCAAAAAATAGAGAAACATTTGAAATGATGATTCCTTTCCCATCCGAGCACGGGTTTAGCCGGCTGCGAAAAAAACGACCGTTCCGTATCAGGGCATGACTTTAGCAATACCCTTTAGCGCGCGCCCAATCAAACTTCGCCCGTTCGAAGGCCGCTGCCGCGAAGAAGAAGACCGGTGCGGAATCGCCGCCGGGATCTCCTCCGGCGTCTTGCTGCCTTCCGCCAGCGCAATCAGAAAGTCCTGGGCGCAGAAGGCGGCACTACCTCGCGGCGGCCTCTTGCCGCGCCCTTTCGGTGATTGCCAGGAACGCAGGTAGCGGCCGTCTTTTTGCAGAAATCGCGATTTCACATTGTCGGCGAGATACGCCGCCAGAATCTCGTGCACCACGCGGTCGCGCAATAGCGGGTTCTTGAGCGGGAACAAAACTTCGACGCGTCCGTGCAGATTGCGATTCATCCAATCGGCGCTGCCCACGTAGACTTCGGGCTCGCCGCCATTCTCGAAGCAAAAGATGCGGCTGTGCTCGAGAAACCGGCCCAGGATGCTGCGCACGCGGATGCGGTCGCTCAGGCCGCGCACCCCCGGCCGCAGCGCGCACATGCCCCGCACCAGGAGCTCAATCTCCACCCCGGCCTGCGAAGCGCGGTACAAAGCTTGGATGATATGCACGTCGAGCAGGGCGTTCATCTTGGCCACGATGCGCGCCGGCCGCCCCTGGCGCGCATGCTCCGCTTCGCGCTCGATCAGGCTCATGCATTTTTCCGCCATATCGAGCGGCGCCACCAGCAGCGGCCCGTAGCTGGGGTGTTCGGCATAAGCGGTCAGAAAACTGAAAACATCGTGTACCGCGCTGGTAATCTCCGGGTCGGCCGTGAGCAGGCTGAGATCGGTATAGATGCGGGCCGTGACCGCGTTGTAGTTTCCCGTACCCAGGTGCGCGTATTGGCGAGTTACGCCGTCGGGATCGCGCCGCACCAACAGAGAAAGCTTGCAGTGCGTCTTCAGAGCGACCAGCCCGTGGAAGACCTGCACGCCGGCATCTTCCAGATCGCGCGCCCAGCGGATGTTCGACGCCTCATCGAAGCGCGCTTTCAGCTCGACGACCGCCGTAACTTCCTTGTGTGCCGCCGCCGCCATCAGCGCCTGAACCACCTGCGAATGCTCGCCCGTCCGGTACAGCGTCTGCTTGATGGAGAGCACGCGCTCGTCTTCGGCGGCCGCCTTAACAAACGACAGAACGGCATCGTAAGCATCGTAGGGATGGTGCAGCAGAATGTCGTGCCGGCGCAACTCCTCAAACAGATCGTGCGACTTCGCGGTCAGCCGCAGCTCCCGGGGCACATAGGCGTGAAACTTCAAGTCTGGCCGCGCCGCTCCATCGTAAATGTTGAACAGGCGGGAAAGATTCACCGGGCCGTTGACCGGGAAAATCTGCCAGGGCTCGAGTTCAAACACCGTGCCCAGCCGCTCGATGATCTCGGGGTTGGCTTCGGACTCGATCTCCATCCGCACCGCGTCGCCCTTGCGGCGGTTGTGCAATTCCGCGCGCACCGATTCCAGCAAACTGCGCGATTCTTCTTCCTGCAGGTAGAGGTTGCTGTTGCGGGTGACGCGGAAGGCGGCGGAAGAAACAATGTCGTAGCCCTTGTACATGCGCGCCGCATGATGGACGACCAGGTCGGCAAGAAAAATGAAATCGATGGTCCCGGCCGACGGCAGGCGGACTAACCGCGGAAGCGCTCGCGGAACGGTTACGACTCCGGTATAGGTTAGCGAAGAACGCCGGCGACGGCGCAATAACAGGCCTACGCACAGCGCCTTGTTGATCACGCGAGGAAAGGGATGCGCCGGGTCTACCGTGACCGGGGTAAGCAGCGGATCGAGCTCCCGCTCGCAGTAGTCGTCCACGAAGGCCAACGCCGCCTCATCCAGTTCGTCGATGCCGAGGACGCGAATTCCCTGCTCCGCCAGTTCCGGCCGCAGGTGTTCGTTCCAGCATGAATATTGTTCTTCGACGAACTCGTGGGTTGCGTCTTTGATCAGTTCGCGCTCCTCCACCATGGTGAGGCCGTCGGGAGTGGTGGAGTTGTGGCCGTCTTCCAGTTGCTGCAGCAGGCCGCCGACCCGGACTTCAAAGAATTCGTCCAGATTGCTGGCGGAAATCGCCAGGAACTTGACGCGTTCGAGCAGCGGGTTGCGGAGATCTCCGGCTTCTTCGAGCACGCGCCAATTAAATTTCAGCCACGAGGCTTCGCGGTTGAGAAGCGTGGCGCGATTGTTCAGAGTTGTTCGAACCATATCGTCAAGATCGTAGAATGGAACGTCCAGCAAACATGCAGTAAGCCGGAGGGGCCTTGGTTCCCCGCACGCACGCCAACTTCAAGTACTTATCTTCCTGGTAGAGAAGGTGGTCAACCAGATAGCAGCAATTACGGCGCAAGCAGTACCCGGCGGCACATTGAACCCGGCAATAGTATACCAAGACGCGAAAAGGGCGCAGGCCTGTGAGCCCGCGCCCTTTGTTTTCGTTCTCCAAGAACAGCGGTTACTGGATCTTTTGAATCGTCACCTGTTCCATTTCCACCAAGTTCTTGGGCAACTTGGCATAGTCCAGATTCTCCACCATTCCCTGGCCGTCTTTGAGCATCCAGTGGAGAAAATCCACCGTGATCTTTGCCTTGTTCGCATCCTTCCACTGGGTCGGAACCAGCAGATAGGTGAAACTGGCAATGGGGTAGGCTTCCTTGCCGGGAGCATTGGTGATGGAGACGCGGAAATCGCCGGGCGTGAACTTGGCCGCCGCGGCAGCCGCCGTGGTCGATTCCAGGCTCGCCTTGATGAAGTTCCCGGCAGCGTTCTTCACCACCCCGAAGGGAACTTTATTTTGCAGAGCGTAGATTAGCTCCACATAGCCGATAGAACCATCGGTCTGGCGGACCAGGCCCGTCACCCCTTCGTTGCCCTTGCCACCGAGCCCGACCGGCCAACTGACCGAAGTGTTGCTGCCGACGCTCGACTTCCACTCGGCGCTCACTTTGGAAAGATAATCGGTCCACACGAACGTGGTTCCGCTGCCGTCAGAACGATGGACCACCACGATTCCTGTGTCGGGAAGCTTCACGCCGGGATTGGCTTTTGCGATGGCCGGGTCATTCCACTTGGAGATCTTGCCCAGATAGATCCCGGCGAGCGCCTCTGGCGTGAACTTCAATTCGGCCGTGACCCCTTTGATGTTATAGGAGGGAACCACCGAGCCAAGCACGGTCGGCAACTGCACGAAGGGCACGGGGATTTGCTTCACCAGATCGTCCTTGAGAGGCATATCGCTGGCGCCGAAATCCACGGTGCCGGCCTTGAGTTGGTTGATGCCGCCACCGCTGCCGATCGACTGGTAGTTGATCTGCACGTCTCGATGCAGCTTGTTGTATTCGCTGAACCACTTGGAATAGATGGGATATGGGAAGGTGGCGCCGGCTCCATTTAACGTGGTCTGCGCCATGACGGGCAGCGCCAGGGCAAGACCTGCCAACAAGAGCGCGATGCGATATGTCGGACGTGTCACTAGACGAGTCCTCCTTATTGTATTTGGTGCGCAATCTTGTTTTATGAGTGAAGTGTTAAAGACAGGTTACAACCGCGTGAATTTCTGATGAACCCCCTTGCTTTTCCAGAGACTTAGCGGACTTAACCCCGGCGGGGCCTGTAGAGACGGGGCTTGCCCCGCCTTCTTTTTCTTAGGATGCGGCGAGAGACGCGGCAAGCCGCGTCTCTACAGGAAAGTCGCTAGCGGCTGGCCCGCTGGTCGAGCCGCGCCAGTTCCCGGCCAAATAACGCGTTGTCGGGGAAGTCGCGTTGCAGCGCCCGCAGGAGTTCGCGAGCCCGCGGCAAATCGTTCTCGCGGACATAAGCAATCGCCAACAGGATGCGCGCGAACGGGGCGAGCAGATGGCCTTGCGCGGCCGTTGTCTGGAGCTCGGCAATGCCCCCGGCTTTATCTCCTGCAACGCCCCCGAGGCGCAGGATCCAGCGTACCGGAGCGGCCATCGACCCAACAATGTAACGGCTGACGCCGCTGGCCAGGTGAGCGTCATAGCAATCCGGATCGGCCGCGAGCAGTTGCTGCGCCCAGGCCGTCGCCTCTTTGGTGTAGCGCAGAGACGCAAGATTGCGCTTTTCGATAAGCGCAGCGAAGTCGGAGCGCAGGCCGTTGGCCAGCGTCATTGCCAGAAGCGCGTCGCCGTTTCGTGGATCGCGTGCTAGCGTTGCCCTGGCCACAGCTTCGGCTCGATCCAAGCGCTGCTCAAACCGCGCCCGCTGCTGTGGATTTGCTTCATACTTTTTCCGCGCTGCAAAAATCGAATCGTCCTCGTAGAACTGCGCTTCGAGCACTCCCAGGCGATCGAATTCTGAGAACAGAATGCCCGCCGCTTCGGAGACTGGACCCATCGGATTCTCCGGATTCACCTTTTCCCACGATTCAAATTCCTTCTGCGCTTCCGGGAAATTCAGATCGTAAAGCTGGCGGAATCCGCGGTCCAGGCCCGCGGACTCAGTTTTCGTCGCCTGAGCCGCCTCCAACGCCACCAGACAAGCGATCGCGAGCCAGAGCCCCTTCCCTCTGAGGCGTACAAAAAACCGGGTTGGTCGGTGTTGGCCCATTGCTCCACTCTCATGTTAGATGAGGATCGCGCGACGATTGGTCACAAAAGTGTCAATTTCTGGCAAACTTGCATGACGACGAGGACTCTGACCGAGGACCCTGACTTTGAGTGATCGCACACAGTACGCACCCGGCTGGCCCGGAATTGAACCGCGCTGGACTTCGAGCGCCAAGACCGGCATAGGCACGGCCCTGAACCTCCACAGCAAGGTTTGGTTCACGCTGAGTCATGGCATTCTTAATGAGATCTATTTTCCCCGCGTCGACCAGGCCTGCACCCGCGACTTCGGCCTGATTGTCACCGACGGCCGTCAGTTCTTCTCCGAAGAAAAACGCCATTGTACCTTCGAGAACCTTCCAATCGAGCCGGGAGTGCCTGTCTACGAACTGACCAACACCTGCATGACGGGACGCTACCGGATCGAAAAGGAGGTGCTGACCGATCCCTGGCGAAACGTGGTGTTGCAGAAGATTCGCTTCGTGCCGCTCCAGGGAAAGCTCAGCGACTATCGCCTGTACGCGCTGTTGGCGTCGCACCTGGCGAATATGGGATATGGCAATACGGGCTGGGTGGGCCATTACAAGGGCAGGCCGATGCTCTTTGCCCAGCGCGATTCCAGCGCGCTCGCCCTGGCTTGCTCCGCGCCGTGGCTAAAACGGTCCGTCGGATTTGCCGGCGTGTCGGACGGCTGGCAGGATCTGTCGCAGCATTTCCAGATGGCGTGGGAGTACGACCGCGCGGAAAACGGCAACGTCGCGCTCACCGCTGAAATTGACCTCGCCGCTTCGAACGGCGAGTTCATCCTCGCGTTAGGCTTCGGCGGAATCTGGGCGGAAGCGGGTCAGCAAGCCCTCTCTTCCCTGCTCACTCCTTACGACACCGTCCGCAAAGATTATGTGTTTCACTGGCAGAACTGGCAGAAGACGCTGAAGAAAGCTCGACGACAAGCCGCGCGAAAAAGATTTGTACCGGGCCAGCATGGCCGTTCTGCGCAGCCACGAATCCAAGGACTTCCTCGGCGGAATCATCGCCAGCCTCTCCATCCCCTGGGGCTTCAATAAGGGAGACGAAGACCTGGGCGGCTACCACCTTGTTTGGCCCCGCGATCTGGTCGAGAATGCCGGCGGATTGCTGGCCGGCGGGCGCTCACGACGACGCTCTGCGCGTGTTGCACTACCTCGAAGCCACGCAGGAAGCCGATGGACACTGGGCGCAGAACATGTGGTTGGATGGGCGTCCGTATTGGAATGGCCTGCAGATGGATGAAACCGCCTTTCCTATTCTGCTGGTCGACCTGCTGCGCCGCGAATCCACGCGCTGTTTCGGAGATTGGCATCGTTGGTGGCCCATGGTGCGCAAAGCCGCAGCCTTCATCGCGGCCAACGGCCCGGTTACGCAGCAGGACCGCTGGGAAGAAGATGGCGGCTATTCCCCGTTCACCATGGCCGCGGAAATCTCCGCGCTTCTGATTGCCGCCGATTTCGCGCAGTCGATGGGCCAGTCGCAGCCCGCCGAATTTCTGCGCCACATGGCCGACACCTGGAACTTCAACATCGAGCGCCGAACCTACGCCGTGAACACCGATCTCGCCCGCCAGGTCGGAGTCGAAGGCTACTACGTCCGCATCACGCCGCCTCCCGGGGACGGAGCCGCTTCGCCCCTGCAAGGTTTCGTCCCCATCAAAAATCGTGCCACCACCAGTTCGACTGCCCCAGCGGTAGAGATCGTCAGCCCGGACGCGCTGGCGCTGGTACGCTTCGGCTTGCGCGCGCCCGACGATCCGCGAATCCTGAACACCGTCAAGGTCATCGATGCACTGCTGCGCATAAGGCTCCCTCAAGGTCCGGCTTGGTATCGCTATAACTGCGACGGCTACGGAGAGCATGAGGACGGCTCTCCCTTCGACGGCACCGGGATTGGCCGCCCATGGCCGCTGCTGACAGGTGAACGCGCCCACTACGAACTGGCCGCTGGTCGCGCCGCCTCCGCCGAGGCCTTGTTGGGCGTGATGGAAAATTCAACGGAAGCGAGCCGCCTGATTCCCGAGCAGGTGTGGGACACAACCGACATTCCGGAGCGCGAATTGTTCGCCGGAAAAGCGTCGGGGTCGGCGTGCCCACTGGTGTGGGCGCACTCCGAATACATCAAGCTGCGCCGCTCGCTCGCCGACGGCAAGATTTTTGACCAGCCTCCGCAAACGGTCGAACGGTATTTGACGAAAAAGATATCGGCGCAATACTTCAACTGGCGCTTTAACAACAAACCGCGCACCATGCCGTGCGGAAAGAAGCTGCGTATTCTCATGATGGACCCAGCCCTGGTGCACTGGAGTTTCGACAACTGGCAAACCACCGAGGACAGCACCTCCAACGACAGCGGATGGAATCTTCACCACGTCGATCTACCCACGGAAACTCTCGCGACCGGCCGCCGGATCATTTTCACGTTCTACTGGAAGAATGCGGACCGCTGGGAAGGCCGCGACTACCAGGTAACCGTCGAGTAGCATCGGACCCCTGTATCCTTTTTCCCGCTATTTTCGTCCTGGCAATAGCACCGGCCATTGGTCGGAGGAGGTCCGCGTATGGCTGTCCTCAAGCGTATTGCTCCAGCTTCCGCATTCAAGGTTGGCCTTGTTTCCTACGCCGTCCTGGGCTTGATCGCCGGCGTCTTCTGCGGTTTAATCACGCTCGCCGGAGTCAATTTCGCTCCCCATGCGCACATCCCCTTTGCGCCTGCCCTTGGCATTTTCGCCGTGATCGTGTGCCCCATCGTGTATGGGGTCATCGGCGGGATCCTGACCGCAATCAGCGCACTCCTCTACAACCTTGCCGCCCGCTGGGTTGGCGGAGTCGAAGTAGAACTCAACTGAGCGGGTTGCGTCCGGCGCAGCCGTCCTTGTCTGAAAGGCCCGGGTACAACCATGCTTCGTCGTAATGGCTCATGCGGTTCGATCCTAGCTCTCGCCAACTTCCGGGTTTTTCATCCGCTTGCTCCCGAGCGACGCTGCTAAACTTCCTCTAATCAAGAATCCAATTTGAGGCGTCATGCGCATTCATAGCCTGTTTGTTATGGTCTTACTAACGACGATGAGCATCCCCGCGGCATCCCAGACCCTGCCTGCACCCCAGGCCATCACCGACCCCAAGCAGATCGCCTCCAAACCCGATGCCCGGGTGGAGAAGAATCTCACCATCGAAAAGCTTTACATGACGCGCCAGGTGGGCGGTTCGACCTGGTCGCCGGATGGCAAGACGGTCGCCTTCGTCAGCAACATGAGCGGTCGCAATAATCTTTGGCTCGTGCCCTCCGAAGGGGGATGGCCGACGCAACTCACGGTAAGCGATCAGCGCCAGACCAGCCCGGCGTGGTCGCCGGACGGCAAGTGGATCGCCTATATGTCCGATTATGACGGCGACGAGCAGTGGGATATTTTTCTCGTGTCGCCGAAAACCGGGCAAGTCGTCAATCTGACCAACACCCGCGAGATCGCCGAGGAACATCCAGCCTGGTCGCCCGATGGCCGCTACCTCGCTTACATGGTCAAGCCGAAGACGTCCTCGGTGTTCGAGATCGACGTTTACGATACGGTCATGCGCGAAGTGCAGCACCTGACCACCGGAACCGCCAAAGACCGCATGAACGTCGTGCCCATCTGGGCGGCGGATGGCAAGTTCATCGTCTACACCCAGGAACAATCGAAGGGGACCGACTCGAATGTGTTTGTCGTCGACGTAGCGAGCGCCCAAAGCATGCTGCTGACGCCGCATGAGGGCGAACGCCGTTACTCGGCCAACAGCGTGGCGCCCGACGGCAAGAGCGTTCTGATTACCTCCAACAGCGGCAACGGCTACGACAACGCCGGATTGCTCGACATCGCGAGCAAGAAGATCCGATGGATTACGCAAGATCGATGGGAGATTTCAGGCGAGGCGTTTTCTCCCGATGGCAGGTTTCTGACTTACACGGCGAACGTCGATGGCAACATCGACATCTACCTCTATGACCTGGCCACTGGAAAAGCGCGCGCCCTTCCCTTGCCCAAGGGCGTGAACTACTCCGCCGGTGGCGCCTCGCCGTTTACTCGCGACAGTTCGCGGCTGCTTTATTACCATACAGGCCCGACGGCTCCGGGCGACTTATGGGTCTATGAAGTTGCTTCTGATGGGGCAGCGAAGGTCAACGGCACGCGGGCAGGAATGCCCGCGCCACACGAGCCATCGCATCAACTTACGCATTCGCTCGTCGGCGGCGTGCGCTCTGAGGACATGGTCGAGCCTCACCTCGTCCACTATCCCAGCAAAGACGGTAAGTGGACCATCTCCGCATTCGTCTACGTGCCCTACAACCTGCCGCGCAATGGCGAGCATCCCGCGATTGTCTACGTTCATGGCGGACCCACGGCGCAGACGATGAATACCTTCAATCGCTTTGTCCAGTACATGGCCAACCAGGGCTACATCGTGATTGCGCCCAACTATCGCGGATCGACCGGGTACGGAAAAGAATTCCAGCACGCGAATCTTTTCGACATGGGCGGCGGCGATTTGCAGGATGTGCTCGCGGCCGCCGATTGGATCAAGCAGACCGGTTACGTCGATCCCAAAAAACTCATTCTGATGGGCGGCAGCTATGGTGGCTACATGACGATGATGGGCGTCACCAAGTCTCCGGAGATGTGGGCAGCGGGCGTTCCGATCGTGCCGTTTGTGAACTGGTTCACCGAGATCCAGAACGAAGACCCCGTGCTGCAGCAGTCGGATCTGGCAACCATGGGTGATCTCCAGAAGAACAAGGCGCTCTACGAAGATCGATCGCCCATCAACTTCGTGGACAAGATCAAGGCGCCGCTCTATCTGCTCGCAGGCGGTAACGATCCCCGTTGCCCGAAGGAAGAAGCGCAGCAGGTGGTGGACGCGGTCAAGAAGCGCGGCGGCGTTGCCGAATACAAGGTCTTATGAAAACGAAGGCCACGGCTTCGCGCGCGTTGAAAATCAGATCGACGCCTACAAGCGCATAGCCGACTTCCTGAAAGCGCGTGTCCCGCCGGCGGATTGCAGTTGCTCGCTGAACCAGTAAGCACCCACGTAGGGACAGCCGCCCCCGGCTGTCCTGCGGAGCGAAGCTCCGCAACCTTTCACTATCCGGATCCCGGTGCGTGCTGCGCGTGGCGCTTCTTTGCCGCTTCCATCCGCAGCATCAGCATGTAGAGCACGATCCCGACGTTGACCACGATAATCAACAACCGAAACCAGGTTGGATGGCGCAACAGATCGGCCCCCTCAAACGGAATGTAGATGGCGCCCGAGGCAATCGCCATCCACTCCGCCCAGGGACGGACGTACCACAATCCGTAGGCCTCGATGAAGCGAAGAGTCACGTAAACCGCCGCCACCGTGGCGATCTTCCACAGCCGCACGTCGCCGATCCGGTGCACCAGGTCGACGAAGATCCCAAAAAAATGGTGATGATGATGAGCATTCACGTGAAGAAATTCGAGCAGGCTCTCCGCCACTCCCCCGATATCTTTGTGGCGCATGGAAAGCACGCCGAGACCTGCAAGCATGACCAGGATCCCTTTCGTGAACTCAACGGTGGCGACTGTGCGCACGCCTTTGATGTGTTCGGGATCGTGGACTACCGGATGCGGGATTCGCGGATGTGGGATTTTGGGATGCATGCAGAGCTTCTGATCCTAAGGCTCTGATTCTCAAATCTGTTCGCGAACGCTGGCGCGCAACTCCTCGACGATTTCCAGCGCGGCCTTGCGGGCAGCGTCACCCTGGGTGACGTCGAACGAGATCGCCCCGACGCGGGCGTGGCCGCCGCCACCATAGCGCTCGCAAACCTTGGCGAGATTGACGGCGGGCTCGAGTTTCGACCAGGGATTCGACCCCACCGAAACTTTCACCCGGAACGAGCTCTTGCTGAGTCCAATGCTGTAGACCGAATCGGGATGCAGATAGTACGGGATGAACTTGTTGTAGCCTTCAAGGTCCAGGTCGGTGATGTCGAAAAAAATCGTACCGTCTTTTTCTTCCGTGCGCTGCCGCAGAATGTCGACGGAACGCCGGTGCCGTTCGAGCAACAGCGGCACGACGGCGGCCACGAACGGCTCTTCCAGAATCTGCGCGAGCGGATGGTACGCCAACAGAGGAATCAACTGCTTGACGAAATTCCGGTCGCTGGAGGCTTCGATGGCCATAGTCAGCTTCATCGCCGGCGCTTTCATTTCCACCGCCGACTTGGCGTCGTCGTACATGGCCCCATCCACGATGTCGGTCCAATAGACCAGTTCCGCCACCGGGCGCGGATCGAAGCCGAAGTGTTGTTCCGCGATCATCGCAATAAAACTTGTGCACGACTTGAAAGCCGGATCGTAGAACTTGTGGTTGCTCTGCTCCTGCTCAAAGTGGGCGGCATCGGCGGGGGAAAGAAAAGCGCTTTCGTGGTGATCGAACCACCAGGTAATCTTGGGCGAACTGGAATACTTGAAGTCGACGATGGCATTCTCGTCGCCGTCGAACTGTTTTTCGTCAAACAGAGCGCCCGCGCGATGCAGCAGCCCGGAGTAGACGAACTCCACGTCGCCGCGGACTCGTTCCTGATAAAAACGGGAAAACAGGGCCGCCGAGCATGCCCCGTCAAAACACTTATCGTGATAAAACACGCGCACTCGCAAAATTGGCTTCCTTACCTGTTTCTCCAAGTGTGTAGTGAAAAACAAATAGAGTTGCTGGTTTGGAGAATTATGTCAAGGAGGAACTTGGGGCTGTACTAAGAAAGTGAAGGATCAGAGCCATTTTGTAATTTTGTAATCGGGTAATTTTGTAATTTTCAAAACCGCAGAAGCCTTGCCTTTCAAATTACCAAATTACCCGATTGCAATATTACAAAATCCGATCCCGCGATCATTTCTTCCGGCGCCTGATCTTAAAGTCGAAGCTGACCACTCCGTTCTGGTCGCGCAACGCCACGATCGAAATATTCCGCGTCACGTTGTACTCCACCTGGATGATCTGCTGGTTCGAAACTGAAACGTTGGTGCTGTAGGTGAGGGTGAGATTGCGGGCCACTTGCTGTTCGACGGTGACCTGCGGCCCGCGAACCACGTTGGTTTCACTGGCCAATCCCTGGGGATCGATCTTCACCCGGCTGGCGCCGAACAAACGCTGCAGGCGGCTGTTGACGGTGCTGTTGAGCGCCTGATTGATGAGTAGGTTGGAGGCCTCTCCGCCGAACCCAAACGATCCACCCGACGACGCGGCCGCGGACTCTTCGCGCGTGCGCCCCAGCGCCAATAGGGCGATCACGTCGGCTTCAGGGAGTTGAGGCTCGGATTGCCAGGTGACTTTCAATCCGTTGGGAGCACTGGCGTCGCCGCGGAATCGCACCGTGATGTCGTAGTCGCGCACTCGCGTCGTCGCCGTCATGTCGATGATCGGCTGCGTCTTGGCCGGGTTGGAGAAAGTAACATCGCCCCGCTCCAGCTGGTACTTGGTTCCATTGAAAGAAATTTCTCCTTCCAGAACCTCCACCCTTCCCAAAATCGCCGGGCGGTCGGCCGTGCCCCGCACCCTGAGGTCGGCGTTGCCGGAAAGCCTCGCGATCGCCGTTTGCATCTGCAACTCCGGAGTCGTCGTGACGTGAACATCAAGCTTAAGGTGGCTCTGTAGACTATCGTTCTCGGTCAAGACGACTGCCTGCTTGCTCTTTTCGATATAGGCGGCAAAGTCGAATCCTGGAGTGACCGCCAGCTTGGTGACCAGCACATCGCCGCTCAGCACCGCGGAATTCGTGCTGCCGGTCAGCCGCAGGTCGGCATTTGCGGTGGAACTTACGCCCGGCGGATAACGCAGGCGAACCCCCTGCGCAGTCGCACCGAAATCGAGGAGGAAGCCACCGTTCTGGTAGGTCGCCGAGCCGGTCAGCGCCACCGTACCGCCGCCGGTCGAGCCGGTGAGACTCTCGATCTGGATGCGGTTACGATCGAACCGCAGGACGCCGTTCAAGTCGCTAAGGCCGCTAGGAAAGTCGTTGTGGCTGACGAACGTATTCTTCACTTCCAGGCGCCCTTGCAGCACGGGCTGCGAGAGCGTGCCGCTGGCGTCGAGCTTAACGCCCAGGGTGCCGCGCGCCAGAATTTTCGGGTTGAGCGACTGCAAAAGCGCCATATTGACCGAGCCGTCCAGACGCACATCAAGCTCTCGCGCTCCCGTCAAATGCGCCCGTCCGTGGGCGGTGAAATCAGTTCCGCTTCCCGCCAGGTGGAGGTTCTCGAGCAGCACGGTTTGATCCGCGACTTCGAAGCGGATGGGGCCGACATTCTGCACCTGCACGTGGCCAACCTCGGCGCTGAACGACTGGATTTCGGCGGCCACTTTCAAATCGCGCGGAGTGCGCAGCGGACCGCGAACCTGGAGCGTCCCATCGACCGCCGAGTGTCCCGTGACCTTTCCCGGCAGGTAAAGGCGAAGCAGCGAATCGGCGTCGAGATGGTGGAAGGCGAGGTTCAGATCCGCGGGAAAGCCGTCGTCTAGCGCGATGGTGCCCGCAAGGGTCAAATCAGCTTTATCAGAGTCTGAGTGCGCCTTGAGGTCGAGCTGCCGGCCATGGGTGACCGCGTCGACGTAGAAATCTCCGGCGCGCTCGTTGTCGAGCGCGAGATCCTTGAGATGGACGTGCGCTTCGAGCGAAGGCTGATCGACCGTGCCGCTCGCTCGCACCGTGAAATCGGCGACCCCATCAGCAGTGAACCGGCTGGTCTGCAAGCGCGGGAAGCGGGCGAGAGCGAGGTTGCGTCCGGAAAGATTCAGGCGAAAGGCCGGCTTCGTCGTGCCGGCGCCCGATGTGCTGATGCTCGCCGTGCTGACGGCGAAGCTCCCGGAAAGTGGAGCGCCGTAGGCACTGGCATCGATGTTGTTGAACTGCAGTTCGCCGGCCGCAATGCGGAGATCGCTCTTCAACAATGGGACCTGCACTCCGTAGGCCGTGCCCTCGTGGACCTCGAGGTGTCCATCCCCGTGAGGATTGGCGCGCGTGCCCGAAACGCTGGCTGAAAGATTCAGCGTGCCCGTGAGCGGCTGGGCGACTCCAGCGAATTGAGCCAGCTCTGCCACGCCGGCGTTGCGGAGGTCAAGGTGCAGAGTAAACGGATCGTTCTCTTGAAATGCGCCCCCCGTGAGCGTGCCACTAGCGTCGAAGTGCGCCGTGGTGTGGCCATGGAGGAGCGACGCATTGCGCGCGGCGAAATGATTGCTCGAGTACTGGACGGCGGTCGAGAGCGCGTCCCAGTGAACCGTTCGCGAGGGCACTCGCCCGGTCGCAGGCAAGGTCGTGTCAAAGTCGTAGACATCGAGGTTCCCGCCAATCGAAAGCTCGGCCAGTCGCCCGCTGGCATTGCCGCTAAAGCTGGCCCAGCCGTGAACGGCGAAGGGCAGTTCCGATGACCCGTAAGCCGCTTCCAGCAGCGGCCTCCACTCCTTTAAGTTGTGGCTGGTGAAGGAGAATCGCAGCGCTGACGTCGCCGACAGATTGCCGTTGGCGGTGATTTCAGAACCGGGCGTTGTCAGGTGAAACTGGCTTAACTCCAGCTCATCGCGCGCTCCGCGATAAATGCCCTCAATCTGCCCGTGAACTGGAATCTCGTTCGGAGCCGGCTTGAGCGGCGGCGCCACGGCCAGGTTCAGGCGGGTTTCCGCTTCACGGATCGAGCCCACCCAGGTCATTTCAACCTTGCCACTGGCGCTTCCGGAAAAGCTCAGGCGATCCAGCGGAAGTTCTTTTGTGCTCACCATTCCGAGGGCTGGCAGCAGCGGAAAGCCCGCGAGTTGCAGGCGCACCGAGCCCCGCTGAAGACTGCCCGGGGGGACGGATGCGGCCTCATGACGCCGGGCCGGCGCGACCGACGGTGCCGCCGGACTCTGCCAGTTCGTTACATCCACATCGCCTGCCAGATCGCCGCCGAACAGGTTCGCCTTGATCGAGGAAACGCGGAACCGCTCCGGGGTGATGGAAAACCCCGCGCCGATGCGGCCATTCCGCATTGACAGCTTCCCGTTCGCCCATTCGATGTCTTTCGCCTGCACCGTCCCCTGGGTGGAAAAAGTGCGCAGGTTCCAGGAACCTTTGCCCTCGAACTGGACCGTACCCTTGCGAACTTGCGCGGGGCGAACCAGGAAGGCGAGGTCGCCGAGATCCGCGAGGCCATGATAATCACCGCTTAGCTGGGGGTTACGGAAGTCCTGCAGGCGGCCCGCAAAATGAAGCTCGGATTTCCCCGATGTCACCGTCAAACTGCTGATGTCGGCGTGTCCGCGGGCCAGAACCAGCGCCGCATCCGCCCGCCACTCAAACCGGGGATACTGTTGAAGACGCGTAGCGACGCTTCCCAAGACCACACGGGCTTCGTATTGCCGCCGCAGCAACGAGTGGTTCATCTGCACCGCCAGGTCGCGGGCGTCAAAATCGAAAGGAATCTTCTTGTTTTCCCACAACAGTTCGCCGCGCTGCACTTCGATGTGGGCAACCGAAAGCGAGATCAGTTGCTCCACCAGCCCCTCGGAGGAATGGCCGAACACACCGCTCCCTGGCGGCACGGGAGCGTTGGTGGTGCCATCGGGATAGGCAATGATGTGGGCAACCGGATGCTCCAGCACCAGCGAATGCAGTCCAATGGTGGTGCTGAGGAGCGAAATGATTTTGATTTCCGCCTGCAGGCGGTCGACCCGCAGAAATGGAACCTGGTCCGCAGCTTCGCGGCCATGAATGGTCAGGTTGCGGGCGTCCACGCGCAGGCGGAACGGAATGGTGTGCAGTTCGCCGAGCTCGACGCGGCCGCCCGTCATTTTCTCCAGCGAAGTAACCACGCGGCGGCGAACCATCTGCTGAAAGGAATCGGTCGTGACGTACCAGCCGAGCAGACCGAATCCGATAAGACTGAAAACGCAAAACCCCAGAAAAAGCTTCCACAGGATGCGCCGGCGCACGGGAGGTACAGGTTCGCTCGGCGATTCGGGCGATCGCTCGGTCGGTGGTTCGGACGATGGTTCGCTCAACGGTTCCGCTCTCCGCTGCTTGATTCAGGGGTCAGGATCTGGCTCCCCGAGCGCAAACTCGCCAGCCATCCCGAGAGCAGTTCGTTCATCTTTTGTTCGGCCAGCAAATCTTTGATTCGACCAAACACCTCGGTCAACGGAGTGGCACGACCGCCAGCCCGCTTGATCTCCGGCAGCAGCCGATCGCGGTAGTAGCTCTCTACCGCCCCCTGATCGATCTGGATCGAGGGCCGCAGACGGTCTTCCACGAGTTTCATCAGCTGGATCTGCTCGCCCAGGTGTTTCTCCAGCGCGTTTTGGGTGAGCCCATAACGTTGCAGCTTGGCGCGCCATCCCGCGTCGGTCGAACAATCCGGCTGCAGCTTGCGAACTTCGGCAACCCGGGCTGCGACCTCGTTTGCCGGGGCCGGCTGAGACGGCCGGACCTGTTCCCGCAGCAGTTCCCGATCGATCAGGCGATCCAGTACCGCGCTGCGCTCGGCGGCGGTGAACGAGTCCGGATCGCGGGCATTCGAAACGGCCTCGAAGGCCACTTCCTGCTCCCAATCGCTTTGCAGAATTGCGTGGCCGTTCACCTTGGCGACCACGCGATCGACGACCTGGCCGGCCATGGCGGAAAGCGCCAGTGCCAAGCTGAGCGCCATGGAAGCCGCGCAATATTTCGCGATTTTGATTCTTGCTGGTGGAGAGCCGGACCTCCCTTCGGCGGGCTCAGGGCAGGCTCTCGCCCGGCGGGATGGGCGAGAACACCCGTCACTCCACCCGATGCCGAATTGGATCCTCCGGAGCTTCATCAGAAAGACTGTCCGACGCTGAACGCAAAGTTAAAATGCCCGGCGCGTTGATACGCAAACTGTCCGACCTGCTGCCCCCCAGGCGCCGGGTTGGTCGTGATGTTAGTGTAGCTGGGAAAGTAGGGCGGATTTAAATTGTATCCGAAGTCAAAGCGCAACGGTCCGATCGGCGTTTGATAGCGCACGCCCAGACCAATCGCATGCGAAACATAGTTGTACTTACACTGCGAGTACTGCGGGGCCGGCGCTGGCTGAAAACAGAGTTGTTGGTCCGGCTGGTGAAAGCGCGCGAGACTGGAGAGGATTTCCTGGGGCCGCGCAAACACGTTGCCCATGTCGTGAAAGATGCTAAAACCGATGCTATCGTTAAGGTAAGGCACAGTGACGTTGGGAAAACGCATCTCCAGGTTGTTGAGGAACACAGCGCTGCCCCCGACGGGAAAGCCAGTTAACGGGTCGCGTGGCCCCGCCTGATTTAACCCGAACCCGCGATGGGAGTTGCCCCCGCCGCTGAAAAAACGCTCCGGCAGAGGAATCAGGCTTTGGCCGGCGCTCGCCGTTTGTGCCGGGTCGAGCAGGACCGTGCTTCCGAAGGGGTTCTCGACGCCGACGCTGGTGGAACGGGCGAAGACGAATCCTTGTCGCGTGCTGCGATTTCGAAAAAACGTGTGATAGGTGGAGTTCTTGATCAACAGCCGGCTGAAGTCGGCCTCGGACCCGAAATAGCTGGAGGCCACGCCCCCCTCGACCGTCGTGTAACTGCCGCGTGTGCTTTCCAGATCGTTGTCGCGCCGGTTGCGAATGTAGAGAAAGTTAGGCGTTCCTACACGGGTTGGGGTGGAAAGAAGCGGGATGAGGTTGGCAGTGACCTCGATATTAGTGGCCTGTACGCGGCGATAACTAAAACGGTAGGCGAAGGTGGTCAATTCGCGGTCCTCCTTCTTGTAGAGCACCTGCAGGACCTGCAAAGTGCCCTCAAGGCGCTTCGAGGTGAAGGTGGAAACGTCCACGGTGTTGTCGTAAAGCGCAGTGGCGCTGAAACGAAGATTGTCGTTGTTCAGCAGTTGTGGAACGTCGAAGCTGATCAGCGCCCGCTGCTGCAACTGGCTGACGTTGCCCTTCAGGCTGAGGGTCTGATGGCGTCCACCCACGTTGGTGCGGCTGACGCCCAACGACAGTCGGGGACTGACCCCAGTCTGCCCCAACGGCTGGTTCGTCCCAAACGAGGGCTGCCCGGTCTGGAACTCGAAACCGGCGCCGTAATCGAAAGTGTAGCGATCCGCCTCGCGCGCCGTGACCAGCACATTCTTGCGCGACTCGGTGCCCTCCGGGTTCTGGATGGCCGTGTCCACTTGCTGGAACAGGCCGAGGTCGTAGAGCCGCCGCTGGCTCTCCAGCATGTCCTGCTGGCTCAGCGGCGCTCCCGGGTACACCCGCATTTCGCGGCGAGCGACTCCGGCGCGTGTGTAGTGCAAGCCATCAAGAAAAACGTGATTCACGAAAAACTGCTCGCCTTCGTGAATCGTGAAAGTCACACCCACCAGCGGCAAATTGGGGGTCGACGCAACCGCAACGTAGGCGACATCCACAGAGGCATTCGGAAAACCGTTGTCGAAATACTTCCCCAGGATCGTGTCCCGGTCATCGGCCAGGCTCGATTCGTCAAAGCCCTGCCCTTCGGCCGTTTGAATTTCGGGGAGTTGTTCCTGCGGAAGGGTATAACTGCCCTCGATGCGCACCCATGCCACACGCGTCTGCGGCCCCTCTTGGACGGAGATTTCTATGGCCAGCCGCGACGGATCGTTCTGGTAGTTGGTAACCAGTTTGCCATTGACTTCGGCCTGCCGGTAACCGCTCGCCCGATAGAGATCCTGGATCCCGCGCACATCCTCTTCGAGCAACACCTCGCTGTAACGCCCGTGACTGAACAGGCGCCCAGCCGGCTGGTTCTGCATGCGGGAGCGAATCAGGTCGTCCGAAAAAAATCGATTGCCGGAAATGCGAATGACGGCGAGTTTGTGGCGGTCGCCGGGATTGACGGTGTAAACCACGCGCAGATTCTTGCCGCCCTCCGCACTCTGCTGGCTCACGGTAACCGTGGACTCGAAGTATCCCAGCGTCTGCAGATGGTTCTGGATGTTGCGCCGGCCTTCGTTGAGCAGATCGTCGTCGAGCGCGCCTTCTTCATAAATGGGCACCAGCTTTCGCAGCACCCGCTGGCTGAGTTTGAATCCCTCGGCGGCAATCTGCACCACGGGACCACGATCCACTTTGAGCGCATAGTCGACCGTGTTGCGTCCGGCACGGTAGGTCTGGCTGGCCATCTCGACCTGGACCAACAGACGGTCCTGCTTCTGATAGCGGCCGCGAATTTTTTGCAGCGCGCGCGTAATGCGGTTGGAGACCACGGGATCTCCGGAATGCAGCTTGGCAATCTCCTTGATCTCTGCGATGGAGTAGCCGGCGTCGCCTTCCAGCGTGATTTCCCCGACGACGGCCCGCGACCCACGGACAACATGGAAGGTTAGGTTGACCTGGTGTTGCAGCGCGTCGCGCTGTTCGGAGTTCGTCACTTTCGACTGGTGGAATCCATTTTCCTCCATCACCCGTTGGATGCCCGCCAGAGCGCGGTCGAGCTTCTCCTGCGAGTAAAGCTCGCCCAGTTGCAGGCGGGTAGCGCTGACCAGTTGGTTGGCGGATGGATTGGCAGAGACGCCTTCGATCGTCACCATGCCCACAAAGAAATTGGCGACCGTCAAAAAGCGCAGCCTGACGCCAGTGGTTTCGGCGCGATCCGCTTCCGCCTGAATATCGGAGAATCGTCCGGTCGAGAAAAGAACCTGCATCGCGTCGTGCAGCGCGTCGCGCGTAAGCGGTTCGCCAACCTTGAGTGGCGTGGCCGCCAGCAGGGACGTCGCTTCTTCCGGCGGAATACCTGGCATCTCAACCTGATCAAGCGTTAAACCGAGGTAGGGCGCGATAGCTCCGAAGCTGGGTTCGGACTGTGTTCCGGCCTTTGCTTCGGATTGCGCAGCCGATCCCACCGGTTGCTGCCGGGCCGCCCAACTTGTCACGGGCGCGAGCAGTAGCAAAGTTACCGGTGCAACCCAAAGGATTTCCCCTGTGGTCCCCTGTGGCCCCCGTGGTGCAAGCTTTTCTCCTCCACCGCTGCCCCCCTTGCGGAACCTCCGGCGACGCCTTCCGTGCAACCGCCATAGCCGCAAGACTCCACCCAGAAATTCAGCCCAGGAAACCATGCATCTTGTCGGGTTCGATGAATCGCAAAACGGCACACGTTGCTCGCAAAACAAAGTTTGACGACCGGAACCTATAATACTGGTTGGAAAGCCTTTGCAAGGTAATCGCGAAGGTAATCGCCAAGCAAATGCATATTGACGACCGTTACTCGCGGCAGGTGTTGTTCCAGGAGATCGGAGTGGCGGGTCAGAACAAGCTGGCGCAGTCCCGCGTGGTCATCGTCGGATGCGGCGCCACCGGTTCCACGCTCGCCTCGTTGCTGGCGCGCTCGGGCATAGGGACGCTGCGGATTCTCGACCGCGACTACGTTGAGTCGAGCAATCTGCAGCGGCAGGCCTTATTTGATGAGGAGGACGCACGCGAATCCCTGCCCAAGGCGATCGCGGCGGCGCGGCAAATTGCGCGTTTCAACTCGCAAGTCGTCGTCGAGCCCCACGTCGCCGACCTGACCCCGGCCAATGTCGATTCCCTGCTCGGCGGCTGCGATTTGATTCTGGATGGCACCGACAATTTCGAAACCCGCTACCTGCTCAACGACTACGCCCTGAAAACGTCCGTGGCTTGGATCTACGCCGCCGCGGTAGGCAGTTACGCCGTGACCATGAACATCCTTCCCGGCGAAACCGCGTGCCTGGCCTGCATCTTTCCCGAACCCCCGCGCGGCACGGTGGAGACTTGCGAGACCGCCGGCATTTTGAATTCCGCCGTCAACCTGGTGGCATCGCTTGCGGCAACCGAGGCGTTGAAGCTTCTTGTGGGTGCCCGGGCGAAAATGCGTCGTACGCTGCTTTCCTGGAATGTTTGGACGAACGAACGGGCGGAGTTGGCGGCGACGAATCCGCGGACGGGTTGCCAAGCCTGCTCCGGAAACTTCGTGCACCTGGCGGGGGAAGGACGGCCGCACATTACGCTGTGCGGCAGAAATTCGGTGCAGATTCACGAGCGCCAGCGGCCGGTGGATTTTGCCGAGCTCAGTGCCCGCCTCCAGCCTCACGGCAACGTTCGCCACAACGAATTTGTGCTGAAGTTCTGGCACGACCCGTACGAAATGACGTTGTTTCCCGACGGGCGCGCGATCGTCAAGGGAACCACCGATTTGGCCGTTGCGCGCAGCCTGTACGCTCGATATATAGGCAGTTGATTGTGTGGTGGCGGGGCTTTGCCCCGCTGGGACGGAGCCCTTCGGCTCCGCTCAGGGCAGGCTCCGCCCCGTCACCACACAAGCGTGCCAATCCGTTGCAGGTTGTGCGCAGCAGTTTTCACCAGCCCCGGGCTGTGATCCCGCTTGAATCTCAGCGGTTTAGCCGAGAGCGCCGAGAATCTCCGTACATCCGGCCCGTCTTCTACCCCGCCCCAACTGGCCAGCAAACTGCACGTGCAACGCCGAGGGAGACGGGGCAAGCCCCCGTCCCTACTATGGATTTGCAAGTCCCCAGTGGAGGCAGCATGCGACCCTATTTAGTTCTGATCGCGGTAGTTTTGATGGCAGTAGCGGCTTTTGCGCAACAGCCTTTTCCTCACCCAGGATACGGCCCTTGCGTTTATGGATGCGGCCCGTTTGTCCCGCTTGTGACTACGCCGATGGTGTCCCTGCAAACGGTTTCGCCCAATCCGGTCGGAGCAAGCAATGCCACCACGGGATTGATCGCCGGCGCAACCAACTCGACGCTTTCCGAGATTGAGGGATCGACCAGTTCGGAGTACACCGTGGGGGTGTGGTACCAGGGCGGCGCTCCACTGACCACGCCGCAAGTCCGCCTGTGGCCCGAACCCACCGCACGCGCAGCTCGTCCCAGGCATGAAGAACATGGCCCACGCGAAGAAGCGCCCGCGAACTGGACCTATTTCGCTGGACGGGAATACACCAGGGATGCGGCGCAGGCGGCGAGCGCAGCGAAGGAACTCAAGAAGGCAGGCCACGTCTATACCAACGACGACGTCACCCGCCAGAACGACACCAATGGCACCGTAAAACACGGCGGCAAGACGGAAAAGATGTAGAAGGGCAGGTCTTCAGGTCTCAGGTCTCAGGTCTTAGCTCTCGGTCGCGACCTCGGTTGCGGCGACCGAGGGCTTTTTTGTTCTTGTCCATTAATCTCTAACGTTCGGTACGGACTTCGGCTTTCTCCAGTAGAATCCTGCCCTGTGGTTTTGGAAGGAGGAACCATGCGCAAACAGATCGTCGCCATCCTCTTGCTGGTTGCTTGCTCTGCCGTCCTTGTGGCCCAAGTCCTCTCGTCGCAGGTGCGCGGCTTTGTGAAGGTGGACGCGCCCACGGTGGCTTTGACCCACGTGCGCGTCATCGACGGCACCGGTGCGGCCGCGCGCGAAGACCAGACGGTCGTGATCTCCAAAGGAAAGATCGAGTCCGTTTCCGACGCTGCGTCGGCCCGTGTTCCTCAGGATGCGCAGGTCCTCGATCTGCACGGGTACAGCGTCATCCCCGGCCTGGTCGGCATGCACGACCATTTCTTCTATCCCATGGGCAACGGCATCTTCGGTGAGATGGCGTTCAGCTTTCCGCGCTTGTATCTGGCCGGCGGAGTGACGACCATACGCACCACCGGTTCGCTCGAGCCCTACACCGATCTCGAACTCAAGAAACAGATCGATAAAGGCGAAACGCCCAGGCCCGAAGATTCACATTACCGGACCTTATCTCGAAGGCGCTGGTAGTTGGGCGCTGCAAATGCATCAACTCACCGGGCCCGAAGACGCAACCAAGACCGTCAACTTCTGGCTCGATCAGGGTGTCGACAATTTCAAGGCGTACATGTTCATTACTCCGGCGGAGCTTTCCGCGGCCGTGGCCGCAGCCCACAAGCGCGGCGCCAAAGTTACAGGACATCTGTGCTCCATCGGTTTTCGGGAAGCTGCCGCCATTGGCATTGACGACCTGGAACACGGCTTGCTCGTGGACACGGAATTCTTCCCCTGGAAAAAGCCCGGCGAGTGCCCCGAGAAGAATGACTATGAGCTCATCTCCAAACTCGACGTCCAAAGCGGTCCCCTACGCGACATGATCCTCGACCTCGTGCAACACCACGTCGCGGTCACTTCGACGCTGCCGGTATTCGAGATGCTCGTTCCCGGACGCCCCACCATCCAGCAGCGCATTCTCGATGCCCTGTCGCCCGATGCCCGCAGCGCGGTGCTTAACAATAAAGTACGCGCCGGCGATGCCAACGCGATCCGGCAGCGATACCATACCGACTCCTCGCCATGGCCAGCCGCCTTCAAGAAAGAGATGGAGTTCGAGCATGCCTTCGCCCAGGCCGGAGGGTTGCTCTTGTCCGGACTCGATCCCACCGGCATGGGAGGCGTGATCGCGGGCTTCGGCGATCAGCGCGAGGTGGAGTTACTGGTGGAAGCGGGCTTCACGCCGCTGGAGGCAATTCACATCGCGACCGCAAACGGAGCGCAGTTTCTCGGAGAGCTGGACCGCATCGGCACCATCGCTCCCGGCAAGCAGGCGGATCTGGTCGTGATCAAGGGCGATCCATCGAAGCAGATCGGAGACATTGAAAACGTTGAGACCGTGTTCAAAGACGGCATCGGCTACGATTCGGCCAAGCTGATCGAATCGGTGCGCGGCGTGGTCGGGAGCCGGTGAGTCTCGCCTTGTGCTGCAACTCGGGTGGCAATCTGCTATCTTCGTCGGTTGATTCTCTCGATACTTACTATGCGGGCGCCCGTCGGCGCCGAGGATGAGTGCCTTAATGGTTGACTCTGCTCGACCGGAACCGTCTCGTCTTTACCGCTGGACCGTCCTGCTGTTCGTCAGCGTGGCCATGGGCGGGAACTACTACATTTACGACAGCATCAACCCGCTGGAACGCATCTTCATCGACAAGTTGGGTTTTTCTGCTTCGGCTTTTGGATGGCTAAACGCCTCCTACAGCGTCGCCGCGGTTGCGACCCTGCTGATCGGCGGAATCGTCATCGACCGGATTGGCACCAAGAAGGCGATCACGTTCTTCGCCGCCCTTTGCTTTCTGGGAGCCGCGCTGACCGCTCTGCGCGGACAACCTGGCGTGATGATTGCCGGCCGCACCGTGCTTGGTCTGGGCGCCGAATCGATGATCGTCGCGGTTACGACCGTGCTTGCCAAGTGGTTTAAGGGCAAGGAGCTGAGTTTCGCCTTCGGGATCAACCTCACCATCGCCCGTCTCGCTTCGGTAGCGGCCGACAACTCGCCAACCTGGGCCAACAAAGTGTTCTATCCCAATGGCCCGGCGGGTGAACCGAGTTGGCAAGGGCCGTTATTGATCGCAGTGGGCGCGGGAGTACTAGCCCTGCTCTGTTCGGGAATCTATTGGGTGCTCGAAAGCCGGGCCGAGGGACGGTACGAACTGGGCCAGGCCGGCTCCATCGACAAACTGGAGTTCGGGCAAAGTTTTCGGGTCCGCGGATTGTCGTTCGGGCAAGCGGTTCCCAAGATTTGGGGCGCTCTTAAAGACTTTTTTCGATTTAATCCATCGTATTGGTTTGTGGTTGGGCTCTGCTTTACTTTCTACTCCGCGATTTTTCCTTTCCGTACTTTTGCCATCGACTTCTTCACCAACAGAATTCTGGCTGCCCACGCTGGAATGTCGTTATCCGAGGGCACTCAGCAGGCAGGCTTTTGTAACAGCTTGCTCCCCATTACCGCGATGATTGCCACTCCGCTCTTTGGGTTGATGGTAGACAAGACGGCCAGGCGAGCGCTGTTCATGATGCTTGGGTCGGTGCTGTTGATGCCGGTTTACCTGATGGCGGCCTATCTTTCCGTGTCAAAAATGGTGACGTTCGCAGTCCCCTGGATCAGCTCTTGGCATTTCGTGTTGCTGCATATGACTTTCCCGCTGCTTTTTCTGGTGACGATGCTAATGATGGGGATATCGTTCTCGCTCATTCCCGCCGTCATGTGGCCTTCGGTGGCCTACATCGTCGACCAGAACCGGCTGGGCACGGCATACGCCTTGATGACCCTGATCCAGCAGATCGGCTTCTTCTTGCTGAACTTGCTGATCGGCACGGCCAACGACTACTCCCATGCTGGGCTGGCAAATCCGGGAGGCTATGGGCTCGGGATGTGGATCTTCTCGATTCTGGGCTTCGTAGGGCTGACCTTCGCCATCCTGTTGAGGATTCGTGAAACCGGCCCCCACGGCCACGGGCTGGAGACGATTACCGCGAAGGGATAAGGGTCGGTTGTGTAGCGCGGACACTCCTGTCCGCGCAGAGGGCTGCTTCGCTGCAAATACGCGGACGGGAGTGTCCGCGCTACACTGGACCCGGTTACGAAAGTGATCTGTGGGCGCCGGTTAGGCGGCTGCTTTGGTCGGATAAGGTCATCCCGCAAGCTACGGTTTTTGGTATTCTGACGACTTGAAAACGGTCGAGTGCGATTCCGCGACTGCCTCGGCAAATTTGTACAACGAAAAGAGTTCGAAGCCGCATCTGAACCAACAGCGGCCGGAAAAGGCGACTTGACCGACCCGAAGAAAGGCATCACCGAACGAGAGGCGATTGAGCAGGCGCAGCAGGGCCGCGAAGAGGCCTTCGAAGCCTTGTATCACCTGCACAAACGCCGCGTGTACTCGCTATGTTTGCGCATGGTCTCCAATCCCGCGCAGGCCGAAGATCTCGCCCAGGAAGCGTTTCTTCAGCTCTTCCGCAAGATCGGCACCTTTCGCGGCGAGTCCGCTTTCTCCACCTGGCTGCATCGCATGACGGTCAACGTCGTCTTGATGCAACTGCGCAAGAAGGGCCTGCCGGTGGTGTCGCTCGAAGAGACTCTGGAAGCCGACAACGAAGCTCCCAGAAAAGAATTCGGTACGAAGGATGTGAGGCTGACCGGATCGGTGGATCGCCTGCAACTGCAGCGGGCCATCGACCGGCTGCCGCCGGGCTACAAGACGGTTTTTGTGTTGCATGACGTGGAAGGGTTCGAGCATAACGAAATTGCCCAGATGGTGGGCTGCTCGATTGGCAACAGCAAGTCGCAGCTTCACAAGGCACGCTTGAAGCTGCGGGATTATCTGAAGTTCATGAGAGCCGAAAAGGCCAAGACTGGATAACCGAAGTTGTAACTGGGGAGAGAGTTGGCTATGACGTGTTCCGATGTAGAGCGAATTCTGCCGGAGCTCCTCGACGGCGCTCCGCAAGGTGCGAATGGAGAGACGCGGCTTGCGGCGTCTGATCTCGATGCGCACCTGAAATCCTGCCCGGCGTGCTCCGATCTGCTTTCCGACCTGAAGCTGATCGCGAGCGAGGCCCGGCAACTGGCAGCCACCGAAGAACCGCCGCCCAGGGTGTGGGTGCGAATTGCCGCTGAACTTCGCGCCGAAGGCCTGATCCGGGAGCCGGCCCCAATGCGCCCCATCATCGTCCCAACTTCCCCTGGGCGGCGATGGACGTCGGTCGCGTGGTGGCTGGCTCCCGTCGCCGCGGTTCTGCTCGCGGCAGGCTCGTATGTCGTGAGCCATAAGCCTGCCCCGCAAGTAGCCAAGCAGCAAGCTCCGAAAACTGCCCCGGCGGCCCAGACTCCAGCAACCTCCCCTGCTCCAGTCGTGACCGCCACAAGCTCGCCCTCCGGACATGCCCCGGCTCCTGAGCAACTGGCGCAGAAGTCCGCTCCGCCAGCGCGCTTGGCAGCACCTGCGGTAGAATCCGAGCCGAGCGTGCCTGACTCGAGCACGGAAGATCAACAGTTTCTAAGCGCGGTGTCCACTCTCGCCCCTTCGATGAGGGCCTCGTATGAAAATCAGTTGCAGGCGGTGAATGCCGACATACGGGAAACTCAGGCGTACGTGAATCAAAATCCGGGCGATATGGACGCACGCCAGCATTTGATGGATGCATATCAACAGAAAGCGCTTCTATACCAGATCGCGTTGGATCGTATTCAGTAGTGGAAAGGCGGACCGGCGTTCCCGGCCGCAGGGACATTTTTATGGCGAGTCTTCAGCAGGCGAGTCTTAGGCAAGCGAACATTCCGAACACCACGGTCGTGACTCTGGTTCTGGTAACCTGTCTGGCGTCGGCGGCCTTCGCCGAAACGAAGAAGGAATACCGTTTCACCGTCGGCCCCAAGGCCAGCATTTCCGTCGACACTCAATATGGGGCGATTTCCGTGAAGCCCGGCAGCGCCAGTCAGGTAGTCGTGACGGCGACGCTCAAGTCGGACAAGGTGGAAGTCGACCGCCAGCAAAATGGCAACCGAATCGATATCGCCTCCCACCTTTTGCAGGGCGCGGACCCCCAGACCGGCCAGGTTGACTACGAACTGCTGATTCCGCCCGACGCCACCCTCAACCTCCGTTCTTCAACCGGCCCCCTGTCGGCGGAGCGCTTGCAGGGAGACTTGACCCTGGAAGGCGCCGATGCCGTGGTGAATGTTCGCAACGTAAGCAACGGTCATGTGCATGTGCGGACCATGGGCGGGCCGGTCACGCTGACCGATGTTCGCAACGGCCACGTTGAGATCGAATCCATCAGTGGCGACGTCCATTTGAAGTCGGTCACCGGGCCGCTGGTCCAGGCCAATTCCGGCAGTGGAAAGATCTTCTACGACGGTGATTTCGGCTCCGCCGGCGACTATAAGTTCACCACCCACACCGGGGATATCGAAGCTCTGGCTCCGGCTGACGTCTCAGCCGATTTCAGCGCCCACTCGGTCCTGGGCAAGGTCCAAAACGACTTTCCTCTCCAACCTAAGCCGCACTCCCGCTTTTCGTTTGAAGCGGGACGTTCCTTCTTTGGCACGGTGGGCAAGGCCGCATCGAAGGTAGTGCTGCGTTCTTTCAGTGGTAGAATCCGCCTCAAGCAACGCTGAACCAGGAAGAATCAGGTCTTAGGTCTTAGGTGTTAGGTCTCAGCTCTTAGGTCTCAGGCGTTATGCCTTAGCTCTCAGGTTTTAGGAAGGTCTTGGTTTTCCTAAGACCTGAGACCTGAAGACCTTGCTTGATGGAGAACCATGCCCGTGCGCGCGGTCTTTCTTGTGGGGTTCATGGCTTCCGGCAAGAGCTGCGTAGGACGCGAACTTGCCCGGCGGCTGGACTGGGATTTTGTGGATCTGGATGCCCGCATCGAGTCCTGCGAGCGGCAAACCATTCCCGAGATTTTTCGGGATCGAGGGGAGTCCTCTTTTCGGCTCGCCGAAACCAGCGCGCTTCGCGATCTGACGGAATCGCTTGAACGCAGCACCGTGATCGCGCTCGGAGGCGGTACCTTCGTGCAGCCAAAGAACCGGGAGTTACTGCGATCTTGGCCCTCGGTATTCCTGGAGGTTCCGCTGGACGAACTCTGGCGTCGCAGCATCGAGGACCCGACAAAACGGCCTTTACGAAAAGATAATCTCGCCGAGTTCGCACGTCTCTATGAATCCCGGCTGCCGTTCTACCGGCAGGCAACCATGACTGTCGTAACCTCGGGGAAGGATGACCCAGCCTCCGTTTGTGTTGAAATCGAGAGTAAGCTGCAGTTGCGGGATGGCGAAAGGTTTTCCCAATCGTCTCTTCCTTCCCGCGGCTAGTTTCGGAACAGGAGAATCACAGTGAAGTTGTCTTATCGGCTGCTCGTTTTCACGATGGCACTAGCTTGGTGCATCGCGGCGTTGGCCGCTCCTCTGCCCAAAGAGAAAGAAAAGAGAAGGAACACGAGGGTCAGAACGTCGATTCCGGTTCCTTCGGCGTGTTCCAGAATGGCCGTCGCGTTGGAACCGAAACATTTTCCATCTATCAGACCAGCGGCGGCAGCGTCATCCAGTCCGAGTTCAAAACCGTGAATGCTCCCGCCGAAGCCGCGCAAACTTCCGAGCTGCAGCTTACCCCGAGCGGGGAAGTCCGGCGTTACGAGTGGAAGGAACTGAGCCCGGGTAAGGCGACGTCGGTGGTGCTTCCGAATTCCGATTTTCTCAATCAGAAGTGGAGGACGGGCCCGGAGGAGAAAGAACACGAACAGCCCTACCTGCTGCCGACGTCGACCAACATCCTCGACGACTACTTCTTCGTTCACCGCGAACTGCTGGCTTGGAAGTTTCTTAACGCAGCCTGCAAACAGGAAAAAGGGCAGGCGACCCAGTGCCTACTGAAGCAGCGCACCCAGTTCGGAACCCTGAATCCGCACCAACATGCGTCGGCGCCGCTCGGCGCCGAGTTCCTAGGCCGGGAAAAAGTCACTCTGAAGAATGGAGAGCGGGACCTGTTCAAGATCGAATTCAAGACCGAGGCTGGAACCTGGCAACTCTGGCTCGACGATCAAGATCATTTCAAGGTGATGCGCATGTCCATTGTGGGAGAGAATACGGTAGTCGAACGCGATTAGAACTGCAGGTCTTAGGTCTTAGGTCTCAGGTCTTAGGTCTTAGGAAAAGCTTCGATCTCTCCTGGTGCGGGTGGTCGGACGACGGCAGGTTTTCCTGAGACCTGAGACCTAAGACCTGCATTAGGATAATTCTTGACCATCCTTGATTCACGCACGTCGCGCGTTCTATTCACGGCGCTCCTGTTCGCCGTCGGATTGGGTTTTCTGTATGCCGCGCGACGCACCTTGATCCTTTTCCTGTTCGCCATTTTTTTTGCCTATCTCATTAACCCCGCCGTGGTCCGGCTGGAGAAACTTCTTCACAGCCGCGCCTGGGCGATCGCCGTCATTTACCTCCTGCTTCTCATCGCGTTGGGAGTGTTTGGTTTTCTAGTCGGCCCCAGAATCGCCCGGCAAAGCGCGCGCCTGGGAGCCTCTCTGCCCTCGCTCATGGATAAGTCCAGCACCAACCAGCTCTCCGGTCAGATCGGCGAGCTTACCGCGCAGATCGGACACCAGCACGGCTGGAGCGATGCCACCCAGGCGCGGATTCGGGATTTCCTGATGAACCACCGGCAAGACTTGTCTCGCCTGGCGCAGCGCATCGGTGTTCGCGCCGCCGAAGCGGCGCAACAAGTGTGGTTGCTGTTCCTGGTGCCGATCCTCGCCATTTTCTTTCTTCGTGATGGCGGCGCCTTCCAGGAGGTGCTGCTGGCGCTAGTGCCGGCGCGCTCGCAACGTGAGTTTTTGCAGGATGTGTTCCAGGACCTGAACCAGATGCTCGCCCAATTCATTCGCGCCCAGTTGACCCTGGCAGCGCTGTCGTTCGTGGCCTATACCGCATTTTTGGGCGCCATGCGAGTTCCCTACGCCCTGATGCTCGGGACCGCCGGAGGCGCGATGGAGTTTGTTCCAGTGGTCGGGCCGCTGCTGGCAGGCGCGGCCATGATTGCCGTCGCGGTTCTGGCGGGATACCCACACTGGGTCTACCTGCTGTTGTTTTTGTTGCTCTGGCGGATGGTGCAAGACTACGTCATCTCTCCCCGCATCATGGGAGTCAGCGTCGAATTACATCCCCTGGCGGCTTTGTTCGGCATTCTCGCCGGCGGCGAAATTGCCGGCGTGCTCGGCGTCTATCTCTCCATCCCGGTGATGGCCAGTTTGCGCATCGTCTGGCGTCGCTGGCGCATTTACGCGGAAAAACGCAAGTTCGGACCGCTCAACGAGTATTCCCCCAGGGATCGGGTCCTCGGATAAGATCGGGAGACCAGATGACCCGATGATTTACGGCGTGGCCGCGGCCGCAGTACCGTTCCTCACGCTTTCCACATCCACTTTGCGCAGGAACTCCGCCGCTGCTTCCGGCAGCACCGTATTGATGAACATTCCCGAGCCCAGCTCAAATCCGGCCACCCGCGTCAGCCGCGGAATCACACTCAGATACCAGTGGAAATACCGCACCCCGACACTCTCGGCCGGAGCGCTCCGAATCGTATAGTTGAAGTCGGGGTCGGCGAGCCCGTGGTAGAGCTTGGCCAGCAGCGAGCGCAGCATACGCGCCAGATCGTTCGTCTCCGTAGCGCTAATATCGCCGAAGCTCGCCATGTGCCGCCGCGGATAAATGTTGGTGCAGAACGGAGACGGAGAGGCGTACAGTTCGAGCGCGACGAAATGTTCGGAAACCATGACGACGCGCGATTGTTCGTCCAATTCCTCCGCGATCATCTGGCAGAACATGCACTCGCCGTAGTCGTCAAAATGCCGCAAAGCGTGTTGAAAACGCTGGCGCACGTGCAGCGAGGTCACCGGTGTCGCAATCATCTGGGAGTGCGGATGTTCCAGGCTCGTGCCCGCGTCGATACCGTGATTCTTGAAGATCGTGACCAGCGCCACCCGCGGGTCGAGACTGAGTTCGTCGTAGCGGGTTTTATAGATCCGTAGGATTTCCGCCACGTAGGAATCGGGCATCAGCGCCAAAACCTGGGCATGGTCGGGCGTCTCCACGATCACATCGTGAATCCCAAATCCGTTGACCGACCGGCGGGAACGATGCACCGAGCGGCTCGGCTGCACGTCGCGCGAAAGCGCCCCAAACTTGTTCGGGATCACTCGGGCGTGCCACGGAACGTCCGGCGAGACGGGTACCCGCAGCACTTCCGGCGGCGTCAGCTTTTCGTTTCCCGGACAAAAAGGGCAACTCGCCACAAACGATGCCAGCGGCTTGCGCTCGCGGTGATGCGCCATTTCTTCTGGACGGCGCGCTCGCTCCGTGGCAATCACCACCCATTCCCTGGTGGCAAAATTCTGGCGTAGTTCCGACATAGTCGCTCCTGGGCAGGCTGCGGAACAACTCGATCGAGCGCCAGACTTTGGGTGGCGCAGCGGAGATTTTGGGTAGCGCCAGCGCTTCAGCGCTTAGACTTCGGGTGGCGCAGCGCTTCAGCGCTGCGGTACCTGCATCGCTTTGAGTGCGGCTTTAGCCGCTGAGGTCGCACTCTCTGCCCCGGAACGAGTTTTTCCGCAGCCTGCTACGCAAAGCCTACGCTTCCGCTTACAAATCCAACAGGCACCGAGGGTCGTGGCTTGCGTCTCGCCAAAGCATCGGCCCGGGATTCGGCCGCCACACTCCTCCAGGAAGAGTCAAAGCGGAGCACTTACAAGAGCGGGGGCTGCGGATCGGGACGGGAACGATCGTGGATGCGACGATTGTGCACGCGCCGAGTTCGACGAAGAACGCGGCCAGGAGCGCGATCCGGAGATGCACCAGACGCGCAAGGGGAAGCAGTGGTACTTCGGGATGAAGACGCATGTGGGCGTGGATAGCAAGAGTAAGTTGATTCATGCGGTGGTGGCGACGCCGGCGCAATGTGGCGGATGCGCGCGTGCTGGCGGATTTGCTGCACGGCGAGGAGACGCGCGTGTGGGGCGATCAAGCGTATCGCGGACAGGGCCGCGTGCTGGAGGAGTGCGCGCCGCGGGCGCAAGACTTCACCTGCCAGCGCTACCGTTATAAGGGTCGGGTGGATGAAGTGGAGCGCGCGAAGAACCGCACGAAGGCGAAGGTGCGGGCGAAAGTGGAGCATGTGTTTGCGGTGATGAAACTGAAGTTTGGATTTGTGAAAGTGCGCTACCGGGGGATCGCGAAGAACGCGAACCGGCTGTTTGCGACGTGCGCGCTGGTGAACCTGTTTCTGGCGCGCAAGACACTGCTGGGGATGACGGCGGCGTAGTGTGTTCCGAAACCGCCGCATCGCTCCCACGGAGCAGATGCGGCGGGCCGTTGTATCTTTTTATCTGATAGAACCGCTGTACGCCTTACTTCCGGCGGAGCGGTTGCAATCAGAACTTGTTCAGAGTCCTAGTATAAAATCACAGTTCATCATGTCCCAGAAACTTCCTGTAGGAATTCTAGGTGCCACGGGCATCGTCGGGCAGAGATTCATCCAAATGCTCGAACATCACCCGTGGTTTGAAGTGTCGTGGCTGGCCGCGTCCGACCGTTCGGAAGGCCGTGCGTACGCCGAAGCCGCGCGCTGGCGTTTGAAAACCGCCATCCCCGCCAACGTCGCCAAAATGACCATCGTCCCCGCCAAGCCCGAAGGCGCCCCGAAAATTATCTTCGCCGCCCTCGATGCCGCGATCGCTCGCGAACTGGAGCCGCAGTTCGCCGCCGCCGGGTGCGCCGTCGTCTCCAATTCCAGCGCCTTGCGCATGCAGGCCGACGTCCCGCTGGTGATTCCGGAGGTCAACGGCGATCACATCCAGCTGATCGAAACCCAGACCTGGCGCCGCAACTCCGGAGGCTTTGTGGTCACCAATCCCAACTGCTCGACCATTGGGCTGGTGCTTGCCCTGGCTCCGTTGCATCGTCGTTTCACGCTCGATACCGTGATGGCGGTGACCATGCAGGCGGTCAGCGGCGCCGGATATCCCGGAGTCGCTTCGCTCGACATTCTCGGCAACGTCATCCCCTACATCGGAAAAGAAGAAGAGAAGATGGAAGAGGAAACGCAAAAGTTACTGGGAACGTTGAACGGCGAGCGCGTCGATCCCGCTCCGTTTGCCATGAGCGCGCAATGCAATCGCGTCGCCGTGGAAGACGGCCATACCGAGTCGGTAGCGATTCGTCTGAAACACAAAGCGAAGCCCGAGGAAATCATCGAGGCCTGGAACGATTTTCGCGCGGAGCCCCAGAAACTGCGCCTGCCGAGCGCACCCGCGCAGCCTGTCGTATATATGACGGCGCCCGACCGTCCGCAACCGCGCTTCGATTGCGACCTCGGCGCAGGCATGACCACCGCCGTCGGCCGCCTGCGCAAGTGCAACGTCCTCGAATGGAAGTTCACCGTCCTCTCGCATAACACCATCCGGGGCGCCGCCGGAGCCGCGTTGCTAAACGCCGAGTTGCTGAAAGCGAAAGGGTATCTCGAGTGAGAAACGTTTTCGCCACAGAGACACAGAGGCACAGAGGAAAGCAAAATCATGTCTGCGTAATTCCGCCTTTTGCCGTCGAACCGCGGGAATGGTTGAGACGAAGCTTGCTTTCGTCGGTCGGCGATGACCACGAACACAATTCTCGGATTCGGGTTTTCTCCGTGCCTCCGTGCCTCCGTGGTGAATTTTCCTTCAGCACTAAGGAGCACCCCCGCCCATGATCGTCATGAAGTTCGGCGGGACCTCCGTTCAAGATGCAAAAGCCATCGACCGCGTAGCCCACATCGTCCAGGGCCGCCTGGCCGACCGTCCCGTGGTGGTGGTCAGCGCCATGGCCAAAGTCACCGATTCCCTGCTCGCCATGGGAAAGGCCGCGGGAGGCGGCGATCGCAAGACCGCTCTCAAAATGGCCCGCGCCCTGCGGGAACGCCACTACGACACCGCCGGAGAACTTCTCGGCACCGCCCTGTTCACCGAATTTCACGGCGACCTCGGCGCCGACTTCGAAGATCTCGACGAATTGCTGCGCGGTATTGGCGCGGTCGGTGAAATCACTCCCCGCACTTACGATTATGTTGCCTCGTTCGGTGAAGTGCTTTCGAGCAAGATCGTGGCTGCCGCTTTCACTGCCCGCGGATTGCCCGGCGCGCACGTCGATTCGCGCCAGTGCCTCCTCACCGACAGCAGCTATGTCCATGCCATTCCTCAGTTCGAAGAAACCAACGAGCGCCTGCGAAAGAAAGTCCAGCCTCTGATCGAGGCGGGCAAGGTTCCGGTGATGGGCGGGTTCATTGGCTCCAATCGTGCCGGCATCACCACCACCATCGGCCGCGGAGGCTCCGATTTCTCGGCCGCGATTTTTGGCGCTGGCCTCAATGCCGAGCGCATCGAAATCTGGACCGACGTCGACGGCATGATGACCACCGACCCGCGCCTTTGTCCCGAGGCCCGCCGCATCAAGGTCATCAGCTTTGACGAAGCCGCCGAACTCGCCTACTTCGGAGCCAAGGTCCTCCATCCCGGCAACCGTGCTGCCCGCGATTCAGAAAAACATTCCGGTCTATGTGTTGAATTCGCTGAACCCAACCTGTGAAGGCACCAAGGTCACGGCGCGAGCTCCGCGCTGCACGAATATCTTCAAGGCCATCGCGCTCAAGAAAAAGATCACTCTGGTCGAAGTTGCCGCGCCTCGCCGTTTGCTGGTGCGCGGATATTTGAAATCCATCTTTGAGGTCTTCGATCATCACGAAGTAGCAGTGGATGTGGTCTCCACCTCCGAAGTCAGCGTCTCGGTCACCGCCGAGACCAACGAGGCCATCCCGGCGCTGGCCGCCGAACTGGCAAAACTCGCCGACGTGAAGTACGAGGGGCGCAAGGCGATTGTCTGTCTGGTGGGCGAGAATTTGCGCGACACCCCCGGGATCGCCGCCAAAGTCTTCGGCATTCTCGAGAACGTGAAGATTCGCATGATTTCGCAGGGAGCGTCGGAAATCAATCTGACCTTCGTGATCGACGAAGGCGACGCCGCCGAGGTGGTTAAGCGATTGCACCATGCGTTCTTCGCGGAAGCCGATCCAGAAGTATTTGCTTAGCTTCATTTCACCGCCGAGACGCCGAGGACGCCGGGAAAACAAGAACTTGAGTTAAACTCCATTTCTCACATTTTCTCTGCGTCCGGCGTCTCGGCGGTGAAAGGTCATAGCATGAATCTTCTAATCCTCGGCTGTGGCAAAACCGGATCGCTGGTGGCGGAAGTGGCCCGCGAGCGGCGGCATCATGTGCGCACCTTGGATGTCGACGAAAACGCGGATGCCCGCGCCCTTACTCCCGCTTTCCTTTCTCCCGTTCGACGTGGCCATCGACTTCACCACGCCCGCCGCGGTCGTCGCCAACGCCGAAGCCTGCATCCGCGCCAAGAAGAACCTCGTCGTCGGAACCACCGGCTGGTACGACCAAGTTCCGCGCTTGCGCGAAATGGTGCTCGAGGCCAAGACCGGGCTCCTCTACGGATCGAATTTCTCTATCGGCGTGAACCTGTTTTTTGAGATTGCCGCCACCGCGGGAGCTGCGCTGAAATACGACTACTCGGGCCAGATTTTCGAGCGCCATCATGCGACCAAGAAAGACGCTCCTTCGGGAACTGCGATCACACTCCAGAAAATTGTGCGCGAGGCGGGAGGCAACGACAAGGAAATCGAGATCGTCTCCTTCCGCGAAGGTGACGCGGTCGGCATGCACGAAATCACTTTCGATTCTCCCAACGACCGGATCTATCTTTGCCACGACGCGAAATCGCGCCGCGGATTCGCCGAGGGCGCGGTGCGCGCCGCCGAGTGGCTGGCCGGGAAAACAGGCCTTCTTCGAGTTCCGCAACATCTGGCGCGAGCTTTAGGCGCAAGTCCAACGCTGCTGTGGCCGCTGGCAACTGCCGAGCTTCGCTCGGCTTGGACGGGCGAGGGCGCCCGTCCCCACACGGACAATACCTGCTCTGTCCGTAGCAAGTTAAAATGTCCGCTTTTCGTAGCACATGATATGTCCGGTTTCAGTTAACCAACAGCCGCAGTCGGGGCTGTGGGAAAGTGGGAATCCCGCGGGGTTTGCGGGATTTCCAAGCGGGGTGGGAAAGTCGGCTTTAAGACTTTTCCACCTCGCGTCTTTTCCACAGCCCGTCGCGCCGACATTTCCGTCGTCGCCAAGGCCGCGCCCTGCCCCGTGTATCGTCCCAAGCAGTGCGGTCCATAGGTGAGGCTCAGGGTTCCATCGAGGTGCTGATGCACCACCACTTGGCAGCCTGCCAACGTCGCCCGCCAGCGCACCCGCTCGATCTGCAAGCTGCAGATTCTGAAAGCTCACGGTGTTGTCGCGGTTCACACTGCGTTCGAACTGCAGCGAGAAAATCCGTTCCAGGTCCCGACTCCGGCAGGGCACGAAGGCATTCCCCCGCTGCCTGGGCGCGACCTGAAAACAGCGGTTGAACTCGGCGATGTAGTCTTCCCGCAGAAACCGGTTCGCCGCCTCCAGCGTCCGAAGTTGGTGCAACCGCAACTCCTGCGGCAAGCGGCCCTGCCAGGTTGCAGAAGTTGCGCTCGCTGCGCCCACGCGCTTCCGGTGAGTAGGCCGGGATCATCTGCACGCCCAACTCGTGCAACGCCCGCCCCACCTGCGTGCGGCGATGGTAGTCCACCTTGCCGCCCACCTTAGGCGTCAGCCAGAAATGGCTGCCCCGATCGCTGTAGAGCGCGCAGAACACGCCTTTGTGCTCGATCACTTCCTTCAGTCCCGCCATCACCGTCGCCGTCGATTCCTCCTCCACCAGTTGGGCGTAGTAAATCTCGCTCGTGGCATCGTCCAGAATCACGATCAGGTCGTACCAGCGTTCGTCCTGAAACCACTGGTGGCGGCTACCGTCGATATGTAACAGCATCCCCGGCAACGGCCGCCGCTCACGCCGCTTGCGATGCGCCCCGCGTTTGCGTCCTCGCGCCACCAGGCCAGCTCCGTGCAACGCCTGCTTCACCCAGGTGTAACTCAGTTCGATCCCGTGCTCGGCCCGCAACTTCTCGTGAAAGTGCTGCACGTTCAGATCGAAATACTTTTCCCGGTACAACGCGAACACTTTCTCTACCGTCGCCACCGGCACCCGACGACGCGAGGGCTGGCCCCGCCGCCGGTCCAGCAACCCGTTGTAGCCCTCTTCCACGTAGCGCTCCCGCCACCGCCGCATGTGACGGTCGCTGATGCCCAGAATCTCCGCCGCCTGCCACCAAGTGATCTTCTTCGCCATCGCCTGCAACATTACGTCCTGTACTTTCATCGCCCGCTCCATCGCGGCCCTCGGATAAGCTTCCATGCTCCGCATGGTCTCCCATCCTCACCGCCCGCAAAGCGGACATATCACCTGCTATCTCAACCGGACATATCATGTGCTACCGACACGGACAATACCTGCTCATGCAAGCGCCCGCGAGAAGAGTTATCCTTACCCCATGCAACTGCGAGGCTGTGGTACCGCTCTGGTCACACCGTTCTCTCAGGACGGTGCTGTCGACGAAAACGCACTCCGCAATCTGGTCGCCTGGCAGGTCGAATCGGGCATCGATTTTCTGATTCCCTGCGGCACCACCGGAGAAACTCCCACCCTCACTCACGATGAGTGGCTGCGCGTCATCGACGTAACCATCGAGGTCGTCGCCGGACGTGTGCCCATCGTAGCCGGCGCCACCTCCAACTCGACCCACGAGGCTGTCGCCAAGGCGAAAGAAGTGGCGGCGCGCCCGGGCGTCAACGCCATCCTCACCGCGTCGCCCTACTACAACAAGCCGACGCAGGAAGGCCAATACCGTCATTTCCGCGCCATTGCCGAAGCCGTCGACAAGCCCGTCATCGTCTATAACGTGCCCGGCCGCACCTCCGCCAACCTCGAACCCGCCACCCTGGTGCGCTTGACCGAGGTCCCCAATATCGCCGGCGTGAAGGAAGCCAGCGGCAGCATGACGCAGATTGCCGAGGTGCTGAACTCCGTGCCCGAAAGTTTTCTGGTGCTCTCCGGCGACGATGCCGTGACTTTGCCGGTGATCGCGCTCGGAGGCGTGGGCGTAATCTCGGTGGCGTCCAACGAAATTCCCCACGAAATGGCGGCCATGACGCGCGCCGCTCTGAACAACGACTGGACCGCAGCCCGCGCTCTCCACCGCAAATATTTTCCTTTGATGCAGGCCAACTTCATCGAGTCGAGTCCGCTGCCGGTGAAGGCCGTCCTTGCGATGATGGGCAAGATCGAAGAGGTCTATCGCCTGCCGTTGCTGCCCATGCGCCGCGACACGCGCTCCAAACTGCAGAAGATCGCCACCGACGCCGGATTGATCACCCGGCCCGCCGCTCCGCCGGTTGCGGCCGCCGAATTCTATGTTTACGAAAATTGGGCGGCCGGCCCGCACAAGGCGATCCTGCACCGCTCCTCCTGCGGACAGTGCAGCTCCGGCAAAGGACGCCCCGCCGGTCACGATCCCAATCATTCCCGGTGGCACGGACCCTACACCAATCTCGCCGAGGCGCGCGAGGCAACCCATCAGATGCCCGGTGTACTGATCCGCAGCGAATGCAAGTGCGTGGCCTAGGACCCGTGGTTCATGGTTCCGTGGTGCAGCTGTGATTCGTATCAGGGTATGCCTTCAGGCATACCACAACTGCCATCTTATGAATGCGCTTTTAGGCGCCGGTTTTGGCGCTGGAGTTTCACCACAGACGGATTAAGACCCGTTGACCCGGAAATGCTAGAGTTATTGCCCTCTGGAGGAAGAATCTATGAATCGCTCTCTCTTCCATTTCGCTGTCCCGCTTTTGTTCGCGAGCCTCAGCCTGGCGCAGCAGCCGGCAACCGCTCCCGCCCACCATCGCGCGCACGCCGCAACCGCCCCGCTCCCGCCCACGGACAAGATCTGGGCCAACCTGATGGCCGGGAACCAGCGCTTCGTGGCGGGCAAAACTCATGCGTATGCCGTGGTTTCCCTTCGTCGCGAACTCGCCGCAGGACAGAAACCTCATGTGATTGTTCTCTCCTGCTCCGACAGCCGGGTCGCACCGGAATTGGTCTTCGACCAAAGCCTCGGCGACCTCTTTGTCGTGCGTACGGCCGGGAACGTGGCCGACCCCGTAGATCTCGGCAGCATCGAGTATGCCGTGGATCACATTCATAGCCCCGTCCTGGTCGTTCTCGGCCATCAACAGTGCGGCGCCGTAACAGCCGCCTGTTCCGGTGAGAAGATGGCGAGCCGGAATCTTGACGCCATCGTCGACAAGATCAATCCCGCTGTCACCAAGGCTAAGGCCTACGCCAAGTCTGACGACTTGATCGAATCGGCAATCAAGGAGAACGTTCACCAGAGTGCGAAAGATCTGCTGGCGAATAGCGAGATCGTGCGCGACGCGGTCAAAGCCGGTAAGCTCACCATCATCGAAGCCGAATACCAACTCGCGAGCGGTGAAGTAGTGCGCCTGAACCCGCCCGCGAGTGGTCAGAATTAGCGGAGGCAAGAATCATATCCACGTTGCAGTCGGCCATTGAACATCTGGCGACGGGCGAAACGATCGGCGACGCCGACGAAGCCCGCTGCATCTTTCTCGATTTCCGCGCCGCCCTCACGCGCGGCGAAGTTCGCGCAGCCGAAAAGATCGACGGCCGCTGGACCACGAATGCCTGGGTCAAGCAAGGCATCCTGCTCGGCTTCCGTCTCGGCGAGTTAAAAGAGATGTCGGACGGCGACGTGCTCTCCTTTGTCGACAAGGACACTTTCCCCGCACGCCGCGTAACTTTAGCCGATCGCATTCGCCTGGTGCCCGGAGGCTCCTCCATCCGGGAAGGTGCCTATGTTGCGCCGTCGGTCATCTGCATGCCTCCCATGTTCATCAACGTGGGCGCTTATGTAGATGAAGGCTCGATGATCGACTCGCACGCTCTCGTAGGCTCCTGCGCGCAAGTAGGCAAGCGCGTGCACCTGAGCGCAGCCGCGCAGGTTGGAGGAGTGCTCGAACCCATCAATGCCGCCCCGGTGATCATCGAAGACGACGTGCTGATCGGCGGCAATTGCGGAATCTACGAAGGCACGCTGGTCCGCGCCCGCGCCGTGCTGGGCTCGGGAACGATTCTGACCCGCTCCACCCCGCTCTACGATCTGGTGCGCGGAGAAATCTACCGCGCGACCGCCGAGCACTCGCTGGAGGTCCCCGAAAACGCCGTGGTGGTCCCAGGCTCGCGCGCCGTGACCAAAGGCAGGGGTAAATCCGACGACTGGAAGCTCTCGCTCTACACGCCCGTGATCGTGAAGTATCGCGACGAGAAGACCGAGCGCGGAGTTGAGCTGGAAGACTGGCTAAGGTAATGCGAGATGGCTTTTCTTTGTCTGCTTTACTTTGTGTTATAATGTAAAGCAATGACGGAAGCGACACTTTCGGCGAAGAACCAGATTGTAATCCCGAGTGAAGCTCGCAAAGCGTTGGGCCTAAAACCGGGCGACAAGATTCTTGTGCTTGTTCGTGGTGGTAAAGTCCTGGTCCTGCAAAAACCGAAGTCTTATCATGCCGCAATTCGTGGGTTGGCTCGCGGCAGTTATCCAAGAGATTATCTACAAAAGGAACGCCAGAGTTGGAAGTAGAACGGCTTCCCGCTTTTCTCCGGCGTCACCGCCGAATCGCTCTGGACACGAGTGTCTTCATTTATCAATTGGAAGCCAACCCCAAGTATCTCGTCCACACCGACCCTATTTTCTCCTGGCTGGAACGGCCGGGTTCCGCGGCAATCACCTCCACAATAACCATGACGGAATTGCTGGTCCTGCCGTACCGCGAGCGCGACGAACAACGGGCGAATGACTTCTATGGCTTGCTTTCCACCTACCCCAACCTGGATTGGGTTGCCCCGAACCTGGAGATCGCGGAGCTAGCGGCCCGGATTCGCGCTCTTCATCGCCTGCAAACTCCCGATGCCTTACAGGCCGCCACCGCAGTGCACTCGCTGGCTAGCGGCTTGATAACCAATGATCCGGTCTTTGAGCGCGTGGAAGGCTTCGAAACGCTGGTGCTGGGGCAACTTCTCTGAACGTCTCGTTCGTGGACTGTGGTTACGCCATCGTTTACGACGGCAACGTCGCCGAAAACGCTCCCGGAATCCTCGCCTGTTCCTCCGCAAACCGTCGCCTTGCTTCCACGTGCTTGGCGCGGAAATGCGCCCGCGCCCGCTCGCCCCATGCCCGCACGAAATAATAGTTCAGCGCACATCCGATGGCCGAGCTGACCACCGGGATCAGGCGTCCCGCCCACTTTTCCACCACCTCGGCGCCAGCCTTCACCGCGATCCGCTGAATGACCTTCGGCACGAATCGGTTGACCACTTCCTTTTCCAGCAATTCGCGGCTGATGTCGACTCCAGCAGCGCTGGCCGCCGCAATCCAAAGCTCGGCGATTTCGTCGTCGGTGTTCAACTCAAAGCCATAGATCAGGCTGAGCTTCTGGATGGTGCGCATAGTAATGGCGGAAAGAATGCCGAGGTCCGGCACGATGGTGAGAATTCCACCGAGACCAAATCCGGCTCCCTCGGCGGCCGCCAGCTTCATGCCGCCGCGGATCACCGACTCCGCCACATCATCGAGGCGTTCCACCCGCAGTGTGTAGACCCCCTGAAAAGTGGCCAACGGCAACCCGTGTGCCACGCGCAGCTGCATCAGAAAGCGCCCCGGATCAACCTTGATCGTGCCGTACGCACGAGTCAGGCCTCCGCGGATTGCGCCTTCAACCCGCCGCCGCATCCACGATTTCTTCTCCTCCGGCATGTTCAAGTACGAGTTTATCAGCCAGTACCCAATGCCACTTCCGCTTTTCTGTAGAGACGCGGCTTGCCGCGTCTCCCGCCGCGTCCAAAGCAGACGGGAGCAAGCCCCGTGTCTACACCAACGTCTCCCTGTGCTAGCATCGACTCTGATAATGCCAACCGGAAAACTGCACATAATTCCGCTGGGCGGACTGGGCGAGTTCGGGATGAACTGCATGGCCATCCGCTTCGGCGACGACATCATCGTGGTCGACGCCGGCCTCATGTTTCCCGAAGCCGAGTTGCTGGGCGTCGACATCGTAGTCCCCGACATTTCGTACCTGCTTGAAAATCGCAAGCATGTGCGCGCCATCATCCTTACGCACGGCCACGAGGACCACATCGGAGCCCTGCCTTGGATTCTCAGCGAACTGAACGTTCCCGTCTGGGGCACCGAGTTCACGCTGGCTTACGTTGAAGACAAACTCGACGAGCACCAACTTCTCGACGACGCCGATCTGCGCGAGATTCGTCCCGGAGAACGCTTCAAGGTTGGACAGTTCACCATCCACCCGCTGCAAGTCACGCACAGCCTGGTCGACTGTGTCGCGCTCGCCATCCACACGCCGCTCGGCGTCGTCATCCATACTGGAGACTTCAAGGTCGATCCGACGCCCACCGACAACCGCCTCTTCGACCTACACGGTTTCGCCGAGTACGGCAAAGAGGGAGTGCTGGCGCTCTTGCAGGATTCGACCAACGTCGACCGCAAAGGCTATACGCCGAGCGAGCGCGCCGTCCAACGCAAGTTCGAGGAGGTGTTTGCCCGTACCGAGCGGCGCCTGTTCATCTCCTGCTTCTCGTCTTCGATTCACCGCATCAAGCTGACCATCGACATGGCCCGCGAACACGGCCGAAAGATTTGTTTTATCGGCCGCTCCATGAACAGTTCGTCCGAAATCGCCGAAGACCTGGGTTATATCCAGATCCCCGAAGGCATGCTGATCCATCCCGGCGAGATGAGAAACTTCCCTCCGGAAAAAGTGTGCGTGCTGATCAGCGGCACGCAGGGCGAACCCATGTCGGCGCTGTCACGCGCGGCGGTGGATAACCACAAGCACGCCAAAATCGAAAAAGGCGACACCGTCGTTCTGTCGTCGCGCATCATTCCCGGCAACGAAAAAGCCATCTTTCGCGTGGTGGATCACCTGTTCCGCCGCGAAGCACACGTCATCTACGACGACGGCTCCTACCCGCCCATCCACGTCAGCGGACACGCCAGCCGCGAAGAATTGAAACTCATCATCAACCTGGTGCGCCCGAAGTATTTCGTCCCGATTCACGGCGAATACCGGCAACTCAAGTTGCACGCCGAGTTGGCCGCGTCGATGCACGGCTCGGTCGGCACCGTGCTGCTGATTGAAAGCGGAGACATCCTTGAGATCGACGAACACGGCGCCCGCAAAGCCGGACGCGTCAACGTAGGCCGCGTCTGCATCGATTCCGGCTCGCGCACCGATGTAGTGGAAGATTTAGTAATTAAAGACCGCCGCCATCTCAGCGAAGACGGCTTTGTGATGCCCGTCATCGCCATCAACAAGCTCACCGGACTGGTCGAAATCGCGCCGGAGATTGTAACCCGCGGCTTCAATCCAGGCGAAAACGGCCTCATCGAGCGCGCCCGCGAGATCGTCATGGAAACGCTCGACGCCTCCAGCGCCGAAGAGAAAGCCGACTACGGCGTCATCAAAGAGAAAATCCGCACCGATTTGAAGCGTTACATCTCGCGCCAGACGCAGCGCCGACCGCTGATTATGCCGGTGATACTGGAGATTTGAGTCGTCGCGCCACCCGAGCTGACGCGGGTGCCCCATCCTTCTCGCACACTTTGCAAAGTGGATGGGTGATGAAGAAAGAATGGTGGAAGTACAAGCAGCAGAGTCCTACAGTATCGCTGTCTTCCCTTTCCTAAAAACAACCACGCCGGTAGACATCGGAGGTATAACCTTCCGCTCGACCGACGACACTGGTGGGCTAAGTACAAACAAGGCCAGGAGTGTCGCGGAAGTTGCGAAGATGCTCTTTCTCCAAGACGACCTACGGATAAAGTCCGAGAGGGTTGAAGCCATCGAGCGTTACAGATCCATTGGAGAAAGTGGTTTTCCGATCAAGATTGTGCGGGACGCTATGCGATTGGCCGCTAAGGTTCTACTCGCTTGCGAAGCCAACTTGGAAGCGGAAGTGAGGACTACAACCGAAAACCTCGCGACGGCAGCAGAATCACAAGATTCTTACGAAGTCCTCCCTGCCTTGCAAGCGTTTCACGAGATTGGAAAGCGTAGAGCCTTGACGGGCGAACCGTCTTCGCCCTGGATCGTGACGTACCGCTTAGTGGATACGGGCTGGGACTACGTGATGTGGAACTATCATTCGTTGCGAAGAAAACGAGAGACACAAACGTCAGATGAAGGCGCACCTCTCGCTTGACCATTACGACGCCTGAAAAGCGGTCGGCATCCCATTAACCGTGAGGATTCAACTCAGTATCCCGCTTCGCGTCCGTGGCGGACTGCCAGGATCACGATCTGTTTTCCCTCGTAATGATAGAGAGCGACATAGGCCCCATGTCCGAATTCAATTACCCACTCGCGGAACTCGGGCAGCAATTCTTCGACGGGACGGCCACTCTGCGGGTGCTTGGCAAGCGCCTTCACGCCCTGCCGGATTGCCTTGACCGCACGCTTGGCAGCATCCCGGCTTTTGGGAATGAAGAACGCGCGGAGACGTGCCACATCCAACAGGGCCGGTTGGGACCACTTCAGTCGTGGCATTTAGGAGGAGCGGCGTCCTTACCCGCCTCGAGCTTGGCCAGCCAGGCGTCGGCTTCTTCGGCGGTGGCGTGGAGGCCGGTCGTCTGGTAATGCTTCCAGGCCGCGAGTGCATCCTGCCGGAATTGCTCGCGCTTCTCTTCGCGTTCCACGTACTGCTCGATGGCTTCGCGCATGACCCAGTGCGGCGATCGGCGGCGGGCCGAGGCCAGGCGCTGGATGCGCTCTTTTGTCTCGGCATCGAGCTTCAGACTGGTGGTAGAGGGTGATGCCATCGCAGGTTTTCCCCGGTGTTACCTCGTAACACTATAGCACTTTACCGTCGTTGGAAACAACAGGAGCCTAGACCAGCGGGTTCTTCCAGCGCAGTCCCGGAAAGCGCGCAAAGTCGCGGTCGGCCGTGTGCAGCATCCCACCATGCTCGATGGCAAGAGCAGCGATGATTGCGTCGCTGACTAAAGGCCCCGAAGCCTGCCCTTCGACGAGCATCCGCCGAAGCAAAGGCCAGTGCTGGTCTCCAGGCACCAAAACGCGCACGTTCGGCTGCGCAAGCCATGCCTCAACCATTCGACTAGCCTGCTCCAGACTCAATTTCGCGCCGGGCAACCGGCGATTCGTCATAAACCGCAGAAAAGCTGCAATCGACTGCCAGGGAAGACCCGCCGCTTCGACGCCAGAGAATGTTTCCTCGACCCATGCGCGCGCTCTTGCGTGCTGAACTGAGCCGCTGTCGTAAGCATAGATCAGAAGGTTGGCGTCGAAAACTATCAACGGTAGTCGGGCCCCTCCAGGTATTCGAGCATCTCCTCGACCTTGGTATAGGGCGGCAGGCCAAGATTGATCGGTGTCACCTTAAACGGTTTTCGCGGCGGCTGTGCCGGAGCCGTCAGCCCCAGCCGGAGATATCGGTTCACAACCTGCTTGAAAGGTTCGCCCGACTTGCGGACCGCCTTCTTCAACAAGGCCGCAACATCGTCATCGAGACTGAGAGTGGTTCGCACATCATGATGTTACCATTAAAGACATCATGATGTCAATCAGCTCCCGCGCTCGGTGTCGCCGGCCACGAATTTGCAAAATCACGCTGCAAGCGGCACTCTGAAGGTCAATCTATGGTAAGCCTAAACGACATCCGTTCCGCCCAGTCCCTGCTCCAAGGTATCGCGTCTCGCACACCGCTGCTCGAATGGCCTGCCCAGTCAAGTGCCGGCCAGCTTTTCCTCAAGCTCGAAAACCTGCAGCCCATCGGCGCCTTCAAACTGCGCGGCGCCTACCACAAGGTCGCCTCTCTCACCGACGGAGAACGCCGGCGCGGAGTCATCTCCTATTCGAGCGGCAATCACGCGCAGGGCGTGGCCTACGCGGCGCGGGCGCTGGGCGTGAAGGCCATCATCGTGATGCCCGGCAACACTCCGAAGAATAAACTCGCAGCCACCGCGGCGCTCGGGGCGGAGATTGTCACCGTCGGTCCCGGCAGCGAAGAACGCCGCCTGCGTGCCGAGCAACTGGCCGCCGAGCACGGCTACGCGATCGTGCCTCCCTACAACGACGAAAAGATTATCGCCGGCCAGGGAACCGTGGGCCTCGAAATCCTCGAAGATCTACCGAACGTTGAAACCGTGCTCGTCCCAGTCGGCGGCGGCGGACTGATCAGCGGCGTCTCGGCTGCCATCAAGATGAGCAATCCTAAGGTGAAAGTGATTGGGGTCGAGCCCGAACTTGCCGCCGATGCGCGAGCCAGCCTGCGCGCCGGTCGCATCGTTTCCTTCCCGGCTGCGCAAGTTTCGCAGACGCTAGCCGACGGCCTTCGCACCCAGAGCATCGGCGCTATTAATTTCGAACACATCCGCGCCTATGTGGATGACATCCTCGGCGTGACGGAAGACGAAATTCGCGAGGCCACACGCGCTCTGAGCGCAAACACCCAAACGCTGGCCGAACCGAGCGGCGCTGTCGCTCCGGCCGCATTTATGTTCCACGCCGACGAGTTGCCCAACACAAAACTCAACGTCGCCGTGATCAGCGGCGGCAACATCGACCCCGTATTGCTCGCTGAGTTGCGGAAAAGTCAGAAGTGAGAAGTCAAATTGCAGAAGCAAGAGCAGAGCCGTGCGGCCAGACAGGATACACTTCTGCAATCTAACTTTTGACTTCTTCAATTTCCGGCTTATTGCGGAGCTCTGAATCGTGACTCGCTGGCTCGATCGGTACTTTGAACTCGCGCATCACCAGACCACCGTTCGGCGCGAAGTTGTCGCAGGGGTCACCACCTTTTTCACGATGGCCTACATCGTGGCCGTCAATCCCGCCATCCTGAAAACAGCCGGAATGCCGGCGGGCGCCTCGCTCACGGCCACTATTCTCACGGCGATTTTTGGAACGCTGCTGATGGGCTTCTATGCCAACCGCCCGTTCGCCATCGGTCCTTATATGGGCGAGAACGCTTTCATCGCGTTCACGGTGGTTCACGTACTCGGTTACACGTGGCAAAGCGCTCTGGGCGCGGTATTTCTCGCCGGAGTCCTCTTCATTCTGATGACTCTGCTCCGCCTCCGCCAGTGGATGGTCGACGCCATTCCCGCCACCCTCCGTTACAGTTACGCCGTCGGCATCGGATTGTTCCTCACTTTCATCGGACTGAATCAGACCGGCATCGTCGCTATCGGATCGCCCGGAGCACCGGTTCGGCCGGGCCATCTCACCTCGCTTTCCGTGCTGCTTTCCATCTTTGGGTTCCTGCTGATGACGGTGCTGACCATTCGCCGTTTCCCGGCCGCGATTCTTAGCGGAGTTCTCGCCACTGCTCTGCTCAGCTTTGTCACCCGGGCCGCTCCGGCGCCGGCAGGTTGGGTCAGCCGTCCGCCCAGCCTTCAGCCCGTTTTCTTTCAGTTCGATTTGCACAGTCTGTTCACCTGGGGATTCTTCCCGGTTGTCCTGACGATTTTTGTCATGGCTTTTGTGGACACGATGGGCACGCTGATCGGCGTTTCAGCGCGCGCCGGGTTCCTCGACAAAGACGGGAACCTGCCCCAGATCGAGCGCCCGATGATGGCCGACGCGCTGGCCACCACCTTCGCCGCTGTCATTGGAACCACCACCTCCGGCGCCTATATCGAGTCCGCTACCGGAGTCGAGGCCGGAGGCCGGACCGGCCTGACCGCGGTCATCACGGCGCTGTGTTTTGCCGGCACTTTATTTTTCGCGCCCTTCATCTCCGCCATTCCGCCACAGGCTTACGGACCGGCGCTCATCTTCGTCGGATTGCTGATGCTCACTCCGATCACTCGCATTCCCTTCGGCGACCTCACCGAACTGGTTCCAGCTTTCGGCGTCATCGTCCTGATGGCCTTCACTTACAATGTCGGGATTGGCATGACGGCGGGCTTCATCTTGTATCCTTTTTGCAAGCTGGTTTCGGGACGCTTGCGCGACGTTCGCCCGGCGCTCTGGGGGTTGACCGCCTTGTCGCTGTTGTTTTTCGTCTTTTACCCGTACACCTGACGTTCCGCGCTCGCGAGATTCCATATGATTCGTTTTGGTATCGCAGGATTTGGTTTGCACGCCGTCCGCCGTCTGATGCCGGGTTTTGCGCTCGCTCGGAATTGCAAAGTGGTGGCGCTGTCGCGCCGAGACGCCGACCAAGCACGCGCAGCCGCTGCGCGGTACGACATCCCGCACGTTTTCTATTCCACCGAAGAACTCTGCCGCTGCTCGGAAGTCGACGCCGTCCTGGTCACCACCCCCAACGCCTGCCACTTGCAGGACGTTCTCACCGCGGTGGCCGCGGGCAAGCCGGTGCTATGCGAGAAGCCGATGGGCAGGGATGCGGACGAATGCCGTCAGATGGTCGAAGCGGGGCACAAGGCCAGCGTTCTCCTCGGTGTTGCCCAGGTATTTCGCTTTGAAGACAGCACGGCGAGATTTCGCGTGCGCATCGCCGCCGGTGACATCGGCCACCCCATCTTTGCGCGGGCGGAGTTCTCCTATCCTGGGTCAGGCCACGCCAGGACCTGGCTCTACAACCGCTCCATATCTGGAGGTGGCCCCATCGCTGATGTAGGCGTCCATTGCATCGATGCATTGCGCTACATCCTGCAGGATGAGCCTCGGCTGGTGAGCGCCGTCGGTCGATCAGATGAAGGATCGGGCGACGTAGAAGCGACGGCCGTCTTAACTCTGGAGTTTCGTCGGGGCACGCTGGCCACGGTGCTGGTCTCAACTCGCGCGCACTATCGCACGCCCCTGGAGATTGTCGGCGACGCGGGCGTTCTCCGGGCCGAAGATGCGCTGAATGTCGAACAGCCGGTTAAGCTGGAACTGTTGCGGGACGGCCGCCTCGCAGCCGAAGAAACGGTTTCCAACCAACTTGCCTACGCGAGGCAGGTAGACGCCTTCGCCGCCGCAGTGCAAGGCCGGGAGGAGTTTCCCGTGCCTGGCCGGGAAGGTTGGCAGAACCAGAGGATTTTGGACGCTGCCTACCGCAGCCTGTCGTCGGGGAAAAGCGAGCGGGTGACGACTTAGCCGCTGGTCGTTAGTCGTTGGCACGGTGTCTTCGCGTTTCCTTCGATGCTAGCTATCCCGGGCTTGCCAACGACTAACGACTAGCGACCAACGACTGCCCTACCAATTAAGAAGCGCCCCGGATCCAAAGGATCGCGGGACGCCCGAACAGCCCTCCCCAGAACTGCTCATCCCGAAGGCTATCGCAACCAGCCCGAGGACGGAACGCCACTCTTGAGGGACTCGAATGGCCCTAACGGGCCACTAGTCAGACGGCAAATCCCTGGTAAGGCCTTCGTAGTCGGCCGAAACTGCCTGCTGGACTGGGATTCTGGGGCTCTTGGGGGAGGAAGTGATTTGTTGCTAGTGTGCAGCGGATTGCACCCCGCGATTCGAAGTATCCGAGGTCTTGGCTTCTAAGTTATTGATAAACAACGACAACAAACCTGTTGCAGTTTTGGAATGGTAAGTGCACTAAAGCGAGCAGGTGATCTATACCTTGGGCAGCAGTTCCCGAGGCAACCGTGGGGAAGTAGAAGAGTTTGGGAGGAAATCACATGAGGCGAGTGGTAGTTCTGACTTTACTGGCATTGGCGTTGCCCATTGCCGCTGCGGCGAGCGGAATTGATCTCACTAACCAATTTGGCACGGTTGCGATTTCGGCTCCCAATGGAGGGCTGGGGACGATCGGCGTATCCACCCTCACTTCGCATGGGTCGCAAATGCACAGCTTCGAGGGCATGACGACTACTTCGTTGGGCCTGTCAAATCTCGGTTACGTCAACTTCTCGACCGGTGTTCTGCTCAGTGGCTCGATCTCGGGCGGGGGAGTATTTTCGGCCACGGGCTCGTCATTTACGGTCATTGGCAAAGGTAACTGGGTAGAGGGACACAACACGGCGATCTTCACCGGCAGCTTCACCGGCCCGATTCAATGGAATCTGATTAGCGTGAGCGGCCAAACCCGGAACTACCAACTCGTTGGCTCGCTCGTAGGTACGTGGTTTGACGGTCGCACCGTGACTGGAACCACTACGCAAAACATTTCCATCTTGACTAACAACCAGCTCATAATTGGCAGAGGGCACATGTTCGGGGGTACCACAAACATCGCCGTCCCGGAACCCGGAACATTAGGCCTTCTGGGAACAGGCCTGGTGGGTCTCGCTGGAATGTTCCGTCGCAAGCTGATCGGGGCATAACCTGAATCTGTCGGTTCGCCCAGAACACTCAACTCATGGCCCCGCCGCAAGGCGGGGCTTTTGATTTTGGGCCAGGTTCGCGCGGATGGCCGTCTCCCGTGCTGAGATGTTTTGAGCGCCTCGCTACCTGAGCGGAGCCTGTCCGACACCGCTTTGAAGCGTCCCCCCGCCCTCTTCTTCGGTTACTGCCGTAACGGTCCGCCATGCCTTTGGCGTTGACCTTACCTTGCTCCAAACCTACAGTCAGGCGCAGGGGGTTGTATGAAGGATATTCATGAGGTTTTGCGCCGCAAGCAGGCGCAGTACACGCAGTTGGGAAAGCAGATCGAAATGCTGCAGCAGGCAGCCGAAAAACTGCGCGAGGTCGCGCCCTTGCTTGCCGAAAACGAGAACGAGGACGATAGCGCGGTGCTGGCGGAAGTGGACGAGGAACATTCCAACGCGATGGCGGCTAAGGCCAGCGCTCAATCGTCTCCGGCCGCGGCGAAACCAGGGCGCAGCGCAACTCCGCGCTGGCCGTAGAAGCCGCCTGACTGTACAGGCAAAGCGCGAGGCGGAGGCTCGGGCGCATGATCTTGCAGGCATTGCTGGTGACCAAGGACGAACCGACGGCGGAAACGCTGATTCAGGTCTTGTCGCAATTCGGGGTTGCGGTGGACCGGTCGAACGCGGCTGATGTCGCCGTGGCTCGACTGGCGGAGGAGCAGTTCGATCAGGTCATCGTCGATTTCGACGATCCCGAAGCAGCCTCTTTGCTGCTCGAAGCTTGCCGCCACCTGGTCGGCCCTGCCCGTAAGCCGCCGGTCACGGTAGCCTTGCTCCACGATGCGTCGCAGATCCGCTCGATTCTGGGCGCGGGAGCTCATTTCATTCTCACCAAGCCGGTCAGCCCCGAGCAGGCTCTAACCACCTTGCGCGCCGCCACAGCGCTGCTGAAGCGTGAAAGGCGGCAATCGTTGCGAGTCGCGGTGCAGGCGGCAGCTTCGATTCACATGGAAGACCACAGTACGGTCGAAGGCATTCTGCTCGACCTGAGCACGGGCGGCGTGGATGTCCTCGCGGCCAAGCCGCTTCCCTCTGGGACCATGGTTCGCATCTCCTTTCAGCTTCCCGATGGCGCGGGCATTGAAGGGGACGCGGAAGTTGCCTGGAGTATCGCCAACGGTCAAACCGGCTTCCGCTTTCTCGACATGGACCCCAAGATGCGCGGCGAAATGGGCGACTGGTTGTCCGCCCGTTCGCAGGACGCCTTGCCCGAAGAACCCGACGCGGTCACGCAATGCAAACTGACCGACCTCAGTCTGGGCGGGTGCTATGTGCAGACCGAATCTCCTTTCCCACAGTCCTCGGCCGTCGACCTGTGCCTACGCGCCGCCGGGATGGAGATTCACGCCGAAGGGTTGGTGCGGGTCATGCATCCGGGACACGGCATGGGCATTGAATTCCCCGCTCGCACTGAAGAGCAACGCAAGAGCGTCGGCGATTTCATCGAATTCCTCACCGGGCAGCCCGGCGCCACTCCGCAACTGGAAACTTCTCCGCGTTCTCTGGTCGCCAACGCCGTCGATCTCAGCCCGACCGCGAGCGCCGAAACCGATGCGGACGATCCCCTGCTGGAATTGCTGCGGACCGGCCCTGCGCTGGAAGAAGAAGCGTTTCTCGCCGAACTGCAGCGCCAGCGAAATCCCGTCGCCGCCGACCAATAAGAACCAACCTAAACGTAGGGACAGCCGCCTCCGGCTGTCCAGGCGAGCGCAGCTCGCCCCAGCCAGTGAGTGTCCGCTCCGAGACAAATGATCTCTCCGAGAAACCGGGAACCAGACCGGCGCCCCGTCTTTAGTGCCGGTCCAGCCCCCGGTTGTCGGTTCCACCTCGTTGATCCCAGACTACGTCACCATTCTTGCTGAATGATTTCGCTTCGGTTAATCTTCCGAGAATTTTCCAATGCAATAGAATTGCTCTGCAGCGGAGACGCGGCAAGCCGCGTCTCTACCCAACGTTAAGGTAAAGCTCAAACTGCTCAGAACCCCGATTTCGCGCGCGCTGCTGTTGGCTGGCGTTTGCCTGCTGGCCATCGCTCCGTTCTTCTGGTGGGGCAATCCGTCCGGCCATGATTTTGAGTTCCACTTGTTTTCGTGGATGGAAGTCCTGGGCCAATGGAAGCACGGCATCGTCTATCCGCGCTGGGCGGCGCTCGCATACTGGGGATACGGCGAGGTTCGGTTCCTGTTTTATCCTCCCGCTTCGTGGACTCTGGGAGCCGTGCTCGGGGCGGCTCTGCCCTGGAAAATGGTGCTGGGCGCATATTGCTGGATTGTGCTCACGCTTGCCGGAGCATCCATGTATCGGCTGGCCCGCGAGTGGCTCCGCGCCCTGGACGCGCTGTTTGCGGCCGCATTCTACGCGCTGAATCCCTACCACTTGTTGATCGTCTACTGGCGAAGCGCTTACGCCGAACTGCTAGCCTCGGTCCTTCTGCCGCTGGTACTGCTTTGTCTGCTGCGGATTTTTTCGCCAGAACGCGCGCCTGGCTTTCGTCCGGCGCTGTGGTTGACGCTCACGCTGGCCGCCGCCTGGCTGACGAACGCACCCGCGGCCGTCATGATTCACTACTCGGTGGCTGGCCTGGCGTTGGTGTTGGTGGTGCGAGAGTGGTCTTGGGAGCGATCCTGGCGTCCGTTGCTGCGGACAGCCCTAGCCATCGCCCTTGGCGCCGGTTTGGCGTCGTTCTATTTGATTCCCGCCGTTTACGAAATGCGTTGGGTCAATATCGGCGACGTGCTGTCGCCGGGCGTCCGCCCGCAGGACAATTTTCTTTTCACCATCATCGCTGATCCCGATCACAACCGTTTCAATCTCTTGGTTTCGACCGTGGCGCTGACGGAGATCGGAGTCCTCGCCCTCGCGATCTGGGTTTCGCGCCGCGGTTGGAAGAAACACGTAGGGACAGCCGCCCTCGGCTGTCCGGTCGCGCGCAGCGCGACGGGGTCAGAGACGCCGCGGATACTGCTTTTCGCCTGGGGCGCTGCCAGCGCGCTCCTGATGTTTTCGCTGAGCAATCCGATCTGGCAGCACTTGCCCAAGCTCCGCTTCGTGCAACTTCCCTTCCGCTGGCTGCTTTGCCTGAACGCCGCATTGGCCGTGCTTCTGACCATGGCCGCCAAAGGCTGGCGCTCGCGGGGACTGGCGTGTGCAATTCTGCTGGCTGCGGTTATCGTTGCCGGGTATCGCATCCAGCCGCCATGGTGGGAGACAGCCAGCGATATCCGCGAAATGAGCAATGCCCTCGCCGACGGCACCGGCTACGAAGGCACCGACGAATACGTCCCGGCCGGAGCCGACTCCTACGAGTTGGACAAAAGTCTGCCTCTCGTCAGCGATGACGCGGGCGCCTCGGTTCCGACCCAGGTGTTAGCGTGGGAGCCCATCGAAAAACACTTTACGGTCCACGCTGCGACACCGCGAAATCTGACCGTGCGCCTTTTCAGCTACCCGGCGTGGGAAGTCGAGGTAAACGGCAAGCCCACCAAAACACGAACCACCGATGTGACTCGTCTGATCGTTGTTCCGCTGACTGCCGGAGACAGCGACGTGCATATCTATTTCCGCCGGACAAGCGATCGTGTCATCGGCAACGTCGTCTCCTTGATCAGCCTCGTACTGCTGATTGCAGGATGGACCTTGACGCGGCCAAAAGCGAGGCAAGGACAACCGGTGTAATCCCCCCGTACGCTGTGGTTATCAGCACTCGGTTGAACCAGAAGGGACACAGCGGAAAACAGGGAAAGCTACAATGATCACTACGATGCAACGGCGCGTCCTCGTCGCAACTTCGAACGCCGGTAAACTCCGCGATTTGGCAGGAGCCGCTGCGCCCTATGGCATTACGATCGCAACCATCCCAAACTTTTCGTCTCTGCCCCAGGTTGTCGAAGACGGAACCACCTTCGAGGAGAATGCACGCAAGAAAGCGGAAGCCTACAGTCTGCTCGTTCCCAGTGAACTGGTCTTGGCCGACGACTCCGGCCTGGAGATTGACGCGCTCGGTGGGGCCCCCGGTGTGCATTCCGCCAGGTATGCCGCCGATGAACCGCACGCGGCCGAGTGCAACACGGAGGACGAAGCCAATAACGCGCGCGTGCTGCGCGAGCTCGCGAGCGTGGCCGCAGAAAAACGCACCGCGCGCTTCGTCTGCGTGCTCGCCGTGGCCCGCGACGGCCATACGCTGCACACGTTTCGCGGCAACGCGGAAGGTGTCCTGCTGGACGCGCCCCGCGGAAAGAACGGCTTCGGATACGACCCACTGTTTTATTTCCCGCAAATCGGCAAGACCTTCGCCCAATTAAGCGCGGAAGAAAAAGCGCGGTACAGCCATCGGGGCGCGGCTTTCCGCGCCTTCCTGGAGTGGTGTCGTGCGACCTAGCGCCGGATCCCAAAAAGGCCCGTACTCACGAGCGCGCCTACATCTTCCGCATCCACCAATTGCTCGCACTCTGTCGGCGAAAATACGTAGACGCGCCGAAAGCAAGTTCCCGCGATGATGACGGTTCCCTTGCCCCGGTAGACGAGGTGGGAAACGGCCGCTGACCTCTTCGCCTGAGCTTCCGTCAATGGTGCCGGGGCCGGTCGATATGCGGTCGGGACATCATTTTGCTCATTCATCGGAAAATCCTCTCAGCTCAAAACTGAGCATCGGACTAAGGTTGTTCAACGGGGATCGTTGCCGCATGCCGTTGCGAGGATAGTGTTTTCAGTCTGAGAATCGTTTCGTTCGTAATTTCTGGTCTTCTGGAGCTGTGACGGGTCGCAGCCCGCGATCTTCCTGTTGAACCACATTAAAAGTGTCCCCCTGCGACCACATTAGAAGTGTCCCCTTTTAGAGTTCCTTCGGCGAGGAGGAACGAAGATTGGGGAGAACGGGATTGAGCAGGAGAGAGTTGAGTCGGGTCGAGGTGATGAGCCGGGTGAAGGCGCGGAGTTTGCGCTTGCGCGAAGCGGCGGAGTTGTTGGAGTTGAGTTATCGGCAGAGCAAGCGGATCTGGGCGCGGTATCGGGCGGGAGGAGCGAAAGCGTTGCAGCATGGGAACTGCGGGCGAGTGTCGAACCGGGCCTACCCAGCGAAGTTCCGAGCGGCGGTGCTGCAACAGGTGCAAGCCCGCTACGAGGATTTCGGGCCGACGTTGGCGGCCGAGCACTTGGCCAGCGATGACGGACTCGAAGTGCAGGCCGAGACGCTGCGGCGGTGGCGGAAAGAGGCGGGGCTGTGGCCGAGACAGCGGCGGCGGAAACCGTATCGGCAGCGGCGAGAAGCGAAGGCGCACTTTGGCGAGTTAGTGCAGTTGGACGGCAGCTTTCATGAGTGGCTGGAAGAGCGCGGGCCCCGCGGCTGTCTGATGCACATGGTCGATGACGCGACGACGAAGGCGCTGGGGTGTTTCTCGGAGGAGGAAACGATCTGGGCGGCGGCAGGAGTATTGCGGCGCTGGATCGAGCGCTACGGAGTGCCGCAGGCGTTGTACACAGACTGGAAGAACGTGTACGTGCGGCCGCCGAATGCCGAAGAGCGGGAGCGTGGAGAACCGGCGGTAACGCAGTTTGGGCGGATGTGCGCGAAGCTGGGCATCCGGATCATCGCGGCCAGTTCGCCGCAAGCGAAAGGACGCGTGGAACGGGCGCATGGCACGCATCAGGATCGGCTGGTGAAGAAACTGCGGCTGGCCGGGATCGCGAACTACGGCCAGGCGAATGCCTATCTGGACGAGCACTATCTCGCCGAGCACAATCGCCGTTATGCGCATGCGGCATTGGCCAAAGCCGATTACCACCGGCGACGGCCGACGGCGCGGCAACTGGACGCAGTGTTCTGGCTGGAGGAGGAACGAGTGGTGAGTGAGGACTGGGTGGTGCGCTACCACAATCGACTGCTGCAACTGGCACGGCAGAGTCAGCATTGGGCGCCGGCCAAGAGTCGCGTGCTGGTGCGGGAAAACGAAGCCGGGGAAGTTGCCATTCACTACCGCAATCAGCGTCTGGGCTTCCACGAGTTGAAGGCCTCGATAGCGCTGGGCGAGGGAAGGGGCGCTGCCCCTTCCCCCGCGCCCCCTTCCCCGATCCTAAGGCGGAGCCTTCCTCCAGCTTCGAATCATCCTTGGAGAAAAGGCTTTTCCGCCAAGGCACGCGCCCTCTTTTCCGGGGCAGCATGAAACCACAACCCAGGGGACATTTCTATTGTGGACAAGACGGGGACATTTCTAATGTGGTATGACACAGCCCGCGATCTTCCTTGACTTCCCTTCCCGTGCCCGACGATAATCGTTAGTTTTAACTTTGGACCACGTAAGGAGCAGTCATCGTGGCATCAGCAGCTAGTCCCGTCGCTCCGAGTTCTGTCACACCCAGAATCAAACCAGGCGTCGCTCCGCTGCGCGCCGGTGAAGGATATTCGTTCCTGCTGCGACGCCTCCATTCGCTCACCGGCATCGTTCCCATCGGAGCCTTCCTTCTCGAACACTTCATCTCGAACGCCGAAGCCTTCAAGGGCGCTCAGGCCTACGGCCAGCAGGTCAAGTTTCTCAACAGCCTGCCGTTCGTCGTCGGCCTCGAATTGTTCTTCATCTGGATTCCGATTCTTTACCACGGCCTCTACGGCCTCTATATCTGGTATCAAGGCGAAACCAACGTCGCCGCCTATCCATGGCAGGGCAACTGGCTTTACACCTCCCAGCGCTGGACCGGCATCATCGCGCTCGTCTACATGGTGCAGCACACTTATTACCTGCGCTTCACCGGCGTGCACCTGCCGACGCATCCCATGCAGTCGTTCGCCAAGGTTCAGGGAGAATTTCAGAATCCATGGATGATCGCTTTTTACGCGGTTGGCATCATCGCCGCTTCCTGGCATTTCAGCTACGGTCTATGGCTGTTTGCCGCGAAGTGGGGAATTACCACCGGGGAAAAGGCGCGCCGCCGCTTTGGCTATCTCTGTCTGGCGGTCGCCCTCGGGTTGGTTGCGATCGGCGCGGCCAGCATGTACGGATTCCTGAGCCGGCCGTACCAACCTTTGGATTCGAATGCAGCTTCGGAAAGTATCGTAATGCGCTAGAGATTGAAGACGGTCGTTGGTCGTTAGTCGTTGGTCGTTGGCAAAATGAAGGTTGCTAACGACGAACGACAAGCGACTAACGACTGAGATCGGACTCATACAGCATGGCAGCTCCGAAAATTATCGTAGTGGGCGGAGGCCTCGCGGGCCTGTCCGCCGTGATCAAGATCGCCGAAATGGGCGGTGAGGTTGACCTGTTCTCGATCGTCCCGGTAAAACGATCGCACTCGGTGTGCGCGCAGGGTGGCATCAACGCCGCCAAGAACCTCAAGGGCGAAGGCGATTCCACCTGGATCCATTTCGATGACACCATCTATGGTGGCGACTTCCTCGCCAACCAGCCGCCGGTTAAGGCCATGTGCGAGGCCGCTCCCGGCATCATCGATCTGCTCGACCGCATGGGCGTCCCTTTCAATCGCACCCCGGAAGGCCTGCTCGATTTCCGCCGCTTCGGAGGCACGCTCTACAACCGCACCGCCTTTGCCGGAGCCACCACCGGCCAGCAACTTCTCTACGCGCTCGACGAGCAAGTCCGCCGTTACGAGTCCGAAGGCAAGGTGAAGAAATACGAGCACTGGGAGTTCCTCTCCGCCGTGCTCGACGGAAAGCGCGTCTGCCGCGGCATCTGCGCGATGGACCTGCGCACCATGGAAATCCGCACTTTCCCCGCCGACGCCATCATCATCTGCACCGGCGGCATTGGCGCCATCTTCGGCAAATCGACGAATTCTGTTGTGTGTACGGGATCGGCGCAGTCCGCGCTCTACCAGCAAGGCTGCTACTACGCAAACGGCGAGTTCATTCAGGTTCACCCCACCTGCATCCCCGGAGAAGACAAGCTGCGCCTGATGTCGGAATCGGCGCGCGGTGAAGGCGGGCGCGTCTGGGTGCCCCGAACGCAGGGCGACAAGCGCGATCCCAAGTCCATTCCTGAGAAAGAGCGCTGGTACTTCCTCGAAGAGCGGTATCCGAAATATGGCAACCTGGTCCCGCGCGATGTAGCCACCCGCGAAATCTTCGAGGTCATCTACAAACACAACCTCGGCATCGACGGCCAGCCGATGGTCTATCTCGACCTCACCCATATCGACCGCAAGACCCTCGACCGCAAGCTTGGAGGCATTCTCGACATCTACGAAAAGTTTGTCGGCGTCGACCCGCACGACGTGCCCATGAAGATTTTCCCCGGCATGCACTACACCATGGGCGGCCTCTGGATCGATTACAAGCACCAGACGAATGTTCCCGGAATTTTTTCCGCCGGCGAGTGCGAATTCCAGTACCACGGCGCCAATCGTCTCGGCGCGAACTCGCTGGTCTCGTGCATTTTCGGCGGCTTCGTCTCTGGCCCCAATGCGGTGCAGTACGCAAAGGGTCTGCAAGCCGCGCCCGCCAATGGCCATTTCGACTCCGAACGCAAACGCCAGCAGGAAATCAATGACGGCCTGATGAAAGCCGATGGCAACGAAAACCCGTTCCTGCTCTGGCGCGAACTCGGCGCGGTCATGACCGAGAACTGCACCGTCATCCGCTACAGCAAGAAGTGCGCGGAAGCTGACGCCAAGGTAGTCGAACTGCTGAACCGCTTCCAGAAAATCAACCTAAGCGATCGCGCGCAGTGGGCGAATACAACCGTCGCCTTCGCCAGACAGCTCTACAACATGCTGCAGTTGTCGCGTGTAATCGCGCAGGGAGCAGCCATGCGCCAGGAGTCCCGCGGCTCGCACTACATGCCCGATTTCCCCGAGCGCGACGACAAGAATTGGATGAAGACCACAAAAGCCGTCTTCGCACCCGATCTGGACGAGCCGAAGTTCGAGTTCGAGCCGGTCGATGCGGCCCTGATTCAGCCGCGGCCGAGGAAGTATTGATGCCGTCAAGCGCGTCCATGAACCGAGTGCTCACCTTCAAACGGGTTCGCGGTTTCATCTTCGCGGCGTTGGGCGTCGTAATCATCGCCAACGGAATGATCGAACGGCAGTGGCTGACTCTTGTTTTTGGCGCCGCAATCATAGCTTACGGAGCGTTTGCTCCCGGTTGAGGCGATACCTGCGCGCTGCCACGTGCTGGCGGCAAACCAGAAACTAATAGCGATCCAAAGGTCAGGAATTAATGGCAAACAATAAAACCGTCCTCATAAAGATCAAACGCCAACTCACCCCCCAGGCCAAGCCTTCGTGGGAAGAGTTCGAGATTCCCTACAAGCCGAACATGAACATCACGTCGGCGCTGATGGAGATCGCGGCCCGCCCCGTCACCCGCGACGGCAAGCAGACCACGCCCGTCGCCTACGACTCGAATTGTCTCGAGGAGATCTGCGGCTCTTGCGCCATGCTGATCAATGGACGCGCCCGCATGGCCTGCTCGACCCTGCTCGACCAAATCGATCAGCCGGTCAAGCTCGAGCCGCTCTCGAAGTTTCCCATCATTCGAGACCTCGCCGTCGATCGCAGCGTGCTCTTTGAGAACCTGAAGAAGGTCAAAGCCTGGGTGCCGGTCGACGGAACCTACGACCTCGGCCCCGGCCCGCGCATGACCATGGAAGAGCAGGAAAAGGCTTATCCGTTGTCGAACTGCATCTCCTGCTGCTGCTGCATGGAAGCCTGCCCGCAGTTCAACGAAGACACGGGATTCGTCGGCGCGGCCACGATATCGCAGGTACGCCTGTTCAACACGCATCCCACCGGCGCGGCCCTGAAGCGCGAGCGCTTGTCGGCGCTCATGGGAGACGGCGGCATTCAGGAATGCGGCTACGCTCAAAACTGCGTCGAGATTTGCCCGAAGAGCATTCCGCTGACCACGTCGATTGCCGACGTCGGCGGCCAGGTCATGAAACAGGCCCTCGGCGACCTGCTGCGGAAGTGAAGCGCTCCTGCTGTAGAGACGGGGCTTGCCCCGTCTCTCCTGGCTATCAGACGGCATTATCCAGCCCTCAAAAGGGGCTTACCCGAACGTTTGGCACGTGAAACCAGCAAAATACCGCCGGTAACCACTCACAACTGCCTTAAGTAATCTGAGTTCGCACGAATTGCTTGGCACAATTATTCATCTCTCATTTACAATTTGAGAGCCTGTTGGGAAATGGACACTTTTCCACAACCAAAGAAAGGTTGGAGTCGTCTAACGTTGCGGTCAAGAGGTAACGACGCTGTCACGATGCTGAGACGCTCAAAAATGCCGGGAACGTTGCTGAAATCGCTGATTGCGTTCGCGATGTCGGTTACGATCCTGGCGCCGGCAACCGCCTTTGCTCTGCACCGGGTTGTCCCTCGCCACCACCGGGCCCTGCGCTTGCATCGCTTCCGCATCCATCGCGGCTTGCTCTGGAACCCGATGTTCCGTCCCACCCACGATTCCCTGCTCCGACAAAACGAAGAGATCGACCGCCTCGAGTTGCCGCGAATTCAGGACGACACGGAACTGGAAGCGCTCAAGGCCTCGGGCGCCCTGGTACCCATCGAGGAAAGCGATTCGCTGAAGATTGAGCCCAGCCTCGATCCCTCGCGCCGCTATTGCCGTCCATGGACTCGCGATTTCGTCGCCGACCTGTCAGAAGTTTATTACCGCCAATTTCACGATCGGATCCAGGTAAACTCCGCCGTCCGCACCGTCAAGGTGCAGAAGAAGCTGCGTCGCCGCAATCGCAACGCGGCTCCGGCCGAAGGCGAGACTGCGTCTTCTCATCTGGCCGGCGTTACCGTCGATCTCCAGCGCCGCGGCTTGACGCCAGAAGAGATTCGTTTCGTCGAACGCTACTTGTTCTATTTGAAAGCGCTCGGTCTGGTCGAACCGGAGGAAGAGCGCCGCCACTGGTGTTTCCACGTGATGGTCTCCGATCGCTATAACGACTGGCGCCAGACCCAGACGCTCTTCGAGCGTCCGCCCGTGGAAGAACCTGCCGCCCCAGCGGTCCCTTCTACTGTCACTGCCACCGCCGCTGGAATGGGCGCCTCTAACTGAGTCTCCACCTTCGCCACGCCTCCGCTACACTCTCCACAGAATGATTGTCCTCATGGCCGGTCTCCCGGGAACCGGGAAAACCACGCTCGCTCGCGAACTCGCCCACCGCACTCACGGTGCGCTCCTCTGTAAAGATGAAATCCGCGCGGCCCTGTTCTCGCCGGAAGATGTCGAATACTCCGTCCAGCAAGACGACTTCGTGATAGAGGTGATGCTCGAAGCCGCACGTTTCCTCGTGCAACAAACTCCTACCCGTAAAATCTTCCTCGACGGACGCACTTTCTCACGCCGCTATCAGGTCGAGCGTGTTCTCCAGTTCGCCCGCGAACACGCTCAGCCCTGGACGATCATCGAGTGCACTTGTTCCGATGAATCCTCCCGCCGTCGTCTCGACGTCGAACCCGACCCCTCGCATCCCGCGCGCAACCGAACGTTCGCGCTCTATCTCGAAGTGAAATCCCGTTTCGAACCGATTGCGTATCCCAAAACTACGATCTCCACCGACCAACCGCTTGAGCAGTGCATCGAGCAAGCTCTGGCCGCACTGTAAAATTACGAACCGCGAGGAAGCTTGCGGCTCGAAGCCCGAAGCCCGTAGCTTCCCCGACTCGTATAGAATCCTGGTGCACTACTCGAAGGTGAAAATGGACAAACGCATTCTTGCCGCCGCTGCGTCGCTCGCTTTTGTCATTTCCGCACACGCGCAGGCCACCATCAGCGCCAAGGCCCGCGAGATTCACAACTCCGCCATTGTCATCGACACGCACGCCGATACTCCGCAGCGTTTTCTCGACGAAAATTACGACATTGGATCGACCGATCCTAAAGACCCCGGCCACATCAGTCTCGACAAGGCCAAAGCCGGAAATCTAGGCGCGGAGTTCTTCTCCATCTGGGTGGACCCGGAAACCAACCAGGGCCACTTCGCCCGCCACACGCTCGATCTCATCGATTCTGTTTATGAGCAGGCTGCCCGCCATCCGGACCGCATGATGATGGCTTTCAGCGCCGCCGACATCGAACGCGCCCACCGCGAGCACAAACTTGCCGCCCTGCTCGGCATTGAAGGCGGTCACTCCATCGAAAACGATATTCGCGTCCTCCGCGATTTCTACCGCCTAGGCGTGCGCTACATGACTCTGAGTTGGTCGAACACCAACGAATGGGCCGACTCTTCGGGCGATCTCGACAATCCCAAAATCGTGCACCACAACGGACTGACTGACGCCGGCAAACAGATCGTCATCGAGATGAACCGCCTGGGCATGCTGGTCGACATCTCGCACGTCGCCGACAAGACCTTCTACGATACCATTGCCGTCAGTAAAGCGCCGCTGATCGCCTCGCACTCGTCCGCGCGCGCCCTCACGAATCATCCGCGCAACATGACCGACGACATGCTGCGCACCATCGCTAAAAACGGTGGCGTCGTCCAGGTAAATTTCTACAGTGCCTTCATCGACGAAAACTACCGCAAGGCCGAGGAAGCCCAGTCCAAAGACCGCGACGCCGCAGTCAAGGCCTACACCGACCGACTTAAGGCCGTAGGAAAAACCGTCACCTATCTCGACGCGGACCGCATCGAGCGCGAGTGGGCCGCCAAAATTCCGCGCCCCCTCTTGCAATCGCTGATCGATCACATCGACCATGTCGCCAAAGTCGCTGGCATCGACCACGTCGGCCTGGGCTCGGATTTTGACGGCGTCGCCGGCGCGACTCCCGAAGGCATCGACTCGGCCGCCGATTTGCCCAAGATCACACAAGCCCTGCTCGACCGGGGATACAACGCCGACGATATCCGCAAGATTCTGGGAGGCAACCTGCTGCGCGTCTTCCGTGAAGCCGAACGAATAAGCGGCGAGATGCAAGCCGGCAAATGAAATGTGGAGTGACGGGCGTCTCGCCCGTTCGACGTGCGCTTGCAGCAACATCGCGGCCGGGCGGGGACGCCCGGCTCTCCACCTACAAGCCGCGATCGACTGTCGTACAATTAACGTTTGCCAAACTACCCTACAGGAGCATCCATGCGAACCCTAATCCATACCCTCGTCCTGATCGTCTCCACCTCCCTGCTCGGCGCCGCACAGCCCGACCCCACCGCCATCATCCACACCACGGCCGGCGATCTCACCTGCACCCTGCTTCCGAACGTAGCCCCGATCGGAGTCGAGAATTTCATCGGCCTTGCCAACGGCACCAAAGACTGGACCAGCCCCGTCACTCACGCCAAGAAGACCGGCGTCCCGCTTTATGACGGTACCATTTTCCATCGCGTGATCCCCGAATTCATGATTCAGGGTGGCGACCCTCTTGGCACCGGTACCGGCGATCCCGGCTACAAATTCAAGAATGAGACTTCTTCCGCCGTCAAGTTCGATCGCCCCGGCCGTCTCGCCTACGCCAATGCCGGACCCAACACCAACGGCTCGCAGTTCTTCATCACGGAAGTTCCCTACCCCAGCCTCAATGGCGGCTATACCATTTTCGGCCAGTGCGACAAGGCTGCCGTTGGGCTGGTAAAGAAGATCGCCCGCATGCCTACGAACGGCGAAACCCCGATTCACCCGGTCAAGATCACGCACATCGAAATCCAAAACGCCCCGGCCGCACCCAAACCGCCGGCTGGCGCGAAGTAACCGATAGGGTAGAGACGGGGCTTGCCCCGTCTCCGCCGCGGGAGACGCGGCAAGCCGCGTCTCTACAGAAAATGCCCATTCACTAAGTTGAAGGGAAACTATGACCCGCACACCCGGAACCTATGCCGTGTTCGAAACCAGCGAGGGCACCATCGTTTGCCGCCTGTTTGAGAAGGATGCCCCCAAGACGGTCGCCAACTTCGTCGACCTCACTGAAGGCAAGCGCGAGTGGACGCATCCCACCACCCGCAAAAAGACCACCGATCCCCTTTATCACGGAACTGTTTTCCATCGCGTCATCCCCGGCTTCATGATTCAGGGCGGCGATCCGATGGGCACCGGTTTCGGCGGCCCCGGCTACCAGTTCGAAGACGAAACCAAGGGCTCACCGCATCGTTTCGACAAGGCAGGCAAACTGGCGATGGCCAACGCCGGCCCCAACACCAACGGATCGCAGTTCTTCATCACCGTCGGCAACACTGACTGGCTCACCGGCAAGCACACGATTTTCGGCGAGGTAGTCGAGGGATACGAGGTCGTGGAGACAATCTCGAAAGTCGCGCGCAACCGCCAGGACCGTCCCAACAAAGACGTGGTAGTGAAGTCGGTGAAGATCGAGTGCTAATGCCCGCACTGTAGAGACGCGGGTGCCCCACTCATCGCGCACTTTGCGATGAGTGGGATTCCACAAGGTCAAAACGAGGGGATATCGCTACGCCGGCAAAAAAAGCGCCTTCCCGTAATCGAGGCCAGTCCGCAAAAAGCGACGATGGCTCAAGAGACGTGGATAAATATCTGGCAGCCGTCCCGGAACCTGCCCGCAGCACCTTGAACACAATTCGCGCCACGATTCGCTCCACCATACCGCCGGAGGCCACGGAGGGCATCAGCTACGGGATTCCCGTGATCAAGTACAAAGGCGTGCGGATGTGGTTCGCCGCGTTCGCAAAGCACTGCAGTTTTTTCCCTGGAAGTATTGCCGTAATCGCAGCATTCAAGAACGAACTCAAGGACTGCCAAACATCCAAAGGCACCATCCGCTTTCCTGTAGACAAGCCTCTGCCGGCTACTCTTGTGAAAAAGCTAGTGAAGGCGCGGATCGCGGAGTACGAACGCAAAAGCGAGCGCTGATCGGATCGTGCTCGCGATCTGGGAGGCATCGCGGCCGGCAACTCCGCATTGCAATTCGAATTCAGCCGCCCCTGTGAGCGTCGTCACACAATGCAGTGACCGTTAGCCTAGTTTCCCAACCTCCAATCTATAATGATTGGGTCTTTCCCCACCTTCTGGAGGCAAGTTTCATGGCATCGTTCAACGGAGTTCCCGTTCCACCCAACGGAAAGAAGATTGAATACAGCAACGGCAAGTACACCGTCCCCAATCACCCCATCATCCCTTTTATTGAGGGAGACGGCACCGGCCGCGATATCTGGAAAGCTTCGGTTCGCGTTTTCGATGCCGCCGTCGAAAAGGCGTACGAAGGCAAGCGCTCCGTAGCCTGGTACGAAGTCTTTGCCGGCGAGAAGGCCAAGTCGCGTTTTCAGAACTGGCTCCCCGATGACACCGTCAGCGCCATCCGCGAATTTCGCGTCGCCATCAAAGGCCCGCTGACCACGCCCATCGGAGGCGGCATCCGTTCCCTCAACGTCGCTCTGCGCCAGATCCTCGATCTCTACGGTTGCGTGCGGCCCGTGAAGTACTATGCCGGCGTCCCCTCGCCCGTGAAGCATCCCGAGCGCATGCACCTCATCATCTTCCGCGAAAACACCGAGGACGTATACGCCGGCATCGAATGGGAACAGGGCACTCCGGAAGTTGCCACCCTGATCGAATTCCTCAACAAACAAATGCTCAAAGGCGGCAAGAAACAGATCCGCCTCGACTCCGGCATCGGCATCAAACCCATGTCCGTGACCGGGACCAAGCGACTGGTGCGCATGGCGATCAACCATGCGCTCGAAAACAAGCTGAAATCGGTCACTCTGGTCCACAAAGGCAATATCCAGAAGTTCACCGAAGGCGCTTTCCGCAAATGGGGATACGAACTCGCCACCCAGGAATTCCGCGACAAAGTAGTCACCGAGCGCGAGAGCTGGATCATCGACAACAAAGACAGGAACCCCAATCTTAGCGTCGAAGAGAATGCGAACCTGGTCGAACCCGGCCTGGAGTTCGCGCAAGACGAATTCCGCCAGGGAATCTACAAAGAAGTGAAAGCCTGTCTCGACTCCATCTACGCCACGCACGGCAAGGGCGCCTGGAAGAAGAAGCTGATGATCAACGACCGCATCGCCGACTCGATCTTCCAGCAGGTGGTGACGCGCGCCGATGAATACAGCGTGCTGGCCACGCCCAACCTGAACGGCGATTACATTTCCGATGCCTGCGCCGCCCAGGTTGGCGGCCTCGGCATCGCTCCCGGAGCGAATATCGGCGACGGCTATGCCATCTTCGAAGCCACGCATGGTACCGCCCCCAAGTATGCCGACAAGGATGTCATCAATCCCGGCTCCGTCATCCTTTCGGGCGTCATGATGTTCCGCTTCCTGGGATGGAAGGAAGCCGCCGATCTGATCGAGCGGAGTCTGGAGCGTACCATCGAACAGAAGAAAGTGACCTACGATTTCGAGCGTCTGATGGAAGGCGCAACGAAAGTGAAAACCAGCGAGTTTGCCACCTGCATGATCGACAACATGAACGTCGCGGTCGCAGCCGACTAAGCTACAACTTAGCTGTAGAGACGGTGCGTGCCCCGTCTCCGCCGCAGGAGACGCGGCCAGCCGCGCTTCTACACCGAAATTACTAAATATTAAGAAAGGACAATTCATGCGCCATAAAGTAACGATTGTCGGTTCCGGAAATGTGGGAGCCACCACCGCTCACTGGATCTCAGCGAAAGAACTAGCCGATGTCGTTCTCATCGACATCATCGAAGGCGTCCCGCAAGGCAAGGGCCTTGACCTGCTCCAGGCCATGCCCGTCGAGAAACGCGATTCCACCATTATTGGCACCAACGACTACGCCGACACCGCCAACTCCGATATCGTCGTCATCACCGCCGGACTTCCACGCAAGCCCGGCATGAGCCGCGACGACCTTCTCAATACGAACTACAAGATCATGAGCGACGTCGTCGGCAAGGTCGTTCATCACTCGCCGAACTGCTTTCTCATCGTGGTCTCCAACCCGCTTGACGCCATGGCGCAGGCCGCCTACAAGCTGAGCGGATTCCCGCGCGAGCGTGTGATCGGCATGGCCGGCATTCTCGACTCCGCCCGCTTCCGCGCGTTTGTCGCGCTCGAACTCAAGGTCAGCGTCGAGAACGTAACCGCTTTTGTTCTCGGCGGACACGGCGACACCATGGTCCCGCTTCCCCGCTATTCCACCGTCGCCGGCATTCCCATCACCGAGTTGCTCGACCAGGCCACGATCGACCGCATCGTCAAGCGTACCCGCGACGGCGGCGCCGAGATCGTCAAGTATCTCAAGACCGGATCGGCGTACTACGCTCCGTCGGCGGCTGCCACGGAGATGGTCGAGGCCATCCTCAAAGACAAGAAGAAGATTCTCCCCTGCGCCGCCTACCTCAACGGAGAGTACGGCATCCACGGACTGTTCGTCGGAGTCCCGGTGAAGCTCGGCGCCAAGGGGATCGAGCAGATCATCGAGATCAAACTCACGGCGGAAGAGAAAGCGGCACTCGATAAGAGCGCCGCGGCCGTGAAAGAACTCGTCGGCGTGATCAACGTCTAGGAGCGTAATGATCCCGTACGAGTAGGAGTTGGTGCCCAGGTTCGCGCCCGTCCTTTGGGCGCTAACCTGGGAAAATTGACGTCAAGCTGGGGTCAGCGAACGCGATTTCGCCGAACGTAGGGACTGGCCTATCCCCAGCTCTCTAGTGAGACGGGCTCTCCTGTACAACCGTTATCTGGGTCACGGTAGGCAGGCTTCTATTGCTCTTCGGTGTCGCCTGAACAAATACTGTAGGCGGGTCGGGAACGTGCGCGGGCGCGGTATAAAGGCCGGTTTCGGAAATGGTGCCGCACGGCGTTTTCTCACAGGCGGGGCCCGAAACACTCCACGTAACAGCCGCACGTTCGATACCTCCAATCGGAACCGAGAATTGTAACGTCGAACCAACTGGAACTCGAACATCAATACACGGCGTAATGTGAATGCGCGCAGCCTCCGGCTTCACATTGTAATAGTAGTAAAAACGTAATCCGATCTGGTCGCCCGCGAAGTCTTTGGGCAGCGGCGGGAAGGGGTTCGACGCAGTAATGCTTGCCCATGCCGCCCGATCCAGTTGCACATCGCCAGAGCGTGTACCGATCTTCATGTTGTCGATCTCGCCATCTTTCTGAACCACGAATTCGATCGAAATCCAAGCCTGCTTGCTGGTGGGTGGGAAGACCGACGAGGGCAGCAGGGTGTACCAGTTCTGCTGTACGGTTTTCACTACTTTTGTTAGATAAGGGCCGAAATCAGCACCCTTTGTATCGGTCAGAATTTTAGCTTGCCCCAGTTGCTTA
>CAVQHM010000016.1:0-173346 GCA_963712295.1 uncultured Acidobacteriaceae bacterium
TGCTCTCATCTTTCCGCGCGCGTATGATGCAGCGTTTATGAATACACTCACGTCAGGGAGATCCCAGTTGCACTCCGTCAGAAAGCGCAGCTGATGTCTGCCTCCGAGGTGGAGCGCACTTTGATCCGCCTGGCGCATGAGATTCTCGAGAAGAACAATGGCGTCGAAGCTCTAGCCCTGGTCGGCATCCGCCGCCGGGGAGTACCGCTGGCGGAGCGGCTGGCGAAGATCATCCAGCGCATCGAAAAGAAGCAGGTACCGCTCGGCACGCTCGATATTACCCTCTATCGCGACGATCTTTCCACCCTCGACATCAAGCCGGTGGTACAGAAAAGCGAAATAGAAATTCCCATCACGGGGAAGTCGGTGGTGCTGGTGGACGACGTGCTCTATACCGGCCGCACCACGCGCGCCGCCATGGACGCCCTGTTCCACTCGGGCCGCCCCAAACGCTTGCAGTTGTGCGTACTGATCGATCGCGGCCATCGCGAGTTGCCGATTGAGGCCGCTTTCATTGGGCGAACCGTGCAGACCACGGAAAATGAGATTATCGAGGTCAAACTTCGCGAGGTCGATGACGCGGAGAAAGTCCTGCTCATGGAAAAGCAATAGTGAGTTCAATCTGTAATTTGTAATTTGTGATTTGCAAATGAAAACCCCAATTCGCATTGCGCGGTTCTTGAATTGCAGATTACCAATTACACATCACAAATTATCAATATCCGATTCATCACGGACTGTTAGACAACTATGAATCCAGCGCGCGGTTCCCTGCTCGGCATTGAGCACTTGGAAGCAGCCGAGATCCTGAGACTTTTGAAATTTGCCCGGCGTATGAATCCGGACAAGCCGCGGCCCTTGCTCAAGGGCAAGCGCGTCTTTTTACTTTTCTACGAAGCCTCCACCAGGACGCGGAGTTCGTTTGAAGCCGCAGCCAAGTCGCTGGGCGCTCACACGGTCCTCATCCAGGCGATGGGTTCGAGTATTGAGAAGGGCGAATCGCTGCTCGATACCGGGTACACGGTGCGCGCCGTTGGCGCCGACATCATCGTGATCCGCCATCCCAACGCCGGCGCGCCCTACGTCATGGCGCAGCACCTCGACGTGCCCGTCATTAACGCCGGCGATGGACTGCACGAGCACCCCTCGCAGGCGTTGCTCGATGCTTACACCATTCTGCGCAATAAGAAAACGTTTAAAGGTCTGCAAGTCGCGATTGTCGGTGACATCTTTCATAGCCGTGTGGCGCGGTCGGCGTGCCATTTGTTAAGCAAATTCGGCGTGAAAATTATTCTTTGCGGTCCGCCTGAACTGGCGCCCGACATTGCGGCGACGCTCGCGCCCGGCGTGCGCGTCGCCCGCCACATTGAAGACGCCCTGCGCGGCACCGACGTGGTCATGCTGCTGCGCGTGCAGACCGAACGCCTTTCCGGCTTGAAGCTCGATCTCGCGGAATACATCGCGCGTTACCAGATGACCCCGGCCCGGTTGAAGATGGCGAAGAAGGATGCCATCGTGATGCATCCCGGCCCGATCATTCGCGGTCTGGAGTTGACCAGCGAAGTTGCCGACGGCGCCCAGGCGCGCATCCTGGAGGAAGTGCACAACGGCGTGCCCACGCGCATGGCAATTCTGGCGCGGGCGATGGGGAAGATGCGATGACAAGCGCGGAAAAGAATCGAACCAGTCTGCTGGCCGCCAGTCTGTTGATTAAGGGCGGCCACCTCATCGACCCGGCGGCTCGCATCGATGCGCCGATGGATGTGCTGCTGAAAGATGGCCGCGTTGCCGAAGTGGCTCCTCCCAACAAGATCAAGGGCGCCGTGGACGAGAAATTCGACGCCCGCGGACTCATCGTTGCGCCCGGCTTCATCGATCTGCACGCGCACCTGCGCGAGCCCGGCCAGGCGCACAAAGAAACGATAGCGACGGGCACGGCCGCAGCTGCCGCGGGCGGATTTACTTCCGTCTGCACCATGCCCAACACAGTTCCAGTCGTCGATTCGGTCGAGTGGGTCGAGTGGCTTCGTCAGCCCGAGCGCGGCGCGGTCGTCAATGTGTTTGCCATCGCGGCCGCGACCCGATCGAGCAAGGGTGTAACGCTCACCGACTTCCGCGCGCTACAGACCGCGGGAGCAATCGCCGTTTCCGACGACGGCAGGCCCATCCTCGATGACAGCATCATGCGCGAGGCGCTGGTCCTGGCTGGGGAGCTGAATTTCCCCGTCGTGCAACACGCCGAAGACACTCGGATGACCGAAAACTGTTCGATGCACGCCGGCGCGCGTTCGTTCCGTCTCGGATTGCGCGGCATGACCGCGGCTGCCGAAGCTTCGATCGTCGAGCGCGACGTGCAGCTCGCGATGCAAATCCCCAACGCCCGCCTGCACGTCGCGCACCTTTCCACCTCAGACGCGCTCAAGAGTGTGCGCCGTGGCAAGCGCGCGAAAGCGCGCGTCACCTTCGAAGTTACTCCGCACCATTTCACGCTGACCGACGACGATATGCGCGACTATGACAGCAATTACAAGATGAATCCCCCGCTGCGCTCGGCGTCGGATCTTGAAGCCATCCTGGCCGCGCTCGCCGACGGCACGGTGGACGCCATCGCCACCGACCACGCTCCCCACGCCGCCCACGAAAAAGAGATGGAATTCGAGCGCGCCGCATTTGGCATCACCGGACTGGAAACCGCGCTCGCGCTGGCGATCACCCGGTTGCATCGCGGGAAGCGCATCCCGCTTGCCCGCATCGTGGAACTCTTCACCGCCGGTCCCGCTCGCTGTTTCGATCTTCGCGGACGCGGATCGCTGGTCCGCGGCGCAGCTGCGGACGTCACGGTTTTCGATCCAAAAAAGAAATGGACCTTCGACGCTGCCAAGTCGCGGTCGAAATCGAGGAACACGCCCTTCGATGGATGGCCGCTGACGGGGAAAGTAGTCGCCACTATGGTCGGCGGGAAGATCGTGTATTCCGCTTGAATCAGTGTGGGGACGGGCCGCCGCTACGCGCTCTTGATCAGCGGGTTGCCCGGAGAAACCAAGCCCACGCGATGCAGTTTCGCGGTGAGGCGGTCTTTGTCGGTTGCAGCGGATGCGGCGGCGAGGCGCTTGCGCAGCTTGGCGACTTTTTCTGCGCGGGTGCGGCGCCGGCGAATTTCCGGACGACGGCTGGGTGCGGACATGAGGTTCTCCTTGTTGTTCGGTGACTGAGGTCCGTGAAATGACTGCGTGAAATCACGAGTCGGACGTACGGTCGGCGCCGTGGACTCGTCTGAAACTTCAATTATAGGGTTGACCAGCGCTGCTGGCAAAGGGAGGAGGACAGCAATGGCGCAACGCTGCACCCCCCGGTCACGTTGCCGCGCCCTTACCCGGCCGGAAAATCCCGCTTGCGCTCCCGGACAACCTTGCTATAATCCTGCAATGTTTGTGGACGGTCCGAAAGCCGTGCCGGTCCAATACGAAGGAGCAGTGGGCGGAGTGCGAGGCTCCTCACGCCCGCGGGACTTAAGGGAACGGATTACCCATGGCTGAGAAACCGGTGGCAGCAGGACGAACAGGCTGGCTGCTGGGATGCGGCTTGCTGCTGGGGCTGGTGGCCGCTTTTACCGGCCATAAGACCGTGAGCTACACTTCGACCGACGCGTTCTGTTCCGAGTCCTGTCATTCCCACCCGCACGCCACCGCGTTCTGGATTCAGTCCGCGCACTACTCCAATCGACAGGGCGTGGTGGTCCACTGCACCGACTGCCACCTGCCCCCGGGCGGAGTGCGGTACCTCACGGAAAAAGCCCGGCTGGGCGGCCACGATGCCTACTCCCAACTCTTTCGCGATGTCTCGAAAATCGACTGGGCGCGGGAGCGCAAACTCGACCGTGCTGTCACCTTCACGTACGACGCGGGCTGCATCCATTGTCACAGCAACCTGTTCACCGAGGGGCTCTCCAAAGTCGAGGGCACTCTCCCTTCCGGCAACCAGCAAACCGATGCCCAGCAAGTCCGGGAGATGAGAATCGTCGCGCGCAGAATGGAAGCACACCTCTACTACCAGCGCAATCGCGAAAAGTTGCATTGCGTCAACTGCCACTTGCTCGCCGGACATCTCATGGAGAAGAAGATAGCCCCCGTGGCTACAGCGGCGGTCGAGGATTCCCGGTTTCCACTCGCCGCCTCGGGCTTTCGCGATTACACCGAAGCCGTGCCGGGATCGCCCGTCAAGTTCCACATGATCGCGGTGCCCGGTGGAACCCTCGCGGGGGGCAGCCCGGAACTGGGCGCGTGCCGCATGCGAGACGCAGGGCCGGTCCATGCGATCAACGTGCCCCCGTTCTGGATGGCGCAAGCCACGGTCAGCAGCCACGACCTCGAATTGTTTTCTGCCCAGCGCAGCTTGAAGCAGAAGGAGAAGCCAGGCGCCGTAACGCCGCAGCTCGCCGATGCCTACACGCAATGGTTGTCGCAGGCGACGGGGAAGAAATATCGTCTCCCGACAGAAGCCGAGTTGGAGTATGCCTGTGTTGCCGGAGGTACCATGCCCGCCTGGAACCGGTTCGAGAGCCGAGCCGACTCCCCTGTTTCCGGTTTGGCCGTGGTCAATGACTGGGGCTTCTTCGATCTTTCCGGCACGCCCGAGCTTTGGCTGGACGGGATCCGCACCGGCGCCAGCTTCCGGGTGGTAAGGGAAGCAGACGAGAAACCGGCAACCCGCGCCGCCATGCAACCATAAGGAGTTGGGACCAATCATGACGAACGACGCACGCGATCGCGATCTGGGCATGAACCGCGCCATTACGCGGCGCGATTTCCTGAACGGAGTCGCGATCGGGATCGGCGGCCTGGCGCTCGGCTCCACCCTGAGCGGTTGTGGAAGGTTCGGCGGCTCGGATTCCAACCCCGCGCAGGACCGCGCCGGTTACAACCCGCCGGCGGGCACCGGGATGCGTGGCGATAACGCCGGTTCGTTCGAAGCCGCGCACGGGTTGCGCGACGGATCTTTTTGGCAAAACGCCGGTACGGCCACCCCCACCGATGGCACCTACGATCTCATCGTGGTAGGGGCGGGTATTTCCGGACTCGCGGCGGCGCATTTCTTCCGCAAGCAAGCCGGCGCCAACGCGCGCATCCTGATTCTCGAAGCGCACGACGACTTCGGCGGCCACGCGGAGCGTAAACAGCTCCACGCGGGCAACCGGCTGTTGCTTAGTTACGGCGCCCAGTCGATTGAAAGCCCGTCGCTCTACAGCGCCGAGGCCAAGGGATTGCTGGCCGACGTGGGCTGTGACGTGCAAAAGTTCTACCGCTACTACGACCGGAATCTCGCTTCTTCGCTGAAGCTCGGAAGCGGCATGTTCTTCGACCGCGAGACTTTCGGAGAGGATCGTTTGGTGGCCGGCTTCGGCAAGATTCCTCACCGGGATTTTTTTGCCAAGGCCCCGCTCTCTGACGCGGCGCGCCGCGACATCGTCCGCCTCTACACCGAAAAGGTGGACTACCTGCCCGGCCTTACCCCGGAACAGAAGAAAGCTTTCCTGGACAAGATCAGCTACGCCGATTTTCTGACCAAGATTGCCAAGTGCACTCCCGAGGTGGTTCCCGTCTTCCAGACCCGCAGCCACGATCTCTACGGGGTGGGCATCGACGCCATCTCCGCTTTCGCGCTCCACGATGAAGGCGATGACTATGGCTATGGTTATCCTGGCCTCGATGCCATGCTGGGACCCTCCGGCGATCGTGGGCCCCACAAGCCCGATCCTTACATCTTTCATTTTCCGGATGGCAATGCTTCCGTCGCCCGCTTGCTGGTGCGGTCCTTCATCCCCGAAGCAATTCCGGGACACACCATGGAAGACGTGGTGCTGGCCCAGGCCGACTACAGCCGGCTCGATCGCGCTTCTTCTCCTGTGCGCATTCGTTTGAACAGTACGGTCGTAGGAGTGCGCCACGACGGCGACCCAGGTTCGGCGAGCAACGTGGAGGTGACCTACACCCGCGATCGGCAGATGTTTCAAGTACGCGGCCGCCGCGTGGTGCTGGCCTGTTACAACAGCATGGTTCCCTACGTTTGCCCCGAACTTCCCGCCAAGCAGAAGGAAGCGCTGGCCTATGGCGTAAGAACGCCGCTGGTGTACTCGCACACTGCCATTCGCAATTGGACCTCGTTCCAGAAGCTGGGCGTGTTTCAGATCGCGGCCCCGGGATGCTATCACCCCTATGCCGCCATCGACTTTCCCGTGAGCATAGGAGAATACAAGTACCCCAGCAGCCCGGAAGAGCCGATGGTCGTGTTCATGGTGCGCACGCCCTGCCAGCCCGGCTTGTCGCAACGCGAGCAGCATCGCGTGGGGCACGTGGAACTTTACGACACGCCGTTTGAAACTTTCGAGCGCAAGATCCGCGACCAACTCGCGCGCATGTTAGGTCCCGGAGGCTTCGATCCGGCCAAGGATATCGAGGGCATCACCATTGGGCGCTGGGCTCACGGCTACGCCTACGGATATAACTCCTTGTTCGATCCCGACTTTGCCGAGGGGGAGGCGCCCAATGAGGTCGGCCGAAAACCGTTCGGCCGCATCGCCATCGCCAACTCCGACGCCGGCGCCATCGCCTACATGGATACCGCCATCAACGAGGCCTATCGCGCCGTGCAGGAACTCTCTCACTACCGGGATGCCTAGAGTGGCGACGTGGAGCGACGGGCGTCTCGCCCGTCCGGCCGGGCGGGGACGCCCGGCTCTCCACTAGCAAGCTATTGGAGGAGGCAAGAATGAACATGAAGCGAATCCTCACCGCCGTTGCCATGCTCACCGTGATGATTCTGGCGCCTGCCGTCTGGCCACAAGTGAAACCCACCAGCGATCGCGACGCCGCCGTCGCTGAAAAGTGGATCGCTGCCTGGAATTCCCACGATCCGGACAAAATGCTCCCCGTCTTCAGGGACGATGTTTTCTACGAGGATGTGGCTTACGGCGAGGTAAGTCACGGCCACGCTGAATTTCGGAAGTTTGCAGCCGACGAGTTTGAGGCCGTTCCCGATCTCCAACTCAAGTTAGTACGCGCTTCCATTCAAAACGGCCACGGTACGATCGAATGGTCGTTTAGCGGTACCGACAAGGGGATCTACAAAACCGGAAAGAAGTTCACGGTCCGAGGCGTCAGCGTGATCGACGTGCGCGACGGCAAGATTGCACGCAGCCTCGATTTCTACGATTCGGGTACAATCATGCGCCAAGTCGGAGTGCTGCCGGCACAGTAGCTGATAAATAGGTAATGAATTGTCATCCTGAGCGAAGCGAAGGACCTGCTGTCTCATGCGCTGGCAGGAAAGCAGGTCCTTCGCTTCGCGAAGGATGACAAACTTTGACGACGCACCGGGTATCACTTTCACCGCAGAGATTTAGGGACTCTTTATGACAAAAGATACGACCATCGAAAACCGGGACTCCGCTCAGCTCGAAGCCCTCGGCTACGATTCCAAATTTGACCGCTCCATGAGCTTGTGGGCGAACTTCGCCCTTGGCTTTACCTACTTATCGCCGGTCGTGGGCGTGTACACGCTCTTCGCCATCGCCTTGGCCGCTGGCGGCCCAGCCATGTTCTGGACTTACTTGTTTGTCGGAATCGGCCAACTGTTCGTGGCCATGGTGTTCGGAGAGATCGTTTCCCAGTTTCCCATTGCCGGTGGCCTCTATCCCTGGGCCCGGCGGCTGGTGGGAAAGCGGTGGGCGTGGATGGCGGGCTGGGTCTACCTGTGGGCCTTGTGCAGCACCATCGCCGGGGTTGCCGTCGGAGGAGCGCCCTACGTGGCCCAGCTGCTTGGCCTGAACGTGGGCCAAGCCGGAGAAGTTGCGATCGCCCTCATCATGATTGTCGGCACGACCGCGCTGAACGTCAGTGGCACGAAGCTTCTGGCGCGGGTCGCCATGTTCGGATTCATTTGTGAACTGGTGGGCGCGATCGTGGTGGGAGGCTATCTGCTGATCGTGGCCCGGCACCAGAGCTTCCACGTCCTCTTCCAAAGCTTTGGCCTCGGCAATGGGCATTACTTCCCAGCCTTCGTGGCGTCGAGCGTCGCTGCCATGTGGTGTTACTACGGCTTTGAAGCGTGTGGCGACGTCGCCGAAGAAACTCCCGACGCCAGCCGCGCCATTCCTAAGGCGATGCGCAGGACCATTTATATCGGCGGCTTCGCCGCCATGCTGGTTTGCCTGGCTTTCGTGCTGGCCGTGCCCGATCTGAACGCCGTGTTCTCTGGGAAAGATACCGACCCGGTAGTAACCATTCTGAACACCGCGATGGGCCCGATCGGGTTGCGGGCTGTCATCGCAGTGGTCATGGTTTCATTCCTTTCCTGCCTCATCAGTCTGGAGGCTGCCACCAGCCGCCTGTTATTCAGCTACGGCCGTGACCGCATGATCTTTGGCAGCCATCGGCTCAGCACGCTTTCCGAACGCACGCGAGTTCCCGTGAATGCTTTGCTGTTTGCCGGAATTGTGCCGGCCTTCATTGCGATTGCAGGTTTGTTCCTTAAGAAAATGATTGAGACGATCGTCGTATCCAGCGCCGCCGGCATCTACGTCGCCTTCCAGATGATTGTCCTGGCGGCTCTGATCGCGCGCGCCAAGGGTTGGAAACCACGCGGCGCGTTTCGCCTGGGCGTCTGGGCGTGGCCGGTCAATCTGGCGGCGCTCACGTATGGTGTCCTGGCAATTATCAACATGACTTGGCCGCGTTCTCCCGGGGACCCCTGGTATGCCAACTACGGAATGATCGTAGTTTGGCTCGCCGTAATCGCGATTGGTGTGTTCTACGCGGCCCTGTTCCGCCCCTACGAACACGGCGATGCCCCGGCCGGTGACGCTCACCTGAATTGACATTGACTTGGGAGGGAAAGTCTGATTACGTCCACGGGTTCCTCCGTGCGCCTCTGTGTCCTCTGTGGTTAAAGGTTTTCGTTGGTACTTAATCGGAGCTTCCTAAACTTCATGCGCGGACCCGCGTCAGCAATCCCTTGGCCCCCGAATTAGAATGTCTCCTATGCCAATCCTTGAGCCGACTACTTCCTCCACCCCGCTTGACCTGTCCTGGGTCCGCTCGCAGTTCCCCGCGCTCGCACAAATGGTCAATGGACGCCCCATGGTTTTTCTGGACGGGCCGGGCGGCACGCAAGTGCCGCAGCGCGTGATTGACGCCATCGCCGACTACCTGTCACGCAACAATGCCAACACCGGCGGCGCTTACCACACCAGCCGCAACAGCGACCGCATGATCGCGGAAGCGCGCTCGGCCATGGGCACCTTCCTGAATTGCGAGGCGGACGAAATCGTGTTCGGCCCGAACATGACCACTCTGACGTTCGCCATGAGCCGCGCGCTCGGAAGGGAACTCGGCCCCGGCGACGAGATCGTGCTCACGCTGCTCGACCACGACGCCAATTTCTCGCCGTGGAAGGCGTTGGAAGAAAAAGGCGTGACCATCCGCGCGGTGAAGTTTAACCCGGACGATTGCACGCTCGACATGCACGACCTGGCGGCAAAAATAGGCAAGCGCACGCGGCTGGTCGCGGTGGGATACGCGTCGAATGCGGTGGGCACGATCAACAATGTCGCCGAAGTGGTGCGTCTGGCGCGGCAGGCGGGAGCCTTGAGTTACATCGATGCCGTCCACTACGCTCCGCACGGACTGATTGACGTGCGCGCACTCGACTGCGATTTCCTGGTCTGCTCGACCTACAAATTCTTCGGCCCGCACATGGGCGTGCTCTACGGCAAGCGCGAACACCTGAAGAAGTTGCATCCGTATAAAGTCCGGCCCAATACCGACAACATCCCTAACCGTTGGGAATGGGGAACGCTGAACCACGAGTGCATCGCGGGGATCAAAGCCTGCGTGGATTACTGGGAAGCACTCGGACGGCGCGTGAATCCCGCGGTCGCAACCCGGTGCGCTGCGATCATTGCGGCGCACGAAGCGATCCATGAGCACGAGCGCAAGATGACGGAGAAGATGGTCGCGGGCCTGCTTGCGATCCCTGGACTGAAGCTGTACGGCATCACCGATCCGCGCCGCTTCGAAGAGAGATGCGCGACATTCGTGGTCCGCATCGAAGGCCACACGCCGCTGGAACTGGCAACCAAGCTCGGCGAGCGCGGCTTCTTCACGTGGGACGGAAATTACTATGCGCTGAACCTCACCGAACAGTTGGACGTCGAGCGCCTGGGAGGATTTCTGCGAATCGGGCTGGTGCACTACAACACGATGGAGGAAGTGGAGCGGTTGCTGGCGGCGCTGCGGGAGATTGCAGACAGATAGATGGCTCGGCCCTACGCACGGAACGCCTGCACTATCTTGTGGTAGACTGCCGCTGTTCAGGAGGGCGTGATTTCACATGGTATCGCGTGTGCTCGCCCGCATCCTCCTTCTGGCCTGCGGATTGTTCTCTGCCGCGCAAGGAACGCCGACCCAATCGACTCGCGCATTGCTTGTAAATGTTCTGGATCGCCACGGCAGGGCGGTTCGCGACCTTACCAAGGAAAGTTTTCAAATCAAGGTAAATGGCCGCCGGGCCACGATGCTCGATGCGACCTACAGTTTCGCCCCGCGACGCATCGTTGTGCTTCTAGACATGAGCGCCAGCATGGCCGGGGAGCCCGATCACACGAAGTGGCGGATCGCCAGCGAGGCCGTGCAAGATTTGCTCACAGAAGCACCTCCCGAAGTATCGATCGCGCTCCTCACCTTCTCCGATCAGGTTCACGACGTTTTCGATTTTTCGCAGAGTCGAGATTCGATGACAACTTGGCTGAAAGAAGGAGCCAGTAAACACGGCGATAACCGGATTCGCGGGCGAACGGCGCTTTTCGATGCTGTGCTCGCGGCTACGAAAATCTTCGGTTCGGCGCGCCCAGGCGACGCAATCTACGCCATCACCGACGGCGGCGATAACAGCAGCCGCATCTCAGCAACGGCAACCCGCAAGTTGCTGCTCGAGTCAGAAATACGATTGTTCGCATTCTTGTTCTCCGAACCATCGCCCTTTCCAGAAATGCAGGCCGGGACTGAGTCGTTCAAGGAAATTTCACGCGCCACTGGAGGTTTCGTATTTGGCGTTCCGGGCCGAAGCGCAGCAAGTTTTCTGCCGTCTTGGGATGTGTATGACTACAACGATCGTACCCAGCAAACCATTAAGCTCTACACTCAGGCACTCAACATTCAAGTAAACGGCTTCTACACCCTGCGCTTTGATCCACCGATGGCCGCCCAGAAAGCCCGCAATGTTTCTCTCGATGTCGTAGATAACGCGGCCAAACCGAGGAAAGACGTAGCTTTCACGTATTCGACTATCCTGCGGGAGAAGCTGAAATAAAGGTTAGGCCCTACGGCGCTTCGTCGTGCGACCAAGACGCTTGGTTCGAACTCGTTTGCCTGCACTTGCGTTGCGACGCGCGTGAATTGGAATCGTTTGTACTGAGTTTCCACGCCCCACAATCGCCAACTTCGCCAGCCCTATGAACAATCCATGCTCGACTACTCCGGGCAAGCCATTCAACTCCCGCGCCAGCGCGGCCGGATCTACGATCTTTCCAAAGCTGCAATCCAGGATCTGATTGCCGTTGTCGGTCAGGTAAGGAGTGCCATCGGATTTCGTCCTCAATTTAGGCGTCGCGCCGAGCGCCACGATCTTCTTCTCGACCACGGTTCGCGCAAACGAAATTACTTCGACCGGCAAAGGAAATTTTCCGAGCGCGGAAACAATCTTTCCCGAGTCCGCGACCACCACCATTTTCTTTGTGACCGACGCAACCACCTTCTCGCGCAGCAGCGCGCCGCCGCCGCCTTTGATCAGGTTCAGTTTGGGATCGACTTCGTCGGCGCCGTCGATGGTGATGTCGATTTCCGGATGTTCGTCGAGCGTAGTCAGCGGAATGCCGAGCGTGCGCGCCAGGTCGGCGGTCTGGATGGAAGTTGGGATTCCAGTGATTTTCAATCCCGCTTTCACGCGCTCACCCAAAGCGACTACGGCGAAGTACGCGGTTGAACCGGTGCCCAATCCTACAATGTCGCCGTCACGCACCAACTCGGCAGCGGCGCGACCGGCGGCTTCTTTTTCCTGCGAATTCTGATTGGCCATGGATTCCTTGCTGAAGATCGCGTGTCGAATATGCGAGCCCGCTATTATTCCACAGCCTTCCCTACCAGCGCAGCGATTCCGGCGATATTCTTCAAAAGCTCCGCCGGAAAGCCGTGCCGCTCGTGCAGGTAATCCGGCGAATTGTAGGAGAGCCACACTTGGCCCTGTTCGTCTTGCCACGCCAGCGCTTTCAGCGGAAGGTCGATGGCAAGCCGGGGCGCAGCGACCATCAAAGGCGTGCCACCTTTGGGACTGCCGAAGATCAGCAACTGCGTCGGGCGCATGGTGAGTCCGGCCTTTTCCGCCTCACCGCTGTGATCGATGAGCGCAAACACCGTCAGACCTTTCTCTTTGAGGATCGACTGCAGCCGTGCCAGCGTCTCCGGCACGGAGTAGCGGCTGGGCACATCGATGATTCCGCTGGCCATTGGGTCCCGCCTCCAATCTAAATCTTGTCATCCTGAGCGAAGCGAAGGCCCATGTATTTTGCTGGCAGCGGAGGAATGCACAGGTCCTTCGCTGCGCTCAGGATGACAACCACATCCATGCCGCGAATTTACGGGCACGGCTCTAGTTCATCGGAGCCGGCAGCGGAAGAATCTTCTTCTGGATGGCGACCGTTACCAGTTGCGCCTTGTTGTGAATATCGAGTTTGCGCATCAAGTTGAACTTGTGCGCTTCCGCCGTCTTGACGCTGACTCCGAGAACTGCCGCCGCTTGCTTCACGGTATGCCCCTCGGCGAGCAATTTCATCACTTCGCGCTCGCGCACAGTCAGGGTACTTCTTCGCAGCGGCGTCCGTAACGCCCGGTCCCGCAGGATCGCATCGTCTTTCAGTTTGGTCTTGACCCGCGGACTCAATGACTGCTCGCCGCGGTGCACTTCCCGCAGCGCGCTCAACAAGAGCGGCGCGGGAGTGTCTTTCAGCAGGTACCCGCTGGCACCCGAGCGCAGGGCTTGCTGCACATACTCCCAATCCTCGTGCATGGTCAGATACACGATGCGCGTGCCGGCGCAATGTTCCTCGATAAGGCGTCCGGCCTCGAACGACGACATACCGGGCATGCTGATATCGAGCAGCACCAGGTCGGGACGGTGCTCCAGAACCAACTTGAGCGCCTCGGCGGCATCGCCCGCTTCACCTACCACGGCAAAATCGGGATCGTCTTCGAGCAAGCGGCGCACACCGTAGCGCAGCATCTCATGATCGTCGGCGATCACGCAGCGAATGCGATCGGCTGCGTCCGGAGGAAACGGACCAGCATGGGTAGTCAACATGGGGAAAAGGCCTCGCGTACTCTGACGAAGGGCGCGATGAGCCTTCAAAACCGGTCGTCCGGCGACTTCCGTTACAAAGTAATGGTCTATTGTACCCGCGCCGCCGCGCCTTCAGCGAAAAAAGGTTTCGGCGCAAGAGTCTCCGGCGCAAGAATCCGGCGAGCAAATCCGACGTATAAATCAAAGAGAGCTGAACCGTACCGCTTCATTTACAATGCCTCTTCAACATGCTGCGCTACTTCACCTCCGGAGAATCCCACGGCGAGGCCCTGGTTGCGTTTCTTTCCGGGCTGCCCGCCGGGCTCGTGGTCGATCAGGCATTTGTGGACCGCGAACTCTGGCGCCGCCAACAGGGTTTCGGACGCGGCGGGCGCATGAAGATCGAAAGCGATCATGCGCATTTTCTCTCGGGCGTGCATCACGGCAAGACGATCGGTTCGCCCATCGCCGTGTTGCTCGAGAATCGCGACTGGCAGAATTGGAAAGAGTCGCTGCCGGTGGAAACGGGCGATCCCGAGAAGCACAAGCGCGTGGCGTCGCCGCGCCCCGGCCATGCCGATCTGGCGGGAGCTTTGAAGTACGATTTCACCGAAGCGCGCTATGTTCTGGAGCGTGCCTCGGCCCGGGAATCGGCGGCCCGGGTTGCGATTGGCGCGCTCGCCAAGCTGCTGCTGCGCGAGTTGGGCGTGGAAGTTCTGAGCCATGTGATTGCGGTCGGCGCAGTGTCGATTGCGGACCGGGAAATCGCATGGGAGCAAATCGAGCCGCTGTCGCGCAAGAACGAGGTGCTGCTGTCCTGCGCCGATGCCGAGGCCGAGCAGCGCATGAAAGAAGAAGTCGAGAACGCTCTCCGCACGGGCGATTCGGTGGGAGGAGTTTTTGAGGTGGTGGCACACAATGTTCCGCCCGGTCTCGGCAGCTACGTGCAGTGGGACGAGCGACTGGATGCGCAACTGGCGGCGGCGGTCATGTCCTTGCAAGCGGTGAAAGCGGTCGAAATTGGAAGCGGCATTCAAGCAGCGCATTCGCCGGGGTCTGCCGTGCATGACGAAATCGGTTATCGCAGCGACGCGGGCTTCGCCGGCTTCACGCGCACGCGCAACAATGCCGGAGGGTTGGAAGGCGGCGTCTCCAACGGACAGGAAATTCGGGTTCGCGGATATCTGAAACCGATCTCCACGCTGCGGCGTCCATTGCAGTCGGTGGATTTTGCGACCCGCGAGCCTGTGAAAGCGGCGTACGAACGCTCGGATGTATGTGTGGTACCCGCCGCCGGCGTGGCCGGCGAGGCTATGGTCGCACTCACGCTGGCGCGGTGTGCGCTGGAAAAATTCGGTGGCGACTCCATGAAAGAGACGAAACGAAATTTCCAAGGCTATCTGGAACAACTGAAGAAATACTGACCCGAAAATGATTTATCCCATTGTGAAATTCGGCAATCCCGTCCTCGACACACCCGCCGCCGAGGTAACCAGCTTCGACGACGATCTCAAGAAGCTCATCGAAGACATGTTCGAGTCGATGTACGCGGCTCGCGGCGTAGGGCTGGCAGCCCCGCAGATCGGCCTTTCGAAACGAATTGCGGTCGTGGACGTCACCTTCAAGGAAGATCCCGGCGCCAAGCTGGTGTTGATCAATCCAGTGATCATCAGCAAAGAAGGCCGCCAGCGGAGCAGCGAAGGCTGCCTGAGCATCCCCGAATTTCGCGAGGATGTCACACGCGCGAAAACCGTAACCGTGCGCGCGCAGGACGTGACCGGCAAGTTTTTTGAGCGAACCGGAGAAGACCTGCTGGCAAGGGCCCTGCTGCATGAGACCGATCACTTGAACGGCAAGCTCTACATCTCGCACGTTAGCGCGCTGAAGCGCGACCTCATCAAGCGCAAGATCAGGAAACTGGTGAAGGCGGGAGAGTGGTAGAAAGGCAGGTCTTAGGTGTCAGGTCTTAGGTCTCAGGAAAAGCATGTGCTGCAAAATGCTATTGTGGCCTTGAGATGGTACTTCCGCCGATATCATCCCTTAGCGGATAACGAATTTCCACATCACAACGGCCACGAAAACAACTATTCCGACCGCGTAAGCCCATCCCCGTCCTTTTTGGAGCTTTTCCTGATCTATCATTGAACCACCTCGCGAAAAACAGAACTACTATGCCACAACTCTGGACGCTAAAGCGAGGCTGTAGTGCGGAGTCCTGAGACCTGACACCTGAGACCTGACACCTATGCTCTTGGTTTTCTGCGGCACGCCCCGCTTCGCTGTCCCGACCCTTGAGAAATTAGTCGAGGCCGGATATTCCCTGTCTCAGGTAGTCACGCAGCCCGATCGACCCCGCGGGCGCGGCATGGAAATGGCTCTCTCTCCCGTGAAGGAAGCGGCAATCCGCTTGGGTCTCTCTGTGCTGCAGCCCGCCGCCATCAAGAGCAACGATGAGTTTCGCGATCAGATTGCGGCAATTCGCCCGGACGCTATTATCGTGGTCGGCTACGGCCGCATCATTCCGCAGTGGATGATTGATCTTCCGCGGCTCGGAAATTTGAACCTGCATGCATCTTTGTTGCCCAAGTATCGGGGCGCGGCGCCGATCCAGTGGGCGATTGCCAACGGTGAATCGGTGACCGGTGTGACGACCATGCGCATCGACGCCGGGCTCGACACCGGCGACATCCTCAAGCAGCGCACAATTTCGATTGGCCCGGAAGATACCGCCGAGACGCTGGGACCGAAGCTGGCGCCGATCGGCGCGGATCTGATGGTCGAAACTCTGCGCGGGCTCGACAGCGGGCAAGTGCGCCCGACCCCGCAGGATCATTCGCAAGCCACGCTCGCTCCGATTCTGAAGAAAGAAGATGGCCGTATGGACTTCGCGCGCTCGGCAAACGACCTATTCAATCGCCTGCGCGGTTTTCAGCCGTGGCCCGGAGCATTCACGATCTTCAAAGGCAAAACCATGCAGGTGCGTCGCGCTCAACCGGTGCAACATGCGGCTACGTTGACGCCCGGCGAACTCGCCGTCGAGGGAGCGCGCCTGCTCGTCGGCTGCGGCAAGGATAAGGATAAAGACAAAAGGACGGACACGGCGCTCGAACTCATTGAGATTCAACTCGAGGGCAAACGCCGCATGACCGCGCAGGAATTCATCAACGGCTACCGGCCCAAGTCCGGCGATCGTCTGGGACAATAGCTAAAGCTCGTGTGGGGACGGGCGCCTCGCCCGTCCAGGCCGAGCGCAGCTCGGCAGTTACCGGAGGCCACAACAGTTATGGAGTCGCTATAGCGATGCCCGTTTCCCCCGCTCGTGCCGCAGCTTTCGAAATTCTTCTGCGCGTCGAGCGCGAACACTCCTACGCTACCGAACTACTTCATTCCGCTTCCCTCGCGAAGCTTTCTTCCCGCGATCACGGCTTGGCTACTGAGCTGGTGATGGGTGTCCTCCGCTGGCAGTCTCTGCTCGACCGGAGGCTCGCCGTCGCATCGTCGCAAAAGATCGAGCGGCTGGATGGCGAAGTTCTGGCCGCGTTGCGCCTCGGCGTGTATCAATTGCAGTTTCTCTCCAGAATTCCGGCCCGCGCCGCGATCTTCGAAAGTGTGGAGCTGGTCAAAGCGGCGCGAAAGCGTTCGGCAGCTTCGTTCGTGAATGCGGTTCTCCGGAAAATCGCGGAAGCCGGCGCCGAAGACATCTTCGCGAAAATCGGCAAATCACCCGACTCGATCGTACTGGCTGAGAATGCGGCTCATCCCCCGTGGCTGGTGGCGCGCTGGGCCGAACACTATGGACGAGAGGCGGCGCGGCAGATCTGCGCCCATGACCAGACGGTGCCGGCCACCGCCATTTACATTCATGGCAATCGATCGAATGACGCTGAATCTCGCCACGATCAATCTCGAGACGATCAGTCGGAAGCCGAACTCGCCGCCGCCGGCGTACAGCTCGCGCCGGGTCGACTGCTATCGGCGGCGCGACGCATTATTGCGGGCGACGTGACCGGAACACGCGCCTATCGGGAAGGCCGTATCTCCATTCAGGACGAAGCTTCGCAACTGGTAGGGTTGCTGGCCAGTGGTGGAGAATTGATCCTGGATTGCTGTGCTGCCCCCGGCAGCAAGACCGCGTTACTCGCGGGGCGCAACCCGCGCGCCAAAGTGTTTGCCTCCGAGTTGCATCCTCACCGCGCGCGCTTGCTGCAGAGCCTGAATCGCTCGCCGAACGTTCGCGTAATCGCGGCGGACGCGCGTCATTTGCCTTTCGCACACGCCTTCGACCGCATCCTGGCCGACGTTCCTTGTTCCGGCACCGGCACGCTGGCCCGCAACCCGGAAATCAAGTGGCGGCTCAAGCCCGAAGACCTTCCCGATCTTCAGTCGCGGCAGGTCGCCATCTTGAAATCCGCCCTTGCCCAACTTGCGATTCGCGGCCGGCTTGTGTATTCCACGTGTTCGATGGAACCTGAAGAGAACGAAGCGGTGGTGGAAGCTGCGCTCGATGCCACGGCGGAATTCAAGGTGGTCGATTGCAAGCGAGAATTGGAGCAACTGCAGCAGTCCGGCGAAATGAGCTGGAAGGATATCGCGTCGCTTCTGGCTGGACCCTATCTGAGAACGATTCCCGGCGTGCATCCCTGCGACGGATTTTTCGCCGCGCTGATCGAACGGAGATGACCGAGGATCGCGTAGGCACAGCCGCCCCCGGCTGTGCAGGCGAGCGCAGCTCGCCCGTTCTAGCGGACTTCGAAATTCACCGCGCTGCCCGCCGCGATTTTTTGTCCGGGTGCTGGAGCCTGGGTCACGATCATGCTCGCCGGGCTGGGCTCAGAGACCGCAGGCGGCGCAACCGGCGCGGGTTGCGGCTCGCTGGGCGGCGGCGACGGCAGCGCGGTGACCTTGCCGACCTTGACGCCCGCATCCTGTAGCGCCAGCATGGCGCTGCCCAGCGGTTGTCCGGTAAGGTTCGGCATTACATAGACCGGCGTTTCGGGGCCGTCGCTGACCAGCAGACTGATTTTTGGCGCCGACACGCCGCTGGCATTCGCCGGCGGGCTTTGCGAGATGACCTGGTCGAGCGGAGCACCCGGCAAATGGAGGCGTGCCATCGAACCCAGACTGAGCCCGCGGCGACGTATGTTCAACTCCGCGACGCGCTCGCTCCCTCCCATCACGTTGGGAATCGCCACCCGCTGCGGCCCCAGACTTTGCGCCACGCGAACCGACCAGCCTCGCCGCACCTTGGTCTCCGGCGGCGGCATCTGAGTCATGATTCTTCCTTCAGGAATGTCGGCACTGTAGAACTGCCGCTCGACGACAACTTGCAGGCCCGAGGCCGCGCCGGCGCGCTCCGCCTCGAATGGGGTCATGCCCACCAGTTTGGGGATGGTCACCTCGCGACCGTGGATCGCCAGCCGCATGGCCGTGAGCGCCGAGATCAGCGCCACCGTCATCAGGACCAGGACCAGAAGCAACATGCGGAAGAACTGTCGCATTGCAGGGATTATAGCGTCCCCTAGAGACAGCGACCTCTAGGACATGGCGCCATCATGGTCCGGCACCGAACCGCCCTGCTCGTGCCACTCATTGCCGCATGCATGACAGGTCCACCCAGGTTTGTAAACCGGGACGGGAACGCCGGCGTACGCTGTCCAATACGAGAGCGCCTTATTCAGTTCTTCACAACTGACGTCGAGCGACTGACACCGCGGACACTTTGGCTGCTCAAAGCTTCCGACGCCTTCAACATCAAGCGTTTCAGGGATCGGCTGGTTCAGAATTTCGCTGGCCGCTTCCGCATCCTCGGGACGAACCTTCAGTTTGATTCCGCCGAGAAGATTGGAGATGAACCAATCCATGCGAATCATGTTGTCGTCCACGAGGTACGACTGAATCCCCGCGGACTCGAGACTGCCTTTCGCCAACAGCGCCTCGGGAAGATCGCGGAACTGACGCATGGTCACGGTGTGGTTCAACTCGTAAACATCTTCGCCGCGCGGCGGCGAGATTTCCATCTTGAGGCCACGTTTCGCCGCCTCCGCTCGTAACGCTTCCTGAGCGGAATCGCTCAATTCATCGCCACTTTCCGCGATCTGGCGAAGCTCTTCATCGCTCATCGCGGAGTACACGTCTGCTATACGTTCACGTTCCTTCTCAGGCGGCGGCATCGCCGACCATGATACTCCGCAAATGAGCTGCGATCAGTGTTGACTCGCGCTCGACGCGGGGCCCGATCCTGCCGCTTGCCCTATCTGTTGTCCCACCCATTCGTGAATGCGTGTGCCGAGCACGTCCATCGGAAGCGCACCGCCCGCCAGAACTTCATCGTGAAAGGCGCGCAGATCAAATTTCTCGCCCAACTGATCTTTCGAATACTGGCGGAGCTTCAGAATTTCCAGTTGTCCGATTTTGTAGCCGAGAGCCTGCGCGGGCCACGCCATGTAGCGGTCGGTCTCGCTCTGTACGTCGGGTTCGTCGATCGCCGAGTGATCATGGAAGAAATCAACTACCTGTTGCCGCGACCAGTGTTTGTAGTGGAAGCCGGTATCGACAACCAGGCGAATCGCCCGCAGCATGTCATCCTGCAGGTGGCCGTAGTAGCTGTACGGGTCCTGAAAGAAGCCGACTTCCTTCCCGAGACGCTCCGCATAGAGCGCCCAGCCTTCGGTGTACGCCGTGTAGTTCTCCTGCTGGCGGAAGGGCGGCAGTTCGGGTAGTTCCTGTGCGAGGGCAATCTGCAGATGATGGCCAGGAACCCCTTCGTGATAGGCAGTTGTCTCAATGTCGAGCGTCGTCCGCTTCGCGAAATCGCCGGTGTTTACCATAACATGCGCCTTACGCGATCCGTCCGGCGTTCCCTGCACATATTGCGTGGAAGCTTCCTTTTCGCGAAACTCTTCGATGGGAATCACTTCCAACCTGCCCTTGGGCAAGCGGCCAAACAGCTGCGGAAGTTTCGTGTACATCTCGTCGATGTGCTTGCGGTAGAGGTCAAGAATTTCTTCGCGCGAGTGCGGATGAAGCTTGGGGTCGCTCTTGATGGCCGCGTAGAAGGTTTTCAGGTCGGAGTATCCGAGCTGGTGAGCGACTCCCAGCATCCGGCCTTCGATCTCTTTCACCTGCTCCAGCCCGATCTGATGGATTTCTTCAGGCGACAGATTTGTGGTCGTGCTTTCTTTGACGCGGAACGCATACCAGGCCGCGCCGTCCGGCAGGGCCCATGCACCCGGCTCCGCTCTTCCCTTCGGTGCATATTCATCGCGGACGAACGCCGTGAACTTAACGTAAGCAGGAATCACGGAATCCTTGACCGCCGCCAAGCCCGCCTCGCGCAAGCGTTTGCGATCCGCCGCAGAGATTGCATCGGGAAACTTATCGAAAGGTTGCGCGAACGGGCTTTTTTCGGCGGCCGTCGTGCCGATTCCGTTGGCCTGCGTCACCACCTGCTCCAGCAGAATCTTGGGCGGCATTAACCCCGCGGCCATGCCTTTCCGCATCTGCTCGATATTCTGTTCAAACAGCCGCGGAAGCAGCTTCAGGCGCGTGATGTAGTCTTCGTAGTCCTTCACGCTGTCGAACGAAAGAATACTGACCAACTGAGGCGCGTCGATGTGAATTCCGCCGAACTGGTTCACCGGCATCTCCCACGGTTTGAAGCGCGCGCCTTCCAGATTCATCTTCAGGTCGTGAACCATGAGCTGCTTGTTCAACGCTTCCTGCTCGGGAAAGCCGCTGATGTCGATGGCTTCGAAGCGGTCGAGGAAGTGGCGAGTCTGTTCCAGATTGTCGTCGATGGCTTCCTGGGAGAAGTCGTCGAGTTTGTCGTTGTAGCGTTTGTCGCCCAGGATGGAGGCGTAGATTGGGTTGACGCGCATGGTGTATTCCCACTGCTCGTGCAGCAGGTCGTTTAGCGCTTTGCGCCGCGCTTCGAGATCGGCGGGTGGATTCGCGGCGGCCACGGTGGCCGGTATCAGCAAGGCAGCGGCTAGCAGGCAGATCAAAACTCGCATGGAAACTCCAGATGAAAATTTGTCAGCGTTGAGGCGCACACTCACAGACAGGCCTGTACTCTTAGACGAATACGCAACCGGATAGTTATCCGTTCCCCAAAGATCATTTGCCGGCATTGGCGCGAGCATGCCGCAGTCCGGCAGCAACTCCTCGCCGCACCGCGCGCCTGTATCCGGCGGCGTCCATTGCGGCCGCGGTCGTGGCGGCAATGCCGCCAGGAGTGGCGGCCTCTTCGAGCAGCGACTCCAGGGAATGCTTCCCATCGCGCCAGGCGATGATCCCGTCCGCCAAGGCGTGCGCGCCCGCCAGCAGCGCCGTGTTTCGATCAAGACCTGCCTCTTGCCCAGCGCGCGCCAGGGTCGCGAGCGCGTGATAGCCGTGGCTGCATGAGTAGGTCACGGTGAACGCATTGAACTTGCTTTCCGGGATTTCGACGACATGGCCGAAGCTCGAGAAAAAATCCTGGACGCGTTTGCGATCCGCACGCGGCAAACTCCGGGGAAAGGCCACCGCCGTTAAGCCGCGCCCACTGCGGCAAACCGGACTTGGCATGGCACGGGCCCATCGCATGCGCGGGCCGGCTTCCCGGCTCAGCAAACGCAGCGGAATGCCGGCGGCCAGACTGACCGCGAGCGATCTGCGATTCACTTTCCCGACCATGCCAAGAAGCTCGCAAACCGAACTCGGACGAACCGCGACGATCAGCATGTCCGCCTGCTGGACGGCGTTCAACAGGTCGGCCTCGACCGCAACCGTGTAGCGTTTCTTCAGATCGCGGAGCTTGTCTGGATTGCGATCATGCACGACCAGGCGGTGTCTGCTCTTTCCCAGTCGCAGGCCCGCCAGCATCGCCGAGGTGATCCGTCCTCCGCCGAGAAAAACGATCGTGCTCATGTCGCCTCTTCGCCTTGTCGAATTTGAGCGCAGAGAAGAATCACGTTGATCGCTAATCTGCCGAACCGCCGCCATCCACCACCAGCGCTGCTCCGGTCATAAACGACGAATCGTCCGACGCCAGGAATAGTACAGCTTTTGCAATCTCGTCGACTGTGCCAATCCGTCCCAAGGGCCGGTTCTCGCAACCCGCCAGGTAGGTCTTCCAGTCCAGGCCGCGCAGTCGCGCATCCTCGGTCAGCATGGGGGTGTCCACATCGCCCGGGCAAATGCAATTCACGCGGATGCCCTGCCGTCCGTGATCGATGGCCATCGCTTTTGTGAGCAGAACGACTCCGCCCTTCGAGGCGCAATACGCCACCGCTTTGTCGCCACCGACCAGGCCCCAGCCCGAACTATTGTTGATCATCACTCCGCCACCCTGCGCGATCATCGGAGGGAGCGCGTACTTTGACATCAGGAACGTTCCCTTCAGATTGATGTCGATCTGCAGGTCCCATTCCTCTTCCGAGCATTCGAGCGCCGTCCGTGGAAAGAAGACTCCGGCGTTGTTGAACAAGATGTCGAGACGCCCGAACGAGCGCAACGTCTCCTCCACCGCCCGCTGGCATTCGGCGGCCTTGCGAACGTCCGTACGCAGAAAGATAGCCTTCCCACCGGACTCGAGAATGCGCGCCGTGACGGCATGGCCGCGCGACTCATTGCGGCCGGTGATGGCAACCTTCGCGCCCTCGCGGGCAAGCAATTCAGCGACGGCTTCGCCGATGCCGGACGTGCCGCCCGTGATCAGCGCAACCTTCCCCGCGACTCTCCCTGCAAGCGGCATAGCTTACCGGCTGGCCAGCCCTCCCGCGGTTTCTCCGCCGTCGCACGTATAAACGTGGCCAGTAATGTTTTGCGCATCGTCCGAGGCCAGGAATGCGAACAGCGCCGCAATCTCTTCCGGCTGCGCATGACGCCCCAGGGGAATTTTTCGGTTGACCTCTTCGAGCATTGCATCCGTGTACTCGGAGCGCTGCATCGGCGTCAACACGTATCCCGGAGCCACCGCGCACACTCTAACCTTCGGCGCAAGTTCCAGCGCCATCGACTTCGTCAGCTCGATCACGCCCGCTTTGGTGGCGTTGTAATCCGCATAAAACGGATATCCCATGACGCCGTTGGTCGACGCCGTTTGCAGAATCACGCCACTGCCGCGCTCCATCATGTGCTTTGCGGCCGTCTGCGCGACGTAGAACACTCCGGTGAGATTCACGGCCATCACTTTGTCCCACTCTTCCGGCGTGATGTCGAGAAAATTATGGCGGATGCTGATGCCGGCGTTATTCACCAGCACATCCACGCCGCCCATCAGGCGGATCGCTTCGGCAAATGCGGCCTGCACCTGTGTCAGGTTCGAAACATCGGCATCGAGTACTGCGGCCAGATTCGGAAGTTCGCGCTGGATCTTCCGTCGCGCCTCGGCGTCGCGGTCGAGCACGCACACGACCGATCCCTCTTCGAGAAACCGCGCTGCCGTGGCTGCCCCTATGCCGCTGGCGCCGCCGGTGATCAGAACTCGCTTCGCTTTCAGCCCTCGCACACGCGCCTCCGCCAAATAAAAGCGGGCAGATCAGGATACCTGTCTGCCCGCGAACACGCCATCCTTCCCAATTCAGAATGTCATACCACATTAGAAATGTCCCCGTCTTGTCCACAATAGAAATGTCCCCTGGGTTGTGGTTTCATGCTGCCCCGGAAAAGAGGGCGCGTGCCTTGGCGGAAAAGCCTTTTCTCCAAGGATGATTCGAAGCTGGAGGAAGGCTCCGCCTTAGGATCGGGGAAGGGGGCGCGGGGGAAGGGGCAGCGCCCCTTCCCTCGCCCAGCGCTATCGAGGCCTTCAACTCGTGGAAGCCCAGACGCTGATTGCGGTAGTGAATGGCAACTTCCCCGGCTTCGTTTTCCCGCACCAGCACGCGACTCTTGGCCGGCGCCCAATGCTGACTCTGCCGTGCCAGTTGCAGCAGTCGATTGTTGTAGCGCACCACCCAGTCCTCACTCACCACTCGTTCCTCCTCCAGCCAGAACACTGCGTCCAGTTGCCGCGCCGTCGGCCGTCGTCGGTGGTAATCGGCTTTGGCCAATGCCGCATGCGCATAACGGCGATTGTGCTCGGCGAGATAGTGCTCGTCCAGATAGGCATTCGCCTGGCCGTAGTTCGCGATCCCGGCCAGCCGCAGTTTCTTCACCAGCCGATCCTGATGCGTGCCATGCGCCCGTTCCACGCGTCCTTTCGCTTGCGGCGAACTGGCCGCGATGATCCGGATGCCCAGCTTCGCGCACATCCGCCCAAACTGCGTTACCGCCGGTTCTCCACGCTCCCGCTCTTCGGCATTCGGCGGCCGCACGTACACGTTCTTCCAGTCTGTGTACAACGCCTGCGGCACTCCGTAGCGCTCGATCCAGCGCCGCAATACTCCTGCCGCCGCCCAGATCGTTTCCTCCTCCGAGAAACACCCCAGCGCCTTCGTCGTCGCGTCATCGACCATGTGCATCAGACAGCCGCGGGGCCCGCGCTCTTCCAGCCACTCATGAAAGCTGCCGTCCAACTGCACTAACTCGCCAAAGTGCGCCTTCGCTTCTCGCCGCTGCCGATACGGTTTCCGCCGCCGCTGTCTCGGCCACAGCCCCGCCTCTTTCCGCCACCGCCGCAGCGTCTCGGCCTGCACTTCGAGTCCGTCATCGCTGGCCAAGTGCTCGGCCGCCAACGTCGGCCCGAAATCCTCGTAGCGGGCTTGCACCTGTTGCAGCACCGCCGCTCGGAACTTCGCTGGGTAGGCCCGGTTCGACACTCGCCCGCAGTTCCCATGCTGCAACGCTTTCGCTCCTCCCGCCCGATACCGCGCCCAGATCCGCTTGCTCTGCCGATAACTCAACTCCAACAACTCCGCCGCTTCGCGCAAGCGCAAACTCTGCGCCTTCACCCGGCTCATCACCTCGACCCGACTCAACTCTCTCCTGCTCAATCCCGTTCTCCCCAATCTTCGTTCCTCCTCGCCGAAGGAACTCTAAAAGGGGACACTTTTAATGTGGTCGCAGGGGGACACTTTTAATGTGGTTCAACATCCTTCCCAATTCAGAACTGATCTATTTTCGTGCCGCTAAAATCATTAGGACAACCCAACCGGACAGGAAAACTCCGCCTGTGATCCGGATGAGACGGTCGTACCATTTCAAAGGGTTCTTTGGTCGGATTCCTGTAGACAGGGACCACACAGCTAGATAAGCGTACAGCAGAGTCATGTATGGAATGCGCATTCTTAGATGCTCTGCAGCAAGTCAGCTAACCTGCCACACCGTATCCAGCACCGTCCCATCCACCCACTTCACGACCGCGCACGGACGATCGCCCAACTTCGGCCGCGCCGGCTTGCCGCAAATCTTTTCGACCTCCGCCTTGATGTCCTGAATCGGACGAATCGGCAGCTTCGATCCAATCAAGTTGTGGAGCAGGTCCGTGCGTCGCGGATTGATCGCAATTCCACGCTCGGTCACGACCACGTCAACCATCTCGCCCGGTCCCGTCAGCGTCGTAACCTCATCCACAATCACGGGAATGCGATCGCGAAACGAAGGCAGCGCAAGGATGGTGCAGCCCGCAAACAGGCAGTTCTGCCATCCGCCAATCCCGTGCAGCAGCCGCCCGTCGGAGTGCGTCACCACGTTGGCATTGAAGTTCACGTCCACCTCTGTCGCCCCCAACACGACGGCATCGACCAGCGAAGCGAAGTTCCCCTTACCGTGGTAGTTATACGAAGTGAACGGCGAAGTCGCCACGTGCCGCGGATCGCTCGCGATCGACTTAATGCCGTCGAGATCGAACGTCTGCCCATCCAGGATGTAATCCGTCAGCCCTTCCTGCAGTAACTCGACCAGAAATTTCGTCGATCCGCCGCGAACGAAGCGTGCTTTGACGCCGTCCTCTTTCATCATCTGCTTCAGATACTCGACGAAGGCCAGCGCGATTCCGCCCGCTCCCGCCTGGAACGAAAATCCGTTCTTCATGATTCCCGCCGCGCGCAGAAACTTCGCCACCAACTCAGCGATCCGCAGCCGGTCGGGCGAACGCGTAATCTGCGTCGTGCCGGAAACAATCTTCGCTGGATCGCCAATCGATTCCACTTCCACCACAAAGTCCACGTTGTTGCCTTGAATCTGCCAGGGCACACAAGGAAACGGTGCCAGGTTATCGGTAACGACAATCACGCGGTCTGCGTAAGTGGAATCCGCCAAGGCAAAACCCAGCGAGCCGCAGGCGGACTTCCCGTGCGAGCCATCCGCATTGCCGAAAAAATCGGCGGTCGGTGCCGCAATCACCGCGATGTCAACGTGCACTTCTCCATCCTGAATCGCCTGGTAGCGGCCGCCATGCGAGCGCAGCACGCCCATGCCCCGCATTTTCCCCTGCGTGCAGTAATCGCCCAGCGGACCGTTCATCGAGCCTTCGATGTGATGAATCACGCCTTTTTTCATCAACTCGATCGCACCCTCCTGGGAAGGGAAGGACGCGCTCGGGAACCACATCAGATCTTTGACGCCGATCCTGGCCGCCGCCTCCAGAGCCATCAGCGCCACTTTATCGCCGTCGCGCAGATGATGATGGTTCGAGATCACCATTCCGTCGCGCAGCCCGCATTTGCGCAGCGCCGTTTCCAGATCCGCGACGCGCTTGTCGCCGTTCTCCGGATAATCTTTGTTCGAAGGGATGGCCGGCGCGGCCTTCCGCCCACGCGGCTGATATTTTCCCACCCCCAGAAACGGAACCTGCGCCTTGCCGTTCACCACCGTCGGCACCGCGCGCCCCACCGCGTTATGCGCCAGTTCCACTCGTTCGACCAGAGTATTACTCACGAGATCGCTCCCATCGCCTTCGCCCGCTCCACCAGTTTCAACGCCCGCTGCACCACCGGCGGATCGATCATCTTCGAGCCCAAACTCACCACCGCCAACCCCTTGTTCTGCGCTTCCTCAAACGCGGCCACCACTCTTTTTGCTTTTTCGATCTCGACTGCCGTCGGTTGAAACGCTTCGTGGATCACGCGAATCTGCCCGGGATGAACGCATCCCATGCCTTCAAATCCCGCGGCCCGCGAGGCCTCTCCCCACCGTCGCAGTCCGTCCAGGTCGCCGATGTCGCCGTAGACCGAGTCAATCGCCTGCACTCCGGCGGCGTGCGCCGCATTTACCACGCGCGACCGCGCATATTGCGACTCTCGCCCTTCCACGGTCTTCGCAACGCCCAGATCGGCCGTGTAATCCTCCAGCCCAATCGTCAGCGCCGCCACGTTTTCACTCGCCGTCGCGACCGCAAATGCGTTCTCGATCCCCAGCGCGGATTCGAGGATCGGCATAATCCAGATCGGCCGGATGATTCCGTGGCGCGCCTTGATCTCTCCGATCATGCGATCCACTTCCCGCACCTGTTCGGGCCGCTCGACCTTCGGAATCAGAATCAGATCCGGACTCTCGCCCACCACTTCCGCCAGATCTTCGAGCCCCAGCGGCAACTGGTTAACGCGCACCATGCGTTCGCACGATCCGAACTCGACGGCCCGCAGGGTATTACGCACCAGGATGCGGGCGGCGTCTTTCTCCCCGCGATGCACCGAATCTTCCAGATCGAGAATCACGGCGTCCGGAGCGTGCAAGGAGGCATTCACGTAGTACTTCGGCTCCGAGCCGGGAAGATACAGCCGCGAGCGGCGCATCCGGTCCTTTGGCGACGGCGGCGGAAGCGGATGCTGTTCCGGAAGCGACCGTTTGCCAAGCGCAATCCCAGTTCGCCGCGCCGCAGCTTCGATGCGAGCCGCGATAATAAAAGGCAAAGCGCCTTCATCGTGAATCGCAACCCGCGCGTGTTTCACTCCGAGTTCGGCCAGAACATCCCGCGTCTGTTCCAGGATCGCCGAACCGTAATAGGGCGCAACCCGCGACTCCAGTGAGATCTCGACTCCACCGCGGTCACGCGCTTCAAAGGCAACGTGCAAGTCCGATCGCACTTCCGGGCCCCAATGGCCGACCTCGGCGGAATGCGGGGACGTGGTCTCGACAACGCTGCTCATAATTTCCTCAACCAGATTTCCTCAACCAGCACAAGATCCAGAGCGGAGTGCCCCGTGACCCGCTGTGCTCCCTGGGGTTATTTCAGTTTTTCCAAAATTGCGTCCGTCATCCGCACCGTGGAGGCCGCCCCCTGACTGATCGCCTTCGAACCACCCGTAAAGCGCATCATATCGTATGTCCGGGCCTTGCCTTCACGCACCACGTCCGCAATCGCCTGGCGGATGCGATTCGCCTTCTCGCCTTCGCCCACATGATCGAGCATCATCGCCGCCGAAAGAATCATCGCAATCGGATTCACGATGGGCGGGTTCAGTTCGGCATACTTCGGAGCCGATCCGTGCGTAGGCTCAAACACAGCCACATCATCGCCAATGTTGCCGGACGCCGCGAATCCCAGCCCGCCCACCAGCCCCGCGAATGCGTCGGAAAGAATGTCGCCGAACAAATTCGACGATACGATTACGTTGTACTCCTCCGGATTCTTGTTCAGCCACATCAGTTGCGCGTCGATGTTCGTTGACCAAAGCGCAATCCCCGGATAGTTCTTCGCCACTTCTTTGGCCACTTCTTCCATCATGCCCGAGGTCTCGCGCACCACATTCGGCTTCTCGCAAATCGTCACGCCCTTGAATCCGCGCTTCTTCGCATATTCGAATGCCGCGGTCACGATGCGCTGGGCCGCCTTGCGAGTGATGATGCGGCAACTCACCGCGATCTCCGGTCCCGGCACATTGGCAAACGCCTTGAACCTGGAGTGGCTATTCAACGCGTCGCGCACGTTCTCGGGAGGGTTCGTCCATTCCACACCGGCGTACATGCCCTCGGTATTTTGCCGGAATACGGTGGTGTCGATTTTCGGCTCTTCGAAGCCGCCATCCGATTTCTTCCGAATGTAATTCAGCGGATTGCCCGTGAACCCCACGCATGGACGCATGCAGATGTCGAGATTGAACTTCTGCCGCATGGTCACGATCGGGGAGTAATACACGTAGCCCTTCCCCTGCAGTTCGGGTTTCAGTTCCGCCTGCGCCGCCTTGTTCGGCTTCGAAGTAATCGCGCCAAACAAGCCCAGCTTATGCTTGGTTAGTAACTCGATCGTTCGGTCCGGCAACGCGTTGCCCTGCGAGCGCCAGCAATCCCATCCGATATCGGCATGAACGTACTCAGCGTCGAAGCCGACGGCTTGCAAAACCCGCAATGACTCCGGCAGTACCTGGTTTCCGATGCCGTCTCCCGGCATGGTCACAACCGTATATTTCGCCATTATTGCTCCTTAAGAATGTCTATCGCCGAGGCGCCGTGGGCACCGAGAAAATCACCACATACTCAAAAACTTTGTCATCCTGAGCGAAGCGAAGGACCTGCTTTCTTCTCACTAGGGCGTGTCTCGGCGGTGAAGATCTACCCCGCACCCAACCGTTTCGCCACGAGATTCTCCACTCCGCCCGCGATCACCAGCGACTGCGGAACGCTGCCCAGCGCCGGAAATGTGAATTGTTCCCCACGCCAACGAATCGTGCTCAAAGTAAAGTCGATATCAATCTCATCTCCCGGAATGATGGTCTTCTGCTTTGCCGCGATCTCATTGGCAAACTGCTCGCGCAACCGCGCCACAATCGCCGGTACCTCAATGCACAAGAATCCATTATTGAACGCGTTCCGCAGGTATGTCTGCGAAAAGCTGGCCGCGATCACCAGCGGAATGCCTTTCGCCTTCAGACACGTGACCGCCTGCTCGCGGCTCGACCCCGTGCCGAAGTTGAACTGGCTGACGATCACATCGCCCGCCTGTGTGCGCGCCGCAAACTCTGGATCGTAATTCTCCATCACCACCTTCGCCATCATTTCTGGAGTCATATCGTCGCGATAGGTGTAATCCTTGCCATAAATCGCATCGGTGTTGACGTTATCCTGCGGCAGGAATACCAGCCGCCCCTTCACGCGCTGTGGAAAGCCTGACAGGATTTCCACTTTTTCCGCCCCGCCCGAAGCCGATGCTAGTTCCGTGAAAGCCCGCTGCGGCGCCCGATTCGCAAACTCACGCGGCCCTCGAATATAACCGGCGGCTGCCGACGATGCGACTACCTCGGGGCTCGCCAGGTAACACTTCGCATCGCGCGATCCCATGCGGCCCTTGAAGTTTCGATTCGTAGCCGAGATGCCAACCTCGCCCGGTTCAAGCAATCCAACACCGAGCCCAATGCACGGCCCGCAACCCGGCGGCAGCGGAAGAGCGCCCGCATCCAACAACGTCTGCCAAAAGCCGCGCTTCTCCGCTTCTTCCTGTACCCACTTACTGGCTGCGCTTAAATAGAACTTCACGCCCGAGGCAACTTTCTGGCCTTTGAGCACCTTCGCCGCTGCCGCCAAATCTTCCAACCGCGAATTCACGCACGAAACCAGATACGCCTTCTGAATCGCAACTCTCTTTTGTTCAATTTCCGCCAGCGACTGCATCGTCTGCACCGTGTCCGGACCCGATACATGCGGCGTCACTTGCGCGAGATCGAGCGTAATCCGCGCCGCATACCCCGCATCCGCATCCGGCCCCAAAGGGTTCTTCTCCCAACCGTCGATGTCTTTCTCGGAAAACCGCTCCGCCCCAATCGCTTTCAGCCGCTGGTGAACGCCGCGCAAATACTGGATCGTAACGCTATCCACCGGAAACCAGCCCACCAGCGGTCCCCACTCCGTTGTCATATTCGAAATCGAAAGCCGGGCGTCCATCGACAGCGACGCCACTCCCGGCCCCGTAAATTCGACCGCCGCATTCAGGCATTCGTCGTGGTTATAAAGCCCGCACAAAGTAATAATGACGTCCTTGCCCGTAACGCCGCCCGGCAACCTGCCTTCCAGCACAACCTGTATCGAGCGCGGAATCTGCCACCAGAATTCGCCCGTGGCCCAAACCGCCGCCGCATCCGTACGAACAATCGGCGTCCCGATCGCGCCCAGCGCACCATACATATTGGAATGCGAATCCGAGGCCACCACGAACGAACCCGGAACCACATACCCGCGCTCCACCATGATCTGGTGCCCGATCCCCGATCCCGCAGGATAGAAATCCACGCCCTGCTCTTTTGCAAAGGCTTCAATCGCGCGATATTTCTTCAAGTTCGCTTCATCCTGATTCTGGATGTCATGATCGAGCGCGAACGTAAGCTGCTGCGAATCCTTTACTTTCTTCGCCCCGATGCCCTTGAACTTGCTCATCACCGCCGACGTGTTGTCATGCGTCATGCAGCGGTGCGGACGAATCGTCAGGAAATCCCCCGTCCGAAGCGGCCGCGACGGTCCCTCCGTCATGTGTTTCTGCGCGATCTTTTCAACGATGGTCTGGCCCATGATGAACCCCGTTGCTGCCTTTTTCGTGCTCTATTACTTCGTAGTCGAAGTAGTCCGTCGGCTCGCCTCGCCGGCGTCGATAAAAGTAAACCAATGCTGCGGGTAGCTCGATGACTGCGATTGCCAAACACATGAAACTCATCGGGAGCAGTGCGCCATCGATACCGTGTCCGGATCGATACCGTACTACTTCGCCCCATATACCCATGGCGCCAATAGCGGCCAACACTAGTCCAGCCGCCAACGACAACGCCCACTGAAGCGGAGTGCGAAACTTGACGTGATCATAGTCATAGAGCCAGACGCTCTTGCGTGTCGGCATCCTAAAAACGCGTCGTGATTGCCTTCCTTGCGGCGATTCAGTCCGCTTCAACTCGAATCCCAGATACATCATCTGCCCGATGTGATGATGAAGATGCGTCGCGCATCGCAGTACCGCGGCGAGCCGGTCGCGAGCGTCCACGCCCACGGCCGTGTATTCCTTTGACCAGTCGTCCGCCGACTGACTGCCGATCGCGCCGATCACCATCTCCATCGCCTGATCGAATTTCTTCAACACTTCTGCCTTGGACGGCCGCGTCGCGTCGGAGAACTCCAGCGGACGATCCCGCACATACCCCGTCCCCACAATCTGCGCCCCGATGTAGTAATTCAGATTGCCCGTGAGATGGAGCACCAGGTGGCCAAAGCTGTTGCCGAATGCGAACGGTTTCGCCCAGAACTGCTCGTCGCTCAGCGGCGCCGCCAGTTCGCGCACGTCGCCCGCCAGTGTCGTGTAACGTGCCGTCAAGCCCGCCGCAATCGTCGATTTCAAATCCGCCATAAGCTATTCCTGTCACGTGGGCACAGCCGCCCTCGGCTGTGCGGGCGAGCAAAGCTCGCCAGGTTTTCGCGTGCGCCGGAGAGAAAGCCGGACTTCGTCCGGCGGGACAGCCGAGGGCGGCTGTCCCTACGCGGTTTCTGGCTAGTGACGCTTCGTGACCGCTTTCGCCTTCGCCTTCTTCTTCACATCCGCCTTCATCAGCGCCATCAGCTTCGTGACCGACACACACTTCTCCAGATTCCAAATCGCGGCAATCAACTTGTCCTGTGCCTTTGCCGAAAGCACGCCCTCCGCCAGCGCCCGGAATTTCTCTTCAATCTCCGCATCGCTCAGCGGATTTCGTGGATCGCCCTTGGGATAATCCAGTTGCTCAGAGAAGTTCCGCCCATCGGTGGTCCTGATGTTCACAATCACGCGCTGCAATGCCGGGAAAACCTTCTCGATTTCGGAATCCGCAACAACTTCGACTTTTTTTAGCTGTGCGCGAATCACCGGATCCATGATCTTCTTCATTTCGAATTGCGCCGGCGTCACTTGCCGGTCCACCAGCGCTGCGGCAATCACGTAAGGCAGGGAATGATCTGCGGTTTCCTTGGTATGCGGATCGTATTTGCTCGGGTCGGAGAGAATGTCGGCCGCGCGCGCCAGCGACCGGATCTGAATTTTCTCCACACGATCCGGATGCAGGTCGTTGCTCTTGACCAAGTCCAGTACCGCCGAAATCGGAGCGTGTGTCAGCGCCTCGGTCGGGAAAAATTTCATTCCGCACTGTGTGATGCGCCACGACCCGCCGAGCCCGTCGGTCAGCAGATTCTGTTTCCACTCCGGACCGTAGCAGTGCACCAATCCTTCTTTGCCGTCGATGACGTGCTCTGGACCGGTGTAGCCCCTCTCGGCCAAGAGCGCCGCCAGCACTCCGCTTTGCGTTGCCATGGGATCGACGGTGTTCTTCATCATGGTCAGCTTGCCCGCGGTCACTGCGCCCATGGTGCAATGCCGCGAAGCGGAAATTCCGATGGCATGTTGAATCTGTTCCCAGCTCAAACGCAGCGCGCGTCCCGCCACGATGGGCGAGACAAACGCCGTCAGCGTGGCATGATGCCAGCCACGCTCGCGAATACCCGGAAACGCCGCCTCGCACAAGCGCATTTCGAACTCATGTCCGAGCACAAGTCCAACGATCAATTCCTTGCCATTGCTCTGGGCGCGCTCACAACACGCCATTGCTGCGGGAAAAATATCGGAAGGATGCGACGGATCCTGCTTCCAGTAAATGTCGTTGTAATCCATGCAGCGAATCATCAACGCATTTGCCAGCGACGCCGAAACCGGGTCGATCTTCTTGCCCGTGCCGATCACAGTCGAAGGCCCGCGCCCGGCAATATCGTCCAGCACTTCAAGCGCGATGATCACGTCATGTTGCCGATATCCGCCGAGCGCGCAGCCCACCGAATCAAGCAAAAAGCGCTTGGCCTGGTACACCGCGTCCTCGGAAAGATGTTTGTATTCCAGCCCCGCCGCCCAGCGGGACATGGTCGCGGTGATGGTTTCTTTGGCACTGCCTTGTATCCCAGTGGACACGTGCTTCTCCTCACATCGCGGGTTTTAAGTATGAACCGCCAGAGTGCATCGACTTTCTAAATTGATTTGTCATCCTGAGCGAAGCGAAGGACCTGTTTTCTTCTCATCCGCCAGGAAAGCAGGTCCTTCGCTTCGCTCAGGATGACAACTTTGAGAAAGAACTTTCGCACGATCACTTCACTTTCACGTTCTTCGGATTCTTGAACGGCAGGAACGCCATGAAGTCGGCGTGATGCACAATGAACGCTTCGGTCGTGCGCTTCACCAAGTCGCCTTCGGCGGCGTGCGTGGCGATGATGTGGCACACGGCATCCGGCACGCCGCACTCCATCGCCAGTGCGACTCCGGTAAACGGATGCCGCAACGCTTCTCCGCGCTCGCTTTGCCGGCTCTTGCCGTCCGGACCAATTTCATATTCCAGCAACTTGCCGACGTCCGCCAGGATCGCGCCCGCAATCACCACGTCAGCGTCGATCGGCAGCGCTCGGCCCATAAAGTCGGTCATCGCCTTCGCGCTGTCACGCGCAATGTGCACTACGCAACGCTTGTGCTCCATGAATGTGATCGGGCAATTCGGAACCAGCAGCGTAAAAGGAATCTGATTCAGGTCGTCAGGTTTCAGCGGACTTCGTTCGAGCGCCTTGATCCAGGCTTCGGTCACCTGCTCGCGAAGCTTGGCGTTGCTGATCCAATGAATTTCCGGCCACAGTCGTTCGACGGCCTCCCGCATGGGCAGGGCCTCCTTACAGGACTCACTAGATTATCGGAGTCCAAGCAGATGCGTCGAGGGGACGCGGCACGGTGGTGTGACTTGAAACGTGACTGGCAATCAACAGAGATTCCCGACGAAGATTACTTTTCGATCGGCAGCAGTTCAATGCTGCACCCCGAAGCGCCACAACGCACCTCACCCCGCCGAACGATTTTCACCGACGACACATCCGGAAATCTCACGGGAAAGTCCTTCTCCCGCAGTTGCTCGCCCGCCGAACGCAGGCTTTCGTCGCCGTCAACAAACTCGGCGCGTTCTGGACGAGGCGAACTGTCGAACACGAGATTGAACCGCGCCGACGCTGTCTTGCTCGTGATCGGACTGAGTTTCACCGTGCGTGCCTGCACCAACTCCATCGGCGCCTGTGCGACATCTTTCTCCGCCGCAGCCGGATCGCCAGCCAGCTTCGCCAGCCGCGCCCGAGAGTCCGCCACGTCGCTTCCTCCCGCCGCCACGGCCAGCGCATACATTTGACGCGCCTTCTCCTTCTGCCCTTGCTTTTCGAGCACCTGCCCCAGCCGGTTGGCCACCGTCCCCGACTGGCTCAATTGCCAGGCCGAGGTAAGAAACTGCATCGCCGCCAGATTTTCGCCGCGCTGAAATTTGGCCCACCCCATCCGCGCCCACGCCAGCGCCACCAGCCGCATCGACGAAAATGCCGACGGCCCCAGCCGATCCAACTCGCCCGAGTCGAACTGGTCTCCAATGTCGTAGAGAACCTTCTGCGCATCGGTCTCGGTCTGCGCCGGATCAATGTCGTTCCTTAACGCCGCCGCGTAAATATCCTGGCCTGCATCCCCGCCCGCGCTGCCCGTCAATCCCTGCAACAACTCCTGCGCTTTTGTCTTCTCTCCTAATCGCCCGTATACCTGCGCCAAAGCCATCTTCGTTTCCGGATCGTCAGGAGGTATCGCGGCGGCCGCTTCCAGTTCCGTGCGCGCGTCGGCGTCCCGTCCCAACTGTGCCAGCAGCAAGCCGAGATTCTTGTGCGCCGCTTTCTCGTATGGAGTCGTTTCCAGTTGTTTGCGATAAGCCGCGATCGCCTCGTCGCTCTTTCCCGTTTGCTGCAACTCCATCGCCAGGTCGCCATTCGCGTGCTTATGATTCGAATCAAGTTCGAGTTGCTTGCGGAACGCCGCGATCGCCTCCGCGTGTTGGTTGGCTCCGGCGTAAGCCATTCCCAGGTCATACCAGCCGTCTCTCATCCCCGAGTCCGCCAGTGACGAATCCCCGTCCACAGCGCGTTTCAGCAGGTCAATTGCCGTGCGATAGTCCTTGCTCTGCAGCGCTCTTACTCCCGCCTTATGCAGCTCCGCCGGAGTTCCTTCCATCTTCGAAGCCGTCTGCGCTCCTTGCCCCGACGGCGTCACGATCGTGCACGACGACAGCTGGTCCTGATCGTTTTGCGTCGCATTGCGAAACGATTCGTAGTCCGCGCGCCGCGCCGCCGCTACTTCGTTCACCTTCACCACAAGTTTGCGCTCGCCTTCCAGAACGCCCTTGCTCTGCGAATAGGTTGATGAATAGTCGCCATAATCGCGCGACATTTTCACCGCAGTCGGCGTGTGCACCGTGTAGTTGGAAGGAAACTGCAAGCGCACGCGGTAGTCCATATCACCCGCGGGGCCAATGTCGAGCGGTTCCTTGCTCTTTTCCGACGCTCGAATCGCTGGCATTCCCAGCGGCGGAATCGGACGGAAATTCACACTGGCCGATGGCACCACAAAATATCGATCGATGCGGAGGTGATACTTCAGATGAAAAGGCTTGCTCGTATCCTCGACGGGATCGATGTGCACGTCATCGACGTCGCCCGGCAAACCCCAACTCGCCGACAGGACTTTCACAATATCCTTCCACTCCGCCTGCGACGACCGCCGGAATACGCCACGCATCTCCCAATCCCGATCTCCCTGGGCCGTGAACTCCAGCGTCGCATCGAGCGAGCCAAATTCGCTGAACCTTCCGTCGAGCACAAAGTGGGCGAAGGTCTTGATCGGCGAATCCGCCGGCGTCCGCTGCAAGCCTCCCTCGCTGTCGTCCGACGCCACCACGGCTTGTTTGTTGCGCAGTTGGTAAAGAATCAGTCCAAAAGGCGTCACTTCAGGAGTCGTATCCAGCCAGGTGAGCCCCGGCCCCGTCCCCAGGCGAGCCGCCGTAATTACGTGATCGAACTGTGCCGGCGAGGGAATGTCCGCATCCAATTTGCGCGCGCTGCCAATCAGCACCGGATAACTCTGAATTCCCTCCGCCCGCAGCAGCGCGGAAAACAGCGTGTGCTTATCTTTGCAATCGCCGTATCCATTCTGCAGAACGTCGGAGGCCGAGTGCGGCTGATAGCGACCCACTCCGAGCGAAATGCTTACGTAACGCACATTCCGCGCCACAAAATCGTAGAGCCGGCGCGCCTTTTCGGTGGGCGTCTCTGCACCCTTGGTGAGCTCGTCGGCTTTTTTTCGCACGCTGTCGTCCACCGTCATCCGCTCGCCCTGCAGCTTCGCATACCATCGCGCAATCTGCTTCCAGTCGGTGAAGGTCGTCAACTGCACATCCGGACCGGGTTCCTCGTCAGCGTCCTCTCTATTTTTCTCGCGGTCCGGCCGGATATCCTTCACCACCCAGGTGTAAACGCGGCGGTCGCCAGTGTCCTGAATGTCGGGCTGGCGCTTCGGCGTCTTGAGCTTTACCTCGCGCGCCTTTGGGATGTCAATCTCCAGCCGGTTTTCAGTGACCGCGACGCCTTTCGGAAACGTATATTCGTACCAGAAGTTTCCCGCGGCCAGCGGCGTGACCACTCGCGTCACCGTGCGGTATTCCAGCGTGTCCCCCGGTTCGAGCGCCGCCACGGAAATATGCCGCTGCCGGTAGTCGCTGTACATGGGAGCTTCTCGCAGTACATCGGGAGCGAAATCCTGCGCCGTCGACTCCGGCGTCTCCACCACCCGCCCATCGGGCTTGCGCACGCGGACGTATTCCACCTCCAACTTCTCGGTCGCCGATGAGTAGCCGAAAATCAGTTGACCGAATGCTTCCACGCCCGCCTGGCTCTGAATCCGAATCACGGCCTCGGTCTCGCTCACTTCCGTTCCGTCATTTTCAAAGCGCACACGATTGAAAATGCGCTCAAAGACCGCAGCCTCTTCGGCGGGAGCCGTTTTCTGCTTGGAAGGAGCTGGAGCCTGCGCCAGACCGTCCGCGCTCATCAACCAGACGAACGACCAGACCAGTAAGAATCCGCATACCGCGCGTGACCGCGACCACGACCAGGACCACGACCAACGATAAGACATATGGCAGTTTTTACGCCCCGCCCAGCGTAAAATCAAACGAACTGTCATGGGCGTCACTCCAATCCGACGGCTAGGTGCGATCCTGATTTGTTGTTTCGGGATGGCCGCCGCGCAGGCTCCTCCGCTCGCCATCGTTGAAGGATCGTTGCCCCCGGTCGAAGCCGGAATAGAACTTCACATTCTTCTTCATGCCAGCGGCGGCGTTCCGCCCTATGTCTGGAGCGTAGCCAGTGGCGATCTTCCCGAAGGCGTCATCCTCACGCCGGAAGGATGTCTCTGCGGCCGCCCCAACAAGCCCGGCACGGTTACGCTAACCATAAAAGTCGAAGACTCCGGCCGTCCCGCGCACACCATTAGCAAAGAGTTCACGGCGATCGTCTCCGCTCCGTTATTGCTCGAATGGCTTCAACCGCCAAAAGTCCACGACAACCGAATCGACGGCTCGGTGCAGGTTTCGAACAGCTCCAAAGAAACCTTCGACCTCACTGTCATCATCGTAGCCGTCGCCGACAACGGACGAGCGACCGCAATCGGCTACGAACGTTTCCCCCTGAGAGCCGGCGCGAACAGCGTTGAAATTCCTTTTGGTAACACCCTGCCCCACGGCGGCTATGTAATCCACGCTGACGCCATTGCCGAAATTCCCGCCAGGGGCGCCATCCTTCGCCAGAGACTGCAGACGCCCCACCCTTTGCAGATTGCGCAGGGTCCGTAGCGACTCTTGGCTGTCCGGGCAGAGCCGGAGAATTCCAGATTACAAATTTCCCTTGAAGTGCTCCCACCCCGCAGCCCGGAACGGGTGCTTCTTCCCATCCGGTCCGATCAGCCGCATCCCCGCAGATGAGGTCGTGTGGCCGATCTCGGTCACTCGTACTCCCGCGATCTGGTTGGGGACCTTTGCGGCAGACGTGAACAGCAGTTCATAATCGTCGCCGCCGTGCAACGCTAATTCAATCGCGACGCGTTTTTTGCCCGGCTCTTTGCCCAGTCCAAACCGGCCCAGTCCAAACCGCGCGCGCGGAATCGCCTCGGTTTCGATCTCCGCGCCCACGTGGCTTTCCTGGCAGATGTGTTCGAGGTCGGTGGAAAGCCCGTCGCTCAAGTCAATCATGGCCGAAGCCACCCGGTGCCGGCGCAGCCACTGGCCCACGGCCACCCGCGCTTGTGGACGAGATTGCCCCGCAAAGTGCCGGAAATGCACCGCGCCCACGGGCTTCGCTTCCGCCAACCGCGCCAGCGCCGCCGCCGACCCGCCCAACTCCCCGGTCACATAAATCCCCTCGCCCGCCTTCGCGCCCGACCGCAGCACCGCCTTTCCCTTCGGCACCGAGCCCACCACCACGATGTCTGCCTGTATGCCGCCTGCTGACTGCGCCGTGTCGCCACCAGCCAGCGGAACCTTGAATTCTGCCGCCAGATCCAGCAATCCCTTCAAGAAGCGGCGAACCCACGTCTGCGGAACGTCGCCCGGAAGGGCCAGCGACAAGAACGCCGCCAGCGGCTCTCCTCCCATCGCCGCGATATCGCTCAGCCCGCGCGTCAGGCACCGCCGCCCCACCAGTTCTGGACGATGCCAATCCCGCCGGAAATGCACCTTTTCGAGCGTGAAGTCGGTGGTCACCAGCAACTCGTGTCCCGGAGGAACCCTCAGCACTGCGCAGTCATCGCCGATGCCGGTCACCACCGACTTGCCTTTATCCCTGCGGGTAGAACGGCGGATCTGCTCAATCAGCTTCTTCTCGCCAAGCGGCATGTCGATCACTATACCCCGCTGCCCAACGGCGCGAGGCAATCGTCGCCAAACGCGCCACTTCTGGAACAGCGCAACGAGGGGGCACCCTGAACCCTGGAGACGCCCTTACCACGGTAATTTGGCCGATTGGGCACGGCAGATTACCCTGCCTTGGTAACCTTCCAAAAGTGCGTAGCGCGGTTGACAGGGGGAATCAAGTTTGTTACGTTTAACTCGCCGTTCACACTTAATTTGCCGGACCAAGTGCCGCAACCTGAATCAGTTGCGGCCAAATTGGATTTCGGCCTGCCTGGTTCCGTGGTCACATGGAAGGGCCAGCCTGCATCTGAAGCGGCTGGTGGAATCAGGATTCCGAGCTCGAGCATGACCGTACCGCTCCAGCAGGATTCCGAACAAACTTTTTTATCGGGAAGCCATATTGCGTAAACGTTTCTACATCTTTTTCGTAGCTCGCGACGAAGCTGGACAGCTTCGCAAAATCTCCATTCCCGTCCAGTACGCCTACGTCCTTTTGGCCGGGCTGGTAATCGGCGGGCTCTGCCTCACCGGCATCGCCAGTTCCTATACCCGGATGCTGGCCAAGGTCTCCCATTACAACCAGCTGCGCACCGACCATGCCCAGCTCAAGGACCGCTATTCGCGTCTGGAATTGGTCGCCAAGGAACGTGACATTCAGGTAGCGTCTCTAGGTTCCCTGGCCAGCGAGGTTTCCGCGCTTTACGGCCTCAAGTCCGATCCGGCAATGGTAGCCGCCTCGACCGAGCAGATTCAGGAAGCGCAGGTGCACTCGTCGCTCGACCAGCTCTACGCGCTGAGGCACACAGCGCTGACGGGAGCCGCAAGCGTAGGCATCTCACTCGGCCTAACCAGGAACTCGACCACCGCCGATTGGATCCGCGCCAATTCCGCTCCGAACCTATGGCCGGTCGAAGGCCAGATTACCGGCTCCTTCGGCGAGCGCATCGACCCGTTTAACGGAGAAGGCGCCTTCCACTCCGGTGTCGATATCTCCTCCTATGTCGGCTCGCCCGTGATCGCTCCGGCCGACGGCGTCGTTACTTTCGCCGACTTCATGGGCGGCTACGGACGCGCCGTCATCGTCGACCACGGACACGGCATCTCGACGCGCTACGGACATCTGTCCAGCTTCGCCGTCACCGCCGGACAGCACATCCAACGCGGCGACACCATCGGCTATGTCGGCTTAAGCGGCCGCTCTACGGGGCCGCATCTCCACTACGAAGTCCGCATCAACGACGTCCCGGTCAATCCCTACAAATACCTGCGGCTGACCGTGGCGCACCTCGGCGGCTTTGCGGCGGGCTCGTAAGCCTCCAGTCGTTCAGTCCAATCCCTTAAAGAAATTGTCATCCTGACCCTGAGCGCAGTCGAAGGGAAGGACCCGCTGTTGTGTGTAGCGCGGGCGCCCCCGCCCGCGTGGACAGCCAGCCCCTAAAGGGGCAATATTCCCGATGGCGTTTCGGCATCGCTAAAGCGATGCCCTGATACAAAACCCGAGTTTCCTTGAAACTTTGAAACCTTACCCCTTCGCTTTCTTCACTTCCTCAATCAGCGCTGGCACGATATCGAACAAGTTCCCGACGATGGCACAGTCTGCAATCTCAAAAATCGGCGCCTCGGAATCTTTGTTAATCGCCACGATGCTCTTCGAACCCTTCATGCCGACAAGATGCTGGATCGCCCCCGAGATTCCGAGCGCCAGATAGAGCTTTGGAGCGACCGTCTGTCCTGACGACCCGACCTGGCGGTCCATCGGCAACCATCCGTTATCGCAGATCGGACGCGATGCCGCGAGCTCGCCGCCCAGCGCATCCGCCAACTGCTTCGCCAGTTCGATGTTCTTCTGCTCCTTGATGCCGCGCCCCACCGACACAATAATTTCAGCCTGCGTCAAATCCACCGACTGTTTGGCTTCCTTGAAGACTTCCTGCGGCTGGTTGCGCACGACGCCATCCGGAACGTCGACGCTGACCGTCTCGACCGGCGCCGCCGCCGCGCCCGCTTCGACTTTATCGGCGCGGAACGAGCCGTTTTGAAAGGTCACAAAGCACGGGCCCGAGCCGGCAAAACTCACGTCGGCCACGAACTTTCCCTGAAACATTTGCCGCGTAAACAGCAGCTTCCCGCCTTCATACCGAGCGCCGATCACGTCGCTGATGGCCGTGGTCTGCAAGGCCGTCGCCAGCTTGGGGACAAAATCCCGTACCTGATACGTATGCGGCATCAACACCAGTTTCGCCGGATGCTTCTCCAAAAACTGCTGCAACCCGTGCGCAAACGCGTCTGGGGTGTAGGGCTCGAGCCTGGCCGACTCGATGTCGTACACCTTGGCGACTTTTTTCTCCGCCACCTCGCCCGCGATTGCAGCCACGCCGGAGCCCACCACAGCAGCCTCCAGCGTCCATCCCGTCTGCGCGGCAATCGCCTGTCCGGCGGCAATCGTCTCCCACGAGACGCGGTTCAGTTTTCCTTCGCGCTGTTCAACGACGACAAGAATTATGTCCATAAATAAGTACCCAGTACCCAGTACTCAGTACCCAGCAAATGCCCCAGTCTTTCGCTGGGTACTGGGTACTGAGTACTGGGTACTTTTCAAATAACCCGCATTTCATTCTTCAATTTTTCCACCAGCTTCTTCGCCACTTCCGCCGGTGGGCCTTCTAGAAATTCTGTATTCTTCGTCTTCTGCGGGACGTACAACTTCTCGATTGTCTGCAAATTCCCGCCCACGGCCGATTGCACCTCGGCCATCGTCACCTTGCGCAGCGGCTTATTCTTGGCCTGTTTGATTCCAATCAGCGTCGCATAGCGCAGCTTGTTAATCCCCGACTGGATGGTCAGCACTGCGGGCACAGGCATGTCGACAAACTGAAAGAACCCGGCTTCCAGCTCCCGCTTCACCCGGATGCCGCTGCCGGTTTTTTCGATCTGCATGATGATGGTCGCGTGCGGCCATCCCAGAATCTGTGCCAGAATTACCCCCGTCTGCGCATAGCCGTAATCGTCCGACTGCAAGCCGGTGAAGATCAGGTCGAATTTTTCATCCTTGATGGCCGCCGCGATTGCCCGCGCCGTATTGTAGGCATCGAGCCCGACAAAAGCGTTGTCCTCGAGATGGATGGCCCGGTCCGCGCCCTTTGCCAGCGCCTCGCGCAACACCTGCAAAGCTCGCGCCGGCCCGGCGGTGATGACGACCACCTCGCCCGTGTGCTTTTCCTTTTGCCGTAACGCCTCTTCGAGCGCGAACGCGTCCGGCTCATTCACTTCATAGGAAACATCTTCGCGAATCCACGTCCCCGCATCGTTCAGCTTCAGCGGAGCGTCTTTCTGCGGTACCTGCTTCATGCAAACCAGAATCTTCACGGAAAACTCCTAACTTGCTTGTTCAGTGGCGAAACCTGACATCCAATCGCGTAATCGCTTTGACCGGTTGGCCATCGGAAAGTCTGGGTTCAAACGTCCATTGCTTGACTGCTTCGAGAGCCGCGCTGTCAAAAATCGGATGGGCGGACTCGATCACCGCCGCTTTTTGGACCCGACCTGTCTCATCCACCTCCGCACGAATGACCACCACTGGATTTCTAAACTGCGCGCGCGACATGCCGGGTGGGAAGAAAGGTTCGGGACTGTTCTTCCTTGACAGCGACCGCGCGGTGGAACACACATCCGACATTTCCGCGTCCTTTAGGGGCGACAAAGACTCTGGGCTGAGCTCGTTCGCGATCGTGTACTTGATGTCCGCCTCCACCGACGAAGTGTGCCCTTTTTCGGCCACAACGATATGGGAGGGCCGCAAACGGCTGGCAACCGCGCCATATTGCGAGTACCAAATCTCTCTGTCGCCATACTTCCAGTACGACACGGTCGAGGCAGCCCGATCCACGCAAATCTCGCCGTCGGTTGACTTATGCCCAACCACGCTGTGGAACTCTACACAACGGCTCTCCACCCCATCTAGCTTGCGATTGTGGACCCGGTCCACAACATCCGATCGAGTCATACCAAAGGATGTCGTAAACAGCGCCTTAAAGAGCAGGTCCACTTGCAGCGGAGTCAGATCCGCACTCTTTCTCGTCCAGATCTGCTTCTCGATCCGCACACGCTCCTGTTTGTACAAATCGGAGACCTCCAGCTGATCGCCCCAATGTTCCGGGGCCACGTAGTCACGCTGGTAGGTTCCCTTCAAAGTACCCTTGTCTGTGTGATGAAACGTGAAGCTTGCGTTGAGATGAAACCTGGGGCGTTCGTCGGGTTTGAACGTCTCCAGTTCCGACGCCTTGGAGAGCAAGGAATTTGCTTCTTCCCAGTCCCGGTCTTCAGTAAACGCCGCTGCCACGAGAAAGAGCAGAATCAGCACTTGCGGCGCGTGTCGTCTGCACACTAAAATCTTCACCGATTCGGCTCCCATCCCTGGCGTCGTCAACTGCCACAGGCCAAACTGGCTAGTATAAACGAGTGGATGGAACGCGGACAGAGCCTGCCCGGAGCGAAGTCGAAGGGAGTCTCGGCCGGTTATCTCTGCGCGGCCCGCGCTGCACCGCCGTAACCTTGACCGCGCTCTTGCCGCTTGCCATGCTGGCTTATCGTGAAGAACTCTCAGAAATCCCGCAGGGCGCGCTCCTCCTCGCATCCGCGTCCCCAACGCCGAGCGCGCGCTGTTTACCGTCGACGCTACCCACTTCGTTGGCGTCCTTCAGCGCCTCTCTCTCACCGGAGGTTCCGCCGTTCTCTCCAAGGGTCCGATTCCCTGCGGAACCATGGGGGACGTGGTGATGAAGACTGTCTTCGGCAAAGTCAGCGCTCATATCGAATTTCTTCAGACCGGCGCCGAGGGAATCCCGCTGGCCCAAGCCTTCCGCTTCCTGGCTATGGAAGACGCAAGTGCGGCGCGCTTGGCCGCCGCGGTAAAACAAATGGAGCGGGAAGGCTTCAGTGATGCGCCGCCAACCAAACCATCTCCTCTTGCTTTACCGGCCTCTGAAGCCCTCGGTCTGCTTTTCCACAGTGTCCGCCGCCTCGCCGCCTCGCTGGTCGCTCGTCGCTAACCGCTCCTCCGCAAAGAGCTAGCTCTCTTCTGGTCTATTGGCTTCCGGAATCTCTACCCCTGAATGTGACTCGGCAAGCACCTTTGTGGGAAAGCAATAGCAGAAGAGTGGAGGACGAAGAAACTGTGAAAAACAAAGCCCAGAAACTACTTGCTCACTTTCAACGCGCGATAGAAATGTCGTTGGCAGGTCGGGCGCCTTCCGGATTGCAGCGGAGACGAACGGCCACCCCGCTACTGCAAAAATGCGACGCTCTGCACGCCCGTAATCTCAAAGCGCTTGCGGCAGCGCATGTTCTTGCACATCATCATGTCGTCCCGGCGCAGCATATAAGACTGGGCCTTGGCGAACTTGGCGCGGTCGCGGTCGTCGGCGCGCGGCGGCAGGCTCTTCTTCTTCATGCGCACCAGCCACTGGATTTCATACTCCGCCGACTGATGGCAATGCGGACAGCTTAAACTTGCCGGTTTCTTATCGGACCGCTCGTCGAAAAATTCGCGCTCATCCATGAATTAGGCCTCGGCTTTAGAACAACCGGCGGGTGCCCCACTCATTCGCAGTTTCTTTGCGAGTGAGTGGGCCTCCACGCCAACCTCCGATTATTGCACTTTTTGCGTATGGAATGTGCGAAGATGCGAGCATTACAACCATGCCCCGCAAGCGCAAGAAAAAGGTTTTCTCCGCCGCGAAGGTTGTTCGCGAAATGGCCCGCGAACGTGTCGGCAGTCCGAAACCATCCAGCCTGGTGCCGGGAAAGAAGAAAAAGGCCGAGAAGCACAAACCTACACTGGGCAAGCTGTTGGAAGATCAATAAGGCGCTACTGACAGCCCCCCGGCTGGGTCACACTCACTGGCGCCGTACCCACGACCACCCTTCCGGTCTTGCTCTGCGGATTACTGTAGGACGTTGCCGTAATGGTGATGTTAGTGCCGCAATCGATCCCCGAGGTGGCAACGCCCGTGTTCGAGACAATCGAGATAACTGACGGTGCTGCCGACGTCCATACCACCGAATCCGTGATGTCACGCTGGTCGGGCGGATGGATGTAGTTTCCAATAGCCTGGAAGTCCACCACTAGGCCCGAGCCCGTAATGTTTGCCCCAGAAGGATTGATCGTGATCGATACCAACTCCCGTTCGTTCCCGCAGCTTGGCAAAGTCAACAATACCGCCGCCACCACCAGCGCACCCATGGCGAGCCCGATATAGCTTCGCTTCATATTCATCGCTATTAGGGGGGAGGTTCCGACCTGCCGCTTGACAGATAAATGCTTGCAAATCAAGCAACGTCGGATTCTAGACGACGAATTCGCAAAAAGCAATACCACTAAGGAGCCCTCCATTCCCGACTTACTTCACCCACAGGTGACTTTCGTTACCTGCCCTTGGTCATCCCCCCGGACTAAAGTAGACCCATGAGAAAAGTACTCGTACTCCTGGCGTTCGGTGCCGCGTTCTTGCTTCCAGCTTTCGGACAAGGGAATCCGGCAGCTCGCAAAATCGACAACGATCTCGTGCAACAGCAGTTTGGCGAGGGCTTCACGCTGGTACCCGAGGTCGCGCCCGTGTTCGGCGATCTGGATGGCGATGGCGTCGAAGACGTTGTCATTGCGGCGCGTTGCAAGAATCCGCTGCCCAATCAGGCCGAGCACAATTACACGGTCATGGACCCTTACTACGACTTCTTTGGCTATGGCGACCCCAAGGTGACCACCACCTTCAGCGAACCCGATCCGCAGCGGCGGGGATTGGTGGTCCTGATCATTTATGGCGCGCAGACCGGCGGCTGGCGCTCCGCAACTCCGAAAGCCAAGTACGTGATTGTGAATTTGCCGTATAAGACCCTCTCCGTTCGAAAAATGAACCTGCGAAAGAAAACCATCGAAGCGATCTACATCGAAGAAGCCAGCGATTTTGGGGAAAGCTCTGCCGTGTTCTTCGATGGGAAGAAGTTCCGCTACGTGCCCATGGGCGGGACCATGCAGTAGCCCGCATGTAGAGACGGGGCTTGCCCCGTCTCACTCCGCCGGGACGCGGTGAGTCCGCACCTCCACAGCCACTACCTGACGCAGCCGCCGAGGTCCGGGGGCGGACGAATGCGTCCGCCCCTACGCGGGCTGATGTAGTAACCTTCCGTTCTGAATTGCCTCACCATTTGAAATATCGCGTTCTTGTGGAGCAGCTGGCAGTCTGCCGTCTCCCCTCCCAAGCCCCCGTTCCGCCTGGGCGCTGGAGGGCGAATTCTTTGCGTGGTGCGAACCCAAGATGACTTTCCATAGTCTTGTGCGGAAGGCGCCTGCACGGTGGATCTTGAATCCCGGAGGGCGCCGGTCGAACGGGGATGGGCGGCGCTAAACTCGAAGTGGTCCCTTTCCGTTTTCGATGACCGGGGTGCTGGCCTCGTTCTTGCAGCCGCTAGCGGAAGCCCAGATCCCGATCTTTGCGATGTCGACGTTTGAAACGGATTATGTGCTGATCAAACGCCAGAACCTCGAGCGGGCGGTGGTGGTGCCTGGGCGCGGCAGAGCATGAAAAGGCTCGACTGATCTCCGAAGCGCCAGTGCGGGAATTGCCGTTCAACCCCGCGTTTCCACCGAATACTGGCCGAAATTGGACGCAGACCGAGCCGAGATGTTCAAATGAAAGATCAGATTTCCTATGGCTTCCTCGCTCATCAACCTACGCCGCAAACTCAGGGCCGCCGAACGCAACGCTCATGGATTGTGGCAAATCCTCAAGGCCGTAGTGTCGACCGACCATCCTCTGCTTGCCCATCTGATCCCTATCCGGCGCTGCAATCTGGCTTGCACGTACTGTAACGAGTTCGATAATTTTTCCAAGCCTGTGCCCACCGAGCAGATGTTGCGGCGGGTGGATCTGCTCGGCGGCCTTGGCACATCCGTCGTTACCATCAGCGGAGGAGAACCGCTGCTGCATCCGCAACTGGACGACATTATCCACCAAATGCGGAAACGCAGGATCGTGTCGGGCCTGATCACGAATGGCTATCTGCTGACCGCCGATCGCATCCAGCGGCTGAACCACGCCGGACTGGAGTGGCTGCAGATTTCTATCGATAACGTGAATCCCGACGAGGTCTCGAAGAAGAGTCTGAAAGTGCTCGATCGCAAGCTGCAACTGCTGGCCGAACACGCCGATTTTCACGTGAATATCAATTCCGTGGTGGGAGGAGGCGTGAGCCATCCGCAAGATGCGCTCACCATCGGCCGGCGCGCGCTGGAACTGGGCTTCAGTTCGACGGTCGGAATCATTCACGACGACTCAGGGCAGGTGCAGCCCTTGAACGACGAAGAACGGCGCGTGTACCACGAGATGAAGGGACTGGAAAAACGCAGCTTCACCCGTGTCAATGCCTTTCAGGATAACATCGCGCTCGGCCGGCCCAATCAGTGGCGCTGCCGCGCCGGCGCGCGCTATCTCTACATCTGCGAGGACGGCCTGGTGCATTACTGCTCGCAGCAGCGCGGCTATCCCGGCATTCCCCTGGAGAAATACACGATTGCCGATCTGCGCCGCGAGTTCCACACGGAGAAACCGTGCGCGCCCCATTGCACGGTATCCTGCGTGCATCAGGTGTCGGTGCTGGATGCCTGGCGCGCCCCGCAACGCCCCGCGCCGGCGTCCGAGCCCGCCAGCGGACTGGTGCATATCGAGTAGCATTCAGCAGTCAGCATTCAGTCGTCAGCCGCATAAACGCCCCAAAATATCTTGTAATCCCAATGCTTAAAAGACGAATGCCTGAGTGCTGACTGCTGAACGCTGCCCTTAGAACGTCGTGGCCACCGTAAAGCGGAAGGTCTTGCGCGGCTCTATGAGAGTGTAGTTGGAGCCCAGGGTAGCTTTCGTCAGGTTGTAGGTGTAAGTGCCCGCGCCATAATCTCCATTGGTACAGCCGTTCACACCGACGACAGGACAAGGAAACATGCTGCGGGTGATCTGGATCGGCGGCGCCGCGCCGGTGTCTAAACGCCTGGCGTTGTAGGCATAATAAATGCGAAACGGCGCGTTGACGACCGGAAGCATGGTCTGCAATTCGATTCCGGTGGACATCCGCACAACCCAGTTCGTGCCGGGAACCGCGCTGAGATTTTGCGAGGGGACCGGTAAGTAGTTGGCGCCAGTCCCAGTGCCAAGCTTCCGCCCGCCTTGACAGGTGTAACCATTGTCGGCGCTCGGCGGAATGGGGCAGCCGAACTCCGTGCTCAACAAGGTCTGGTACTGGATCGGGTTGATCTGCAACTGCGAGTTGCGCAGGATCGGATCCAGGCCAGCGTCGAGAAAGGGCGCGATGGCGACGGGCCCGGCGATGGTGATGCGGTATTCCGCGTTGGCGTTCACGCTGAGGTCGCCGCCGGGAGTTACCAGTTGCAGGTACGGAACCGGGATATTCACGCAATTACTGACACAGGCTCCCGTGCTGCCGACCTGCACCGGGAAGTGCGGATTGGCGGGAACAAAGGTCCCATCAGCGTTCTTGAGGTTCACCGTTTGTGCGCTGGGCAGATAAGCGACGGGAGAGATAGTGCGGAAGTCGAAACCGCGGACATCGTTCTCACCCCCGAGGTACGCACGTTCAAAGGGAGGCGCAACGATCCCGCCGTATCCCGTGATGAACGATCCCTGAATATTGTAGCCAAAGGCATTGCGGCGCTTCTGCATCGGGAAAAATTGCTTGTACTGAATAATCGGCCGGATGGTGTGAACCGTGCCGCCGACGCCCGCGAACTCCCCGCCGATGAACAGGCTCTTGCCATGGTGCGGCGCGTAAGCCGCATCCAGGGTGTTCATGGTGAAGCTGGGCGTGATCTTGCTGGTCACGATGCCGTTGAGCGCATTGGGGCCGGTGATGCCGCTGAAGTTAAGATTGTCGAACAATAGCTTGGAGGCGTCGCTGACGGCGATCAGCGAAGAACGGTCGAGGGAGTAGCTGATTCCCAGGCGCTTGAAAGAACGGTGCAACGGATAGCTTACGCTCAGGCTCAAGCCGGTACTGGACTGCGAGTAGTCCTGCAGGTTCTGCAAGTAGGCCGACGGCAAGTTCAGATTCTGTCCGGTGGAGATCGCATACTGGCGCGCTTCGTTAAAGTTGGTCTTCCGCAGGTAGACCTGGAAGCCGGCCTGGATGGGCCGGTCGAACAAATAGGGCTCGGTGAATCCGAAACCTATGTCGCGCTCGTAAGCGCCGAGACTCGCGTTCACCGAGAGCGTCTCGCCCAATCCCAGAAAGTTGTTGGTGCTGTAATTGATGCCAATGAACGCGCCGGCCAGGCCGCTGACGCCGCCTTGCAGCCCAATGCTGTTCTTCCCCTTTTCATGGACCTTCAGCGTGAGATCGACGGTGCCAGCCTTTTCGTCGAGGTGGCGTTCGGTGGTGTTTTGATCGTCGGGCTTGAGCTGCTCAAAGTAGCCGAGTTGGTTCAGGCGCAGCAGGCTCAGTTCCCAGTAGCGCGAGTTGTAGATCTGGCCTTCTTCCAGCGCAATTTCGCGGCGGATAACTTTGTCGCGGGTGGTCGTATTTCCCTGGAACTCGATGCGCCGCACGTAGAACTGCTTGCCCTCGTCCACGTCGATTTCCAGATTCACGGTCTTCTTCACGTCGTCGAACTTGGTGTCGGGGACGGATGTGAAGTTAATGTACCCGGCTTCGCCGTAAGCTTTGCGCAGGTTCTCCAGTCCCTTCGCGACCTTTTCCCGGCTGAAAATTTCTCCGTCTTTCATGGGGAACAAGCTGCGCAGGGCGGCGGCATTCGAGATGGCCTTATTGTGAATGAAGGTAATCGTGCCCAGACGGTAGCGGTCGCCCTCTTCGATGGGCATGGTGATATCGACGGACTTCCCCAGCCCCGACTGGAGGCCTGGGACGTGAAAGCCCGTGTGTCCGGTGTCGTGGATCTCGGTTTTGGGGTCGTCGACCAGCACCTTGAAATAGCCGCGGTTCTGGAACTCGGCGCGGACGCGTTCCGTGTCTTCTTCAAGTTTGGTGGCGTCGTAGGTCTTGGAGAAGAGGTTCTCAAGAAAAATGGAGTGCGGGATGCCGATGGGCTTGAGATTCTTCATGGCCGCGCGCAGGGTGCGGTCATTGACGTGTTTGTTGCCCCGGAAGCGTATGCTTGCCCACCTTAACCTTCGGTCCTTCGCGAACCACGAAGGTGATGCCGACCGCATTGGGCGGAATCGGGCGCACCTCGGTGCGAATCGTCGCGAACTGACGCCCGTGCTCGGAGAGCAGTTGTTTCAGCGTAACTTCGGCCTTCTTGATTTTGGTCGGGTCGTACTGGTTCTCCACCGCGAGTCCCACTTTGCGATCCTTGAAGCGGTCGAGCACGTCGCTGGTGGAAACCGCATTCAGACCGGTGTAATTGATCTCGCGGATGGTCGGCCGCTCCTTGAGGTAGATGTGGAGAATCCAGCCTTTGGGGTTCTGTTCGCGCTCAAAGCGGATGTCCTCAAAGTAGCCGGTGTTCCACAGGGCGTTGAAGTCGCGTTCGATCGAGGCGGTGTCGTAGACGTCGCCGACTTTGGTGAAGATGCGGGCCCTGACCGTCTCGGCAGGGATGCGGCGGTTGCCGTGGACCTTGATGTCGACGATCAGATCCTGCTGGGCAACGACGGGCGCAGCCAGCAGCAGCACCGCCAGCAGCGCGAACAGGTGATTCCACCAAGAACCGTGCTTCCAGCCTTTTGGAATGGAAGAAGATAGAGACCAGAACGGGTCTTTTTGCGGGCCGGGGTCCCCAGCACGCCCGGTTTTGGCGTGATGGGGTGGAGGGCCGGGGTCCCCAGCACGCCCGGTTTTGGCGTGATGGGGTGGAGGGCCGATGTCGTGGGCCAGCCGCGCGGCCCAGACGGAGATAGCATGATGACGGCGATGAATTGCAACTACCTCGAAAAACTAGAGTTAGGAAACTCCGGTTAAGTTGGTTTCGGGATGGCTTTGAAGGGGCATGGCTTTGACCATGCCGTCGAAACCCGCTACAAAAGCGGCTCTAGCCGCTGAGGGTCGCCCTTTCAAAGCATCCCGTCTCGCCAGCGAAGACTTAATCGGACAGTCCTTGGGAAAACGGTAATTATACGGTAGAGAGTGGGAACCGTCCAAGGCGGGAACAAATTTCATCCCCCGATCTCAGGCCCGAAAGAGTTCCACCTCAACACAGACGGAATAAAACGTCGCCGCGTTGCCCATGTCCGTAAGTTTTTCTGAGGTGAGCACGTTAATATTGGCGCCGCCGGGGCTGAACCGTGCCCAATCGAGCCGTGCGGCAACCACTCCCGCAGGCACGGCACCATCAACCCGCGCTTGAAGGACGATCTCGCCGCGGGAGTTGAAGGCGCGAACGCGGTCGCCATCGCGAATGCCGCGCGACTCCGCGTCGGTCGGATGCATCTCCAGATTGCCGATCCCAGGTTCCATCTTGCGGACCGACGGCAAGTTGGCAAACGACGAATTGAGATGGTTGTCAGGTTTGCGGGCAAGAAGTTCGAGCGGGAAGCCGGAGGCTTTAGATCCATGTCGCGATTCGTCGGGTGGAGTGAAGGCAACAACCGGATCGAGCCCCTGAGCCTTCAGCGCTTCACTGTAGAACTCCGCTTTCCCGCTCGGGGTAGGGAAGTTGCCCTCAGCGAACGGCAGGAAGGGCGCAGCCGAGCCGTGCTCGGCTTGGACGGGCGAGACGCCCGTCCCCACACGATTCGAAGCAGCGAAGTTCAAGCGCATGCGGTGCTCCTGCTCCAGCCGTTCGCGCGTAATCCCTCGGAGCCACGGATTGGGTGCGTCCAACGCGCGGTCGATCATGGAATCCACCGTCTCGCGAAAACACTCGTCTTCAAAACCCATGCGTTCGGCCAGCGCACGGAACATCTCGACATTGGACCGGCATTCGCCCACCGGTTCCATCGCCTGATTCGAAACCTGAAGGTAGTAGTGGCCGTACGCGGTCTGCAGGTCCTTGTGCTCGAAAAACGTGGTCGCGGGCAACACAATGTCGGCGTAGTCGGTCGTGTCGGTGAAGAACTGCTCGTGCACCACAGTGAAAAGATCGGGACGTTTTAATCCGCGGACGACCTCATTGTGGTTAGGGCACACCGCCGCGGGATTCGAGTTGTACACGAACAACGCCTGAATGGGCGGCGCCTCGAGCGAGTTCAGCGCCTTGCCGAGTTGCACCATGTTGACGATCCGGCCCGGGCGTCCGAGCGCTTTCTGCATCAACTCCGGCATTTCGAGCGCTTTCTTATTCAAGCCGTGAGCGCCGCTGAGCGAGAGCTGGAGCCCGCCGCCGACCTCCTTCCACGATCCGATCAAACAGGGCAGCATGGTGACCGCGCGCATCGACATGCCGCCGCGCTCCGAGCGCTGGATGCCGTAGTTCACGCGAATCAGGGACGGCCGCTCGGTGGCGTACTCGCGGGCAAGCTTGCGAATATCGCTGGCGGATATGCCGGTCCAGTAAGCCACTTTCTCCGGCGGATACTGTTGTGCGCGAGCCTTCAGGTCCTCGAACCCAACCGTGTAGCGCGAAACGTAATCGGCGTCGAAAAGATTTTCGTTGATGATGACGTGCATCAGGCCGAGCGCGAGCGCGGCATCGGTGCCGGGATTGATCGGCAGGTACCAGTCGGCGCACTTCGCGGTGCGCGTGCGGTACGGATCGATGACCACCAGCTTTGCGCCCTTGCGGCGAGCCTCTTCGATAAAGGGCCAGAGGTGAACGTTATTGCCGTGAATGTTCGAGCCCCAGGCGATGATGTAGCGAGAATGGGCAAACTGTTCCGGCTCGGTACCGAGCTTAATGCCAATCACCGATTTCAGGCCTTCTTCGCCCGCGCTGGAGCAGATGCTCCGCTCCAGTTGCGAAGCCCCCAGGCGGTGGAAGAAACGGCGATCCATGGACGCGCTGTTGAGCGCCCCCAGCGAGCCTCCGTAAGAATAGGGCAGGATGGATTCGCAGCCGTATTCGGCAATGATCCGGCGCAAGCGATGCGTAATTTCGTCAAGCGCCTCGTCCCAGGAGATGCGCTCCCAGGCTTGCGTAGGGACGGGCACATTCGTCCGTCCCAGCGGAGCGCAGCTCCGCTCAAGTGTGGCGCGGGCGCCCTCGCCCGCGTACCCCGCCGGTCCCTTAGCCACTACCCGTCGCATCGGATACAGCACCCGCTCCGGCGAGTACACGCGGTCCAGATACTTGGCGACTTTAGCGCAAAGAAATCCGCGGGTAACAGGGTGCTCGGGATCGCCCTGAATCTTGATAGCGCGCCCGTCTTCGATGGTGATCAACACGCCGCAAGCGTCAGGGCAATCGTGTGGGCAGGCGGCGTGGACGACGCGCTTCATTCGCGAATTATAGTAGAGACGGGGCTTGCCCCGTCTCCCGCCGCAAAAAAAGAGGCGGCCAGGTTCGGCCGCCCCGTCGTTTCGGTTGACACGAACAGAGTAGCTTCCAAGCTACCAACTATTGTGCAGCCGGAAGCACCCGCACCCGGCCAGCCACCACCACCGGCTTGCCGTCGGCCGGATTCTTGAAGACCAGCCCGCGTGAAATCAGGCTCGGTGTGCCGGCTTGCTGCAATCCGGCCAGGCCGTTGATATTCACGAAGAAAGTCTTGTCGCCCGTAAACACCGTAAACGGCCCGCCCGCCGAGTAGCTCATCAGGGCATCATTCTGCATCTGGAAGTATCCCTGATTGCTGCCCGTGCCTCCGGTAATGGTTACGCTGTTTGCGACGAGCGCACCGACTACGCCCTGGCGCCGCAACGAAACCATCTGCGGAGTGAAGACGCCGCCGGCGACGGAACCCCCGATGAAGATGCGCTGTCCGACCACCAGCGACGAGTCATTGAACACCTGCTGCGTCAGCAGATTGTCGAAGAAGCAGACATCGTAGATCGAGACTTGGCTCAGGTCGATGATCTGGACCGTATCCACCGGGATGACGCCCGACGTGCCGAGTTCTTCCCCGACCCACATGGTCACGTTCTGCACCGGACCCGACGCCGGATTCACGGCAAGAACGCGGCCCGAGATGAACGCCTGGTTCGTGCTGATCAATTCCACGCCGCTGGCCAGAATGCTGCCATCGGCCTGCATCCTTCCAATCACGGAGACAATCCCGTTCACCACCAGCGTGCTCAGGCTATTGCTGCCGTTGTAGAGCGTGCTCGAATTCACATCGATCGTTTTCGAGAAGCCATACGGCCCCTGCATCACGAACGAATTCGCACCCGTGTCTACAGAAACAACGTTGCCGGTGAATTCGGTGATCTCGCCCAGATCTTCTGAAGCGGAGACCGCCTGTACGCTGATCACGGGGTTGATGACGCCAGTCATGTCACCGCTGCTATTGACCGCCAGCGAATCACGCAAATTGAAGTCGATATGCAAGCCCGCCAGCCGGTTGTTCCCCACTACGAGCGGCTTGCCCGAGGGGAATGGGACGGTAATGGTCGTTTGAGAAAACGAGCCTGCCAGCGGTTGAACGGAAATCGGGCTCGCGTTCAGATCCACGTAGTCGATGACCGGAGCCGGGCTGGAGTTTTCAAACACAAACGTCGCGCTGTTATACGTACCCGCCGCAACCGTGTTGAACGCCAGCAGGGAACGGAGCCCCACGAGGCGGCCAAAATCGACCGCGGTAGGCGTGGAAAGCACCTGTACGCTCGTCGAACTGTTGTTGAGGGTGATGCTGTTGATGGTGACATTGAAGGCCACCACCGAAGATACGGGAGCGTCTTCGCCGACGACAAAGACCGCGCCAGCCTGGTTGGTCTGACTATTCGTGGCTCCGCCACCGCAGGCCATCAAAAAAAGAAGCGGAGCAAGCAAGACTAGAAGTGTCGCAAAGCGCTTCATGATAAAGACTCCGGGGTACCGGCGATTGTTGGGGGAGCGAGCTTTCTGCTCAGTACAAAAGCGATAACCCGGAAGTCGGCCGAGAGTTGCGGAATTCTTTGGTAACCGTTACCCGCGCGGAATCCGGCTCTGGGGGCTGGTTTTGGCAGAATCGGCAGGGCCAGAGTAGAGACGGGGCTTGCCCCGTCTCCCCTGGGAATGGAGACGCGGTGTGCCGCGTCTCTACGGCAAAAGATCCCTCGCTTCTCTCGGGATGACCGCTGCGGGCTCCCGCTTCGCTCACGCCCGCAAAGCGCGGTCACTTGAACTCCAGCACTTCCTTTTCTTTGGCCTTGCTCATCTCTTCCATCTTCTTGATCTCGTCGTCGGTAAGCTTCTGGATTTCATCCAGCGCACGCTTCTCGTCGTCCTCGGTAATCTTCTTGTCCTTCGCCGCCTTCTTGATGGCGTCATTGCCGTCGCGACGAATGTTGCGTATCGCCGTACGGTGCTCTTCGAGAATCCGGTGCAGGTGCTTGACCATGTCCTTGCGGCGCTCTTCGGTGAGGGCGGGCACGGGCACGCGCACCAGTTTGCCGTCGTTCATTGGGTTCAGACCGAGGTCGCCGCTGCGGATGGCTTTTTCGATCGCCCCCAGCTGCGAAGGATCGAAAGGCTGCACCGTGATCATCTGCGGCTCGGGCGCATGGATCTGCGCGATCTGGTTGAGCGGCATCTGCGATCCGTAGTAGTCGACCGAAACCGTGTCCAGCATGTGAACGTTCGCGCGCCCGGTGCGCGTGGCGGCCATTTCGCGGCGGAAGTCTTCCACCGCTTTCTCCATTCGAGTCTTGAGGGTTACGTAGACTTCTTTCAGGGCAGGATGAGCCATTCTCTCAGCTCCCAAACATAGCGATATGGAACCGTGAATTATAACGCCAGTACCCAGTCGTCAGTACCTAGCAGACACGTATTGTTCTGGGTACTGGCGACTGGGTACTGGGTACTGGTTTTCAAGCGCTGACCAGCGACCCGATCTTCTCGCCCAACACGACGCGCCGGATATTGCCGTGCTGGTTCAGGTTGAAGACGATGATGGGGAGATTGTTGTCCTTGCACAACGAGATGGCGGTCGAGTCCATCACCTTGAGGCCCAGCTTCAGAACGTCCATGTAGGTAAGTTGCGAAAACTTCTTGGCGTCCTTCACCGTCATCGGATCGGCGTCATAGATGCCGTCCACTTTGGTGGCCTTGAGAATGGCATCGGCCTTGATTTCCATGGCGCGCAGCGAGGCGGCTGTGTCGGTCGAAAAATATGGGTTGCCGGTGCCGCCGGCGAAGATGACGACGCGCCCTTTTTCCAGATGGCGGATGGCGCGGCGCCGGATGAAGGGTTCGGCCACCTGGTTCATCTCGATGGCCGTCTGCACGCGGGTGAAGACGTTCTGCTTCTCGAGAGCGTCCTGCAAGGCCAGCGAGTTGATGACGGTGGCCAACATGCCCATGTGATCGGCGGAGACGCGATCCATGTCCTTGGCCTGGTCGGCAACCCCGCGAAAAAAATTGCCCCCGCCCACGACGATGGCCATCTGGATGCCGAGATGATGTACATCGGCCAGTTCGGCCGCGATTTCATGAATGCGTTTGGTATCAACACCGAAGCCTTGATCGGCGGCCAGGGCTTCGCCGGAGATTTTCAGTAGGACGCGCTTGAAGATCGGAGTGGGCATGAAGAGTTCTCAGTTCCCGGTTCTCAGTTCTCAGTAGCCGCCTGGCAACACAAATGCACAGGTCCTTCGCTTCGCTCAGGATGACAGCATGGAGTGGATCAAGCGAAGCTGCTTGGAGAGAGCATAAATCAAAAGGGGCGCCGCAGCGCCCCTGAATTATGCGGCTGCTACTTGGCAGCCGGTGCTGACGCCTCGCCACCCTCGTCTGGCTTGGCACTGACGAAAGCAACCGTAGCGCCGACGTCGCCGACCTTGAAGCGGGCAAAGCGCCGCACGGCGATGTTTTCGCCCAGCTTGCCCACCTTGGCGGCGATCAGCTGCGAGATGCTGATGGTCTGGTCCTTGATGAAAGGCTGCTCCAGCAAACAAACCTCTTCGTAGAATTTCTCCATCTTGCCGGCGACCATTTTTTCAGCAATGTTCGCAGGCTTGCCACTCGCGATCGCCTGTGCGAGATAAATGTCTTTTTCGCGCGCGAAGGCTTCCGGCGTGACGTCCTCTTTTCGGACATACTTCGGATCGCTCGCCGCGATGTGCATGGCGAGGTCGTGGACCAGCTCTTTGAAGTCTTCGGTGCGCGCCACGAAATCGCTTTCGCAGTTCACCTCGACCAGCACACCGATCTTGCCGCCGGCGTGAATGTAGTAGCCCACCGAACCTTCGCTCGTTACACGCGTGGCCTTTTTGGCTGCGACCGACACCCCCTTCTTGCGCAGCAGGACGATCGCCTGTTCCAGGTCGCCCTTGGCTTCGGTCAAAGCGTGCTTGCAATCCATCATCGGCGCTCCGGTTTTTTCGCGGAGCTCTTTCACTTGTGCTGCGGAAATATTCGCCATAGTAGTGCTCATTAGAATTCTAACCTCAGAAATAGAACCTCAGTTTCAATCAAGGCTTCAGAGTCTCAAGAGGGTAAGTCGGAGGGCCAATCAGAGTGCCAATCAAAGATTGAAACCTTGAAACTATGCAACCTTGAAACTTTGCCACCTGCTCGTATAAAACTCGACCCGCGCACAGTCGAACTGCGCGGGTCAGATCTGGTGCCTGCGAGTCGCCAGAAGCTAAGAAGCTAGTAGCCCGTTCTAGAACCGGCGCGTCTCGGCCTGTAACTCGTCAAGATCTTCCGTGGCGGCTGAAGGACGCTTCCGCGTGCCCTTGCCCAGCACGTCTTCCATGCGGATCTCTTCACCCTCGGGGCCCGCAGCGGGAGCGGCAACCCCGCCTTCGGCTGCCATTTCTGCAGCCAGTTCCTCCGCCATCGGCGCTGCGGCCACCGGTTCCGGCTCTGCCGCCGCTTGAATGTCCGCCATCTGCTTGTCGTCCCGGGCGTGAACGCCCTCGGCAATCGACTCCGAAATCTTCGAGGTGAACAGCCGGATCGCCCGCAGCGCGTCGTCGTTGCCCGGAATCACGTAATCCACTTCGCTCGGATCGCAGTTGGTGTCGACCACGGCGACCACCGGGATGCCCAGCTTGCGCGATTCGCGCACCGCAATCTGTTCTTTATTCGAATCGATGACGAAGATCGCATCGGGCAACCGCGTCATGTTCTTGATGCCGGCGAGATTCGCCTGCAGATGCTTGCGCTCGCGCTCGAGCTTGATCACTTCCTTCTTCGGAAGCAGATCGTAACGGCCATCGGTGGCCATGTCGTCGAGTTCCTTGAGCCGCTTCACCGATTTCTGTACGGTGACCCAGTTGGTCAGCAGCCCGCCCAGCCAGCGCTGGTTCACGTAGAACATCGAGCAGCGCTGCGCCTCTTCGGCAATCGCGTCCTGCGCCTGGCGCTTGGTGCCCACGAAGAGCACGATTCTGCCTTCGGCGGCCAGGTCCTGCACGAATTTCGACGCCTCCTTGAACATCTTCAGCGTCTTCTGCAGGTCAATGATGTAGATACCGTTGCGCTCGCCAAAAATGAACTCCTTCATCTTTGGGTTCCATCGCTTCGTCTGGTGCCCGAAGTGAACGCCCGCTTCGAGCAACTCCTTCATCGTAATGTTTGCCAATTAACCTCCTCAGTTGGTCTGCATCCGGACACTCAAAGGCCCCGGATTGCCATTCCCGTCCTCCCCATCTCGGGGAGGTGGGGGGATGAATTTTAAAAGCAGCTGTCAGCCGTCAGCTCTCAGCCTTCAGCCAAACCCAAAAGCTTACCGCTTGCTGAACTGGAAGCGCTTCCGTGCGCCCTTCTGTCCATACTTCTTGCGCTCTTTGGCGCGGGGGTCGCGAGTAACCAGGCCCTCGGCCTTCAGCTTAGCCCGGAATTCAGCGTTGAACACCATGAGAGCGCGAGTGATGCCGAGGCGCACCGCATCAGCTTGACCCGCCACTCCGCCGCCGCACACATTCGCCAGCACGTTGAAGTTGGCCCCAGTGTCGGTCGACACCAGCGGCGACTTCGCGCTGATGCGCTGCGAAGGCGTCACGAAGTACTCGTCGAACGCCTTGCCGTTAACCTTGAATTCGCCGCTGCCCGGACGAAGAAAAACCCGTGCAATCGCCGCCTTGCGCCGTCCGGTTCCGTAGTATTGAACGATTTCTGCCATGTCAGCCTTCAGCACTCAGCCGTCAGCATTCAGCTAACCCGGTGCTCTTAACCTTTCAAAAAATTCGCGGTGCAGGTTTTCCTAAGACCTGAAACCTGACACCTGACACCTGCTCTTACGCAAACACCTTCGCTTCCGGCTTCTGCGCCTCGTGCGGATGCTTGTCGCCCCGGTACACCTTCAGCTTCGTAAACATCTGCTTGCCCAATTTGTTCTTGGGCAACATGCGCGACACGGCGTCTTCGATGATCAGCTCCGGCTTGCGGACCATGCGCTTCTTCATTTCTTCGGAGCGCAGTCCGCCGGGATATCCGGTATAGCGGTGATACACCTTCTGGTCGGCCTTCATGCCGGTGATCTTGATCTTCTCGGCGTTGATGATGACCACGTGATCGCCGGTATCGATGAACGGCGTGTACTTCGGGTTTTCTTTGCCCATCAAAATGCGGGCTACGCGCGAGGCCAGGCGTCCGAGCGCAAGCCCGCTCGCATCCACCACAAACCACTTACGCGCAATATCTCCCTCTTTCGGGAAATAGGTTGACATCGGAAATCTCCCAGAACTTAAAGAACGTTAAAGCTAATGAAGACCGCTGAATGCCCAAATCAATCCACGCAGAACGCGCGCAAGGTGTTCCCGGCGGGCAGCCGCAGGACTTCCAAAGGCTTTTAGAATAGCCCAGCCGCGACACTGTTGTCAACGAAGAGGTTCAGCGGCAAGGGGTTACCGTAGTCAAGCAAGTGTGGGATGGGAGTGTGGGGACGGGCGACTCGCCCGTCCAGCCGAGCGAAGCTCGGCAGTTGCCAGCGCTCGCGCCGCTTACTTCCCACCCACCGACTGCAAGCACCGCCCGTAGAGCTCCAGCAGATGAGCGGCGTACTCCTCCGGCTTGTCGGACGCGCCGGTACCCTGAAACCCAACTCCGGACCCAGTCGTCTTGCCGTAGCCGGTAGTCATGGCGATAAATTTCATAAGGTCAAGCGCGATGTCTTCATTGCGGCGGGAGCCTAGAGGAAGAGCGGCCATTTCCATGATAAAAACTCCTCGTAAAAGATGAAATCCGCCGGTTTCCCCGGCTCTGCCGCGATCATAGCAGAACCCTCGCGGACGGACGGGACTCGGAAATCTCCTTAAATGGGGGCTATCCTCACGCCACCGCCCGCAAGCAACTCCGCAGCCGCAGCAACACGGCTGCCAGCCCCGCTATCCCGGCAATCCAGACGGCCAGTGTCGTATTCACCACCCATCCCGGAGCCACTCCAACCCGGCGCAGCAGAAACGGCAGAAAATTCCACGTCGTAATGTGAACGTAATCCCACCGGTCCTGGGTCATAACCTGGGTGATCAAGCCCCGAGCGTCCACCTTGCCCGACGCGAAGGCAACGATGTTCCTAAACCGCAGAGCAATCACAAACGTCGGATGCCCAAGCGTTTCCATCTGATAAATTTCCAGCGGCAGCCAGAAGGCGAGCGATGCCAACTGAATCGCCAGGCTGACCGCGATCAGCACGCATCCCGCACGCCAGGTCGTTTTTCCCAGAAGCTCCCGATGCCGCATCAGCAGCGGCACGGCAATGAGCGCCACCAGCTCCACCGTGGTCGAAACATAGCGGTCGCCCCAGGCAAAGTCGCCGCTCCAGAAGGTGTAGCGCGCATAAAAGCAGATATAGCCGAGCAATAGCAGAAGAGAGACGGCCCCGTAGGCACGCACCTCTGGAGTCAGGCGCTTCCACAGCCATGCCAGCAGGACGATTGTCAGCACCAGAAGTGGATCGAAGAGAAAGATAGATTTCTCCGGCGTGACGAGCGCCCCGAGAACGCCCGTATGAAAAGGCGTGCTCCAGGGAAAGTTCGCCGCAAGCGAAGGATCCCGCTGCCGAAATTCCCGCGCGAATATCGTCACGTAGGTATTGGTAATAGACCCGAAGCGGTAGAACTGGTAGAGGCGATCGAGCACAAGAAAGAACAGGTAAACGGGACCGGCAACTTTGCAGTAATCGATAAGACGCCGCAACAACGGGTTTGCCGGTGGAGAGCCGGGCGTCCCCGCCCGGCCGCCAAACTGCGGGACGGGCGAGACGCCCGTCGCTCCACTTAGACCTTCGAACCAGAGCACAAGGAAGACAAAAATTCCTGCCACGATAAGATCCATCCCAGTTGTCAGCCGCGTAAGCAGGTTCAGCCCCAGCGCGCCGGATCCCCAGAAAAGCGCCTGCCGGCTCCCGGTGCGCAACCACTCGTATTGAAATGAAAATCCCGTCAGCGTCAGCAACAGGATGTAGTTGTTCTCCGTCATGTTCTGCGTGTAATGAAGCTGGGTGGTGCAGAACATCAACGCCAGCACGCCCGCCACCGACTCTGTTAAGCCAAAGCGCAACTGACGCAAGAACCGGAATGCAACGAGCGCCGTGAGCACGTTAACCAAAATGCTGGTGAGGCAGCTGACCACAATGCTGCGCACCGCAGGGTCGTCTTCGTAATCCGAGAAGACGGACCAGTGCGCAATCCAAGTCCCCAGAAAATCGGCAGGCAGCATCAGCAGCGACTGTCCAATGCCATACCAGCTATAAAGACGCCCGCCGCGCCCGTGCAGTCCAAACTCGGGATACTCGTAGGGAAAGACCTGCGGCTCCGAGGTCCAGAGCCAATGCGTGGTTTGCAGCCGATGCGCCGTGTCGGCCGTCCCCAACTCGCCCGATTGCACCACGAAAGCGAGCAGCCCCGCCGTCAGACACAAGAGAAAAAGGGGATCGCGCAGCCTTTGTTTGAGAAAAGAGTTCATCGCATGAATGGTAATTCGGGAGAGGGGATTTGAGGAATAACGGAGCGCAATTCGGTGTAGTTAGTGAAATCGCTGTTGGCATCAACAATCTCTGCTTTTTCTCGGCGACTCCCGTTGTCTGGCGGGCAAAAGGGCGTGCGATCTCGAAAAGAGGTAGAGGGCAGAAAAAGTCATTCCAACACAATGCGCAAAAGGAGTAGTCTTGTGCAGTTCTAGCATCCTTGCGCCGCGCCGCCTAGGGTGAGGGTTCCCTACTAGTGGCCAACAAGGCTGGGGGCCCCGCGATGAGAACCAAAGCAGAATTCCCTACACCAATGGTTTCGAAGAGAAGTTCCGGCCTACCCAGCGTTGGGCTGGTGTGCCTTACGTTGGTCTTTGTGATCGGTTTTTGTCATCCGCTTGGCTTTGCTCAAGAAGCCGTTGTTCTGGTCGGGTCTGGATCCAGCGTTCCCGCCCCGCTCTACAACAACTGGTCGCAGGAGTACAACAGGCGCAACCGTGGGATCCAGATGAAGTACCTTCCGCTCGGCACGAGCGAGGGCATTAAGCAGATCTCCCAGGGCATCGGCGACTTTGGTGCTGGCGAGGCCCAACTTACAGCCGCGGAGCGCAAGGAAGGGAACTTGATCGAACTGCCGGTCGTGTTGATCGGCATCGTTCCCATCTACAACCTGCCCGGAGTTCATACTGAACTTCGCTTCTCCGGAGAGTTACTGGCCGAGATTTTTCTCGGACAGGTAAAGACATGGAATGCTTCCCAGATTGCGAAGCTTAACCCCGACGTATCTTTACCGAGTCTGCCCATCAAGGTGATTTACCGCCCCGCGGGCAAAGGCTCGAATTATGTTTTCAGCGAGTTCCTTTCCAAGGCCAGTTCCAGGTTCCGCACCCAGATCGGGACTAGTCCCTCTCCCAATTGGCCCGTGGGAGAGCCCGCCGAACGCAGTTCAGATATCGCCGACAAAGTGAAAAGCGAAACGGGCTCGATTGGGTACGTGGAGGCTCAGTATGCAGTCAAGGCCAACCTCCCAAATGGCTTGGTACAAAACGCAGCCGGGAAGTATGTCAAGGCTTCGCCGGAAACGATCAAGGCCGCCTGCCACGGGGTAGAAGCGCCGGTGTGGGACAAATTTTCAGCTTCGTTGAGCAATGCCCCGGGGGCCGATGCGTTCCCCATCACCAGTTTCACTTGGCTGTACCTGCGCACCACTTCATCGGATCCTCGACGCGCCGCTGCCCTGGTGAACCTGCTGAACTGGATGTTCACCGATGGCCAGCGCCTTGCGTCAGAGGACGGCTACGCAGAACTGCCGCAACCGTTGCTGGAGAAGGTTAAGACCAAGGTCAGCTCACTCCACTAACGAGCCTTGGAATTATCTTGCATGCGAGTGTGGCCTCCGCTGCATAAGGGACGGCCCCATCGCGATTCAAGTCCGCCCAGTGATCCGGCGGGTTGGCGCGAATCGTTGGCGAAAACTTCTTGGAAAGATGCAGCTCTACCCCACCTCCACCAGCCCATAACTCATCGCCCAGCGCGACCGCATCTCCCGAAGCGCCCGATCAATCTCGTCCTTTGATATTTCGGCATTCGGCCCGGAGATCACAAACGCAGCCTCGCGTTTGGCCGCCTCCAGCAATTGCCGGTCGCGGATGATATTGGCCACGCGGAAGCTCGGGATCCCCGCCTGCTTCGTCCCAAAGAATTCACCCGGCCCGCGCAGTTCAAGATCAAGCTCCGCGATCTGGAAACCGTCGTTCGAGCGCACCATGGCGTCAAGCCGCCGCTCGCCTTCTTCGGAAACCTTCCCGCCGCGCATCAGCACACAATAAGATTTCGCCGCGCCGCGCCCAATGCGTCCGCGCAACTGGTGGAGCTGCGCCAGTCCGAAGCGGTCGGCGTGCTCAATGACCATGATGGTCGCGTTCGGGACATCGACGCCGACTTCAATCACCGTCGTAGCGACCAGGATTTCAATCTTGCCCGCCTGGAATTCGCGCATCACGCATTCTTTTTCGTCGGCGTCAAGACGCCCATGCAGCAAGCCAACATGAAGGTCAGGAAAAATCTTCTCCCGCAACTGCCGATGCATCTGCTCGGCGGCCTTCAGTTCGCGTTCTTCATTTTCCTCGATCACCGGATAAACCACGTAGGCCTGATGTCCGGCGGCGATCTGCTTGCGGACGAAGTCCCAAACTTCGGGCGCGCGCTCGTCGGGAAGGGAACGGGTGACCACCGGCGTGCGTCCCGGCGGAAGCTCGTCGAGCACCGAGACATCAAGGTCGCCGTAGAGAGTAAGCGCAAGCGTCCGCGGGATGGGAGTGGCCGTCATCACCAGCACATCAGGCTCGGGGTCGGTTTTAGTGGAGCGCCGGGCGTCCCCGCCCGGCCGCCCAGCCGCCCCCGGGACGGGCGAGACGCCCGTCGCTCCACGATCCTCCGTTTTCTTCATCAGCTTCAGCCGTTGCATCACGCCGAAACGGTGCTGCTCGTCGACCACTACAAGACCAAGCTTTTCGAATTCGACGCGATCCTGAATCAGCGCGTGCGTCCCGATAATAAGTTGCGCGCTCCCTTGCGCGATGTGGCGCCGCACATCGCGTTTGCGGTCCTGTTCCAGTGAGCCGGTCAGCAGCACAATGCGGTATCCCGCTCGTTCCAGAATCTGCCGCGCGGAAAAATAATGCTGCTGCGCCAGAATTTCCGTCGGGGCCATCAGCGCGACCTGGTAGCCATTTTCAATGGCGATGATCGCCGCCTGAAACGCCACAATCGTCTTGCCCGATCCCACGTCCCCCTGTAGCAGACGCCGCATCGGAGAAGGCGTCTGCATGTCGGTGGCGATTTCTTTCAGTACCCGCTTCTGGGCTGCCGTCGGATGAAACGGCAGAATCTTCTTAATCGCCGCGCGCACGCCATCGTTGATCTGAAAGGCCACTCCGGTCTGTGCCTTCTGTTCGCGGCGCTTGAGTTCTAACCCCAGTTCGATGAAAAAGAGTTCGTCGAAAATCAGGCGGATATGCGCCGCCGTGCGCGACGATTGCAGATCGGCAAAACTCTCGCCCGCATCTGGCCAATGCACCTTCCACAGCGCTTCGCGCGGAGACGCCAGGCTCAAATGCCCGCGCACCGCCGCCGGAATCGGATCGGGGAGATCGAGATTCAAGTTTTCGAGCGCGAATCGGATGATGCGCCGGAACCACCGCGGCGTAAGTTTGCCCTGGCCGGTCGATTCGTAGATCGGGACAATGCGCCCGATCTCCAGCGAGGCCGCCGCCTTTTTTTCAGCCTCGTCGGCGCCGCCCGCTTCGTAGATGTCGCCGAGAATCTCGAATTGCGGCTGCACGATCTGCAGTCCACCGTCGCGGTCCTCTTCGACCTTGCCGTAAAGCGCAACCATTTGTCCGGCCTGAAAGCGGTCCTGAAGATACGCGGCGTTAAACCATAGACACTTCAGACGGCTGCGGCCCTGGCCGACGGTGAGTTGGAAAATGGGCATGCGGCGCGTGCGAAACAGCCCGGAGTTGCGCACTTCGGCAATCACCGTCGCCATCTCTCCCGCGCGCAGTTCGGCCACCGAACGCGGGTTCAGCCGGTCTTCGTAACGGAACGGCAGGTAGTGCAGCAGGTCGTCGACGGTGCGAAGGCCCTTGGCGCCAAGCACCTCGGCCAGCCGCGGGCCGATGCCTTTCACATACTGCACTGCAGTGGACGGTTCCAGCATCGTAAGCGATGTTAGCAGGAGAGCAGATAGGCCGGGCACCGCGTTATACTCACCAGTAAGGATATGGCAATCGCCACCGCATCTGCCGGTGTCAGCAGTTCGGCTCGTAGCCCTATGCCTCTTTCCGCGATCCTGGTCGACGACGAACAACTGGCGCGCGACGAGCTCGCTTACCTGCTCAAGAACGCCGGTGACGTGAACGTGGTCGCGCAGGGTAAGAACGGCCTGGAAGCCGTCAGCCTGATCAAGGAACACAATCCGGACCTGGTGTTTCTCGACGTTCAGATGCCGGGCTTGGACGGTTTCGGCGTCATCAAGAAGCTGCTCGACCGTAAAGTTCCCCTTCCCAAGATTGTCTTCGCAACCGCCTTCGATCAATACGCGGTGAAGGCGTTCGAGGTGAACGCGGTCGATTACATCCTGAAACCATTCGATAAGAAGCGGGTGGCCCAGGCCATCGAAAAAGCACGGGCAAAGATTGAAGCGGGCGCCGGGCCGGAAGAAAAATTCGAAACCCTGGTGCGGATGCTGGAGTCGCAGAAGCCGCAGACGGCGAAGATTCTGATCAAAGCTGCGGGCAGATTGTTCCTGACCGACGCCAAGGATATCTGCTACGCCACCATCGAAGATGGCGTGATCACGGTGGCTACCAGCGGCCATGCGGGCATGGAAGGCCAGTCGAACTGCCGCACGCTGGAAGAACTCTTCGACAGTCTCGATCCCAATTCATTCTGGCGGGCGCACCGGTCCTTTCTGGTCAATATCCACCATATCCGCGAAGTTGTGCCCTGGTTCAAAAGCTCCTACCAGCTGCGCATGGACGACAAGAAACAGACGGAAATTCCGGTGAGCCGCGCCCAGACCCGCCGCCTGCGCGAACTGTTCAACCTGTAACGACAGTTCTCAGTTGTCAGTTCCCAGTTCTCAGTAACTGCTTCCCGCGCTTTTCACGAGAATTGGGAGCTGTCTTTACAGTTTGAAGAGCCCCCGTAGGCTGCGGGGTTGGGTTTCACTGAGAACTGAGAACTGGGAACTGAGAACTAAAAAATGGGCGGACGCAAACGATTCTTCGTCCGCCCCGGGGAGGGATCTCTCAGGCCGCCACGGCTTGCAACGCGATCCGATTGGGAATCACCAGCGTCTCGCCCTCAAGCCGAATCAAATCTTTCCGCTTCATAACACTCAACAGACGAGTTACCGTTTCTCGCGAAGATCCAATCATTTGGGCGATTTCCTCGTGCGTAAACTCCGTGGGCACGCGGAGTTCCCGGTTGCGCGGTTCGCCCGAGACCCAGGAAAGCAGCAGGCGTGCCAGCTTCTCCGTCGAACTGCGGGCGAGCAGCAGTTCGTGGACATCGTCAAACGAGGTTGCAATGTCGCGGGCCAGCAGGGTAGCGCATGCGAACGCCGCGTGGCTGTCGCTCTCAATCAAACGCAGAAAGCTGTCGCGCTCCACAAATTTGATCTGGCAAAGCTCAATGGTGGTGACCGTAATCGGCGAAGGCCCCCCGCAGACCACCGCACTCAGCCCCAGGACCTGGCGGTCCCCGGCAATTTTCAGAATGATGGTCTTGCCATCGCGGGACTCGACCGAGAGCTTGGAGCGTCCGGAACAGGCGATGTAGACGCCGCGCGGAATTTGGCCCTCTGCCAGCAAGGTGGCGTTGCTCGGATACAGGGTCAGGTGCCCTATCGTGTTGAACGCACTCATCAGAGCCTCAGGCAGATTGCAGAAGTCACAAGTCCGCCTCAGGGTGCAACTTAGACAGTCGTTCGGAATCGTGAAGCGCCGCGGAACACCCATAGCAATCTCCTGGGTCGGCCAGACCGGGCAGGTGGAATCGTCGGCCGGGGAGGGGGCGGCAATGCTCCACAGGGGGAGCATTGCACATGGCCTGCCACATGCTTGCGATGGATTAAGTGCTGTACCTCCACCGTTTAGGATGGTTGGAACGAACTCCATGCCGATGGCGAACGCCGGGACACTGACCCGGCTGCCGACAATTGGGCAGGGGTTAGCCTCGCGCCTCAAATTCATAGAGCTGGTTTCATAAAATGGTTTTGGGAAGGACACGACTTTAGTTGTGCCGTTAAGCGAAAATCCTCCGCGCCGCACTTCCCTGTGACGACGCGGAGGATTGCATTGGAGGCCGGAGTCTCGCCGCTGGCGACGCAAGCTTCGAGTTCTTTTGCCTGGTTGGACGCCACCGCATCCCCGAGGGGGGCAGGCTGTGAATCCAATCCAAGCTGGCTTCCAATTCCTTCAACAACCTCCTAACCCAGATATTCGGTACGCGAGATTCCCAGGCGCTGCATCTTGTACTGCAGGGTGGTGCGCTTGAGGCCCAGCCGGGCCGCCGCGCCTGACGGACCCGACAGGGCGCCCCGGGTCTGACGCAAAATCTCGATGATGTGCTCGCGTTCTTTGTCGCGCAGCGTAACCTCGGAATTGGAAGGCTGGCGTGAGATTTCCTCGCGCAACTCGCCGAGCGGCGGGCTCAACCGGTTGCCTTCCGACAAGATTACCGAGCGCTCGACAAAATTCTCCAGCTCGCGGATGTTTCCCGGCCATTTCCAGTGCATCATGGCTTGGACGGCCTCCTCGGGGATCACTTCGATCCGCCGGTGGAGCCGGGCCGCGCATTTTTCGACGAAATGGCGAATCAGCAGGGGGATGTCCTCGCGCCGTTCGCGCAACGCCGGCAGATGCAGGGGAAACACGTGCAAGCGGTAGAACAGGTCGCTGCGGAATTCTTTTTCTTCGACCGCCCGAACCAGATCGCGATTGGTGGAGGCGATCAGCCGCACGTCCACCCGGATCGTCTTCGTTCCTCCCAGGCGCTCGAACTCCTGGTCTTGCAGAACGCGCAGCAATTTGGGCTGCAACTCCAGAGGAATATCTCCCACCTCGTCGAGCAGCAAGGTGCCCTTGTCCGCTAACTCCAGCCGGCCGAGCTTCTGGCTTATGGCTCCGGTGAACGCTCCCTTTTCGTGGCCGAACAGCTCGCTTTCCAGCAGTCCGGTGGGAATCGCGGCGCAGTTCAGCTTGATGAAGTTGCGGTCCTTGCGCCGGCTCATGTTGTGGATCACGCGGGCTACAAGTTCTTTGCCAGTCCCGGTTTCGCCGGTGATCAGGACGGTGGAATCGGTGTCGGCGACGATGGCGGCGTAGTCCAGTACGCGTTTCAACGCCGGACTAGGCGCCGACGATATCTTCGGACCGGTTCGCGCTCCGGATTTCGTACTCCAAATAGCGCTTTTCCTGGGCCAAGCGGTCCTTGAGTTGTGCGATCTCGCTATAAGCATGCGCATTCTGGAGCGCCACCGCGATCAGGCTGGCTACCTGCTGCAGATATTCAACCTCGGATGGGCCGAAAGCATGTTCCATGCTGCTCGGATTCAAGGCTCCCCAAACCCGATTGCCCGCGACCAGCGGCAGGCTGCAAACCGATCGAACCCCGCCTTCATTCATGGCGATCGCCAGGGGTCCGTTCATGCCGCGCAAATCGGCGGCGTTGAGGAAGGCAACCTCTCGCGTCTGGATCGCCCGCGCCGAGAGCGATTGCTCAAGGGGAATCGCTCTTCCGTGGTTGACGAGAGGCTCCCATTCCAGAGCATCTCCATACAGCCGCACGTTCTTGCCCTCCTCGTCCAGCAGCGACAGGACGGTCCGGTCGTAGCGCGCGATGCTCCGCAGGCTGGAAAGAATGGCCGGCAACAGCTTTTCCAGTTCGAGGCTGGAACTGAGTTTGCGGCTGATCGCGACCAGGCTCTGTTGCTCTTCGATGGCGTGGTGCGCTTTTTCCTTCTCCAGCGCAAGCGCTCCTATCAGGGCGACGTGCGAGAGGAATTCGATGTCCTCGCGTTCCAGAACCTCGTCGGGAACGCTTTTGCCCAGGCCAAGCGCTCCAAAACGGCTGGCAGGGCTGCTCACGGGAAGGACGGTGTACGACCGGACGCCGTGATTGCGCAACACGGGCACGGTGCGGGGAAAGCGCTGCTCGCGCTCGGTGTCGGGAATGGCGATCGGCTCCTGATGTTTCCATGCCCACCCGGCCGGCCCTTCGTCCACGGGGGCGGGTTCGAACTCTCCACTTTCCCGGTTCTTTTTCCAGTAGCGCGTCAACATGCCGTCCTGGCGCGGGTCGTGGAGGGCGAGATCCAGCAATTCGCCTCCCGTCAGAGCCAGTACCGGAGCGGCAAGCTCTTTGAAGGCGTCCGGCAGGCTTTTGGCGCGGGCTACCAGGTCGGTAATTTCCAGCAGCAGACGATACCGGCTGACTTCCTCCGGGTCATCCCCATCGAGTCTCAACGCGCCTTCTGCCATGCAAGCCACTCCCTGCGCCTGTCGAATGCAATGTGTCGGACAGCTTGTCTGAGCAGGAACTGGGGGCCATCGCAGCTTGCCAAGCTGCGGGACTCAAGTTCAAAAGTGCGTCGCAGGCGTTGGTTCCTTGCATGGGAACCAATCTCATCCTCCCCGGACGGGAGCCCCCTCAGGTTCTGCAACGCGGTTTCCGCGGTACGTGCCTTGCGGTCATAAATATTGATACTCCGTCGCCCGTTTACGCGCAAGTTATTCGCGAAAGGGTCCAGCAGTGTGGGAGAAGCTCCGGATTCACTTCTCCCTAGGGACACAGCGGAAATGGTATATGCCTCCCGTAATACTGGACTGGCAGCGAATTTCTGTTACGAAAGCCGAACAGACGCTTCGCGGGAGCGGCTCGTTAGGTGCAGCCCTTGGTGTAGGTCTCGATCGATTCGGAGGGCAACGCACTGCAACGGCGCGTGCTTCCCTGTTCCAAAATCCGAAAATCCAGTAGGAAGCTCGTGTTCATGCGCCATCGAAACCGATGTAGAATATCTCCCCAGAGGGCTGCTGGTTGTGCAACTGAGTGGTGGTCAAAGGCTTCGCGCGCTGAGAGAAACCCTCGGATATCGTATGAGGGACGTGGAGCTGGCCAGTAACCAGATCGCGCAGAGATTTGAGAATGAGGAATTTGCCGTTCCGCCCAGCCGCTTGTCCGACATCGAAACCAAGGGCATCATCCCGAGTATTTTTCGGCTCTATTCGTTTGCGGCTATTTATCGCCGAGAGTATCGCGAGTTGCTGTCCTTCTATGGCCTCGAACTGGATGGCATCTCAGCGGACCTTGGCTTTGGGACTCCGCAAAAGTCGCACCTGTCCGAAGCTTTGAGTAACGTCCAAAAAGTACGGATGCCGACCAGCCTCGATCCCGGATTCTCGCTGCAGAAAACGACAGACTTAGGGCGCGCCATCCAGCAATGGGGCATTGTGCCCATGTCTTATCTGGCGCAGTTTGCCGACGACAAATACACCTATGGATATATCGGATCGGAAGATTTCACCATGTATCCCATTCTTCCGCCGGGCAGTTTCGTGCAAGTGGATGAAGCGAGAAACAAGGTTGGGGAAGGACTATGGCGTTCGGAGTTCGAGCGTCCGATTTACTTTGTGGAAATGCGCGACGGATATACGTGTTGCTGGTGCTCGACCAAGCGTGACTCCATCGTCTTGCAACCCCATCCCTTGTCTCCCGTGCCGGTGCGAGTTCTTAAGTACCCGCAGGAGGCCGAGGTTCTTGGGCAGGTTATCGGGGTTGCGATGCGGCTGGGGGATTGGCACTATCCCGGCTCTCAACCAACGCCAAAAGTGCGCTCAGCACTGAGCTCAGATGCGCCCGGGCCGCCGGGGAAAGAGGCTTAGGCGGCGATTGCGCCAGCGCAGCCAGCAACTCCTTTTCGGTCAGATGGTCTTTCGCACACGATGCAGGAGCATCTTTGAGCAGCACGGCCAAGGGCTTCTTCAAGGTTTCCGACAGCAGTACACGATGCGAGGTACGGATGGCCCGTTGTGCGGCCTCATCGCCATACACTTTCACTAAACCCCAGTGGCTGTATTGCCCCTCCTCGTCGCGCAAACTACCAACATAGAAGAGTCTTCCCAATAGCCCTGGGACCATCCGCAGGGTATTCGCTTCAAAGTCCTCGAGAGCGGATTTCAATCTCATTTCTTTTACGAATTCCGAAATAACATCAAATACTAACTAAGTGCGAGAAACCCTTCTATCGCTGGCACTGTATCACGGTACGAACTCTTTCGCAAAGGAGAACTACCGTGAATCCTTGGCCTTGGTAATATCTCAGACTTCCGAAAATGATCGCACAGCCATTGTACCTCGTCAGCGCTTCGCTTCCGATTATGGCTGATGGCAATCCCTGGCTGACTTATACCGCCGGGGGTGCAAGAAAGGCATACGCGTAAAGAAACTGCTCCGTCAGTTGAAAAGGAGCACGGTCCGGGCTTATAGTGCTTGGAAGTGCTCCTATGAGCTGGTATAAGGTACTATCGCTTTTCCTGTGGGTCACGCCGCATGTGCTACTAGGGGTGCTTGCGGTCATTCTCTTCAGGCGACGCTTGTACCGGGAATTCCCGGTCTTTTTCGCCTCTGTGCTTTACGAGATTGCCGAGTTCATTCTGCTGTTCGTGCTGTATTCGGTTTCCGGCGCTGGAACGCAATATGCCTACGCTTTTTCCGCCACGCTGTTACTTAGCATCGCTGTGCGCTTTGGGGTGATTGATGAGGTGTCAAAGGACTTACTTCGCGAATCGCCGTTTCTAAGGATTTCAGCAAAGCGGCTGCTGCGAGGCGTAGCAGGTTTATTGCTGGTGATGGGTGTTCTGTTTGCCGTCTATGCGCCCGGGGACAATGCCGTCAGGTGGCATGCCGGCGTCTCCGTCATCGACCGGGGAGCAGCTATGGTTCAGTGTGGTTTGCTTCTTTCGCTGTTGCTGTTTTCCCACTTCCTGGGCCTGTCCTGGCGGCGCCCCGCTCTCGGAATCACGCTGGGGCTGGGAATATTGACAAGCGTCGATCTCGCCACATCCGCGCTTCGCGCGGAATTCACCGGTGGCGCAGCCAGGCAACTCTTGAATCTGCTGGTCACCGGCGCCTCCTTGATTTGCGTTTCGCTCTGGATCGGTTATTTGTGGGCACCCGAACTTGAACCGGCTGCATCCCTCGCAGTTGTTCCCCATGATGAGGTGGAGACTTGGAACAAGGAACTGCAACACTTGGTCAGGCATTGATCGGCCAGGCGCTCATCGTCACTTGGGCTCTGGTCGCCGTCGCGTTCCTCGCGCTGGTGACCCTGGTGTATATTGCCATCCGCCACCATGCGCGCCGGTTTGATTTGTCGGGAACAGTCCAGGCGTTCCGGTCTCTCGACATTGAAGCCTTCAGAAACCTGGTCGACCCCGCCGAGGAAGCATTCCTTCGCGATCATTTACCGCACAAGAAGTTTCGGGCGATTAAACGGCAGCGTGCGTGGGCGGCGCTGCTCTACGCGTGGGAAGCGGGAAGGGCCGCGGCGGCGCTGGCCAAGGTTGGTCAAGCCGCGCAGCGGAGCCTGGACCCAGAGATCGCAGCGTCCGGCGTTCAGGTTACCGAGAATGCTTTTCGACTGCGATTGCAGTCCGTCAGGGTTAGCCTCCGGCTGCTGACTGAAGTCCTGTTGCCCGGCCTGCCGACCCGATCCGTTCCGTCTATGGCGGATCAGTATGAGCGGACGGCCCAAACCCTGTTTCGTCTCGGCAGATTTCCATCTGGAGGGCACAAACTGGTGCGCTCCAAAACCGCCTGATGCCGCGGAAATGGTTAGAGCGAGCACGGAACGGTGTGGACTGAGATGGCACGCGGCTGGGAGAGCAAGTCGGTAGAACAACAGCAAGAAGAAATGGCGGAGCAGCGGAAGGCCCTCCGCGAGAAGAGCGCCCGCGGGCCGATCTCACCCTCGCCAAAAGAGCAGAAACGCAACCGGAAGCGAGAAAGCCTGCTGCTTTCCCGCGGACACCTCACGCAACAACTCCAGACGGCCAGCCACCCTCGTCACCGCCAGATGCTGGAGCAGGCGATCGCGGAGTTAGACCGTCAACTGTCGTCTTTTGAAGCCGTTGCGGACACGAAGTCACCAAAGTGACTGCCTGGCCGCATACCTCCCATAACGAAAACCACGGTCCAGTTCGCCGCCCCCTGCCGTATAATCCAAAAGTTGATGAAAGCCTACGTTTACGTTTCGCTGAAGAAGAGCGTTCTGGATCCGCAGGGGAAGACGATCCACGGCGCACTTACGAAGATCGGTTACAAGAGCCTGCAGGAAGTACGGCAGGGAAAGTATTTCGAAATTACTCTCAACGGCGGCATTTCCAAGGAAGAAGCGCAAGCGGAAGTGGAGCGGATCGCGCGCGAAGTCCTGACGAACCCGGTCATTGAAGAGTTTCGTTTCTCCCTCGAAGACGTGTAGAGACGGGGCTTGCCCCGTCTCCCGTTGCGGGTTAGGACGCGGCAAGCCGCGTGTCTACGCGAACCATCGGCGGTCCCCCCTACCGAACTATTCGCCAAGGAGCCAATTCGCCAATGTGCGGCATTGTGGGGTATGTGGGCAAGAAACAAGTCGTTCCGGTCATCATCGAGGGCCTGAGAAAGCTGGAGTATCGCGGCTACGACTCGGCGGGAATCGCAGTGGCCGGCAACGGCGAAGGCCTGCAGATTCGCCGTGCCCAGGGCAAGCTGCGCAACCTGGAAGAAGCCATCCGCCTTAAGCCGCTCGACGGCACTTACGGCATCGGACACACCCGCTGGGCCACGCATGGCCGCCCCACCGAAGAAAACGCTCATCCCCATCGCGATTGCACGGGCAGAATCGTGGTGGTGCACAACGGCATTGTCGAGAACTATCTCTCGCTCAAGAAGAAGCTGAGCGCCGAAGGACACAAGTTCACGACCGAAACCGACACGGAAATCATCGCCCACCTGATTGAGAAGCACTACCTGCAAGCGGGAAATGGTGGTCATCGCCTCTTGCTGGAAGAAGCGGTGCGGCAAGCGGTCAAGGAACTCACCGGCGTGTTCGCGCTGGTGGTGATCGCGATTGACGAACCGAACAAGATCGTCGCGGCCCGCAATGGACCGCCGGTGGTCATTGGCCTCGGCAAGGACGAATATTTCGTCGCCTCCGACGTACCCGCGCTCCTCGATCACACCCGCGACCTTTTCTTTCTGGCCGATGGCGATCTGGCCGTGATCACCCGGGCCGGCGTGCGCGTTACCGATTTCGACGGCAATCCGCTGGAGCGGAAAGCCCAGCGCATCACCTGGGATCCGATCATGGCGGAGAAGGGCGGCTTCAAGCATTTCATGCTCAAGGAAATTTATGAGCAGCCGCGCACTGTCCGCGACACCACGCTCGGCCGCGTCTCGCAGGACACCGGCGCCATCTTCCTCAACGAAATGCAAGTCGGCGAAGCGGAGTTCAAGGCGCTGAAGAAAATCAACATCGCCGCTTGCGGCACCAGTTGGCATGCCGGGCTGGCGGGCAAATTCATGATCGAAAACCTGGCCCGTGTTCCGGTCGAAGTCGATTACGCCAGCGAATGGCGCTATCGCGACCCGATTCTGGGGCCGGACACGATGACGCTGTTGATTTCGCAATCCGGCGAAACTGCCGATACCATCGCGGCACAGCGTGAAGCGAAGGCCAAGGGATCGAAGACGCTAGCTATCTGCAATGTGGTCGGCTCCATGATTACGCGCGAAGCCGCCGGAACCATCTACACCCACGCCGGCCCGGAAATTGGCGTAGCTTCGACCAAGGCATTCACCGGACAACTTACCGCTCTTTACTTATTCGCCCTGTATCTGGCGCAGGTGCGCGGCGCCATGACCCCCGAACAGGCCAAGGCCGCCGTGCAAGAGCTTACCCGAATCCCCGGCAAGCTGGAACAGATTCTTACCCATGATGAAGCTTGCGACGAACTGGCGAAAACCTATATCCGCGTGCATGACTTCCTTTTCCTCGGACGCGGCATTCACTATCCCATCGCCTTAGAAGGCGCGCTCAAGCTCAAGGAAATTTCCTACATTCACGCCGAAGGTTATCCGGCGGGCGAGATGAAGCACGGCCCCAATGCGCTGATCGACGAAAATCTGCCCGTAGTGATCATCGCCACGCGCGACGTGAACAGCCCGCAGTCGATGATCCGCTACGAGAAAACGATGTCGAACCTGAAAGAAGTAAAGGCTCGTTCCGGCATCGTCATCGCGCTCGCCACCGAAGGCGACAAAGAGATTAGCGAGGAGGCAGATCACGTCCTCTTCGTTCCGCCTGCGCCGGATGAATTGTCGGCGATTCTGGAAATCGTCCCGCTGCAACTGCTCGCCTATCACATCGCCGTCCGCCGCGGCTGCGACGTCGATCAGCCAAGGAATCTGGCGAAGTCCGTGACGGTGGAGTAAGAAGCTATTCGGACACACGGAAGGGGAGGGGTAGGGGTGCTTCGGCTGCGGTTGAGCTTCGCTGTCGCGAAGCTCAATCCTCGCTCAGCATGACAGAACGAAGGATGTCAGCAGAGCCAAACCAGGTCTACGTCGCACGCTTCTTTAGCAACGCCGCTTGGCTGCGTCGAATGGCGGGGCGATCGGCCACTTCGAGACCTGCCGCTGCCGCGTCCTGCAGTTCGGCGTCGAATGCGCTCTGCTTCACGTGGCCGGAGGGTTCCGCCAGCAGCAGGATTGCGCCGGGTTTCATCGCCTGAGCAACTTCGGTGAAGAAGCGGCTTGAACTGGGCATTTCGTGCACCACCGCCATCGCGAGCGCGAAATCGACTTTGCCGCGCAAGTCCTGCACACCGAGAGAATCGGATGGAGCCAGGCGCGCATCGGTACGATCGAGCAGTCCAGCTTTTGCCAGTCGCCGCTTGAGTCCCGCAATCATGCGCGGCTGCACGTCGACCGCGACCACTCGGCCGCTTGCGCCCACCTGGCGAGCCATTTCCAGAGTGAAGAATCCCATGCCCGGGCCGGGTTCGAGCACGGTCATTCCTTCGCGAAGATAGGGTTTAACCACCGCGACCGGGTCCTGTAACAGGCGACGCAACGGACTGGCCAGTACGTAGCCAAGCCACCAAGGGCAAACGCGGTGTCCCATTCTTCCTCCTCGAAAGTCACTCCAGTGCTGTCCCAGCGCCTCGTCTATCTACTGCTGTAGACGAACGAGCGGCAGAAATATTTTAGCGGGGTCGTTTCCTTCACTCGGCTTGGACGGGCGAGTCGCCCGTCCCCACACTGATTCCGGGGGCGCCAAACAACACGGGTGCATGCGATTCGCAGCGTCCGGCGCCCGGCAAAAGATCATCTAAATGAATAATGGCTCAGTTCAAAACGTTTGACGCGCGCCTGCTTCGCTCCGTCCCGCTCTCCGAGTTTACCAAGCATCTGGAACTCGAAGTGGACGGGGTAACCCGCTTCGGCTTCGTTCCCGGACAATGGCTCTCAGTGAAAGCCACCACTCCCGAGGGCGAGGAGATGACGCGCGCGTATTCCATTGCGTCGCCGCCGTCCGAGAATGGGCACTTCGCCTTCTGCCTGAATCGCGTGCAGGATGGATTCATGTCGAACTATCTCTGCAGTCTCGACCAAGGCGCGAAGGTCGAGTTTCAAGGACCGTTCGGCGATTTCATACTGCGCCCGCCCCTCTGTGACACCGTGTTCATAGCCACGGGAACGGGGATCGCGCCGTTTCGTTCCATGCTGCCCTGGTTGCTGGCGGAGCGTGACCGTCATCAGGGGCACGAGTTCTGGCTGCTGTTCGGCGCGCGCCGCGAGCAGGACATCTACTATCGTGAGGAGTTTGAGCAGCTCGCCGTTGAGCACCCGAACTTTCATTTTCTACCCACGTTGAGCCGCGGCACTCCAGGGTGGAAAGGCCTGCGCGGATACGTGCAGGAACATCTGGCGGAAATTGTGGGAACCCGCACCGGCATGCACGCCTACATCTGCGGCCTCGACAAGATGGTCAAGGCGAACCGTGAGTTGCTGAAAACTCTGGGCTGGGATCGAACTTCAATCCGCTACGAAAAATACGATTGACCTCGTAGAATGAGTGCCGGTGTGCGTCCGATTTTGGGTGGCGCAGCGCTTCAGCGCTGCGGTTAAGGCAGCATTTTGAATGCGGCTTTAGCCGCTGAGGGAGAGCCATCGTGTACGTCGCGGACGACAAGCGTTACGACTCCATGCAGTATCGCCGCTCGGGACGCAGCGGCATTCAACTTCCCGCCGTCTCGCTTGGACTGTGGCACAACTTTGGCGGCGTCGATCACTTCGAAAACTCCCGCGCCATGCTGCGCCGCGCCTTCGATCTCGGCATCACGCATTTCGATCTCGCCAACAATTACGGCCCTCCCTACGGATCGGCGGAAGAAACTTTCGGGCAGATTCTGAAGAAAGATTTCCTTCCCTACCGCGACGAGTTGATCATCTCGACCAAGGCGGGATGGGATATGTGGCCCGGTCCCTACGGCGACCTGGGCTCGCGCAAGTATCTGCTGGCGAGCCTGGATCAGAGCCTGAAACGCATGGGGATCGAATATGTCGACATCTTCTACCATCACCGGCCCGATCCCGCTACGCCGATGGAAGAATCGCTGGGCGCGCTCGACACTGCGGTGCGCTCGGGCCGCGCGCTCTACGCGGGCATTTCGGCGTACAACGCGGAGCAGACGGCCAAAGCGGTCAAGATTCTGCGCGATCTGGGAACGCCGTGCCTGATTCATCAGCCGAAGTATTCCATGTTCGTGCGCGATCCGGAACAGGGATTGCTCGACGTGCTGGAGAAAGAAGGAGTGGGAGCGATCGTCTTCAGCCCGCTGGCGCAAGGACTGCTGTCGGACCGCTATCTCAAGGGAATCCCCGGCGACTCGCGCGCCGCCCGCGATTTTTTTCTGAAGAAGGCGGACATCGACGAAGGCAAGCTCGCCAAGGTGCGCGCCTTGAATGAAATCGCCGCCGAGCGAGGGCAGACGCTGGCGGAGATGGCGGTAGCGTGGGTGTTGCGTGATCCGCGCGTCACCAGCGCGCTGGTGGGCACAAGCAAAGTGTCACAGGTGGACGACAACGTGGCCGCGCTGAAGAATGTGAAGTTCTCCGCCGAGGAGTTAAGCAGGATCGACGGCATTTTGGCCGGCTAGGTTCGTGTGGGGACGGGCGCGTCGCCCGTCCAAGCCGAGCGAAGCTCGGCAGTTGCCGATGGTCACAGTATTCTGGATTCGCGATAGAACAGATGAAATCCCCCAAGAAGACTCTCGTCCGCTGTACCTGGGCCAGCAACGATCTCTCGATTCTCTATCACGACCGCGAATGGGGCGTGCCGCAGCACGCCGACCGCGTGCTCTTCGAGTTCCTGATTCTGGAAGGCGCACAGGCCGGGCTCAGTTGGGACACGATCCTGCGCAAGCGCGACAACTATCGTGCTGCCTTCGACGGCTTCGACCCAAAGAAAATCGCGCGCTACGACCGGCGCAAGACGCAGCAGTTGCTGCGCGACGAGGGCATCGTCCGCAACCGGCTGAAGATCGCTTCGGCCATACAAAACGCCAAGGCATTTCTCGCGGTGCAAAAGGAATTCGGCTCGTTCGATCGCTACATCTGGCAGTTTGTCGGGGGCAAACCGCGAGTGAATGCGTGGCGGCAAGGCGAGAAGGTTCCAGCGCGCACTCCTGAATCCGACGCGATGAGCAAAGACCTGAAGAAACGCGGCTTCAACTTCGTCGGCTCGACCATCTGCTATGCCTTCATGCAGGCCACGGGGATGGTTCATGACCACGCGGTCGAGTGTTTCCGCTATACGGTAGGGGCAGACTGATTTCGACTTTTTACGGCAGAGTAAAGGAGACCCGGAGAAACCATCCTTCGAACCTGTAAAACACACCGAAAAGGAAGGCTGACCTAGCAGTTCCGGGTTTCTCCGGCTGGACGCCGTGACTCCGCTCGTGAAAAGCGTGAATTTGGGCCGGTAGCGCGCTATACCTACGAGTGTCCGCACCAACACCGGCGTCTGCGCTATCCTTAGAACATGCACGCGCATGGCGCAGGCGGACGTTCTCACGGGACGGGGCGGGTGCTGCGCATCTCGCTGGGCGTCACCCTACTTTATGTCGTTCTGCTGGTGGTGGCCGGCATCCGCGCGCACTCGCTGGCTTTGCTTTCCGAAGCGGGACATAACCTGGCCGACTTTCTGGCGCTGCTGCTCTCGCTGGTGGCGGTTTTTCTGGAGGGCCGTCCGCCGAACGCCACCAAAACCTATGGGTACCGGCGCGCGGGAGTGCTGGCGGCGCTGGTCAATGCGCTGTCGCTGGTGGTGGTGTCGTTTTTTATTTTCTACGAGGCGTTCCAGCGGTTGCAGCACCCCCAGCATGTTCGCGCCGGGGTGATGATTGGAGTGGCGGCGGCGGGCGTGGCCATGAACGGCGTGATCGCGCTGCTGTTGTGGCGGTCGCAGGGGGATGTGAACGTCCGCAGCGCGTTGCTGCACGAGGTGGGCGACACGCTATCGACCGCAGCCGTGATTGCGGGAGGCTTCGCCATCCTGTGGACGGGACAATACTGGATCGACGCGGCCCTGTCGTGCGGCATCGGCGCGCTGATTCTGTGGTCGAGCTTCGGCATCGTGCGCGAGACCCTGAACATTCTGCTGGAAGGCACTCCGCGCGGCATCAGCCTCGAGGCCGTGGAATCCGCCATGCGCCACGTCGCGGGCGTGAGCGATGTGCATGATCTGCATCTGTGGAGCATTGGTTCGGAAAACCACGCGGTCTCAGCGCACGTGAAGATCGCCGACATGGCGACCTCCGAGAGCGATTCGATCCTGCGCGAGATCAACGAGAAACTTGGGCAGGGGTTTGGCATCCACCATACGACCATCCAACTGGAACACGCGGTGTGCGAAACCGCGCATGGATGCGTCATCGCGGTGCCGGGCGAAGATGCCGGCGAGCACGAGCACGATCGCCAGAATCAGACCCACTGAGCCCCGAAGCGGCGCCTGTATCTGTATGAAACAACTTGAGTTGTCAGATGTTATGACAGCATGATCCGGGTTTCCATGATATCCTGCTGGTTGGAGTCTTTCCTCCCCGAGTACCATCCAATGACTATGCGGCGTGGGCGGCAAATGTTGCGTTTTTTGGCGGCGGTCCAGTTGCTCCCGGCTCTGGAGAGCGGCGAGGAAACGCTCGTCGGCGGCCAGGCCGTGCTGGAAGGCGTCATGATGCGCTCGCCTCATGCCTGGGGCATAGCGGTGCGCAAGCCGTCGGGTGAGATGGTGACGCACAGCGAACCGCTGGAGCGGCCTTCCGAGCACCACAAGTGGATGGGATGGCCGATCGTGCGTGGAGTGATGACGCTAGGGCAAGCAATGACGCTCGGATTCCGCGCGCTCAGATTTTCCGCCAATGCGGCGCTGGACGAAATATCCGCCCACGATCCCGATAGTAAAGATCCAGATGATAAGGGCCAGGGCAAGAAGTTTGAAATCACCGGCTGGATGGCCGGAGTAAACATAGCCTTCTCCGTGGCCTTCTTTATCTTCATGTATAAGTACCTGCCGCTCGTGGCCACGACGGAACTGAAGAAAGTGAATCCGATTTTCGGGCAGCAGATCGTGTTTAACCTGGTGGACGGGCTGATCCGGATCGCGATGTTCCTGCTGTTTGTGTGGGGCGTTTCGCTGTGGAAGGATATCCGGCGGGTGTACGAGTATCACGGCGCCGAGCACAAGACGGTGTTTGCGTTCGAGAATGGCGATCCGCTCGAAACCGCGAAGGTGCAGAAGTATTCAACCTATCATCCGCGATGCGGAACCAGCTTCCTGATGACGGTGATGATCATCTCGATGGTCGTGTATATGGCGATTCCGGTGCACACGTTCTGGGCGCGATTCGGCATTCGCATCGCGCTTCTGCCGGTGATCGCCGGCGTCTCCTACGAGATCATTCGCTTCGCCGCGAAACATCGTGGTTCACTGTTTGCGCTGATGACCGCGCCCGGCCTTTGGCTGCAGCGAATCACAACCCAGCCGCCGGACGACAGCGAAGTCGAGTGCGCCATCGTCGCTTTGGACGAAGCCATGAAACTGGAAAAGCAGCGGGGCGGCGAGTTGGTGATTGCCTAGCGGCGCCCGCCGCGCAAACCAGTTCTCGGTTCCCAGTTCTCGGTTCTCAGTAGAAACCCCTACAATAGAATTTGCGAGAACCCCAGACGGAACTGACTTTGCGCGGCTGCCGTTGTCGGCGTTCGATTTTTCTGAGAACTGAGAACTGAGAACTGAGAACCCATGTTTGAACGGCTGGATCAAATCGAAATTCGCTACGAGGAACTGACGCAAGCATTGTTGTCGCCAGAGATCACCAACGACTCGGCGAAATACCAGAAGACCGCCAAGGCCCACGCCGAAATCGCGCCGATCGTCGAGAGATACCGTGAGTACAAAGATCTCAAGCGTGGCATCGTCGAGAGCAGGGCCATGCTCGTGGATGAGAAGGATCCCGACATGCGGGCCTATGCCGAAGAGGAACTGGCGAAACTCGACGCGCGCATCGTGACCGTTGAGGAAGATCTTAAGGTTCTGCTGCTACCCAAAGATCCGAATGACGAAAAGAACGTTGTCCTGGAAATTCGCGCCGGGACGGGCGGCGACGAAGCGACCTTATTCGTGGCGGAAATCTTTCGCATGTACAACCGCTACGCCGAGACGCAGAAGTGGAAAGTGGAAGTGCTCTCGACATCGGAGTCGGGCGTGGGCGGGCTGAAGGAAGTGATCGCGCTCATCGAAGGCGACCGCGTCTATTCGCGCCTGAAGTACGAAAGCGGCGTGCATCGTGTGCAGCGCGTACCCGCAACCGAGCAGCAAGGACGGGTGCATACCTCGGCGATCACGGTAGCGGTTCTGCCCGAAGCCGAAGAAGTGGACGTCAAGATCGAGGCCAAGGATCTGCGCATCGACACGTTCTGTTCGTCGGGGCCGGGCGGGCAGTCGGTGAATACGACCTATTCGGCGGTCAGGATCACCCACATTCCGACGAATACGGTGGTGAGCTGCCAGGACGAGAAGTCGCAGATCAAGAACCGCGAAAAGGGCATGCGCGTGCTGCGCTCGCGGCTGTACGAAGTCGAAATGCAGAAGCAGCAGGACGCGCTGGCCAAAGAACGCAAGCAGATGGTCGGCACGGGCGACCGCTCGGAAAAAATTCGCACCTACAATTTTCCGCAGAACCGGCTCACCGATCACCGCATCGGCTTCACCATCCACCAGCTAGAGCAGGTGATGGACGGGAAGCTGCAACCGATCATCGACGCACTGGTCACGCACTATCAGGCGGAGAAGTTGAAGGGGGATAACGAGGCGGGCGCGGCAGGCGGGGCGTAAGCGTTTGAGGCCGTTCAAGTGACGGTCATTCCGCGAGTTACCACACGGCGCGATTTTTCAACGCGGCATGTAGTCGATGATCGCGCGTTACGAGTTCCGCGTTCAAATACAAAGCGGTTGCCGCGATAATCCGGTCCGGCATATCGGGAACGGCAACGCGGGGAATTTCTTCGACAGCTTTGGCCACCCCTGCATCCAACGGCGCAACCACCAAGCTTCCGGCTGGATCTGCCAGAGCATCCCCTAAACTCTGCAGCGCTGCGGAAGGAAGCCGACCTCGTTCCGCGAGATAAACGACCTCGACGAGTGAGATGGCCGAAACGAAAATGCTTGCGCCGTTTTTCTCCTCGGTCGCGATGATGGTACGGGCAATTGGAGAAAGCTGTCTTGAGCCGGAGAGATACCAGATCACGGCGTGGGTATCCAAAACCAGTGTCATCAGGAAACGTCCCGCGGGAAGTTCCCCCACATTTCTTGACGCGCTTGGGAGATATCTTCTTCGCTGACATTTATACCGAGGTCTGCCCAAAGACCGGCAAGGCTGCGCCGCGGCCGCCGTCGCGTCGTCTCTTGCAGACGGCTTATATAGGCAAGTACTTCCTCTTGCTTTTGAAGGGGCAATTCACGAAGCTTCTCGAGCACTCGTTGTTCGACGGTCATCTCCAACCCCTGAGTCATTATATCGTGCGTGGCAAGCCCCCCAACTCTGTCGCCAGCCCTCCCCCGAGGCCTTCTGCCAAGGTGTGGTGAAATAGACTCGTGCAACTTCGCCCGGCTCTCAATTCGGCAATCGAGCGGCTGACCACCGCGCGCGTCCCTTCCCCGCGCATGAACGCGGAACTGCTCATCATGTTCACGCTAGCTTGCGACCGGGCATATCTCTATGCCCACCCCGAGCGCGAGCTGACCCCCGGCGAAACTCAGCGCTATGATGACGCGCTCGCGCGCCGAGCGACCGGTGTTCCTGCACAGTACATCACCGGGCATCAGGAATTCTGGGGTCTGGATTTGATCGTGTCGCCGGCAGTGCTGATTCCTCGCCCAGAGACCGAGCAGGTGGTGGAGACGGTACTGGAGCTCGTCTCGCCGGCTAGTTCAAAGCAAAGTCAAGAGCAAGGTCAAGAGCCGCGGGCGGGGGCGCCCGCGCCACACGGGCTGCGCATCGTCGATATGGGCACCGGCTCGGGAGCGATTGCGCTTGCTCTGGCCAAAGAGCTGCCGTCGGCGGAAATCCACGCCACTGAGATTTCTCCCGAAGCCCTCGAACTCGCCCGGGCCAACGCAGCACGCCACGAGCTCACTTCGCGAATCGAATTTCACCAGGCCGATTTACTCGACGGACTGCCTCCTTCCTCGTTCGACTTTGTAGTTTCGAATCCGCCCTACGTCGGCGAGTCGGAAGAAGATTCCGTGCAACTCGAAGTCCGCAAGTTCGAGCCGCGCAATGCGGTCTTTGCGGGATCGACAGGCCTGGAAGTGATTGAGCGGCTCATCCCGCAGGCGCACGCGGCGCTGCGTCCGGGGGGATGGCTGGTGTTCGAGATCAGCGGCACGATCGCCGATCGAGTGCGCGGCTTGCTGGCGAGTTGGGACGGGGTTGAGATCAGGAACGATCTGCAGGGCATCGCACGGGTGACGATCGCAAGAAAATCAATGAATGGCTAAGCGTGTCGAGCTGTCGAATCTCCTGTAGAGACGCGGCTTGCCGCGTCTCCGCCGCCAGTGAGACGGGGCAAGCCCCGTCTCTCCAGAAATTTTCTAGAACGTTACCCGCACGCCGAGTTGCGCGGCGAATGGAATTCCCACCGTGGTTCCGGGGCCGAAGAAATCTCCCAACCCGCCCGCCGGTATTTCAAGCTGTTTCAGGCTCCTGATCGGGACTTGGTTTGCCGGAGCGCAAGTGGGAAAATCCGTGCAAATTGCCGTGACATTGGTGCCGTCCGGGGATACCACCGGAAGCTGTGTGATGCTGGCAACGTAATTCGCGCCGGGATTGTTGCGGTTGAGGAGGTTGAAGAACTCCGCGAACGGGTTAATCTGCCAACGTTCGCCGATTTTGAGAGGGCGGCTGATGCGCAGGTCCGCCTGGATATAAGGCGCCCCGCGGAATTCGTCGAGGCTGGTTGGCGTTCCGTTCACGGAAATGCGGCCGTCGTTGGTCGCGTTGGTGATGGTGAACGGCCGCGCGCTCTCGGCCTGCGTGACGGTCGTCAATTCGAAACCGCCCGGAATATGCACCGTGCCCGCGAGCACAAAGCGGTGGCGAACATCTTCGCCCGAGGGTCCGTAGTCCCCAGGAACGAACGCGTTCTTGGGATCGCAAACGCCATTCACATAGTCGAAAAGTTCGCCCAGCAGGCATCCCCAGGTCTGGGCCTTGGCGAGCGTGTAGTGCGCGGTCAGGCTGAAGCGGCGGGAAACATTGCCCTGCACGCGCAGCATCAGCGAGTTGTAACTGGAGCGGTTGTCGGAGCGAAAAACGGTCGCGCTCGAATAGGGATAGGCGCGGTAGCCATGGTTGCCCTGCTCGTGGGTATAGTCGGCGCTGACGATCCAGTGTTCGTCGAAAGCGTGCTGCACACCTCCGGTCACATGGATGGCGTAAGGTGTTTTGTAGTTGGGATCGATAAGCGATGGAGGCGCGACAGAATTTGCGCTCACCGCCTGAAATGCGGTGGCCCAGCCGTTTTGGGCGAGGTCGTTGTAGAACATGCCGAAGCCGGCGCGAATCACGGTCTTCTCGCTGTCGCCGGGTGAGTAAACGATTCCGAGGCGAGGCGCAAATTGCTTCCGAAAATCGTGAGGAACCGCTTCGGGGTACCCCAGCGATGCCAGTTGATTGAAGGAAGGATTGGAAGCCTGGCTCAGTCCGGAAGCCGTGAAAAGCCCAAACGTTGTCTGATAGCGCAATCCGTAGTTGATAGTCAGGTGGTGCGAAGCCCGAAAGGAATCCTGCGCGTAGAACGCAAGCCGTTGTACGTTCTGCGAGAAGCTCCCATTTCCGGCAGGAGTGTACGTACAAGTCGATCCATCCGGGGGAGTACCAGCCGCACATTCTGGGCTGAAGTAGAAATCGCCGGTATTTTGCGCGTAATGGTCCGGGTTACTTGCATATTGGATGAGGGTCTCCGCGGTCGCCGCAAACGCGCCGCTGAGCACGGGTTCATGAATGAAGTTGACGCCGAACTTGAGTGAATGATCGCCGGTAGCCCGGCTCAGGTCGTAGCGCACCTGATATTTGTCCTGATTACGCAGATCGGGAAAAAGCGTGATGGGAGTGGCGAATTGATTGTCGCCGAAGGTTTCGAAGCCGGAAATCGTCTGCGTTGTCGAGCTGAAGGGAAAAGCCAGGGCAAAGCCAAAGTCCGAGTTACGCGTCTGGGTAAGATGCAGCAGACTGGCATCGAGGACCAAAGTGCCGAGCCAAGTCGGACTGAACGCATACGTATTGCTGAGTACCGTGTTCCAGTAGTTGTTGTGTGTAGTCAGTCCGGTGGAGGGCAACGTGCCCTGCTGCACGAGCGCGTTGTGGGTGATGTAACTGTCTTCAGAACTGCGCAGAAACCACTGCGACTTCGAAGACTGCGCAAAATCAAAACGCAGCGAGCCGATGTAATCGCGGAAAGGGATAGGGACGGTGGCGGGGACGGCGATGGAAGGAATGCCCGGAATCAGGCCATCCGCGGCCAACTGCGCCAACGCATTGAACTGAGTGATGCTATCAGGGCTGTAGGCGATGCTGGCATTTTCATGAACATGCTCGAATGAAGCGAAGACCCAAGCCTTGTTCTTTGCCAGCGGCCCTCCAAGTGTACCCGCGTAGTTCTGGCGCGAAAACGGCTGCTTGGGATTGGGCGCCGGATTCTCGATCGGGAAGCGGGCATTGAGCTGCGCCGCGCGCTCGTAGAAAGCTGCGTCGCCGTGCCACTCGTTGGTGCCGTGCTTGGTGGTGATCACTACGGACCCGGCCGTGGTCCCGCCGGTGTCAGCGTCTTCATTCGACGTGCGCACGGCAAATTCCTGAATGGCGTCGGGCGAGAAGTTTTGCAGGAAGCCGCCAATCCAGTCGTCGGAGTTGTCGCCGCCGTCGACCGACAGTTCGTTGTTCAAGCCCGAGCTTCCGCCGGTTGACACGGCGGTGATGCGCGCCTTGGTGGGATCGGAAGGCTCGACCGGTTCGGTTCCGGGCACGAGATAAGCGATGTTGGCGAAACTGCGCGCCGCCAGCGGAAGAGTTTCCAGGTCCCGGCTGCCGACCACGCCCTGATGCACCGCACTCGCCGTGTCAATCGATTCGGTTGTAATCGAGGAAGAGCTCCCCTGCACGTTCACCGCCTCGGCGCTGCTTTGCGGTTTGAGCGTGACACTGACGTCGCGCACCAGGCTGACGGCGATATCCACATTGGCGACGGCCTGGGAAAAACCCTTGGCCGTCACGGTCACGCGATAGGGACCGGGCGGCAGGCCGTCAATGCGGAATTCTCCCCGCTCATCAGCCCTGGTCTCGCGTGACAGAGCCGATCCGATGGACTGCACCTCGACGCGAGCGCCCGCCACTCGCGCTGCGCTCGTGTCCTGGACCTCTCCGCGGAGCGAGCCGTTCGGATTCTGAGCGCGCACCAGCGAAGGAACGGAGAGGAACATCGGCAGGAATGCCAGGAGGATGGCTGCGCAGACTGCGGAACTCGATCTGCCCGTCGTCGATTCAAAAAGCGAAAAGCAGGGGAACATTTTGGGCGCCGCGGCAAGGTTCCGCCGCTCGCGCCAGACGCCGAAGATTCTCATTCTTTAAGAGTCCGTGATACATGATTGCGCACAAGCAACACAAAGTATGAACTGTCATTCTGAGCGGCGAAGGACCTGCTGTCTCTGGCAAAATCAGGTTCCACACTTTCGCCACAGGCGGCTAACCAGGCTCAACGGCCGCTGGCAGTATCTCTTCCACGTCCACTTTAGTAGGATACTTTCCCGTGTAGCAGGCGGAGCAGTAGGTGGTTCGGTCTCCGTCCGCGCAAGCTTTCTTAAGACCTTCCAGCGAGAGATAGGCGAGCGAGTCGGCGACGATGTAATCGCGGATCTCCTCGACCGTCTTGTTGGCGCCGATCAGTTCTTTCTTGGACGGCGTATCCACTCCGTAGAAACACGGCGAAATCGTCGGCGGGCAGGAAATCCGCATGTGGACTTCCTTCGCTCCCGCGTTCCGAATCATGCGGACGATCTTCTTGCTGGTGGTACCGCGCACGATGGAGTCATCCACCAGAATCACCCGTTTGCCCTCGATCAAGCTGCGAACCGCGTTCAGCTTCAGCTTCACGCCGAAATCGCGCACCGACTGCTCCGGTTCGATGAAGGTGCGTCCGATGTAATGATTGCGGATCAGCCCGAGGCGAAAAGGAATGCCGCTTTCGGCGGCGTATCCGATGGCTGCGGTGTTGCCGGAATCGGGGACGGGAACGACGATATCGGCGTCCACCGGAGCTTCGCGCGCCAGCTGGCGTCCCATGGCGTCGCGGCTTTGATCGACCGAGCGGCCAAACACCAGGCTGTCGGGACGCGAAAAATAAACGTGCTCAAAAATGCAGCTCGACTGCGCCGGAGACGGCGAGTAGAAACGCGAGCTGACGCCTTCGGGTCCGACGATGACCAGTTCGCCGGGTTTCACATCGCGTTCGTAGATGGCGCCGAGCAAATCAAAAGCGCAGGTTTCCGAGGCGAAGACGATCGTGTCTTTCTTCTCGCTGGTCGGAGCCGGGATGCGGCCCATGGCCAGCGGCCGAAACCCGCGCGGATCGCGGGCGGCAAAGATGCGGTCGCGGCTGAGCATGACCAGCGAAAACGCGCCTTCCACACGGCGCAGCGCGTCGGCGAAGGCGTCGGGCAAGGTTTCCTCGCGGGAGAGCGCAATCAGGTGAACCAGCACTTCCGTGTCGCTGTTGGTTTGGAAGATCGAGCCCTGGCCCTCCAGCTTGCCTCGAATCGCTTGCGCGTTGATCAGGTTGCCATTATGGGCAAGCGCGATCTTGCCCTTGTTCGACTGCACCATGATGGGCTGGGCATTGAGCAGGGCCGAATCGCCAGCCGTCGAATATCGGGTGTGCCCGATCGCGAGAACACCGCGCAGAGAAGCCAGCACCGCGTGACTGAAAATGTCGGCGACCAGCCCCATCGCCTTGTGCTGGCGCAAGTGCTCGCCGTCGGAGGTGACGATGCCCGCCGATTCCTGCCCGCGGTGCTGCAAGGCATGCAGGCCGAGATAGGCGAGTTTCTCCGCCTCAGGATGGGCGTGGATGGCGACCACGCCGCATTCATCACGAAATTTGTCGAAAGGAAGCATTTAGCACTTAGCACCTTAGCTCGTGTGGGGACGGGCGACTCGCCCGTCCAGTTCACGTAGGGACAGCCGCCTTCGGCTGTCCAGCCGGGCAAAGCCCGGCCAACCCTAGTCCGCAGCGGCAACGCCCGGTTCCGCACGCAACGCCCTTTCCAGCGCACCCTCGTATGCTTCCCGCAACTCGGCAATGCTGCGCCGAAATCACGTTCTGCTCATCGACCGCGATCTCAACCTTGTCACCGCCCGTTTCGCCCAGCACGTCCGCAAAAACGCCGTACTCCTCCGCTACCTGTTGGATTCGCGGCAGGTGGCCCGGGTCGCAGCTGAGTACGACCCGGCTGGCGTCTTCCGCGAACAACAGGAACTCAGGCGCTAGTTTCTGCTTGGGCAATCTGACGCTCAGGCCGACTTCCGCGGGCAGCGCCGCTTCCACCAGCGCCACGGCTATCCCGCCATCGGCGCAGTCGTGCGCCGATTCGACCAGCCCCGCCTGAATGATGGCCACCAGCGCGCGTTGCAGCGTGGCCTCTTTCTCGATATCCAACTCCGGCGGATAGCCCCACACCGCCCCGAGAATTTCTTTCGCGTACTCGGACGAGCCAAACTCCAACTCGGCGTCGACCGCGTCGCCTGGCTCATTCGCGCGCAGCAGGACGATCTTTCTCGCGGACTCGCGTCCGGCTTTCGCAAAGTGCATTTTCGCCGTTTTGTGGACGTCTTCGAGAAGTCCCACCACTCCGATCACCGGAGTCGGGTAAATTCCTTCGCCGAGAGTCTCGTTGTAGAAGCTGACGTTGCCGCCGGTAATCGGCGTATCCAGTTCCTCGCAGGCTTTGGTGATGCCGTCAATCACCTGCGAAAACTGCCACATGATATTCGGCTTTTCGGGATTGCCGAAGTTGAGGCAGTTGGTGGCGCCGATCGGAGTCGCTCCCGCGCAGGCCACTTTGCGCGCGGCTTCGGCGACCGCGTGCATGGCGCCGAGACGAGGATCGAGATAGCACCAGCGACCGTTTCCATCGAGCGCCATGGCGAGCCCGCGATTGGAGCCCTTGATGCGGATGACGCCGGCATCGCCCGCTCCGGGCGCTTCGACCGTATTGGTCAGCACCATGTGGTCATACTGCTGCCATACCCACCGCTTCGAGCAAATGTTGGGACTCGCGAGCAATCGCTTGAGCTGGGCTGAGAAGTCTCCGCTTTCGGCGAACCTGATGTGCTCCGGCTTTTCCCGATCGACCGGAGGTTCCCAGCGCGCCAGCGGACGTTTATATACCGGCGCATCATCGGTGAGCGCGGCATTCGGAATCTCAGCGACGACTTCGCCGTGTTCGAGCACGCGCATCTTCGCATCGGAAGTGACGCGGCCGACTTCCACCGCATCCAGTCCCCACTTCTGAAAGATGCGAAATACTTCTTCTTCGCGGCCCTTCTGCGCCACCAGCAACATGCGTTCCTGCGACTCGCTGAGCATGATTTCGTACGGCGTCATGCCGGTCTCGCGTTGCGGGACGCGGTCGAGTTCGATTTCAACTCCGGTGCCGCCACGCGCGCCCATCTCGCAGGTCGAGCAGGTCAGTCCGGCGGCGCCCATATCCTGGATTCCCACGATAGCGCCGGTCTGCATGGCCTCCAAACAAGCTTCCAGCAGCAGCTTCTCGAGGAATGGATCTCCAACTTGCACGTTGGGCCGCTTCGCTTCCGACCCTTCGCTGAACTCCTCGCTCGCCATGGTGGCGCCGTGGATGCCGTCGCGTCCAGTCTTCGACCCCACATAAATCACGGGATTGCCTTCGCCCGATGCGCGTCCATAAAAAATCTGGTCGCGGCGAACCAGCCCGAGCGCGAAGGCATTCACCAGCGGATTGCCGGAGTAGCAGGGCTCGAACTTAACCTCGCCGCCGAGGTTGGGCACTCCGAAACAATTCCCGTAAGAAGCAATGCCCGAGACCACGCCCTCCATCACGGAATGATTCTTGTGAATTTCCGCTTGGGTAGGCAGAACCTGCGTAGAGGACAGCCGCCCTCGGCTGTCCGGCCGAGCGCAGCTCGGCCTGAATCGGCCCGAACCGCAGCGAGTCCATCACCGCGACCGGCCGCGCCCCCATGGTGAAGATATCGCGCAGAATTCCGCCGACGCCGGTGGCCGCTCCCTGAAATGGCTCGATAAACGACGGATGATTGTGCGACTCGATTTTGAATGCGCAAGCCCAGCCGTCGCCGATGTCGACGATGCCGGCATTCTCGCCCGGCCCCTGCACCACCAGCTTGCTGCGCGTCGGCAGACGCTTCAGGTGGACGCGCGACGACTTATAGGAGCAGTGCTCGCTCCACATCACGCTGAAGATGCCGAGTTCGGTCCGCGTGGGTTCGCGTCCGCCCAGCAGTTGCTTGATCTTTTCGAATTCTTCCGGAGTGAGGCCGTGCTCCCGGATCATCTCCGGCGTAATGGCAATAGGAACGATCGCAGAGGTGGTCATCGGGAATCTTTATTGTCGCATCTAGACCAACTTTTCGCATGTGGATTCGGCGAAGACGAGAACAAAAAAAACGAGAAGAAAAGTGACAACTCCCGGCTGCTTCGCTTATCCTTCCGCACACCATGGACACACCTGCCACCGCAGCACCAGTCGATCGCACCGCCGAACGCAGGCTGGGCGAAAAACGGAATGCTCGCCGTCGCGGGAATCGCCGCCGCCAGCTTCGTACTGCACATGGTCTTCAACAACCGCTACGGCTACTTTCGCGACGAATTCGATTACATCGCCTGCGGCCGGCATCCCGCCTGGGGCTATGTGGACCAGCCGCCCCTGCTGCCCATTCTCAGCCGGATTTGCCTGGCACTGTTTGGCGACTCGCTGCGCAGCGTGCGCCTCATCCCCGCCCTTTCCACTTCGGCTCTCATCGTACTGACGGGCATGATCGCCCGTGAACTTGGCGGCAAGCGATTTGCCGTCGTGCTCAGCGCCCTGACGATCCTGATCGCCCCGATTTATTTGTCGGGCGGAAGCCTGCTCACCAGCAATTGCTGTCTCGAAGTCTTGCTGTGGATGAGCTGCTGCGTACTGCGCCATCCTCGCGGTTAAACGCGAAGAACCCCGGTACTGGCTGTGGTTTGGAGTCGCGGCCGGAATCGGCCTGCAGGAAAAGTATTCCATCGCCGTCTTCGGCTTCGCCATTGTCATGGGACTGCTGCTGACCGGGCAGCGTCGGTTTCTGCTGAGCAAATGGATGTGGCTGGGCGGCGCCGCGGCTTTTCTGATCTTTCTACCTAATTTGCTTTGGAATCTCGCCTACCACTGGCCGTTCGTCCAACTCATGCGCAACATCAAGGCCGAGGGCCGCGACGTCGTGCTCTCGCCCTGGCAATATTTCTCACAGCAAATCCTGCTCATTCATCCGGTGTCGGCCTTGATCTGGATCGCCGGCGTCATCGCGTTCCTCGCGGCAGCCCGCTTCAAACCCTATCGCTTCCTCGGAGTGGCATATCTGGTCGGCTTCGCCGTCTTTGTCATTCTCAAAGGAAAGAATTATTACCTGGCGCCGATCTACCCGGTCTATCTCGCAGCCGGATGCGTTGTGATTGACGATGCCATCGATCGTTTCCGGCAGCTCTGGCTGAAGCCCGTGATTGTTGCGCTCGCTCTGGCGGGTGGCGCCATCTTCGCGCCTCTGGCCATGCCGATTCTTCCGATTGAGCAGTTCATTCCGTACATGGAGCGGCTGCCCATCAAGGTGCCGCGAAGTGAGCACAGCCACATGCGAGCCGTTCTGCCGCAGCATTACGCCGATCAGTTTGGCTGGAACGAAATCGTCGACGAGGCCGCGGCCGCCTGGAACATGATCCCCAGCGATCAGCGCAAAGACTGTGGAATTTTCGCCCAAGACTACGGTCAGGCGGGAGCGATTGATCTTCTCGGGCCAAAATACGGGCTGCCGCAGTCTTTGAGCGGCCACCAGTCGTGGTGGTTGTGGGGCCCGCGGGGGTATTCCGGCAATTGTCTGATCGTGCTCGACGACAACCGCGAAAGACTCGAAGAACTTTTTGAACACGTGGATTTTGTAGGCGCCTCGCGCGACAACCCGTATGCGCTGGAGAAAGAAATTCCAGTATTTATCTGCCGGGGCGCAAAGTTCGGCACTCTGGTGCAGGTCTGGCCGAAGCTGAAGAAGTGGCGCTAGCAGGTTCAGTGTGGTGGCGGGGCTCTGCCCCGCCAGAACGGGGCGGAGCCCCGTCACCACACCCCCGTCCGTCTATACTGTCGCAGAATGAAATCCGTCATCGTAGGCACCGCCGGGCATATCGATCACGGAAAAACCGCGCTCGTCAAAGCGCTGACCGGCATTGATGCCGACCGTCTGGAAGAGGAAAAGCGGCGCGGCATTACGATCGATATCGGTTTCGCTCACTTCGAACTCCCCGCCCCCGACGGCAGCCGCATTCGCGTAGGCTTCGTTGACGTCCCCGGCCACGAGCGCTTCGTGCGCAACATGCTGGCAGGCGTGGGCGGCATCGACCTGGTGCTGCTGGTCATAGCCGCCGATGAAGGCATCAAGCCGCAGACCCGCGAACATTTCGATATCTGCCGCCTGCTGGCGATCCGTCGCGGCATCACCGTACTCACAAAATCCGATGCGGTGGATGCGGAGACGCTCGAAGTGGTGCGTCTGGAAGTGGAAGATTATGTGCGCGGATCTTTTCTCGATACGACTCTCGATGCGGCGGGGTCGCCCATGGTCGCCGTGAGTTCACTGACGGGCGCCGGCCTCGACGAGTTGAAGTCCGCGCTTGCCCGGGTCGCCTCCGAGGTTGCAGCGAAAGATTCGGCGGCGCTGGCTCGCCTTCCCATCGACCGCGTTTTCACCATGAAAGGTTTCGGCACGGTCGTTACCGGCACTCTGGTTGCGGGGACGATTCGCAAAGAAGAAGAGCTGGAACTGTTTCCCGCAGGTAAGCGCGTGCGAGTTCGTGGAGTGCAGGTGCATGGCTCGCCCGCGGACACCGCCGTCGCGGGGCAACGCACCGCGCTGAATCTCGCTGGCGTCTCCACCGAAGACATGGCGCGCGGCATGACGCTGGCGGCCGCGGATACTTTTCATTCCACGTCGCGAGTCGATGTACTCCTTTCCCTTCTTCCCTCAGCCAAGCCGTTCAAGGACGGCGCGCGCGTGCACTTTCACGCGTACACGACGGAAACGATCGCGGAAGCGCGCCTGTATGGGACGAAACAGTTGAAGCCGGGAGACGAAGCGTATGCACAACTACGATTCGCCGAACCCATGCTGCTTCTGCCAGGGGACCGCTTCATCGTGCGCCAATTTTCACCAGTAATAACCATTGGCGGAGGCGTTGTGCTCGACGGATCGCCTGCAACGCGCAAGCAACGCGTGGAAGATCCGATTGCATTTCTCAAAATCATGCGCGATGGTTCTCCGGCACAAGTGCTGGCAGCGCGCGTCGCGCGGCGGGGAGCTACGGGCCTGCGTCTGGATGACGTTCCCGGAGAAATGAACATCCGGCGCGAAGCAGCGATGAAACTGGCCCCACCGGCCGGATTGGTGTGGTGCAATCCCGTGCTGGTTGCGCCGGCCGCATACGCGGAAGCGAAAGCGGATGCACTTCAGTCTCTCAGGAAATTTCATGATGCGAATCCTCTGGTGGCAGGGATGGGCAAAGAGGAACTGCGCGATCGGGTCAACCTGGGCCCTGAGGTGTTCTACAGCGTGCTGGGAAAATTGGTGGAGGAAAAGAAGCTCGAAGCCACGGGTGAACTCGTCCACCTGCCCGGCCGCGGCGTGGTCATGAAAGACGAGGAAGCCGAGTCCAAGAAGATCATCGAGCAGGCGTTTGCTTCCGCGGGCTTGAAAGTTCCGTCGCTGAAAGAAGTGTTGGCGGGTCTAAAGGTGGATAAAATCCGCGCGCAGAAAATTGTCACTCTGCTCTTGCGCGACAAGGTTCTGATCAAGATTTCAGAAGAGCTGGTCTTCCATCAGAGTGCGCTCTTGGATCTTCGCCATAAGATCGCCGCGCTCAAAACTAGCGCGCCGAAAATTGACGTCGCCCGCTTCAAAGAGATGACGGGAGTCAGCCGCAAGTACGCGATTCCGCTGCTCGAATATCTGGACCGCGAGCGAGTAACGCGGCGAGTCGGAGACGAGCGTGTGATTCTGTGAATTGCTGGTGGAGCGACGGGCGTCCCCGCCCGTCCCAGGCGAGCGCGGTTCGGCGGACGGGCGGGGACGCCCGTCGCTCCATTCTCTGGACCTAGATCTTTTCCTCTGGAAATTCGACTTCCAACGCCAGCGGCCCAGTGACGCGGTTGGTCAAATTCGCCAGCCCAATCAGCATGTGCAGGTCAACGATCTGCTCGTCGGAGAAATGCTTCTTAAGTTCGGTGAAATCGGCATCGCTCGCGCCGTCGGGCGTGCGCGTCAGTTTTTCAGCGTAGCGGAGCGCGGATTGCTCGGGCGCACCAAATCCAGCATAGTTTCCGTCCTTCAGACCCTTCATCTGGTCCGGCGTAAGTCCGGCGCGTTTGACGCCCTGGATGTGGTGCTGCGAACAGTAATGGCACCCGTTAATCAGCGAGACTCGCAGATATACCGCTTCGTACAGCTTGCGATCGAGCGAACGCCCCACACTGGCATAGAACTCCAGAAACTTGCCGAGCATGGCGGGACGGTGCGCCAGCGCCCTCTGGATGCTGCCGGGCTTGCCTTTCAGCTTGCCCTCATAAATCTCCTTAACTTCCGCACTGGCTTGCGCAGGTTCAATCAGGCTAATCCGGGCCATGTTTCCTCCCAACGTCTCTTCCGAACGTCCCTCTATAATAAACGGAGGGAATTCTTCTCACACGCTTCCCATGCTGACAATTCGTGACGCCACCATCGACGACGCTGCCTTGCTCCGAAGAATGATCTGGGAACTTGCCGACTTTGAGAAGGAACCGGACGAGGTAATGACGACCGAGGACGACATTGCCCGCGACGGCTTTGGCGCGGCTCCTCAGTTTCGCGCGTTGATTGCCGAATGGCAGGGCGAGCCCGCCGGCTATGCGCTCTATTTTGACTACTACTCGACGTGGCGCGGCGCCGGATTTTACCTGGAGGATCTTTTTGTGCGTCCGGACTTCCGAGGGCGCGGGATCGGCGGAGCGCTCCTGGCCGCGTTGCCCGCGCGGCGAAGCAGGGGAATCGCCTGTTCCTTAAGTGGGAGGTGCTGAAGTGGAATCAGCCTGCCATCGACATGTATGAAGCTCTGGGCGGGGATTTTATGGACGAGTGGCGAAGTGTGTTTCTAACCGGAGACAGCCTGCGAAAGCTGGCGGAGAAAGACTCGTGAAGCGAGTCCAAATCATAGGAGCGGGCCTCGCAGGATCGGAAGCAGCGTGGCAGTGTGCGCGCCGCGGCATTGCTGTCGAACTGTTCGAAATGCGGCCGGCGCGCACGACTCCCGCCCACCAGACGGAGGACTTCGCCGAACTGGTGTGCTCGAATTCTCTGAAGTCCGAGAGTGAAAACACCGCGCCCTGGCTGCTGAAAGAAGAGATGCGGCGCGCGGGATCGCTGTTGCTGGAGATCGCGCGGGACACAGCGGTGCCCGCCGGACACGCTCTGGCTGTGGATCGGGCCGAGTTTTCGCGGAAGGTGACAGAGGCGATTTCCCACGAACCGCTCATCACGATTCGCCGTGAAGAAGTCACGCAGGTCTCAGCCGACCAACTGACAGTCATCGCAACCGGCCCGCTGACGTCGGACGCTCTCTCGCGGGAAATTGTGCGGCTGAGTTCGTCTCGCGTTTCGACGGGAGATGCCGTTGCCGATTTTTTGCGGGGCAAAGCCCCGCCACCACACAACCTGTATTTTTACGATTCCATCAGTCCCATCGTCGAGGCCGATTCCATCGACATGAGCAAGGTGTACATGGCCGCCCGCTACGACAAAGGGTCGGCCGACTACATCAATTGTCCAATGTCGAAAGCGGAGTACGACCGTTTCTACGATGCGCTGCTCGCGGCGCAATCGGTGGAACAGAAAGACTGGGAAGGCCTGAACTACTTCGAAAGCTGTCTGCCCATCGAAGAGATCGCCCGCCGCGGACGCGACACGCTGCGTTTTGGTCCGATGAAGCCGGTCGGGCTTAAGGACCCGCGCACGGGCAGAATCCCGTATGCCGCTGTGCAATTGCGCCAGGAAAATCTCCGTGCCGATTCCTACAATCTCGTCGGCTTCCAGAATCATCTGAAATTTGGCGAGCAGGCGCGCGTGCTGAGTTTGATCCCCGGCCTCGAAAACGCGCGTTTTTCGCGCTTCGGACAGATTCACCGCAACACCTATATCAACTCGCCGGCCCTGCTGAACCCGACCTTGCAAATGAAGGCGCATCCCCATGTGCTGTTCGCGGGGCAAATCTGCGGCGTCGAAGGCTACGTCGAATCGATTGCGACCGGACTGATGGCGGGAATGAATGCAGCCGCGCTGGCCACCGGCGGCGAGCCTGTGCCTCCACCGCGCGCGACAGCGTTTGGCTCGCTGGTCCACTACATCACGCAGGCGGAGAGCAAGAACTTTCAGCCCGCCAATATAACTTTTGACCTTCTGCCCGCGCTCGACCGGAAGGTCCGCGACCGCCAGGAACGCCATCGACTGCAATGCGAGCTCGCCCTGCGGGAGTTCGAGGAGTGGCTGCGGCGGGGCGCGCTGCCGGCGCCCTCAGCCCGCAGCGCTCTTCTTCGTCATTGACGCCGCAACTCTCGCCGCGATACCTTGGCGGCGTGGCACGAGGTGATCCATTGCCAGCTTCTGCCGTTGATTGTGTGCAGCCTGCCCTGCAGCATGTGCGGGAACAACTCTTCACTCGTTTCCGCTGGGGGCAATGGTCTCGCCTGGCGCTGGTGGGGATCCTGGCGGCGGAACTGCATGTTGGCGGATGCAACTTCGGAAACTTCGGACGGTTTCTCCAGCAGCCGCCAAGAAGTCACAGCGGGCTCATGCGATCGAGTCTGCCGGCTGGTTTTCCGCGCTTTAATCCCGCGCACATTCCCCAGCACCTGGGCCAGTTCCTGGGATTGATCATCGTGGCAATCTGCGCCCTGGTCGTTTTGGGGATTGTGTTCCTCTACATCAACAGCGTGTTCCGGTTCATCCTGTTCGACTCGGTGCTGCGGCGGGAATGTTCTATTGGCGGCGGATGGAGCAAGTGGCGTCGCGCCGGCGGCCGATTCTTCCTGTGGCAGATTGTGTTCCAGATTGCCGTCTGGATGTTTCTGGCGGTTCTGGTTGGCGTGCCGTTGGCGCTGGCCTTTGCCGCGGGCTGGGTGACAGATTTCCGGCAACACGTAGGGCGGTTGGTGATCGGGGGGATTCTGCTCGTGGGCCTGTTCGTAGTGTTCGCGCTGGCCGCCGCTGTGGTTCAGGTGCTGGCGAAGGATTTCCTGGTGCCGCTGATGGCTCTCGAAAACCTCGACTTCGCCGACGGCTGGCACCGTCTGCTGGGGATGATCGGGCGAGAGAAGGGCCGCTACGCGGTTTATCTGCTCCTCAAGCTCGTGCTAGCCATTGCGGCGGGAATCCTGTTCAGCATCCTTGCGATCGTTCCGATCCTGTTCGTCGTGGTCCCGGCTGTAATCGCCATGGTCGCCGGCAGCGCGGCGGGGATGGGATGGAACGTAACCACGATCAGCTTGGCGATTATCTTCGGAACCCTGCTCTTCTTTCTGCTGATTTACCTGGTCGCGTTGGTGTGCGTGCCGGCGACCGTGTTCTTCCCCGCGTACGCGATGTATTTTCTGGCCGCTCGCTATCCAACGCTAGACGCGCTGCTGCATCCCGCCCCGGCTCCCGCGCCTCCCGCTCCGGAAATGCCTCCGGTTTCGGAATCTCCACCGCCCTTCGAACCGCCTCCGCTGCCGCCGTCGGCAGCCCCGATCGGCTAAGCAAAGATCTACGTTGTCATCCTGAGCGAAGCGAAGGACCTGCCTTTCTTCTCAGTGCACGAGACAACAGGTCCTTCGCTTCGCTCAGGATGACAACCCTATCGAATGTCGGGAAATTAAGGGACCTCACGCTGGCACTACTTTTGCGCGGCGCTCGGCTTGCGCCCCCAACTAAAGCGCCGTCCGATGATGCACTTGATGATCAAATGATCGGCGGAGTTGGAAACATCCACGCCCGCGCCAAAATTAAATTCCCAGTTCGGCGAAAGATTCAGGTCAATCGTAGGAAAGATCTGCTGCGACTGTTGCGAAATGGGATCGAAGTTGGAAACCGGCCCAAGCGCCCCGTAGTATTCGAACCCGCCAGTGATCTTCTTGGTGAAATCAAAACCAACTTTCACATTCGGAGAAAATTCCCATCCCCGGCCCGTGTTCAACCCGTGCAGCGCCCGGTCAAACGCCGGATTGAATGCGAAGTACCAGCGCCCCAGTTTCTTGTCGATGATGGGACGAAGCTCATAGTTCCAGCTATCCTCGGCAAACTTCCGCCGCTGATATCCAATTTCCTGCGAGAGGCTCAGTCCCACCGGCAGAGTGCCACGACTCCGGAGCCGTAAACCGCGGGCGAATGTGATCGCCCACCCACTTCCAGCCGTCATTCGGCTGAATACTCGAAAACACATAGAAGCCGGTTTCGAACCAGTCCGTCCAGCCGTGCGTGATCTCCAAAGTCTCATGCTTGGCGTGATTCGTAGGGACCACGCCGTTAATCACCCGCTTCGAGCCGTCCACGGTGAAGTTGGAGTGGATCTCCACCATGGTGTCGTTCTTCGGCGTCGCTTCCGAGGAGTAAACCTGGATTTCGTAGTTGTCCTGCGCGTGTGACCGCGGAGTGAGGAGGAGCAGATTGAGGGTCAGAAGGAGGATTCCGGGCGCCAGCCGCAAGAAATGTTTCACCATCATCCCTGATCTTGAGAGTCGAAATATGCGATGCACTACACGCTGCATGGAACGTTTGATTCTAACGGTTCGTGGCTGGGAGCGGAAAATTCGTCACCGAGGCCATGGGAACTCTCTGCGTCATCCGGGTGTCCAATGATTCAGACACGCGCGTGCCGGTTCTCCATACAACGAGAGGAAGATGCAATGGCATTCTCCACGGCAGGCGGTGGTTCGTCTTCGACAGGCCCAAAAATGAACGTCACTCCCCTGATTGACGTTCTCCTGGTGCTCATCATCGTTTTCATGGTGGTCGTAATCGAGCAGCGGTCAACCGGTTTACAGGCGGAGATTCCGCAGCAGCCCAGTCCAACCGGCAACCCGATCCCGCCGCCGCAGGCGACGATTGTGATTCAGATCCACAAGGCAAAACCAGGAGCAGGGCATCCGCAAGTGATGGTGAATGAGGAGTCGGTGGAATGGGATCGCCTCCGCGAACGCCTGCGGGATATTTTCGCCATCCGCGTGGAGCGGATCGCCTACATCGAAGCCGACAACGACATCGAGTTCCAGGACGTGGCGGACGTGATTGCCATTGCTCGGATCGCCGGCGTTGACCGCGTGGGGCTGCTGACGGAGGATGGGCGACATGCGGCGGTAACTGGGTAGAAGTTCCTAGGCCAATTGTCCGGGCTAACGCCCAGACGTGCGTGTATGGGAAGATTCCAGGAGATGGGACAGGACTCGATATAGTCCGAACAGGGCGAGCGCGACCAGAACGCCCATACATACCAGCAAGTCAGCGAATGCTTCGTTGGGGTTGTGCCGATTTGCGATGAGTCGCGCGGCCAGAACAATGGCGGCCGTGAATGCAATCAGGAAGAGGCGACTGACCTTCGGCAGGCGTTCCCAACTCGGAAGCACGCGATCCCGAGCCCATAGATATCCAACCCCGCCCAGCAAGCTCGCTACAAAGCAAAGGATTATGAAACTCCATCCATGGAATCTCTGCATGTACAAGCTCACGGCTGCAAGAAACGCCGCAAGGATGACCCCAGCCAGCATCAGCCGGCGCCAATCGGGAGATTGATCCACACCTGCCATTTTATGCCTCGCGGGTTGCATTGCAGACCCGTGGCCAGGCTGTTTCACTCCCGCGCCCGGTTCTTAATCCAGATAGGCGAACCCATAAACCCGAACGCCGCGCGAATCTGGTTTTCAAGAAACCGCTGATAGGAAAAGTGCAGCTTCACGGCGCGGTCGGTGAAGAGCACGAACGTAGGCGGCGCCACTCCCGCCTGCGTCATGTAGAGGATTCTCACGCGTTTGCTCACCGGAACCGAGGCGCGTTCGAAATCAATCGTCTTCAGGAATCGGTTCATCTCGCCGGTGGTGACGCGCTTGCGCCGCTCGGCGGCTACCTTCTCGATCAGCGGAAGAATTTTCTCCGTCCCCTTGCCGGTGTGCGCGGAGAGAAATAGCACCGGAGCGTAGGCCAGGAATTTGAGCCCATAGCGCAGGCGCTCTTCATAGAGCGCGCGGTCCTGCGGACGCTTGGCGTCCTGTATGCGAGCGGTTCGAGACTGGCTGATGGCGCGCTTCTCGCCGCTCGCCACCAGGTCCCATTTATTGACCAGGATAATCACCGAGCGTCCGCTCTCGTGGGCATAGCCTGCGATGTTCGCGTCAAGGCCGCTGGCGCCTTCGGTGGCGTCGACCATGAAGAGCACGATGTCGGCGTCTTCAATGTTTTTGCGCGCCATGACCACCGAGAGCTTCTCGGCCATCAGGTGCGTCTTGCCTTTGCGGCGAATGCCAGCCGTATCGATGAAGCGAATCTTGCGGCCCTTTGTACTGGATGACTTCGTCGATGGAATCGCGCGTAGTGCCGGCCACGGGTGAAACGATGGCGCGGTCGGTTCCCGTAAGCTGATTCAGCAGCGTGGACTTGCCAACATTCGGATGCCCGATGATGGCCACCCTGATTTCATGCGGCTCTGCAGGGGTTGTCGATTCTTCACCAGCATTCTTCTCTGCGCTCTCCGCGCTCTCTGCGGTTACACTTTTCGGGGGAAGCACGAGAAGCACGGCGTCCAGCAGATCGTCGATCCCGCGTCCATGCTCAGCCGAAACCGGAAACAGATTCCGCATTCCAAGCGAATGAAATTCACCCAGCAGCGAATCCTGCTTGTCGCTATCCATCTTGTTGACGGCAAGAAAGAGCGGCTTGCCGGTGCGTGCCAGCAGGCGAGCCAGTTCGCGATCGGGCCCCGCGATCTCGGTCCGGGCATCGACGACCATGACGATGGCCGCCGCTTCTTCGAACGCGACTTTGGCTTGACGAAAGATCTCCGCTGGTATGAAGTCTTTGTCGTCGGGAAGGATACCGCCCGTATCGACGACCCGGAACTCGTGGCCGCGCCACTCCACGTCGCCATAGAGGCGGTCGCGGGTGATGCCAGGCTCGTCGCCAACAATGGCGCGCCGCGATCCGGTCAGATGATTGAAGAGTGTCGATTTGCCGACGTTAGGGCGTCCGACGATGGCCACGAGTGGCGCTGGCTTCTTTTTGCTCAAAATGTGTCTTGTCCCGACTCGATGAAGGTTCCACTGAGAACTGAGAACTGAGAATGAGACTGTTAGCTATTATAGAGACTCCGTGCCTTCCTCATCCCATCCCGTCTCTCCCGCTGCGGGATTCTCGCTCTACCAGTTCTTCGCGCCCGGTGGCGTGCTCTCGAAAACGCATCCCGCCTACGAGTTTCGCCGCGGGCAGTTGCAGATGGCGCAGGCAGTCGAAGAAGCGCTCGAAGAGAAGCGCCACTTGATCGTCGAGGCCGGTACCGGTACCGGCAAAACTCTGGCCTATCTGCTGCCCGTGATCCGCTCCGGCAAGCGCGTCATCATCTCGACCGGAACGAAGAATCTGCAGGAGCAGCTCTTCTTCAAAGATGTCCCCGCGCTGGAGCGGGCGTTGTTTCCCGACGGCAATCGAAAGCTCAGCGTCTGTTACATGAAGGGGCGCAACAACTATTTGTGCCGCAAGAAACTTTACGACCTGACCGGCCAGCCCGTGCTCAGCGGACTGGAAGAGATCGAGCACTACCGGGCCATCGCCGCATGGGAAAAGACCACGCGGTCCGGCGACCGCGCGGAACTCGCGGAGTTGCCCGAGGCAAGCGCAGTTTGGCACAAGCTCGACGCGCGGGCCGAGGCTTGCGCCGGGCAAAAGTGCAGCGAGTTTGACCGCTGCTTCATCACCGAGATGCGGCGGCGCGCGGCCGAGAGCGACATCATCATCGTCAATCATCATCTGTTTTTTGCCGACCTGTCGATCAAGCTCCAAGCCGAAGACGCGCCCGACGCGGGAGTGCTTCCCGAATGCGGGGCAGTGATCTTCGACGAAGCGCACGAACTGGAAGATATTGCCGGCAACTACTTTGGGATTTCGGTTAGCAACCTGCGCATGGACGAGCTGACGCGCGATGTCGAACACCTGCTGCAGCGCGAGAAGCTCTACACCCCGCAGATGTCGGGAGCGATTCAGTCGGTGCGCGAGCGTTCGCAGCTCTTTTTTTCGCTGCTGCCCGCCCACGAAGGCCGCTTTGCCTTCGACTCCCGCCGCGAGTTTCTGGAAGAAAACGGCGAGGAATTTCTGGCGCTCAGTCAGTCGCTCGACCGGTTGGGCGCGGAACTGGAGCAACTTCCGCAAAAGCCGGAAGAGGTTTTCACGCTGGTGCGCCGGGCAAGGGAAGTGCAGGTGCAGCTTCGCTTCGTGATGGAAAGCGAGGACCCGAACACCGTCTATTGGATCGAGCGGCGCGCTTTTCGTGGAGCGGCGGGCGCCCCCGCCCGGCGGAAGTCATCCGATGAAAGACATGCAGGCGGCCGCACGAATGTTTTTCTGCAGGCGACGCCGATCGAAGTCGGCCAGATTCTGCGCGAGTGCCTGTGGTCGAAGCTGGAGACGTCGGTGCTGACCTCGGCGACGCTGGCCGTCGGCGGGGGCTTCGAGTACATACGGCAGCGGCTCGGGCTCGACCATGCGCGCGAGTTGATCGTCGCCTCGCACTTCGATTACGAAAGCCAGGCGATTCTTTACGTCCCGCCCGATCTGCCCGATCCGCGCACGCCGGAGTTTGCCGCCGAGGCTGCGGGACTGGTGCGGCGCCTGCTCCAGATTACGCGCGGACGCGCCTTCGTGCTCTTCACCAGCTACAAGCAGATGAACGAAATCTACGAGCGCCTGCTGGGTTGGCTGGAATATCCCATGCTTAAGCAGGGCGACGCTCCAAAATCGGCGCTGCTCGAGGAATTCCGGCTCACGCCCAACGCGGTGCTGTTTGGTACATCCAGTTTCTGGCAAGGCGTGGACGTGCAAGGCGAGCAGTTGAGCTGCGTGATTATCGATCGCCTGCCATTTGCCGTGCCCAGCGATCCGGTAGTAGCGGCGCGGGTGAAGGCCATTGACGCCGGCGGCGGCAACGCTTTCTTCGAATACCAGGTGCCGAGCGCAGTCATCACGCTGAAGCAGGGGTTTGGGAGACTGATTCGATCGCTGCACGATCGCGGGCTGCTGGCGCTGCTTGATAACCGCATTTTGAAGAAGCAGTACGGCCGAGTGTTTGTGGAGAGCCTGCCGCCTTACAGCAGGACAACAGACGTAAAGAAAGTAGAGGAGTTCTTCGGGAAATCGGACGATGTTTGATGGAGCGCCGGGCGTCCCCGCCCGGCAGGACGGGCGAGTCGCCCGTCCCCACACGAGCACGACGAAACAAGACTATTCCGCCGCCGCTGTTTCTTTGTCGACCACGACCTTCAAGTGGGTGGTCACGTCCCTGTGCAGCTTGATGGGGACGGTAAACTCGCCGATCGTTTTGAGTGGCTCGTGCAACTGGATTTTCCGCCGATCGATGTGGAAGCTCTTTTTCTCGAGCGCTTCGGCAATATCGCCAGCCGTGACCGATCCGAACAACTGATCGCCTTCGCCCGACTTGCGCAGGAATTTCACTTCGAGCCCGTCAAACTGCTTGGCCAGCGCTTCGGCTTCCGTCTTTTCATTGGCGGAACGGCGCACGGCGGCGGCCTTCATCTGCTCGATGACGGTCTTGTTGGCGGCAGTGGCCTGAATCGCCAGCTTCTTGGGCAGCAAGAAATTCCGCCCGTATCCCTCGGCGACTTTCACCACTTCACCGCGGTTGCCCAGCTTGGGCACGTCTTCTTTCAGGATGACTTCCATGCATGACTCCGTTTCGTTGGCTTTCCACCGTGAAACCCTGCGTCCTCTGTGGTTGAGAAAAAACTTGACCACAAGGGGCACAAGGTTTCACGGGGGAAACCCTGATCTTGTGTCTTCCAAATTTACTGCGCGCGTCCAGCAAAGGGCAGCAGTGCGATGTTACGCGCCTGCTTGATAGCCCGCGACAGACGGCGTTGGTGCGGCGTGCACACACCGGTCAGGCGGCGCGGAGTGATCTTGCCGCTTTCCGCCACGAACTGCGCCAGCAGACGCACATCTTTGTAATTGACCGCTTCGATCTTCTCGACGCAGAACTTGCAAACCTTCTTGCGCCGGAAAAACTTACGCCCGCCTTCGCGGGGACCGCCGGGGCCTCCGCCAGGACGCGGACCGCGTGGCGGCCCACTGCGCTCGGGACGATCGCCGCTGCTACGCTCCGGGCGGCTTTCGCCGCCGCTTGATCCCGCGTGCGCGGCGGGTGCTTTTGTTTCTTCTGCCATAGTCTCCTACTTTCCGAGAATTCATTTAGAAGGGCGTGACGTTCGGCCCTCAGGGGCTAAAGCCCGAATGTTTTGTGGCTCCGAGCGGCACCCTTCGGCTTCGCTCAGGGCAGGCTCTTGAAGCCGCACTCTACCCAAAACCAATGCTCTGCTATACCGGCGCCGATGCCGGAGTACCGCTCACCGCTTCCGGCGTTGCCGGGGCGGGTGGCGCCGCTGGTGTTACCGGCGGGGCCGACGCCGCGGGTTGCGCGCTGACTTTCTTCTTGGCGTCGCGGAGTTTCTTGATCTTGTCAAGCCGCTTCAGCTCTTCATCCGTACGCACCGTGAGGAACTTGATCACCGGTTCGGTCACGCGCAGGCGACGTTCGACTTCGTGCACGATCGCGCCAGTGGCGTCAATCATCATCAGCACAAAGATGCCATCATTGAACTTGCCTACCCGGTACGCGAGACGGCGCTTGCCCCAGACCTCGCTCTTGGCCGTTCCGCCCGCCGAGGTCACCGAAGACTCGATCGTGGATATCAGCTTGTTCAGATCCTCATCCACCATATCGGGCCGGACGATGAACATCACTTCATAGTTGCGATTCATTCGTTATCTCCAAACTCTCTGCTGCAAAGAACTCTGTAGTGCGGCGGCTATTTATGTCGCTTGCGGCTCGTCACCCGGTTCGTTCTTGCGATTGAACCGGTTCATCGCCGCCGCCGGTCCTTCTTTCAAAATCATCTCGACCGCCTGCGCTGCCGTGTCGAGAACTTCCTCCACCAGCCCAAACTGCGCTTTGCGGAACGGCGTCAACACATATTTCACGCCGTCCACAACTTTGCGGTCGGGCGCAGTTCCCAGCCGAATCCGCAAAAACTCGTCGGTGTTCAGAGCGCCCAGGATCGATTCCATCCCGTTGTGCCCCGCCGAACTCCCCCGCTGCCGGATGCGAATCGTACCCAGCGGCAAGTCCAGTTCGTCGTAAATCACGATCAGGTCGCGCCCCACATCGACCTGATGTTCCACCACCAGTTCCCGCACCGAAAGCCCACTCAGGTTCATGTAGGTTTCCGGTTTTGCCAGAATCACCGGCTCACCCGCCATCGTTGCCCGCGCCGTCAGCGCGCGGCATTGGCGGTTCCGGATTTCGATCCCAAGCCCGTTGGCGATCCGATCGATCGTCAAAAACCCGAGATTGTGCGGCGTGAACTGGTACTCGATTCCGGGGTTGCCCAAACCGACAATCAGTCTCACGCAGATTAGCTCTCAGCTGTCAGCTCTCAGCTGTCAGCCAAGAGCTCATCGCTTCTCTATTTCTTCTCTTTCTTCTCAGGCTTCTCAGCCTTCTCAGGTTTGGCCTTGGCCTTGGCATCGCCCTCAGCCTCAACTTCGCCCTCGACCTCCTGCTTGCCCTTCTTGATGACTTCGGGCTCAGCCGGAGCCGCCGCCTCCGCCGCCACCACCTCCGGAGCCGCCACCACTTCTTCCTTCACAGTGGTGATGTGCGCGATCATCTGGTTCTCTTCGGTCAGGAATTTCAGCTTGGGATTGCGCGGAAGGTCCTTCACCCGCACTTCGACGCCGAACACCAGGTGGCTGATGTCCACTTCGATCGACTTTCGGAATATCCGCCGGAAGACACTCGATCTCGATCTCACGCAGCAGTTGCTCCAGGATGCCGCCCTCCGTCTTCACGCCCTCGGCCTCGCCTTTGAGCACGATCGGAACCGTGACCGTCAGTTCCTGATCCATGGCGATGCGCTGCAGATCCACGTGCAGCAGGGTTCCCTTGATCGGTTCGAACTGCCAGTCCACGATCATCGCCTTCACGCGATCGCTGTCGAGCGCCAGGTCGAAAATCGTGTTGTGCCCGCTCTCCGATTTCAGAATGCGCAGAACCTGCCGCGGATCGACCGCGACCGCAGCCGCATTCTTTCCCGCGCCGTACACCACCGCGGGAATTTTTCCGCCTGACGCGCACGCGCCGCGCGGCGTTCTTGGTGCCGGGTTCGCGCTTCTGCGCTTCCAGTATGCTGATATCCGTTGCCGTCGCCATAATTCCGTTTCCGTCCTTCGTTAATTCGTCGTTGGTCGTTCGTCGTTGGTCGTTGGCAAAACCTTTCAGATGCTGGCGAATCGCGAACGACTAACGACCAGCGACCAACGACAGCTTCTAAACAAAAAGTCTGCTCACCGAAGATTCTTCGTGAATCGACTGAATCGCCCGCCCAATCAGCCCCGCGATCGATTTCACTTTGATCTTCGGGGTATTCCGCGCCGCTTCGGTCAGCGGGATAGTATCGGTGACGACCACCTCGGTGATCGGTGAGGTCACCAGATTTTCCACCGCCGCCCCGGAAAGAACCGCGTGCGTGCAGCAGGCATACACGGCGGTGGCGCCGCTTTCCTTCAGGGCTTGCGCCACTTTCACCAGCGTTCCGGCCGTGTCGATGAGGTCGTCGATGATGAGACAGGTGCGGCCGTCCACATCGCCGATCACGTGCATCACTTCGGCGACGTTCATCTCAACCCGCCGCTTATCGACGATAGCCAGTGCCGCGTCCACTTTCTTCGCGAAAAAACGCGCCCGTTCCACGCCACCCGCGTCCGGCGAAACCACCGTCAGGTTCGGCAGGTTCAGCTTCTTGAAGTGATCCACCAGCACCGGCGAAGCGAACAGGTGGTCCACCGGAATATTAAAAAATCCCTGCAACTGCGGCGCGTGCAAGTCGACCACCAGCGCCCGATCCGCGCCCGCCGTGGTCAGCAGGTCGGCCACCAGCTTCGATGAAATCGGCACCCGCGGCTTGTCTTTGCGATCCTGGCGCGCATAGCCGAAGTACGGAATCACGGCCGTAATGCGTCGCGCCGATGCCCGCTTGAGCGCGTCCATCATCAACAGCAGTTCCATCAGGTGCATGTCCACCGGCTGGCAGGTGGGCTGCATCACGAACACGTCGGCCCCGCGCACGTTCTCCTGGATCTGCACATACGCTTCGCCGTCCTTGAAGCGTGTGACCAGAGCCTGGCCGCGCGTCACGCCAAGAAAGCTACACACGTCTTCGCAGAGCGCCTCGTTGGCGGTTCCACAGAAGACCTTGCATCGGTCGTCGACCCGGGCGCGCTGCGGCTTCGCTTGCGGCTTCTCGTCCATGACCGGCTTCTTGTCCGCGGCCGTTTTTTCCGCGGTGGTTTTTTCGGCAGTCGTGGTCGCCACTGTAGCCATAGTTTTGAGTTCTCAGTTCTCAGTTCCCGGTTCTCAGTTGTGGGGCTCCAGGATCTCGACTGAGAACTGAGAACTGGCAACTGAAAACTGGTGATCTGGCTGGGCCGCTAGGATTCGAACCTAGACAAAGTGCTCCAAAGGCACTTGACCTACCATTAGTCGACGGCCCAGTGAAACAATTTGCCGATTGCACGTCAATTGTCGTTCAACCTCTGTCGTTTCACAACAGTCTTTCAACAGCAGGCTTCCAACCATCGAAAATCAACAATCCAGAATTCGCTTCCAATACTGCAGGCGCGTCAATGTACTCGTCGCCACAGCCGTAAGCCCCTGCTTTCGCAGACGGTTGGCCGCTTTTGCGGCCTCGGCCGGCGACCGGAACAGCCCGTAAAGGGTTGACCCTGAGCCGGAGAGCGAAGCGTAACCGGACCCCGCGCGCTCCAGTGCACCTTTTATGTCACGCAATTCGGGATATTGAGGAAAGACGACTTTCTCGAAGTCGTTTTCAATCCCGGTACGGACAAGGTCGGAAAGCAAGTTCCCGGCCCGGCTCCCGCCCTTTGCGGAAGCACCGGTGTAAGGGTAACCACAAAGCCACGCCGAAAGCGCGCAGCCAACCTCAAACAGTCTATCGGACGCTAACGGCCGCGTCAATTGATGATTCCGTGTGTTGGCCCTGTGTGGGGACGGAGCGCCCTGGCGAGCCGGCCCGTCCAAGCTAGCGTAGGGGCGGACGCATTCGTCCGCCCAGCCGAGCGCAGCTCGGCAGCTCTTTCCCGCGGCACAGCGCATCCCAATCGGCGAAAGCCTTAGGGGTCGAAACACCGATTTCAGGCGTCACGACGACGATTGGCAACGGAAGGCAGATCCGGCAGCGGATAAACTTCCTCGCCACGCCCCACTCCCAGCACCGTTCCGCCTACCAGAAACAGCGGCAGGTCCGAACCAATCTCAGCCGCAATGCGCAAGCGCGCCGTCCTAGATAGTTTCTTCTTGAGCGCCCGTTCCAGCCCAAGCATCGTTGCCACAGCCATTCGAAGACGCGGCGCCCAAACCTCCCTGTACCGGCAGCCGCTTTTCAATCTCGATGCTGACCCTGCCCTCAGCCCCGAGTTCGTCCATCACTCGCGCAGCCATGCGATAGCAGGTGTTCGACGAATCCAGCGGAACCCGCGGATCGTCACACAGAATCTCAATCCCGCTGCCCCGCCCCGAGTTTCGTTCAATGCTCACCCGGATCACGTCATGCAGCGCGATAGTCTGGTACACCGTGCGCAGATCGTGATATCCGTCCGCGCGCGCAGCGCCAATGTAGAGCCCGAGATTGATCTTCGCAAAAGAACGAACCGCAACTGTCATGGAAGGGGAATTGTAGCTGATGGCTGATGGCTGATGGCTGACATCTTTCTTAGCGGGCCTATTGTGCGGCAGGTTGGATCTGATGTGAATCCACAGTGATGTCGAACTCGCCAAAGCGTGCAATTGTTGCCTGGGGCAATATCTTTGCCATCGCATTGGCCTGGTCGGAGCGGGAGTGGATCACGATTTTCCCCAGGAAGCGTGTGCGGGCGAGATAGCGGGCCACTTCCTTTCCGTTGCCGTGCAACCGACTAGGAAATCCGGCGTCCATCCAGCTTAGATCGTGATCGAGGAAGATGAGGTCGAACTTTTCTGAAGACAAGATTTCAAGCGCCTCATCGCAGGTTTTGGCGAAGCGCACGTTGGGGAGTTTGGATCGGAACCAGGAGATGCGGTCTTGAGTGTCGTCGAGCACAAAGACGCGCCAGTGAGATGGGACGTGGAAGGTCATTGCCACTTTGTCTCCGCCGGGCGGGGAAAGGCATCAGCCATGGCCTGAAAAGCAAGCGACGCGGTCGGCCAACGAGCAGATGCCGGGTGAGTTTTGGTGTAATGGCTGAGCATCACTCCCAGGGTTCGTCTGAACATCTATAGTCTTTGAGAAAATACGCCTTCAAGACCGATGCGGCGCTGACCGTAAAATTTTGGTCCTTCTGATCTAGTTTCGAGCCGAAGCCGCCAGTGAGTTCATCGATCAACTTTGCCCTCTCCGCCTTCGTGATAATCAGGTGGCTTACATAATTTTTGGAATCAGGTTTTTCGTCTATCAGGGTTGCGAAAACCAAAGGAGTGGCGTCAAACAGAGAATGATCGACGTACTCCAATTCAGCCCTTACCTTAGGCATCTCGGCAGCTAGTTTTCCATAGTCAACACCCGGCTTCGGGCCAGCAAGAAAGGCAGTACTGATATCGATCAACCTTTGATGTAATGCGACCTTGTGCTCATAGAATCCCGTAATGTCTGGGATGAGTTCGTCGAACGGAGGCTTGAGGCGCATGCCTTTCAACATGCGAATCTGGGATCGCAGTTCTAATTGAATCAGAGTGCTGGCATGGATTCCGATGCGCAGCGCCTCATCTTTCGCACCTTGCTTGAATTCCTGTTCACCAGAGGCGCGGGTGTCCTCGTTTCTGGCCAGTTCACGAATGTATTCGGTTACAAACGCAATGTGGGACGTTTCCTGATTCGCGGCTTGCGCCGCCGATCCAGCTATGTCCGGTACGGGAACTTGAGCTGTCGCCACTCTCGCCACTAACAACAGAGAACAAACTATCAGGCACGTCTTCATTTGGCTTCACCGCGATTCGCTCCCAATCTAGCATTCTCGGCTCGCTCCGACTAGAGCACCGCCGTTCCGTGACTCTGGCCACGTTGGCGTGGTTACTTTGGTCAGCCACGTGGCCACCGCCGGGCTCCGCAAGTGGAATGTGATGTGGCCATGTGATTCAAGCCGTCTGGAAATTTTCGGCAGCCGCCATAGCTTCTTCAAGAGTAAATCGCCCGATCGCTTTGCTTCGAACGCCCTGCCGGAATCTGCGAATCGTGTAAAAGTACTTTTGCGGTGTGCCTCGGTACTCGACTAATACCTTGGGTTCGCCGCTTTCAAACAGACGAACGAGCGCGACATGCAGCGGGGCGCACAGTGGACCCGAACGAAGCCAGTCGACCTTCATCGTGTAGGACATTTCCTTGGTTTAACCTCAGGGTCCAGTGTTTGCAAAGCTGCGTGCCAAATTCAAAGGAAATAAGCAATTCGCAGTTACTTTCGTACCGAAATTCGCTTCGCCGACCTTCCATCATAAGCTCAGTCGTCGAAAAGATTTCCGATATACGAGGGTGGGGCCGCCGGGAAACGGAGCGATTGATTGTTGACCGCCGTTCCATGACTCTGGGCACGTTGGCGTGGTTATTTTGGTCAGCCACGTGGCCGCCGCCGTGTGCCGCAAGTGGAATGTAAGGATACTGCTGCCGGGTGCGCCACTTCTCGCGCTTTTCGAGAAGTGGCCTGGCGAACTGCCGACACGCAAGTCCCACTGCATGTGCCCTACGCCAGTTGGTCCCAGCTCACGTCGAGCGCAGCGCCCAGTTTTTTCCATGTGCTCACAGACCCGGCCTTGCGCCTGGTCTCAATCGCCGCAATCAGCGCACGCGATACTCTAGCCTTTTTCGCCAGCCGCTCCTGGGTAAGCTTCCGGTGCTCGCGCCAGATGCGGAGTGCGGGCTCTCCCCTCAGTCGCCGCTCGGTCATCTCCAGTGGAATGAGTTCGTCCTCGCCATCCTCCAGACGCGCCTTGGCGGCATCGTAGGCTTTCACGTCGGCGAGCATTTCCGCATCTTCCATCAGCTTTTGCAAGGCGCCATCACGGCGAATTCGCCTGTGGGTAAGTTTCGATCACACAAATTGCCGGAGCAACAATCCCATTTAACATGACTGTATAAACTTAGACCTGGTGTCATAAATCGTTCTCCGGGTAGGCTCTCGGGCCCCCAGGGGCTAAAGCCCTGGTTTTGTTGGCTGGATGGCGGCACGGCTGAAGCCGTGCCCTTCCCAAAACCATTTATGAGACTGGAGCGTGTTTCATAAATGGGTTTGCGGGAAAACAGGCCGTTCCCTCAGGGGCTAAAGCCTGCATTTTTCCAGGCCTAAACGGCACGGCTAAAGCCGTGCCCTACCCAAAACCGATTTATGAAACACGCTCTAGTTCTGGAACTGAGAACTCCACATGCCGACTGTCACCTACCTCGAAGCCATCCGCCAGGGGATCTGGGAGGAAATGGAGCGCGATCCGACGGTCTTTTGCCTGGGCGAAGACATCGGCGTCTACGGCGGCGCTTTCAAAGTCACCGAAGGCTTCATTCGCCGAGAGGCGAATACCGGTTTATGGAGTGGGGATGAACGCCGTCGCTAGGTTGGAATAGCCGCTCTCCGCTCCGGCAGCGTCTGTCGCCGTGGCTACATAGTAGTAGGTCTGGCCGGAATATACCGTGGTGTCGGTGTAAGCAGTCGATGCGATCGCAGATGCCAGTAACGTAAAGGGTCCGCTGCTCGAATCTCCGCGATATATGTTATAACTAACCGCGCCAGAATCAAGATGCCAGTTCAGATCAACGGAGTGCGGCTGGGGTACGTCGAACGAGGCGGTCGCCGATTTTGCTGAACCCATCGTCACATTACAGATGCCAAGGCCGCTGCAAGCACCACTCCACCCGGTGAACGTTCCCACCGAAGGTGTCGCAGTCAAAGGAACGATGGTGCCGCTGGTAAAGCTCGCGCTACAAGCTGTTCCGCAGTTAATGCCCGCCGGGCTGCTGGTCACCGTACCGCTCCCCGTTCCCGTTTTGCCAACCGTCAGATTGTACGAGACCGGGGGCTGGGCCTCGATTGTCACGCTGTACTGCGCCGTCGACGTATGCTTTCGGCATCCCGTCACCAAAACGCCGAAAGTGTAGGTCGCGGCAGTGGTGGGCGTGCCGCTTGCGGCTAGGGATCGGGTGTTGTGTGTCACGGTCGAGGTTACGCCGGCTGGCAACGTTCCTGAGATTATCTCCCACGTCATCGGGGTGCATCCGCCGCTCGTCAGGATCGTCGCCGCATAGGGGGTCTGCACCGTTCCGTTCGGAAGCGTTTTAGTGGTGATGACGACGGTTGCTGAGGCTGCGATCGCCGCGAATAAGAGCAGAAGCAGGCTTAAGGGACGCATAGCCTAGTTTCGCCGTGCCCCATATTTATGAAAAGATGACGTTAGTTGTGGACGTTCGTAATCAAGACCAAATTGATCGGGGATGGCAAACGGCAAATCACTTGTCCATCGGCAATCGGTACGTTACGCCGCCATGAATCGCGGGAACGCATTTGCCGGGAACCGAGAACTGAGATCCGCTTGCTGTACACTTCCTGTTCATGGCCGTCGTCAGCTATCTCGAAGCCATCCGCCAGGGAATCTGGGAGGAAATGGAGCGCGACCCGACGGTCTTTTGCCTTGGCGAAGACATCGGCGTCTACGGCGGCGCTTTCAAAGTCACCGAAGGCTTCATTGACCGCTTCGGTTCCGAGCGCGTGATCGATACGCCGATTGCCGAATCGGCCATCATGGGCGCCGCTTTCGGTGCGGCTCTTACCGGCCTGCGTCCCGTGGCCGAATTCCAGTTCATGGACTTCATCGGCTGCGCCTTCAACCAGATCGTCAACATGGCCGCCAAGGCGCACTACCGCTGGGGAGCGCCGGCCCCGCTGGTGCTGCGCGGCCCGAGCGGCGGGAACGTGCATGGCGGGCCCTTCCACTCGCAAAACCCGGAGATGTGGTTCGTGCACGCGCCCGGATTGAAGGTCGTCTGCCCGGCTACGGCCTACGATGCCAAGGGACTGATCAAGGCGGCGATCCGCGACTCCAATCCCGTAATTTTTTTCGAGCACAAGTATCTCTACCGAAGAATCAAGGAAGAAATTCCAAATGACGACTACGTGGTTCCGCTCGGCAAGGCGCGAGTGGCGCGCGAGGGGCATCATCTCAGCGTGATCACCTACGCCGCCATGTTGTACACCGCGCTCGAAGCCGCGGAAATTCTGAGCCAAGAGGGAATCGAGGTCGAGATTCTCGACCTGCGCACGGTCTCGCCGCTCGATCGCGAAGCGATTGCGGCCACCGTGAAGAAGACCAACAAAGTCATCGTTCTTCACGAGCACGCGCGCACGGGCGGACTGGCTGGAGAGATTTCGGCGATTATCAACGAAGAGGCATTCGACGATCTCGATGGCCCTATCATCCGCCTGGCGTCGCTCGATACGCCGGTTCCGTTTTCTCCGCCGCAGGAGGAATTTTTTCTTCCCAAAGTTTCCGACCTGGTGCGCGAGGCTCGCCGCCTGCGGGCTTACTGACTGGGGCGGGCGGGCTCCTGTTATATTTTGAGCAGGCATACATTGCCGCCAGCCCCTAAAGGGGTATCTGGTCTCGAAAAACTTACGGTATCGCTGAAGCGATACCCTGATACGAAGCTTGTGTCGGCTAAGCGATCCGAGGCCCCAGTTTTTTCGCAGCCTTCTGGGCTCTTTGAGGCTATGAAATGCGCAACTTCATTCTGGGGATTGTCATCACCATTCTGGTTCTGTTGATCGGCGGGCTGGGCCTTGCCCTGCTCGGCTTTTTGCCCACGCGGGCCAACACCGCTCCCCCTCCAATGGAAATCCACATCGCGATGAGCGCGCTCGATAATTCGGTGGAGCGCCATGCTCCGCGCACGAACAATCCCGTGCCCCCTACCGACGAGAATCTGGTCGAGGGCTTGAAGATCTACACCATGAATTGCGCGCTTTGCCATGGCGGCATCGACCGCCAGCCCTCGACGCTCGGGAAATCCTTCTATCCCCCGCCTCCGAACCTCATCCTTAGCCCGCTGGATGATCCGGAATGGCGCGTCTTCTACGTGATTCGCACCGGCATCCGCTATACGGGCATGCCCGCCTGGGACAAGACGCTCCCGGAGTCTGACATTTGGAAACTGACAGCATTTCTCACCCGCGTCGATAAGCTGCCACCCGCCGTGCAGGACTATTGGAAGAAGGCCAGCGGCGTGAACCCTCCCACCGGAGAAGAGGAAAAACACGATCACAAGTAGAAAGGTTATGGAGTGACGGGCGTCTCGCCCGTCCGGGCGGGGACGCCCGGCGCTCCACTGGAAGAGCCGCTATCCCGGCGGATAGCTGAAATTGATGGTGATCACGGTCTGAGCAGCGGTGGCGTGGCCGTTCGCACTGTAGGGCTGGAACCGCCACTGCTTGACGGCGGCAATCGCCGCCCGGCCCAAAACAAAATATCCACGAACCAGTTTCAGATCCTCGACGGTGCCATCGCGCCCAATCACCGCCTGCAGCACCACCGGCCCGTGAAGTTTCTGCGCCAGGGCTTCGGGAGGATATACCGGATTCACAGTGTGCACCAGCAGGGCTCGGGCAGCCTGTTCGCTCACCACCACCGGCTCACTAGATTGCCGAATTGCTGGTTGCGCCGGCGACACGGAGACCGGGAGCAACGCCGGATTCACCGCAACCACCACCGGCCGTTCGATCGGCTCGGAGTTTCTCATGCTTTCTGGAATCGCCACTCGTTCCCTGCGGATGGGCGCCGCGCCTTGACGGTCCAAGACGGGCACGGGCAGCGCCAAGTCCGGAGCCTTGGGCAGGGCTATGCGCGCTTCCGGCACGGTCGACTCCGTGGCAACGACCGCCAGCGACGGTGTCTGCGCATCGGAACTGGCGGCATCTCGGCTGAAGTACTCATCCTGCTGCGGGTAGTCGCTGCCGGAGCCGGCGGGCGGCGCGCCCGTCTTGTTGGTATGGAAAAGCGCCGCGACCGATTCCCGCAAAACCCGGAACCTTCCCTCCGGCGTCCGCGACAAAAATTCGATGGCGCCGCGCGATCGCCACAGGCAAAATGCCGCCGCCAACACAAGCACTGCCGCACAGGCTACGCGGAAAACTAGCGCATGGCCGCGCCTTCGTGGTTCTTCTTCATTTCTCCCAATGTCTCTCTCAATGTCTCTCTTAATGTCGCGGTCGCCAATACGCCCCGCGGGGCTCCCTTCCCAGAAATTGGCGAGCTGTTCCTGATGACTGCGCTCTGGCGCATCCCCGCCCACGGAAGTTGTGCTGGGGCTTTCGTGGCTGACGCTGGCTTCGCCTGCTGGCCCCGCCGCGTCCTCTGCGCGCAAGGGGTGCATCTGCGCGGACGCTTTGGCCAGCACCGCGTCGGCTTCCTCAGGGGAAATTGGACGATAGATAAGAAAATCGAGCCGGTTGTCGCGCAGTTCCGCTGGCCTCGGCTCATGATCGACGATGGCGATGGCCACGGTGTCGCCGTTCGACACCGACTCCCGAGTACGCTTCAGCAGGAAGCTCGCCTCCGGTTGGTCAGCCCAGTCCGCGATCACGCATGAAAAGTTCTGCTTCGTGCCTTTTTCGATGGCCGAAAAAATGTCGGAACCGACTTCAACGCGAATCCCCGCACTCTCGCAGGCCGCCGTGATGGCGGCGTTCGTCTCGGTGCTTTTTGAGAACAATAAAGCGCGGAAAGCCATCGCGGCAATAGCTTATCCGGTTTCTCATTACCACAACAGGTAACCAGCGTGTAGTCGGGGGGCGGAATCTGGCCATCGGTTCGATAAGCGATGTGTGACTTTCGTAACCAGCCGCCTGTCCTACTCTGGCAATGTCAGATCTCAGCCCACTTTCCGGATAACTCATGGCGAAGCTTCTGTTGCATTTCCTGCTGCCGGTCCTGCATCTTCCGCTGCAGATCCTGTAGCGTCTCATCGATACATTTCAAGTCCATATCTTTCGAGTGCAATGTCTGCTGCACCTTCTCCATGATCGCCGGAGCCATGCGAGCGATCTCATCTCCGGCTCGGTTGATGGCCTGCTCGGTCTCAGCCGTGAAGTCGGGAACGTCAAAGCTGTCTTCCATCAGGCTGCCGGAATCCTTCTTCTCGGGAAGAGTCAGGGTCAGGTTCTGCTCTTTCTTCTCGCGCATGACCGTCACGGCCGCCGCGCGGCTCGGCGATGACCGCAGAGCATGCGTAAAGTCGGAAGTATCGTGCACGGGCTGGTTGTTGACCTTAACCACCACATCCCCGGCGCGGAATCCGGCCTTTTCGCCGCGACTGCCTTTTTCCACCGAGCGCACCAGCACGCCGTTGCCGCCCTTGACGCCAAAAAATTCTCCCAGCTGCGGAGTGATGTTTTCGACCATCAGCCCGCTGCGCAGCCCGGAATGGACAACCACCACGGAGACGGGGAGGTCGAAGTCGGGGAGCGTCGGCATCTGCGGCATCTTCGGCAAGTCCGGCATCTTTGGCTCCCATGCCATCGACTTGTGCCGGTCGGCAAGCTGCACTTTGATGGTCATGGGCTGGCCGTCGCGGCTGATGCCGAGATTCACCACTCGGCCCGGCGGAGTTTCCTTAATCATCCGGCGCAATTGGGCAGCACTCTCCACCGCCGTACCGTTAAGGCTCACGATCACGTCATGCTCGTGCAGCCCGGCTTTTCCGGCGGGAGCGTCCTGATCGACCATCGTGACCTCGGCTCCGTGCTCTTCCTTGAGTTTCAATTCTCCGAGGCGCTCGGGAGAAACGTCGGCGATATCCACTCCGAGATACGACGACCCGCCGCCGCTCTCCTCCGATCCGTAACCCCAGCTCCAGCTTTCGCCCGTGTCCCCGTGCGGCGACTCCGCGGGTTGCGCGCTGGCCGCCAGCGTCAAAAGAACCATGCAAAGCAGGAAGCGATGAATCATAAGCCCTCCCGAATACAAAAGTTGTTGGTGGAGCGCCGGGCGTCCACGCCCGGCTAGACGGGCGAGACGCCCGTCGCTCCACCACGTAACCTAGCGACTGACACGGCGAAAGTTGACATTCCCCGAATTTGTCCGGACCTTCAGCACCGGGCCGCCGCCGTTGAGTTGGCCCTCCGCGGTCACCGTTTTCGGTCCCCACGGTCCGCCTTCCGTCGACACATGAATATCGGAGAAGTCGCTGCGGATCGTGTGGCCATTGGCGATTTCGACTTCCGCCCTTATGGAGATCGCCAGATCGTTCGCAAGATAGACGGTGACGTCGCCGGCTGAGGTTTCCAGCGTGGAATTGTTGCGGCCGCCGTTCGACGACAGTAGTTTCACAACGATTCCCCCAGCCGCGGTCTCCGCCTGCACCGAGGTTGCGCCGTCCAATTGAATGCTGCCTCCTCCGGTCTGGGCCCGCACCCGTCCTTTGGCGGAGGCCAGCCGGATGCTGCCCGCGCCCGTCTCAATTTCCGCCGGCCCTCCGATTTCGCCCAGGTCCACGCTTCCCCCGCCGGTCGTGGCTTTCACCGTTCCGCTGCACTTGTCCACGCGAATACTGCCCGCGCTCGTCTCCAGCACCGCGCCTTGCAACCCGGAAAGGACGACTACGCTTCCCCCGCCGCTTTCCGCCTTGATGTCGCCCTTGGCCGACGCAATCTTGATGTTTCCTCCGCCCGTCTGCAGAGTTACGTTGCCTCCCACACTGCCAACTTCGATCGTCCCGCCACCTGTCTCCGCCGTCGCCTCGCCGCCAATATCATCCAGGTGAAGATTTCCGCCGCCACTGCTGAGCTCCGCACGTCCGGCGATTCCGGTTGCGGTTACGTTGCCGCCTCCGGTCTCAATCTTGGCGAAGTCCAGGTTCCGCGGCACATTGATGACGAACTCATCCGAGCATCTGCGATCGCGCCCGCCCGACTCGGCCACCATCCACGCCGTGTCTCCTTTTACAGATGTGCTGACCCTATAGGACTCAAATTCGCGGCGGGCCTTCTCTTCTGAAGACGTATAAGCGCGACGATGAATGACGTATGTGATCCCCGCCTGCGATCCACCCTGGACCTTCACCGAACCCGAGGCTAGTTTTACCCGGAGGTTCTTCGCCGCACCGATGGTCCCGGTCGTTTCCTGGACCCAGTTGCTGCCTTCGCGATAGACCCGTGTTTCCTGGCACAGAGCCAGAGATGCCAGCACGGCCATCGATACTGCGATGCTGGCGAGTTTGATTGCTTGCTTCAAATGAATGTTCTCCTTACCTCTATTTGGTGGAGAGCCGGGCGTCCCCGCCCGGCTGGACGGGCGAGACGCCCGTCCCTCCATTAATCCATCTCCGGCATCTGCGCCAGCATCGTACGAGCCTGCGAACGAATTGAGACGTTCTGATCCGTCTGCGACAACCGGGTCAGCACCGATCGAACATTGCTGTCCGTCTTCATCGGCTCCACCAACCGCAAGGCCTGCATCCGAACGCCGGAGTTCGTATCGTTGATCAGCGCCCGCAAAACCCCATCCCGTACTCGCGCATCCTGCCGCACAAAACTACTCAGCCCATCCAGCGCCTTCAAGCGCACACCCGGATTGGTATCGTTCTGCAACGCATACATCAGCGCTTCGCGCACACGCGTGTCGTCGGGCGCCTGGGTCAGCAAATCCACCGAGTCCATGCGCACTCCGGAGTTGTAATTGTTGCGCGCCGCGAACAACAGCAACTGCTGGATGCGCTGGTCGTTCAGCGAACCTTGCGCTTCCTGGGTCACAACCGTGTCGTACTTGATGTTCACCTGATTCGATCCCGGCTCCTGCGTCACCGAGCGGATGCCCGCGATCGACGACTCCGCCGGTTGCGTGAGGGGCAAATTGCCGCTGGCCGTGTCGATCACCGCAGTATTGTCGGCGCGCGTGGAAAGGAAGTTGTAAGTGGCGCCAATGCCTCCGCCAAATCCCACGATGAAAATCGCCGCCGCCAGCGCTGGCGCCATGCGAATCTGCCGCAGCCAAGCTCCCGGCTCAAAAATCAGGCGCTGCCAGAAGCCTCCCGGCTGCGTCGTTTCCAGCGCTTCCTGCAGCCGCATGCGCGACGCCGCCAGCAGGTTCGGAGTCGGCTCCGCCACCGGGTTTTCCGAAAGCGTGGCGTGAAACTTGCGCGTCGCTTTCAACTCAGTGGCGCACTCCGGACACCGCCCCAGATGCTGCTCTACCTCGTACCGGGCATCGTCTTCCAGCTCGTTGTACACGTAGAACAGAATGTTTTGCCGTACCCAATCACATTTCATTTTCGTATCCCTTCGCGGGAAGTAATTCCGATCTCATCGCATCTCCGCCAGCGCGCTGCGCAGTTTTTGCGTTGCGCGAAACAGCGTATTCTTTGCCGTCTCTTCCGTCGTATTCAGCATCTCGCCCACGGTGCGCAACTTCAGCCCGTGATAGTGCTTCAACTCAAACACCATGCGCTCGCGAGGCGTTAGCCGGGTCAATGCCGCCCCGATCTTCCGCCCTAGTTCCCGCCGCATCAAATCGCGCTCCGGATTGGCTCCTGAGCGCGCGTCGGCAAACTGCTCCAGCCGGCTGTACTCTTCGCCCGACGCGTCCACCGCTACCGGAGCGTCTTCCTTGCGCACATTCCGTTTTCGCAGATGATCGAGGCAGAGATTGGTGACGATTCGGTAGATCCAGGTATAGAAGGAACACTCAAACCGGAAGCTGCCCAGGTTCTTGTAGGCCTTGAGGAAGGCCTCCTGATAAACATCCTGGGCGTCCGACTCCGACCCCGTCAGGTGCAACGCCAGACGCAGCACCGGCTGGTCGTAATGACGCACCAAGACCTCGAAGGCGGCGCGGTTTCCCTGCTGCGCCTCCCGGATCAAACTCGTGTCGTCAATGCGGTTGCTGTGCGCTGCCAAGGAGCCCCTCAGATTCCAATACGACGTGGGGTTCTGGTTGCCGCCGTCGCTATTACTTGCCGCCCGCCTCGGACGGGAAATCTCGCCAACCGGAATTGCGACTGCGTAAGAATCGGCCGGCATCGTCTGTCTCTGTTCCCCTACAAGTGGTCCTATCCTAAGTTCTTGCCTTGCACAGAGAGAGACGGGGCAGCAACCCAAACGTTAGCAGATTATCAGGAGTTGGCCCTTGATTTGCTGGACAGCTGGGTTGTGTGGGGACGGGCTAGTGTGGGGACGGGCGACCTCGCTCGTCCAGCCGAGCGAAGCGCGGCAGTTGCTTGCGATACGGACGTCTGAGCTGGGTTGTGTGGGGACGGGCTAGTGTGGGGACGGGCGCCTCGCTCGTCCAGCCGAGCGAAGCTCGGCAGCCGCCCGTGGCCACAAGGATTCCGGACCTGCTACCAGAGGTTAAAACTTCAGCCGCATTTCGTTCGTAGCCTCAAACCCCAGCTTTTCATACAAGGGACGCCCCTCGGCACTGGCATGCAAATTGACGGCGCGAAAGCCCCGCTGTTTGAGCCACTCCAAGATGGTCACCATGACCTGCCGCGCAATTCCCCGCTTGCGGAATTCCGGCTCCGTGTACACGTTCAGGATCACTGCCCGCTCGGTGCAAGGGTCCTTGGGATTCGCCGGCCATGGGCCGAGCAACACCCCGCCGCCGGCGACGCGTCCCGAGCCATCCAGCGCCAGCCAATGGCGATACGAGCCGTCCGCCAGAGCCCGCGCCAGCCATGGCCTGGCAACTTCCACCATGCGATCGAGTTCTTCGACGGTGCCTTCCCCCATATCGCGGAACATCGACCGTCGGTGATGGAGAATGATCGCCGACTGGTCCGGCGCCGCTTCTCGAATCTTGATCTCAGCCTGCGTCATTTTCGTGCCGTGTCTCCGAGGGTTTCAAAAGGTACAATAAACGCAGGGTCACCGCCGAGGCTAGCTGGATTCCATGTACGAATTGACCGTAGAAGACACATTCGCCGCTGGGCACTACCTGCGCAACTACAAGGGTAAGTGCGAGAACCCGCACGGCCACAATTATAAGATTCGCGTGACCCTCGCTGGCACGGAACTCGACAAGGCCGGTCTGCTGCTCGATTTCAAAGATCTGAAAGAAGTCATGAAGCACGCCATCGATCGTCTCGACCATCAAATGATCAACGACATCGAACCCTTCACCGTCCTCAACCCCTCGGCCGAAAATCTCGCGAAGTATTTCTACGACGAGACCAACACGCGCTTAAAGACCGTGAGCAACGGCCGGGTGAGAGTGAAGGACGTCACCGTCTTCGAAACCGACACAACGACAGCCAGGTATTCGGAATAGCGTGCAACGGTTTACCTGAAGGCTGATGGCTCCCCATGCAAGTCACAGAGATCTATAGATCGCTCCAAGGTGAATCCACTCAGGCTGGTCTTGCCTGCGTCTTCGTGCGCCTTACGGGATGCAACCTGCGCTGCTCCTGGTGCGACAGCGAGTTCAGCTTCTCGGGCGGGCGAAAAATGGAGCTGCAGGAAGTGCTCACCGAAGTCGCTCGTCTGAGCCCCAGCGGGGGACTGGTCGAAATCACCGGCGGCGAACCCATGTTGCAGGAGCGCGAAGTCATCCCGCTGATGGAGCAACTTCTCGACGCCGACTACCAGGTGCTCCTCGAAACTAGCGGCGAACGTCCCTTGGCGCGGGTTCCGAAGCAGGTCGTGAAGATCGTCGACGTAAAGTGTCCCCACTCCGGCGAACCCAACACCTTCGCGCTCGAGAACCTGAAGGCGCTGCGGCCGCACGATGAACTCAAGTTCGTCTTGGCCGACCGCACTGACTACGAATTCGCCCGCGACTTCGTCCTGCATCACGGGCTGGCCGAGCGCGTTCACGCCATTTTATTTTCGCCGGCATTTGACAAAACGGCATCCGGCTCGCGAGACACTTCGCATTGTCAACTCGACCCGCAGGACCTCGCCCAATGGATCCTCGCCGACAACGTTCCCGCGCGGCTCAGCCTGCAAATCCACAAACTGATCTGGGATCCCGCCGCTAAGGGCGTGTAGGCGTCCCGTCCCCCAAATTCGCGCCCTAGATATGAATTGTCATCTTGATATGAATTGTCATCCCGAGGGAGCGAAGGACCTGCTTCTCGCGTGCTGACAAGAAAGCAGGTCCTTCGCTGCGCTCAGGATGACAAGTTTGATTTGTGCCAGCGCCCTACGCCGTCCTCGCCGCTATTCGGTTCTCCGCCCGCAGATGCGCCACCACCAACCGTATGTCGTCGAAGCTGATATAGGGCGGCAGGGCGTCTTTGATGTCTCTCAGCCTCTCGACGCCCTGCTTCATGCAAGCCGCCTCAATCAGCGGCTGCGCGTCCGGCGAAATCCACTCGGCATTCAATTTCACCTGCCCGGTCTCGATCAGGTTTGCCACCGTGCACACGACGGTCGAAATCTGCCGCGCACGAATTCGGGCAATCTCCTCGAACCGGCGCCCTTCGTTCAAAAGGCGAACTGTCTGTTCCGCCGGAGTCGGCTCCTTGGCCACCAACGGAGTGGCGCGCGCTCCATCGCCAAAGCTCCTCAGAGCCTGCAGAATGTCCGCGCCATAAACATCCGCCTTCTTTTCGCCGATGCCCGCCACCTGCTTCAACTCCGCAAAATTGGCGGGACGCCGCCGGCACAACTCCTCCAGCGTGCTGTCGTGCAGAATAATGTACGCGGGCACTTTGTTCTCCCGCGCCATGGTTCGCCGCCATTCGCGCAGATATTCTGCCAGTGCCGGATCCGCCTCCGCCGGAGCGGGCTCCGGCCCCCGTCGCTTTTCGGACGGCGGCAGCGACCGAAAAGTGGGCGGAAACGATGTGGGCGGAAACGATGTCCTCCGCGCCGGCACTTCTGGCAATTCAGCGCGCACAATCTCCTTACTCAGCCACTCCGGCCTGGCGCCGCAATTATCGCAGCCGCCGCAACTCTGCCATTTCGGAACCTCTCCGAAGTGCAAGCAGATCTGGCGGTGGCGGCAGACGTGAGAATCCGCGAACCGGCCGATCACGCGCTTGCGTTCGGCGGACCGCTCGCGCTCGGCGTCATCCGAAATCTGGCGGATGAAATAATCCAACAAAACGTGGTCCTGCTTCTGCCAAAGCAGCGCGCAATCCGCCGGACGCCCATCCCGCCCGGCGCGCCCCGCCTCCTGGTAGTACTGCTCGATCGACTTGGGCAGCGACAGATGAATCACCGCGCGCACCGCGGGTTTGTTGATGCCGAGCCCAAACGCGATCGTTCCCACCAGCACGCGCACTTCGTCCGACATCCATCGTTCCTGATTCTGCCTGCGCATGGGCGTTTCCATTTTCGCGTGATAAGGAATTGCCGCGATCCCGCTCTCCTCCAGGTATTCGACCGTCTCCTCCACCCGGCGAATCGTGGGCGAATACACGATCACGCTCTCGCCCGCGTAGTGCCGCAGCGCGCGGCTCAGCAACTCCATCTGCGTTCGCGCTTCGCATTCGTGCACGACATAGCGCAAGTTTTTGCGATGGAAGCTGGCGATGTAGAGATGGGGATCGCGCATCTGCAACTGCTTCAGAATGTCGTGGCGCACCTGCCGGGTCGCGCTCGCCGTGAATGCCGCAATCGGGAGCTTCGGGAAGCGCTCCCGCAGCCGGCTCAGTTGCCGATACTCAGGCCGAAACTCGTGCCCCCACTCGGAAATGCAATGCGCTTCATCAACCGCAAAGAAACCCACCGGCATCCTAGCCAGCCAGTCGAAAGTGTTTTCAGCAGCCAGCCTTTCGGGTGAAAGGTAGAGCAGCCGGTATTCCCCACGCGCCGCTTTTTCCATCACCTGGCGCCGCTCCGAGGAACTCTGAAAACTATTGATCGCCGCCGCCGGGATGCCCATCTGCGCCAGTTGCGCCGCCTGGTCCTGCATCAACGCGATCAGTGGAGAAACCACCACCGCCGTCTTCCCCGAAATCACCGCCGGAAGCTGGTAGCACAGCGACTTCCCGCCTCCAGTCGGCATCACCACGCAAGTATCGTGCGCGGCCAGCAGGCTGCGGATTACACTCTCCTGCTTGGGGCGAAACTCGTGGTATCCCCAATAGCGGCGCAGCGCGTCCGCCAAGGTTGGACCGGCTTCGGGCATTCTCGGCAGTATAGCCTGAGACCGGTTGGCGAAGTCTGTGAGCGTCCGACGCAAGATTTGTGATGAATCACGTAGGGACGGGCGCATTCGTCCGTCCGGCGGGAAACAAGAAAGATCACGGTAGCAAAGACCGATGACCGCGAAACGACTGACCCTCGGCGTGATCTCCGACACTCACGGCCTGCTGCGGCCCGAAGCGGTTGAGGCTCTGCGCGGATCGGACCGTATTCTCCACGCCGGGGACGTCGGCGCTCGCGAAATTCTGCAAGCGCTGGCGAAAATCGCGCCCGTCACCGCGATCCGCGGCAATGTCGATACTGAGCCCTGGGCGCGACGGCTGCCCGTGGCCGAAGTTGTCGAAGCCGGAGGCATTTCGATTTACATGCTTCATGATCTCGCGCAACTCGACCTCAAGCCGGAAGCCGCCGGATTCCGCGTGGTTATCTACGGTCACAGCCATCAGCCCAAGATCGAAGAGAAGCACGGCGTGTTGTATTTCAATCCAGGCAGCGCCGGCCCACGCCGTTTCCACTTGCCGGTAAGCCTGGGGAAGCTGACGATCGCATCGGGAAACGTGCACGCCGCGTTGGTGGAGCTGTAGCGTTTGAAAAGGAAATCGAGCACGCAAGAAAAAAGGCCAGCTCTTCAGCGGGCCTTTTCTCACTTCCAACTTTTCGCGGACAGGAGTGTCCGCGCCACACTATCTACTTCTTCGGGGCGATCGCGTCCTTTGCGGCCTTCGCCACGCGGAACTTCACCACCGTCTTCGCCTTGATCTGGATCGGTTCCCCAGTCTGCGGGTTGCGTCCCATGCGGGCCTTGCGATGCGCCTTCACCAGCCGGCCGAGGCCGGGCACAACGAACACACCGTTCTTCTTCGTCTCTTTAATCGCCGTGTCGGCCAGGTGCTCCAGAAAAGCCGCGGCCGTCTTGTTGTTGGAGCCGAGCTTCTCGGCCAGGTGACGAGTGAGTTGAGTCTTGGTCATACCAGAAGCCATGAATCCTCCTTCAGAACTTACAAGGTTGCGTGTATCCAGCGCATAATAACGCACTGCGCTGTGGAAAAGTAGGACTTTATGCAGATTTTATGCGGTTTCCAGTAAGGTACCCCGTGAAATTCGGCATAAAATGAGGATCGGGCAGCCAAAGAGCGCCAAAATGGCGGGGTTCACGGGGCAAAGGCAATCCTACGCGCGCGGAGTCTCCGCTACGGGTCGTACACCGCCGTATGCATTCCGGCGCGGCGAGCGGCTTCTTGCATCTCTTCGAGCTTCTGTTTTTGCTGGTCGAGTTGTTGCTCCATTTGCTTCAAGCGCTCCATGCGCTGCGCCTGACGGCGGTTGTACGCCTCGCAAGCATAGGAAGCATAGGAACAGTAGTTTGAGTTCGCATCGAAAAAATGAATAGAGGTTCTGAGTTTGTCGATCCTCGCCTGCTGATTCGCAATCGTATCCTTCTGCGCCAGAATCTGTTGCTTCCAGTGGCACGCGGCACGCTGTTCGTCAGCACGCTGTCGGGCAGCCTTTCGGCTGGCGGCGGCATCCGCGGGCGACGGTGTTGCAGGCGTGTTGTTTTCCTCGGTCGCGCCCGTGTCCCCGTCAGGATTCTTGGGAAGGTCTGCGTTGGTGATTACCTTCGGCGGAGTGGTTGACGTCTCGGCAGCTTTCTTCTCCCGGTTTTCGCGGGCAACGTCGCCGAGCGACTGGCTGTAACCCGTAACGCCCGTCAGGAACAGCAATGCCAATATTTCGATGATGATGTTAACGTGAAAGCGCTGGCTGGAGACTCGGAGCATAGGCGCCCCCTCTCAAGAAGAAAAACCCGCGGTTGATCCTATGGTAGCGCGCTTGGAGCAGGGCAGCGATTACCCGCGTAACCCGCCGAGGTTACTGAAGCGTCCGCGATGCCCGGCCGAAAAGGCCAGTTCCAGCACGCTTTCCGCCGTCATCCCGCTCTCCCGCAAATGACGGATGCTCAGCGCATCGTGCCGTTTCGCCAGCCGCACGCCGGCGGTGTCCCGCACCAGTTCACAATGAAAATACTCGGGAGCGGCCACTCCCAGCGCACGCAGCAACAGCAGTTGGCGCGCGGTCGATTTCAGCAAATCCGCGCCCCGCACCACTTCCGTAATCCGCATCGCCCGGTCGTCGACCACCACCGCGAGTTGATAAGCCGGAACATCGTCGCGCCGCCACACAAGAAAATCGCCGAAGTCGAAATTACTGCCGGCGACCGAGCGCTGCCGCCCCAAATTCAGATCCGCAAATTCGACCGCCTCGCCCTCGGGAACGCGGAACCGCCAGTTCACGCCCGCAGGTTCCCTGAACTCGGCCACATCTTGGCGATCACGACACGTCCCCGGATACACGGGTTCATCGTCCGCGTCATTTGGAGCGCTCGCCGATTGCGCGAGATCCTTGCGCGAACAAACGCAGGGATATAAATATCCATCCTCCCGCAGCCGCCGCCAAGCCTCCAGATAGTGCGTGCGGCGCTCGCTCTGCGAGTAAGGTCCATACGGGCCGCCATTATCCGGTCCCTCGCCCCATCGAATTCCCAGCCAGCGCAGGTCTTCCATCATGGCGTGGACAAATTCCGCCCGCGAGCGCTGCGGATCCAAATCCTCATTCCGCAAGATCAAGGTTCCGTGATTCTCGATCGCCCGTTGCGCCGCAATCCAGAACGTCCGCGCATGACCAACGTGCAGCAGTCCCGTCGGTGACGGCGCCAAACGTCCGCGATAACGGGAAGGGGTCTTCGTCACAGAGGCATTTTAGCCGGACCGTGGGTGCCGTACTTATCGCGTTCTTGCGATGAGTGGGATTCTCGGCATGTATCTGCCCGAACACACCGTGTTCGCCCGTCACGCTCGCGTCCGAGATGATCGAACTAAGTCTCGCCAAATCAGTGCATTCTTGATTGGCCCTGCTCCTGCCCTTCTCCTTTCCGACTGCGCCAGCCGCAGAGGAGGTGACAAAATGACAACGATTTGGAAATCCGGTGACAAGAAGTCCACGAATCAAGCAACGAGCAACAACACAATCTGCGGGACGATGCTGTCGTCCTGGTCGCGCCAGCAGAAGCTGGCCGTGATCGCATGCTGCTCATTTCTCGGGATCTTCCTCGCGATGAGCGCGTGCTCGAAGCAATCTCCTAAGCCGCCTCTGGCCGGCATCTCCAGCCCGGCTGCAAGCCCGGCAACGGTTGCGACAGCGCCCGTAGCGATCGCAAGCGCCGTAGCCGCACCCGCAAAGAAGACGCCCAAAAAGCGCCCCGCGAACGTAACCTACAGCGACCCCAACTCCGGTGTTTCATTCCTCTATCCACGAAAGTTTGCGCTCACCACCGGCGACAAGGCGCTGCCCCAATTTGCGCCTCTGGGGGATGCAGTGATGAACTTCGTGCAGCCCGGCGGAGTTGCGGTTGCAACCGTCGAACTGCCCGGCGGTTCGTATCCCGGGACTGACTTTGCGTCCGCCTTTTTCAACGTGAACGTCCATCGCAGCGTTACCGAGCAGGAGTGCGGGCACTTCGCCTTTGTCGATTCGCACAATGTCAACGGCGCATCGCTGGACGTCGACAAAGTGAAAGTCGGCTCAGCCGAAATGGAGACGACTTCCGACTTTACCGCCAGCCCCTTGACGCAAACCGAGACGCAGTACTACCACAGCTACAACAATGGAGCCTGCTACGAATACGTTTTGAGTGTGGGCACCGCCGGGTACGGCACGAAAGACGGCGTTAAGCCCGTCAACCGCGACGAAGTCTTTGCCAAGCTGGAGAAGATCCTGGCCACGGTGAAGATCAATCCCGTCGAACAGGAGCAGGTCGCGAAACAAGCCACAGCCACCATCACCGATAACCAATAGCTCTCAGCGAGTGAAGAACACAGGGGCCACGCGGGCTGCACGCGTGGCCCTTGTCGTTGGAGTCCAAACCGTCCCCGCTCCGCGGCTGCCCCTAAGCCGGCGCCAACCCGGTTGCAAGCTGCGTAACGGGAGTACAATCTTCGGCGAGTTACAAGGAGAATGAAATGACCCAGAAAATTATCGATGTAGTTGGAACTTCGAGCGAAAGTTTTGCCAAAGCGGCGGAGCAAGCTGTTGAGGAAGCGGCGAAAACCGTTCGGGGCATTAAGTGGGCGCACGTGGATTCGCTCGACATGCAACTGGACGGAGCGAAGGTTCTGCAGTACCGCGCCACCACCAAGATTTATTTCGACGTCAAGCACTAATGTCGGCCGCGGCTTCAGAGCAAGTGCCCGGCCCTGAGGGGCTAAAGCCCTCGTTTTTGTTGGCCGGTAGCGGCACGGCTGAGGCCGTGCCCTTCCCCAAACCATTCATGTGACGAATTCCAGGCCATCGGGTCGTCGGGCGATCAAGAACCGCCAGCCGTTTTCAATGACCCGATGGCCCGATCAGCCGATGGCTCCGGTATGATCGAACCGTGGCGGCCCATCGCATCGCAACCAACCAACTACAACTCTTGCGTTCCGGGAAGCTGGCCCGATTGCCCTGGCTGGTGCATGGCTTCTCGACGCGGCTGGGTGGGGTGTCGCGCGCCTACGGCGGACATGCTCTGAATCTTGGGTTCACGCAGCATGACTCGCGCGCGGCGGTCGAGCGCAACCGCGGGTTGTTTCTCAAGGAACTGGGCGCAGCAACAACGAACAGACGCAAGCTCTGGCCGCTGGTCACGCTGCGCCAGATTCATTCGGATTTGATCCATCGCATCGACCGCGTGCCGGAACAGCCCTTGGCCGGAGACGGAATGGTTACGGATACTCCGGGGCTGGTCTTAGCCGTGCTGGCCGCCGATTGCCTCCCGATCATTCTGGCGGATCGGAAACGGCGGGCGGTCGGCGTTTTTCACGCCGGGTGGCGTGGCACGGTCAAGCGCATCGTCGAAAAAGGTGTCGGCGAGATGCGGAAACACTTCAACAGCGATCCGCGGAACCTGGTGGCGGCGATTGGGCCGGGCGTGCGGGGATGCTGCTACGAAGTGGGCGAAGAAGTGCGCACCAGGTTTGAAGGTCAGTTCTCCTACGCCAACCGCTTGTTCCGCGAGGTCAAGGAATCGGACCCGGTACGGGAGAAATATCCGTTGCTGTTCCTGACGGCGCGCGCCCCGGGACACGGCGAACTGCCCGCGAAACTTTTTCTCAATCTGGTCGAGGCGAATCGCCGGCAACTTCTGGATGCGGGCGTGCCGGCGAGGAACATCGACGCCGACGCACCGTGCACAGTGTGCCATCCCGAAATGCTGTTCAGCTTCCGGGCCGAGCAGGGTGTGACGGGGCGGCTGATGGGCGCGGCAGGAATAAGGCCGGATTGAACAAAAAGGGTCATTGGGCGATCGCAAACCTTGCCGCGTTTCAATGGCCCGATGACCCGATCACCCGATGACCCGATCTGTTCACGCCAGGTCGAACAGTAATACTTCCGCAGCCTCGGTGGCTTTGATGGTCAGCTGTTTTTCTTCGCTGATGGCCGCGCCGTCACCCTGGCGCAATCTCCGGCCGTTCAGTTCGACGTTGCCCCGGGCAACCTGCAGCCAGGCGTGACGCTTGTCATCGAGCGGTTGTGTGACCTCTTCGCCGGGTGCAAGCAGAGTGACGAACAGCTTCGCGTCCTGATGGATCTTTACCGAACCCTCGGCTCCATCGCTCGAAGCGATCAGCCGCAGCTTGCCGCGTTTCTCGGCTTCGGGGAAACTTCGCTGCTCGTAGCCAGGTTCAAGCCCATTCTTGTCGGGAAAAATCCATATCTGCAGCAGGTGCACGGATTCGGTCGAGGACGGATTCGCCTCGCTATGGCGGATGCCGCGCCCCGCGGTCATGCGCTGCCCGTCGCCCGGCAGGATCACCGAGCCGGTGCCCAGGCTGTCTTTGTGCTCGAGTTTGCCCGACAAGACATAGGTGATGATTTCCATGTCGCGATGAGGATGCGTCGGAAACCCGCCGCTGGGCGCAACCCAATCTTCATTGATCACGCGCAGCGACCGGAACCCCATCCACTTAGGATCGGAGTAATCGTTAAAACTGAAAGTGTGGCGCGTCTTCAGCCAGCCGTAGTCGCCGCCGCCGCGCTCATTGCTCGGTCGGATGGTCATCATGGATGTTCGCTCCCGGTTCCTCGTTGTAACGAGGATCGCAATCATTTAGATGTAGGGGAGAAGAAAGGGATTCCGCGGGAGAACTGCCGCTGGCCAGTAGTCGTTGGTCGTGCGCGGTTCGCCCACTGGCAAAGGCTGCTATGCTTCATCTTTCGGTGGAGCGACGGGCGCCCTCGCCCGTCACCTCATCCTCGATTTCAGCCTATGCCTTATCGCGTTGTTTCTTTCACCATGGCGCAAGTGCGGCAAGGAGCGCTCGGATTCCAGCGCCAACTGAGCGCGGTCCTGCGCGAACATCCCGAGATCAAAGTGTATTCCGTGAGCCCATTCGACCTCGATGAACGCCGCCGGTTCAAGGATCGCTTTGGCGGAGACGTTGTCTACTTCCTTAACGATGCGGCATGTCACGAATGCGAGAGCCTGGGCCTCAATCTGCAATTTGTGGGCGAAGTCTCGGATGACGAACTGCCGCGCCGACGAACGTTGGTCATAGGCATGCCGGAGCGGACCGGCGGAGCCTCGTAAGCGCTAACCTAGACCGGGCTTATGGTAAACGAACCGAGAATCGGCCGCCCGGCCACATTGCCGGGTCACTTCGGCGGAGAATACAGACCCGCTTGACGCAAGACCGACAGCATGTCCCACGCGCTCCATTCTTCGCAAATCTTCCCATCCCGGAAGCGAAACAAGGTCATGCCGTCGATCTTGATCGTTTTGCCGGTTGCCGGAAATCCCATCCCTGCCTGGGTGTTGGTGCCAGATACAGTCCAATGCACGGCCACGAGGTCGCGCTCGGCGAGAATCTGGTTGACCTTCATCCGCATATCGGGCAGAGCCTTGCGCTCCTCTTTAGCCGCGGCCATATCCTCTTCCAACGTGGCATCGCGGTCGCGGCCGTGAGCCACGAAATCCTTGGCATGGGAGTCTGCGTACTTGTCGAGGAGCCCCTGGTCGAGCACATCGAAAAAGCTGCGGGCAGTCTGCTTGTTTCTTTCCTGCTCTTTTGCTCGCTGCGCCACTGCCGGCATGGCAATCGCAAATAAAAGCAGAAGAAATGAAAGCTTGCGCATACGATTCTCCTCGGTGAGCTGAAATCTCCGCACTCGGATCGCACGAGCTGAGAGTTCACAATTTTCTTCCGACTCTGTTACTGTAACACGTGTTACATTAATGAAGCAAGGAGTTTTTTAATGGCGAGACCACCCAATCCTGGCATCCGCACAAACCTTCGTGACCAAGCGGTCGACTACGTGCTTGCGCGTGGTATCGGCGATCTGTCCCTTCGCCCCTTGGCAAAAGCCTTAAAGACGAATGCCCGGATGCTGGTCTACCACTTCGGCTCGCGGGAAGGCCTGATGCGTGAGATCCTGAATGGCCTGCGGGAACGCGGGGACGCTCGCATCCAAGACTGGTTCCGCGCGAGCAAGAAACGACACACCTTGCCCGAGTTTTTGCGCTGGTACTGGAAACGGATGAGCACACCTAAGGTTAGGCCCGCGATACGCCTGATTTTCGAGTTGTATGCGCTGGCGCTCCGCAATCCGCGGGAGTATCCCGGCGTCCTCGAAGATCCGATCGCCCACTGGCAAAAGCTCGCAAAAAAGGCTGGCATTGCCTCGGACGCGGACGACGCCGAGGCGACGCTACTCCTGGCTGCCACTCGCGGTCTGCTCCTGGATCTCTGCGCCACGGGAGACCGCGCTCGCGTTGGACGGGCGCTGGAAACCCTAGCCCAGTTCGCCGAATGGCGCGCGGCGTCGGCGAATTGAAGCTACAAGGGGAAACGACGGGCTGAACGGCAGCGTTGTTAGGAACGCCGGAAGATAACCTCAAGACAAAGCGGCAGCTAATCTTTCTTGTGTTTTTTCTGCGAGGAGTCGGACTTGGGCTTGTCGTCTTTCTTTGTGTCTTTCGTTTCTTTCCTGCCGCTGTCGCCATCGGAAGAAGAAGAGGACGAGGACCCCGCAGAAGCAGCCCCCTTCTTCGGGTAATCAGTCACGTACCACCCCGAACCTTTGAACTGCACGGCGGGAGCCGAAATCACTTGCTCGAGAACGCCTCCGCATTCGGGGCACTTCGTCAGGTGCTTATCGGAAAATTTGCGGATTTGTTCAAAGCGGTGTCCGCACTTCTTGCACAAGTATTCGTAGTTAGGCATGGGTGAGGTGATTTTAGAGGCGGGGATTCATCGCCGTCAATTTTCGCCGCCGAAGTAGTGCCCTAAATTCATCAACCACAAAGGGCACGAAGGAGCACGAAGAAACTCTTCGGCGATTGAAGCCTTCGTGTGCCTTCGTGTCCTTTGTGGTTAAATGCTCTCCTCACCGTTTCAGCAGATCTACGGGCTCGCGCACGTCATGCACCCGGAAATATTTTGCGAGCGCCGGATACTTCGCCGCGACGGCTTCATACATGGCATAGGCCACGTTGCGATAGGACGCGTGTCCGGCGGGCGTGGTGCGCAACTCGGAGATGTAGACGGCCTCGGCGAAGTCCATCTTGAATAGCGTGCGCTTGCGAAAAGCGAGCGGGATCGCGTACTGCGCGTTCTGCCGGGCTTCTTCACCTCCGGTCGCGGAAAGCTTCTCGACCGCAGTCTCGGCGCGCTTCATGGCAAGTTCGTAGTCGGAGCGGACGCCGGCGGCCTCGACTTCGGGCGGCGTGTCGAAGCCGTGGACGGTCGAGAAATCCTGCATGATCTGGACGCAGCGCCGATGGCGGTGCATGTCGCGGAAGCCGCCGATGTCCATGAGGATGTCGAAGCGAAACTGCTGGCCGGCGGAAAAAGCGCGTGGCAGTTCGTCGTGGGCTCCGCGATGGCGCAGGCCAAGGTCGACGATTTCGCGCCGGCGCGCCTCGCCGGCCGCTTCGACCGCACGGCGAAGCTGCCGGTAGGAGTAATGACAGTGGCCGTAGAGGAGCGTGGCCGCGAGATCAATCTCAAGGGGATCGGCATCGAGCAGATCGACGAGCGGCGCGGGCTCGATGGCAGCATCTCGCATCAGCTCAGCGGCGGCCTGCTGCAGTTCGCGGCGCGTTTCTATTTCGTAGACGCTCGGATCGGCGTACTTAACCAGCGTGGGCGCGACCCGCACCTCGCGCAAAAGTTCGCGTTCGGCCCGGTCGGCGATTTCGGGTGACAGGGCGCGAATCTCGGCCACCAGCGCGCGCAGCGATTCCTCGTTCGCGTTGTAGGCCGGAGAAAGGGCGGCCTGTTTCAGCAGCGCTCCAAGGTCGCGGACTTCTTTATGCGGCTGCGACAGCAGATGGGCGACCTGGCTTTCTAGCGTGCGGGCGTTAACGATCTCTCCCAGGGAAGTGTTGGTCGCGAGCGGCAACAGATAGCGCGAGACGTCGAAGGCGCGGGCCCGCAACGTGCGCTCGTAAGCGTCCGGTTTCATTTCGGCGGGACGGGGTGTGATGCTGGCGAGATATTCAAACGTCCGCTGCGAAACTCTTTCGTAAGTTGTAAACAAGCACTCGATGGTTTCGCGATAGAGAGTGCGGGTGGACGAAACGCTCGCATCTTCATTCCCAAAACTGGGCGTAAAGTAGCCGCTCTTCCTGAAATCCTGGTAGCGGGTCGAGCGTTCCTGGCCATCCCAGCGTTGCTCGTCGGCCACGACGATGGCGGCGAGAATGGAAAGTTTTTCGATGGCGAGCGCGATGTGGGCAAGATCGGCGATGGAGCGATGCCCATACTGAAAGTAGAAAGTATTGAGAAACTTCTCGGCCTTCTGCAGCGTAATTTCCTTCAGCGCCTCTTTCATCGACAGCGACGAGCGCGAATACCTGGCCATGGCGTAGGCCTGAATCTCGGGCTCAACGCCGTAAACCGCGAACACCTCGACGGCAGGCTCGGAGCCAGGGTTAGAAACGGGATGCTCGGAATCGGGACGCGATGGAGTGGGCTTGGCTGAAATTACTTCAGACATGGGAGTGGGGAAATCTTAATCGTCCGCACGGCCGGACGCAATCGGCCATCTACCAGACCAAACTTCGCAACTGATACACTACCGAAAGCAATTTCACTAAAGGGCCCACAATGCTCTGCTTGCCTATCCTTATGCCGCAGTCCGTCAAAGAGCGCGTTGCCAGGTTGCGACAAGAAATCGCGGAAATCAGTGAAGCCAACCGCCTCTACCTGCAAGGTGGCAAGAAGATGGTGGGTGCGTCCGATCAGGAACGGCGGCTGCAACGATTGCAGGAAATCATGGACGAACTCATGTCCTTGACCGACTGGAAAAAAACCTGATCCGCGCGGCTTCAGTCGGAAGCTTCTACCTGCATGGTCTCGGTAATCCAGAGCTGTGCCGGAGCGCCTTTCGTGGTGCGAGTGGCAGTCGCGCGAAAGCTGCCGGAAGTGGTTTCGACATCGTAGACGTACGGAGGTCGCTCGGCCTTCATCGTTATGTAGTTGCCTGCCTTCAGTTCATCCAGCGAAGCGTATTTTCCTTCTGTAGCCATGTATCCACGCTCGGCGTTGGCGATACCGATCAGATCGTTCTTCACGCCCGTGATGGTAACGACGTCTCCAGAATTGCCGCCCTCAGCGCCCGGAGTCAGGGTTTTGACCTGCAAAGAGTAGATGTACATGCCGATCGCCAGCGTAACGACCGTGCCCACAAACCCAATAAGACGTCCCATAATTCCGCTCCGCAAGCTAATTGCAACGCAAAACAGAAACGGCGGCAAGTAACCAGAGTGCAGGGGTGGGACGCGATGCGGAACTTGCTCAGAGTACGGCTGGCAGGGATGGCAGACTACCGGCTTGTCGAAATGGCGACCCCGGAGGGAGTCGAACCCCCAACCCTCAGATCCGAAGTCTGATGCTCTATCCAATTGAGCTACGGGGCCGTCCGCCGTTGTCGATTCTACACCGCCGCAACTTTTGCCGGCACTGAATCAGAGTTCGCGCGTTTTACCTCTGCAATCTGACCTCTGACCTCGAACCTGCTCACGTTGTACCATGAAGCCGATGTCCTTCGTCCCCAATCCTGTTGCCCACACCAGTTCGCGCCTGCTTGAGTTCGAGACGCTGCGCGACTTGCTGGCCGGGTACGCCTCTTCGCCTCTCGGCCAGCGCCGCATCGCGGAACTTCTGCCTTCGCTCGATCATGCCTGGATTGAGACGCAGCAGCAACTCACCACGGAAATCCGCGAGTATCGCCGCGTCGGCGGACGGTTCGAATTCGCCGGGCTGCCCGAAGTCGGAAAGCTGATCGAGAAGTCGCGCATCGGCGGCGCTGCTCTTGAGACCACCGAGATTCGCGACGTAGTGCTGGTCGCCGACCGCGGAGCCGAATGGCGTGAAATTGTGCGCCAGCCTCCCGCCGCGATGCGCTCCGACTGGACCGCCGTGGCCGCGCTTTCCGCTGGTATCCAGGATTTCACCGGCTTCCTGCGTGCGTTCCGCAACAAGATTCTGCCCGATGGCACGCTCGACGATCGCGCGTCGCCCGAACTGAGCCGCGTTCGCCGCGAGATCGAGAAGCAGAAACGCCAGATTCAGGAATCCCTGCGCGGCTACCTGCGGAAACTCGCCGAAGGCGGCACGGTGCAGGACGAACTGATCACCATCCGCGGCGAGCGCTTCGTGATCCCGGTAAAAGTGGAGCAGAAGCGCCGCGTGCAGGGTGTAGTGCACGGCGCCAGTTCCAGCGGACAGACCGTCTTTGTCGAGCCGCTCGAGACCATCGAGCAGAACAACGAACTGGTGCGACTGCTGGATGAAGAACAGGCCGAGGTCCATCGCGTCCTGCTGGAAATGACGCGCCAGATCGGCGAAAACGCGGATGCGATTCTGGCCGCCGCCGACATCCTCGCCGAACTCGACCTCCAGTTCGCCAAAGCCCGCTTCGCCGAAGACTACAACTGCGTAGCGGTGACGCTGTGTGGGGACGGGCAAGACCCACGTGGGGACGGACGCATTCGTCCGTCCGAGGCGAGCGAAGCTCGCCTCCTCCTCCACCGCGCCAGACATCCGCTCCTCGAACGCAACCTGAAACTAAAGAACGCAAAGATCGTCCCCATCACCATCGAGCTCGAAGGCGACCATCGCCAGCTCGTGATCACCGGACCCAACACCGGCGGCAAGACCGTTTCCCTGAAAACGCTCGGCCTGCTCGCGCTGATGGCGCAGTCCGGCATTCCCGTCCCGGCGGATCGCGCCGACCTGCCGGTCTTCGACGCCGTTCTCGCCGACATCGGCGACTATCAATCGATCGAGCAGAATCTGTCGACGTTTTCCGCGCACGTCACGAACATCGACTTCATCTCGCGCACGGCAACCGCGAATTCGCTCGTCCTGCTCGACGAACTGGGTTCCGCGACCGATCCCGAAGAAGGCGCCGCACTCGCCGTTGCCATCGCCGAGCACTTTCGCAAAGCCGGATGCATGATCGTGATCTCGACCCACCACACTTCGCTCAAAGTTTATGGCGCGAATACAGCGGGAGTCATCAACGCCTCGGTGGGCTTCGACGAAGCCACATTGCAGCCAACTTACGAGCTAAAGATCGGCGTCCCCGGAGCCTCCGCCGGAATCAACATCGCGCAACGGCTTAGGACTGAATCCCGCCATCATCGCCTCCGCGCGCTCGCGCCTAGGCTCGCAAACTCAGGATGTAGCGCGCTTTCTCGACCGCCTGCACGCCGACCTTCGCGATCTGGAAGACGAACGCGCGCGCATGAAAGCCCGCGAGCAGGAACTCGAGCGCGAAAAGCAGCAGCTAGCCACCGAGGGCCGCAAAGAACAGCAGGCCAAAATTCGCGAGATGGAGACGAAGCTCGAAGCCCTCTTCCGCGATTTCGAATACCACGCCAGAGAGACCGTGAATGCCGTGCAGGACCGAGCCGCCCAGCAGAAGCTATCGAAAGACGCCGAGCGCCGCATCGCCAAAATGCGCCGCGAATTTCGCGAGCAGTTCGATGCCACGGTAGTAGCGCACGCAACCGGCGCCGATCGCGGAGACCCCAACGCCCAGCCCAGCCTGGTGAAACATGTCAGCGAAGGCGACACGGTCAAGCTCAAGTCGATGGGCCGTGCCGCCGTGGTCAAAAAGAAAGTTGGCGAGAATCACTTCGATGTCGAAATCGGCTCGATGAAGATGCGCATCGCCCGCGAAGATATCGCCGAAGTGCTGGCGAGCGCGGGAGGCAAAGCGCAGGCGCAACCAACGCCCGTCGAAGCCGCCCGCTCGCGAGGCATTACCGTCAAGCTCGAAAACGAATCGAGCCACCTCAACCCGCCCAGCGAAATCAACGTCATCGGCCGCACCGTGGACGAAGCCACCGCCGAAGTGGAAAAATTCGTAGACCGCGCCTTCCTGGCCGGACTGCCGCGCGTCCGCGTCGTCCACGGCAGCGGCATGGGCATCCTGCGCAAAGCCCTCCGCCAGTATCTGCAAAAGCACCCGCACGTGGAGTCCGTCACCGAACCGCCCTCAAACGAGGGCGGCGGCGGGGCGACGGTGGTGGAGTTGAGAGTGTAGGAGAGATGCAATGGCCGAGACAGCTAGACTCTTCTTCGATTCGCTGAAGTGCGCCGCTGATGTTGGTGTACTCGTCGGGAGGAATGAGGATCTCTACTTTGAAGCAAAAACATGTTCAAGTCCCTTCTCTGAAGCTGACCAATGTCACCTTGCCGAAGCGTTAACGGGGTTTGCCAACGCGGACGGCGGAGTGCTGATCTACGGAATGGTCGCGCAAGGTGGGGATCGGTCAACGCCGGACGTTGTCACTCGAGTGAAGCCAGTGAAGAACGTCGACCTCCTTTGCTCGCAACTCCTGGCGCTGGCGGGGCAAATATCCGACCCTCCGGTACCGAACGTCAATGTGGTACCGATGAAGTTTGATCGACTGCCGAACGCGGGTTTTGTAATCATTTACGTTCCGGCCAGCGACTTGGGTCCTCATCGCTCCAGAAAGGACCGCGAGTACTATCGTCGACACGGCCACGGATTCTTCCGGATGGAGCATTTCGAGATTGCCGAGATGTTCGGGCGAAGGAGAAGGCCTGTTCTGGAGCTTTTTTGGAAGCCCCCATCCCGCCCTCGATGCGTCTTCAAGGCCCGAAGTAAACAGATCGAGACAACGTTCTTGATCGGACTTCACAATGCGGGACGTGGCTTGGCTAAATATCCAGCAGTTTTGATCGATGGTGCGCGACCTTACGGCTACGGGATCGACGGAAATGGCAGTATCGGTTTGCCCGCGAGACCAACTAGCCATGGGTATCTATTTGGCGGCGGCGCTGATCACGTTATCTATCCGGGAGCATCTCTCGAAGTCACGGCCTTTGTTAACCAGTTCAAGGCGGATTCTCCGCAGGTTCCTTGGCCAGACGTAAAGTTGACCTACGAGTTGTACGCCGACGAGATGATGCCGGTCAAAGCAGAAATTGTGGTTGTGGGTGCAACTCTCCAGAATGAGTTCGGCTCGCAAGGCATCGTCACCTGGCCGGGCGAATAGTCGCGTGAGAATGTTTGGAACAAACGGGTTTTCCCCAACCGTTAACGGAATGATTCGGAAATCCACACCTTTCCCACAGTGTTCTCGCCCCTGCTATGTTCCCCTCAGCGCTCCCAAGCCTCACAATGAACTTGGATCACCCTGCGCCGCCTATGACCGCTTCCGACAACTTCAAAGAGACGCTTAAGCAGCAGGCGGATATCGTCCGCATTGTGGGCGACTACGTCAAGCTGAAGAAGGCTGGGGCGCAGAACTTTTCCGGGCTGTGCCCGTTTCATGCCGAGAAGACGCCTTCGTTTTCCGTCCATGCCACGCGGCAGTTCTATCACTGCTTTGGCTGCGGCGAGTCGGGAGATGTCTTCGCCTTCATCCAGAAGGTCGAGAATATTACGTTTCCGGAAGCCGTCCGGCTGCTGGCGCAGAAGCTCGGCGTGCCCATGCCCAAGGTCACGTTCTCCAGTCCGGAGGAGGCTCGCAACGCCCACCTCCGCATGGAACTGCTCGACGTGCATGTGCGCGCGACCGCGTTTTTTCAGGATTGTCTGCGGCGTCCCGAGGGCGCCAATGCCCGCGAGTATCTGAAGGGGCGCGGGCTCGACGATGAGACCATTGCCCGCTTTCGCATCGGGTATGCGCCGGACTCCGGCTTCCTGTTGCGGGACGCGCTGCGGCGGGAATTTGGTGAAGAGTTGTTGCGCGAGAGTGGGCTGTTTTCGTGGAAAGAAAACAGCAGTCAGCAGTCAGCAGTCAGCAGTCAGCCACAGCAGGTCCTTCGCTCCGCTCAGGATGACAAATTTGAGGGGATGATTACTGAGAACCGAGAACTGAGAACTGAGAACTCTCCCGCCATCTATTCCAAATTCCGCAACCGCGTGATGTTCCCGATCTGCAACGACCAGGGCAAAGTGATCGCGTTCACCGGACGCACGCTGTCCACGGACGAGAAGGCCGGTCCGAAATATCTGAACTCTCCCGAGACCGCGATCTACTCGAAGTCGCGCGTGCTGTTCAACCTGGACAACGCGAAGGAAGCGATCCGCAAGCTCGATTACTCGATTCTTGTCGAAGGCCAGATGGATTGCATTTCGGTCTACGCGGCCGGATTCCACAACGTGATTGCCAGCTCGGGCACGGCGTTCACCGAGCTGCAGGCGAAATTGCTGGGGCGATTCTCGAAAAATGTTGTCGTCAACTTCGACCCCGATACCGCCGGAGCCCGCGCCACCGAGCGCACTCTTGGCTTGCTGGTGGAAGAAGAATTCAACATCCGTGTGCTCACACTGGAGACTGGATTCGACCCCGACCTGTTCCTGCGGCGCAAGGGCAAAGACGCTTATGGCGCGGCGCTCAAGCACTCGCAGAAATATTTCGACTATCTGATCGACCGGGCGCGAGCCCAGTTTCCGGCGCGCAACGCGGACAGCAAGGTCAAGGCCGTCAACCATCTCCTGCCGCACATTCAACGGGTGCCGAGCCGCATCGTACGCGACGAACTGGCGCTGGAAATTTCGCAGAAGCTGGGAATTGATTCCGCGGTGTTGCGTCAGGAACTGAAGCATGCTGCCACGAATCGCTCCACGGCGCAGGTCAAAACCACGGCAGAGACGCAGATTACCGGCGCGGAGCGCGTCTTGATCCGGGCGCTGGCTTCCGCCACCGAAATGCAGGCCAGCGGCGCGCGGAGTTCGGCTCGCGACGGCGCGGAGGAGGAATTCGACCCCGCCCGCCAGGCACAATATGCGCTGCAATCGGAGCGGCTCTATGAGGGGCTGGCCTCGCAGTCGTTGATCGAGGCGCTGCTCGAAGCTGGGACCGAGGCGACGGACGTTCTGGCCCTGCCGAAAACGGAAGACGACCGTCGGCTGCTTGCCTCGATCCTGATGTCCGAGGAGGAAGAGCTGACGCCCGAGACGGTGGAAGGCGCGGTGCGGGCTTTGCGCAGGATTTACCTCCGGCGGCGGCTCGAGGAAGTCCAACTGGGGTTGCAGCGTCCGGGGCTCCCGCTAGACGAACGGCAGGCGCTTTTGCAGGAAAAGGTGCGCCTAAAGCGGGCTTTGATGGATCCTGGACTGGGAGAGAAAGCCAGCTAGGCGCGTTCCCAGGGGAGGCGTAACCTTGGAACGAAATCAGGCCCAGCGTCATCTAAAGAACTAGCGGGAAACGAGATACGGGCGGCGGAGGCAATCGGCCAGCAGGCGCAAACTTCCACTTGCGCTCGCCACGGGCAGTAGTCGGCGTGCTATACTCTTAAGGTTTGTGCGCCTCGCGCACGACTCCGTAACCACTCCCACCGCTGAACAGTTTGGCGTCCGCGAACCGGCGGGCGTCCTGAGGATAATCTTTCTTGGCACTGGATGACAAGTACGACGACATAAAAAAGCTGATCGACGCAGGCAAAGAGAAGGGATATCTGACCTATGATCAGGTCAACGACCTTATCCCGCACGATGTGCACTCTCCTGAAGACCTGGAAGATCTGCTAACCACGATCGGAACGCAAGGTATCGATGTACTCGAAAGCTCGAAAGGGCCGACGACCGATCTGGAAAAAAAATTCGAAGAAGTAGATGAGGCCTCCGAGGACGTCGAACTCGACCTGACCCCGGGAGCCCTGGAAAAAACCAATGACCCCGTCCGCATGTATCTGCGCGAGATGGGCACCGTTCCTCTGCTGACCCGCGAAGGCGAAGTTGAAATCGCTAAGAGGATCGAGCGGGGACAAAACCGCGTTCTGAAAGCGCTGTCGCGCTCGCCGATTGTGATTCGTGAACTCCTCGCCTTGGGCGAGGACCTCGAGAAGGGCGTCCGCTCCATCAAAGAGCTGGTCACCTTCGACGAAGAGGAAATCACCGAAGAAATCGTCGACAAGCGTCTGCAAGACTTTCTCGCCAAAATCGCCACGCTCGACAAGCTTTACAAGAAAATACCGCCGCTCCTCGAGAAACTGGCGGCGGTAAACCAGAAGAAGCGTCCGCGCGACTATCGCCGTTACCGCCTCAATCTGGCGCGCGCCGTCGTGCGCACTTCGATTGCGGTGCGGAACCTCGGCTTCACCAACAACGAACGCAAGCGCCTCATCGACCGCGTCAACCGCACGGTCGACGGCATGCGCTCGCTCGACCGGCAGATCCAGAACCTGGAGAAGCGGGCCGAAGCGACGCGCAGCGACGACCAAAAAAAGGAATATAAGAAGCAGTCGCGCGCGGTCCGCGGAGAGCTGGAAAAGCTCGAAGTGGAAGCGGGCCTGTTGTTCCAGGAGCTCAAGCGCACCCAGCGCGAGATCATCCAGGGCGACATGGACGCCGAGCACGCCAAGCGCGAGCTGATCGAAGCCAACTTGCGCCTGGTGGTCTCGATTGCGAAGAAGTACACCAATCGCGGCTTACAGTTCCTCGACCTGATTCAGGAAGGCAACATCGGCCTGATGAAGGCAGTCGACAAGTTCGAGTACCGCCGCGGCTATAAGTTTTCGACTTATGCCACGTGGTGGATTCGGCAGGCAATCACCCGCGCCATCGCCGATCAGGCCCGCACGATTCGCATCCCGGTGCACATGATCGAAACCATCAACAAGCTGATCCGCACCTCGCGGCAGCTGGTGCAGGAACTGGGACGCGAACCAACGTCGGAAGAAATCGCGAAGCGGATGGACATTCCGGTGGCGAAGGTCCGCAAGGTCTTGAAGATTGCGCAGGAGCCGATCTCCCTCGAAACGCCAATTGGCGAAGAGGAAGATTCGCACCTCGGCGACTTCATCGAAGACCGCGCCGTAGTTTCGCCAGCCGAGGCCGTCATCAATGTCAACCTCAAAGACCAGACTTCGCAGGTGCTGCGTACGCTGACACCGCGCGAGGAGAAGGTCATCAAGATGCGCTTCGGACTGGAGGATGGCTCGGAGCACACGCTCGAAGAAGTAGGCCAGTCCTTCGCAGTAACCCGCGAACGCATCCGGCAGATCGAGGCCAAGGCGTTGAGAAAGCTGCGCCATCCATCGCGCTCGCGGAAGCTGCGGGCGTTTATGGATGGGGTGAGAGACTAGAACGTGTGTGAGATGGGCTAGTGTGGGGACGGGCGACTCGCCCGTCCAGCGGAGCGAAGCTCCGCAGTGTCAGGGGCGCGAGCGATCGCGCCCTTTTTTAGTCCGCTAACCGCTGATTGGCGCCGAGCAGCAGCCCGATGCCGGCGCGTTTGCGTAACTCCGATAGCAACGCGGTGGCGGCATTCAAGTAAGTGCGATTCGGATCGGACGGGTCAGCCCAGACCGCATCATAGACAATCTTCGCCGCTTCCTTCGCGTCCATGTGCAGAGCGGCCTCCAGGCGGTCCGCTTGCTGGCGCGCCTCGCCATAGCAAGTGTGGCAAACCGCAGCCGGTTCGCTGGCCCCCTTATGCTGGTGCTGGAGAACGCAACGGAACGTGGCGGCGGCGTTGACCTGCGTGTGCAAAGCGAAGGCCTGTGACTTGAGCTCTTTCAGAAAGCGTTCGCGGTCATCGTCGATATTGATATTAGCGGGCGCGCCGGTCGTGAGTTGCGACGCAAGTTGCGACGCAGGTTGTGGAGCCGCGGGAGCCGTGGAATGCTTCGCCGATTCCATGGGCGAGACTCGATCCGGCGACTTGCAGATCGGGCAGGCGTGCATGTCAGCGGGATAGTAGGCGTGGCAACGCGAGCAAGGCAGGCCGTAGCCCACGGCCTTTTTCTCTGTAGGCGCCGAGCCCAGCGCCGCGCGCCGCTCTGGAGCCGATAGTGCAGTCGATAGCGCAGCAGGGTTCGCGGACTTCTCTTGCGCTTGCCGGGTTGCTGTGGTTGCCATGCCTAGCCCTCGCCGGCGCCACCAGCGCCGCGTTCTACTCCCACATTGTAGGTTTGTTGATATCCAGAGGCGATACACGTCAGTACATAGAAAAAGTAACCTGTAGAGACGGGGCTTGCCCCGTCTCCAGTTGCGAAAAGAGACGTAGCAAGCCGCGTCTCTACTTGGAACTCGTGATCAACCGGACGACTTCCTGCATGCGAGCCCGGTAAAGATTCTGGCTGGGATCCATGCGCGAGGCGATTTCGAGTTCTCCCAGAGCCTCTTCGTATTGGTTCAGCGCCATCAGGCAGGCCGCGAGCGAATAGTGGTTCTTGGCGCTGGGCTCCAGGCGCAGGGCCTCGCGGAATTCTTTCTCCGCCTCGGCCAGTTGTTGCGTATTCACCAGCGCGGTGCCGAGATAATGGTGGGCCAGGCCCGATTCGGGGTTGAGCGTAACAGCCTGCCGCAGCGCGTCCACGGCTTCCCGGTCTTTTCCTTCCAGCAAGAGCGCCTGCCCCAGCACGCGGTGTTCGGCCGCGCCGCTCGGATTGGCCGCGATCGCCGCCCGTAACTCGCGAATTGCCGATGGGTAGTCGCGCTTCGCCATGTAGGCGCGAGCCAGGCAGTTGTGTCCGCCTTCCCACTCGGGACTCTGACGATAGAGGTCCTTGAATTCCACGATGGCGCCGTCGAAGTCTTCCTTGTCGCAAAGCGTGTTTCCCAGGTTGTTGCGGACGCTGGCGTCCTCGGGATTGAGGCGCTTGGCCAACCGGTATTCCGCGATCGACTCATCCAGTTTGCCCTGATCGTGCAATACGACTCCGAGATTGCTGTGCGCCTCCCAGAAATCGGGGCGCAGGCTGAGGGCGTGGCGATAGTCGATGGCGGCGCGCCGCAGGTCCCCCTGATCGCGGTGCGTGATTCCCATATCGAAGTAGACGTCCGCGTTCGCGAGCGATCCCTCGGGTTCGCGCCCGAGAGCCTCATCAAAGGCGTGCAGCGCGGCGTCGTAATGGCCTTGGGAGTAGAGCGCGAGTCCGAGATAGCGGTACGCCTCGGCGTTGGCAGGATCGATGCTGAGAGCCGTGCGCGCTTCGGCAAGGGCGGCCTCGGAATCGTCGGTCCGGTAAAACAGGTAAGAAAGTTGGCTGTGCGTTTCGGGGAAGCCGGGCATCCGGCGCGAAGATTCCGTAAATTCATCCAGCGCTTCGTCGAACCGCTCCTGGCGGCGCAGCAGGGTTCCAAGAATAAAATGCAAAAGAGCGCTATTCTGCGAAGCGTTCTCCGCATCGTTGTCGTTGGTGTTGCGCAGCAGGGCGCGAACCTTATCTTCGGCGGCGTCGAAGTTCTTCTCGTGGACCAGAGCGGCAACTTGCGATGCCGGATCGGAGCAGGAGCAGGCGTAGTGTCGGCAGGAACCCCGACCCACCAGGCTCTGAATCAAGCTCGCGTCAGCCCCGGCCCTCTGCAGGGCACGGGTGCATTGCGGGATGGATCGCGGCGCGGCGTGGCACGAGAGTGTCCGGTCTTCGGCCTTCGCCAGGCGCTCAATCCGCGCACTCGAGAGGCCTCCCGCCAGCCACAGGAAAATGGCGTCGGAGGTGGGCGTGGGAGGGGTTGGTTCAGCCTGCAACGAGCCTGCCGCCAGCAAGAGCAAGAGCCATCTCAGGACGCAGCGTTTCACGGAAGCCCTCCGGCATTCTTCGGTCTTCGTTCGCGGTTCTTAGCGGTTTGACGCGCGAAAATTGCCCTGCGGAAAAGATAGCCGGGTTGAGGTAACCCCGATAGGTCACCGAAGTAATTTTTTGGGACATGCCCCCGAGGGCGCCGGAATCGGCGAGACTGCCGGGGATCGGTTAGGGTACACTAGATAACAATGGTTGTGCTGTCCGGCGCTACGGGTCGGCGACTGCTTTGGAGGCTTTATGTTTGAAGGTCTGTTTCAGCCCATGCACCTGCTGGTGATCTTCTTCATCGCGCTGCTGGTGTTTGGTCCCAAAAAATTGCCGGAGTTGGGCAAGGGTCTGGGCGAAGGCATTCGCGCGCTGAAAGATGGTATGAAAGATACCGACACCAAAGCTGAAGTCAAGGCTGAAAGCAAGCCCGAAAATAAAGCCTGACTCCACGGCAACTTCCTGGTTGCCAGCGTGCCAGAAATATCGCTGCTTCGATATAATTTCCGCATCCAAGACTAGATGAATTGTGGCGAACGGTGAGGTCAACAGCTCACCTAACGTCCGCTGCATACCGTTCTGTCCCCAGGTTGGACTAGAGATTCCGTTTCGATTTGTGAATCACACAGGAGGGTTTTTGTGCGCGTTAGAATTGTGGCAGGTCTTCTTCTGTTATTGGCGATTCCGGCGCTTGCCGACCAGGTCGTCTTGAAGAACGGCGACCGCTTGACCGGTTCGATCGCGAAGTCCGATGGCAAACAACTGGTGATTAAGACCGACTATGCCGGCGACGTCACGGTGAAGTTTGACGCCATCCAAAGCCTGACTTCAACCGGCGATCTGCACGTCAGTCTCGCGGGCAAGACGGTGGTGGGACCTGTAACCACGAGCGGCGAGGACGTGATTGTCGCAACCAAGACGGCGGGACCGGTCGAGGCTCCGAAGGCATCCATTACGACGCTGCGCAGTCCGGCCGAAGAAGCGGCTTACGAGAAGAGCCTGCATCCAGGTCTGTTGGAAGGCTGGAACGGCGGCCTGAATCTGGGCCTTGCGGTGACTCGCGGCAACAGCGAGACCAAGAATCTGAACATCGCGTTCAATGCCGCGCGCAAGGGTCTCCACGACCAGTTGACCCTTTACACCAACTCAATTTACGCCACCAACGACCTGCCGACGGCGTCACCCCACACCACCGCGAACACGATCGGCGGAGGGGCGCGCTACGACCACGATTTCGCGCCGCGTGTCTTTGGGTTTGTGAACGGCGACTTCTACCACGACGAACTGCAACACCTGGATTTGCGTTCGACGTTCGGCGGTGGTCTGGGCTGGCATGCCATCAAGAGCGACCCCACGACCCTCGATCTGCTGGCCGGCGTGAACTACACCCACGAGGGCTACTCGGCTTTCATCCTCCCGACGCCGCCACCGGTTGGCACGGCGGTCGCAGCTGTGACCCATAGCCTGGCAGGAGCCACGCTGGGAGACGCTTTCATGCACAAGATCGGGAAGGGCACGGTCATTACGCAGAGCTTGTTCTTCTACCCCGACCTCAGTGACACCGGCCAATACCGCGGCACATTCAATTTTGGGACGGTCACCAAGCTCAACAAGTGGCTGGGCTGGCAGAACTCGTTCGGAGATATCTATGTCAGCAACCCTCCGCTCGGAACGAAAAAGAATGACCTGCAGATTTCAACGGGCCTGAATTTTTCTTTCACGCATTAGAAAGCACACGTAGGGGACAGCCGCCAACCAGCGCTGGAAAGCAGCGTTGTTCCCGGCTCTGCGGTAGCCATGCAGGTTCTGGTGTAGAGACGGGGCTTGCCCCGTCTCCTTTCGACGCGGCGATCTCCGTCTCTAAGGGAAAGCGGTCTGCTATATTTAGCCTCTCTCGGAGGTACCCCCATGTCCCGGAATGTGCGCTGTGGCCTGATCCAGGCGAAGAACGCGCTCAACAGCCGCTCGCTGCCGCAAGTCAAAAAAGCCATGATCGACAAGCACCTGAAGCTGATCGAGCAGGCGGCCAAAAAGAAAGTAAAAATACTCTGCCTCCAGGAACTTTTTTACGGTCCGTATTTCTGCGCCGAGCAGGACATTCGCTGGTACGACCTCACCGAGCGAGTTCCCGATGGACCCACCACCCAGCTCATGCGGAAGATCGCGGCCAAACACGGCATGGTGATCGTGGTCCCGGTCTACGAGGAGCAGATGCCCGGCCTATACTTCAATACCGCCGCCGTCATTGACGCCGACGGCAAGTATCTAGGCAAGTACCGCAAGCACCATATCCCCCACGTGCATCCCGGATTCTGGGAGAAGTTCTACTTCACCCCCGGAGACCTGGGTTATCCCGTCTTCGAGACGAAGTATGCGCGCGTAGGAGTCTACATCTGTTATGACCGCCACTTTCCCGAAGGCGCGCGCGTGCTAGGACTGAACGGGGCGGAAATAGTCTTTAATCCCTCAGCCACAGTAGCAGGGCTCTCGGAATATTTGTGGGAGCTAGAGCAGCCCGCCCACGCCGCGGCCAACGGCTACTTCGTGGGCGCGATCAACCGTGTAGGGAGGGAGAAGCCGTGGAACATCGGCGAGTTTTACGGCAAGAGTTACTTCTGCAATCCGCGCGGCAAGATCTTCGCCCAGGCCAGCCGCGATAAAGACGAAGTGCTGGTCGCCGATCTCGATCTCGACATGATCCAGGAAGTAAGAAGAGTCTGGCAGTTCTATCGCGACCGCCGTCCGGAAACCTACGGCGCCCTGACGACGCAGTCGGGGTAGGGTAGTTCTCAGTTCCCAGTTCTCAGTTCTCAGAAAGTGCTGCTGGGTTTACTGAGAACTGAGAACCGAGAACTGAGAACTTTTTCCACGGTCAGGACATGTCTTCACAAATCGAATCCAGCCCGCTCTACAACCAAGACCTCGCCCCCGCGACCGCCGCCCGCCGCACCTGGGGCACCTACAGCTTCGCCGCGCTCTGGGTATCGATGTCGGTCAATATTCTGACCTACATGCTGGCCGCCAGTCTGATTCAGGGAGGCATGAACTGGAAGCAGGCCGTAGCCACCGTCTTTCTCGGCAACACGATTGTTCTCGTCCCGATGCTGTTGAACTCGCATCCGGGAGCGCGCTATGGAATCCCGTTTCCCGTGCTGGCGCGCGCTTCCTTCGGAGTGCTGGGCGCGAATGTGGCCGCGGTCTTGCGCGCTCTCGTAGCCTGTGGATGGTTCGGCATCCAGACCTGGATCGGCGGCGAAGCCATCAACACCCTGATCGCAACGCTCGCGCCCGCTTGGGGACAAGTCCCTCACAGCGCCGCGATCTGCTTCCTGGCGTTCTGGCTGATCAATCTGGCCGTCATTCTCAAAGGCATCGAGTACATCCGACATCTGCAGGGAATCAGCGCGCCGATTCTGCTGGCAGTCGGCCTCTTGCTGCTGGCGTGGGCCTACAAGTCAGCAGGCGGATTCGGCCCCATGCTGTCGGCAAAGTCGCGCTTCGTGAGCTTTCCGGATTTTCTGAAATTCCTCGTCCCCGCGCTGAATGGCACGGTCGGTTTCTGGGCCACCGTGTCGCTGAACATTCCGGACTTCACGCGTTTCGCGAAAAGCCAGCGGCAGCAGGTAATCGGCCAAGCGCTCGCCCTGCCGACCACCATGACGCTCTATTCGCTGATTGGAATCCTGGTGACGTCGGCGACGGTGGTGATTTACGGCACCGCGATCTGGGATCCGGTGCAATTGCTGAGCCGCTTTCATTCGCCCGTAGCCGTGGTGATTTCGCTGCTGGCGATTCTGCTGGCGACCCTGAACGTAAACATCGGCGCCAACGTGGTTTCACCGGCCAACGATTTTTCGAACCTGTGGCCGCGAAAAATCAGCTTCCGCACCGGAGGCATAATCACCTGCTTCATGGGAATCGCGCTGATGCCCTGGAAACTGCTCTCCAGTTACAGCACATTCATCTTCGGATGGCTCGGAGGTTACGCCGCGTTTCTCGGTCCGGTGGCGGGCATCATGATCTGCGACTACTTCGTGATCCGCAGGCGAGTGCTCGCTGGTTGACGACCTCTACCTGCGCAGAGGCGCCTACGAATATTCGCGCGGCTTCAACTGGCTGGCCGTGCTCGCGCTGGCGCTGGGAGCGGGCACGGCGCTGGTGGGATTGGTCGTTCCTCCGCTGCGGGTCTTATATGACTATTCCTGGTTCGTGGGATTTGCGGTGGCGTTCGTGGCCTATTATGCGCTGATGAAATTGGTTGAGGAAAGAGCGCGGCTTTAATCGTGCGGCAAACTGGAAGAGGCGTTTGAGCGCAATCGCCTGTGGGTGTTGAAAAAGTCCCTCAACAGAACGCCTTTTCATCTGCGAGCATGCCGTCGCCGGTTTTCTTGTCTCCGTTCGACTAAGTTGTGGCCGGCAGAACCGGTGTTGTCGGCTGACTGAGGAAGCGCACCAGTCGCTTGATGTTCTGAGCTACCGCTGCCAGGAAGAACTGTTCGCGCACGAACCTGAGTCTGCGCAGGCGCAGGCGGCGCAGCCCGATCTGATTCTTCAGTTCGGCGAACAAGGCTTCCACCTTCTTTCTTTGCCGCTGTGCTTTGGCGAACTCTGGAGTGTTGACTAACTCCCGCGCCCGTTGTCGGGCTGCATCGTACTGGTTGATGAAAAGACCGCCGGAAGGCAGACTGGTGCATTGGGGTCGGAGCGAGCACGGGCCACACTTTTTGCGTGTCCAGATGTAGTTGAAGGCCTGATTGCGATAAACTCGGCCACCGTAGTTGAGGAACTGGCCAGCAGGACAGATATAGCGATTTTTTTCCGGTTCGTAAGTGAAACGCTCGGGGCCGAAGAATGCACTCCTCTTTCTGTGGATACTGTCGCGGATCCGAATGTAGGGATTGATGTTCCGATCCGTTACCTTTGCAAGAACTCGGCGTTTCCTAGGTCGTGTCGGCTCCATCGATCGGGCGCTCGTCCTTGCCACTCGGCGAAACGGGTCGAGCATATCTTGCGCGGCCACCGTCTCCTGACTCATGCGCGCTGCTGTGGCCTGTACTCCGACAATCACACAGCTGTCGTTATCCACCAGATAGTTGTCGTAGTAACCGAGCCGCGCCGGCGTTCCGCCTTTGGTCGCGTAGGTGGAATCGGGATCGGTGGTCGATACCTGATCCTGCTCGTGCACCGGTTCTTCCACCGGGTTCTGCTGCTTCCACTTCCCGCAGATACTGGCGCAAGGTTTGATGAACCTGGGCTGCCTCCGCCAACTGCTGGCGCGGAATGCGGCTTTCCTTGCTGGCATTGGCTTCCACGAAACTGCCATCCACCGACAAGTTGTCTCCTTGCACCAGGCCCACTTCGACACACTGCCGCACGATCTCCTCAAACAGTTGCTCAAACAGCTTCGACTCCTGGAACCGTCCGTGTCGATTCTTAGAGAAGGTGGAGTGGTGCGGGATCTCCTGATCGAAGCCAGTCCGGTAAACCAGCGCCACGCCAGATGCATGCGCAGTTCCTCGACTAACTTGCGCTCGCTGGTGATGCCATACAAATAGCCGATCAACAGGATGCGCAGCAAAAGCTCGGGATCGATGGACGGGCGGCCCGTATCGCTGTAACTCTCTTTCAGCTTTTCCCGCACGAAGGTCAAAGCTGATGTCTTGATCGATGAGGCGCAGCAGATGCGTCTCAGGAACCTGATCTTCCAGGCGGAAGTAGTAGAACAAGGCTTCGGAACGATCGTGTTGCCCCATCATGATGAGCAAGCCTCCGAGAATGGCGATCCAGAAAAGCATGGCAAGGAATTTTCTTATCCTTGTACCACGCTTCTGCTTCCCTTCAGCCTGCTAATCGCAGTGACTTTTTCAACACCCACGCCTGGTTTCATCAACTATCAATTTTCTGCCTCCGTTCAGCTTTCCCGTGGATAACTGTCGCAACCCACTCTGCTGCTGCCTTATACTCTGAACTGGCGGTTGCAGCCACAGAGCCTTATGCGTTTATTCGGATTTGTCTTTTCAACTCTACTGGCTTCGATCACGGCCGTTTGCCAGGTTCCACCATCTCGCTGTGATTCCGTTCCTCCTACTCAACCCGAGGCTTGCAGGTTCCTGACCAGCAGCATCACCCGTGTACGGGCCAGAACTGGGCGGCTCTTATTGCAGGGTCTGGGCACGACCCCACATTTTCGGGAGATTCCGTGAATGCGGCATCTGAAGAATCGAATAAGAGTGGCAACGGCTTCGTTTCCATCCCAGATAATGGGAAGGACCAGCGTTTTCATTGGGGCCGGGCTTTGTTGGAGTCTTTCGAACTCCTTTCGATCGAGCAGGCCTATGTCGTGTACGATGACTGGACATGGGTAGGTGGAAAAGACAGTGAGAACGGGATACCGTTCAATAATTATTTGCGCGATTACAAGCAATCGCTCCGAGTTGGGTGCATTCGAGGTGGAACGACGGCGACCCCCTCATTTACGGCTACATCGGGCATCCTATCCAGGGAGTCGCGACGAGCTACATCTATTTGCAGAATGATCCGAAGAGCGAGAAACTGGAATATTCCAACACCAAAGAGTACTGGCGAAGTCGCCTTATGGCTACGCTCTGGAATGCCGCTTACAGTACGCAATGGAATATCGGCCCTATCAGTGAAGCTACCGTCGAGAAATATGGCACTCTGCACCGGGACTTTTGGAATCGGGGGAATAATCAGTACCGCTGGACGAGCATGGGCCAGATTGATCTGGTCATGACGCCGGTAGGCGGTTTTGGCTGGATGGTGGGGGAGGATGTTCTGGACAGGTTCGTTACGCGGCGCGTTGAGGGCGCAACACGGAACCGCTTTCTGATTGACGCCACCCGGTGCGGTCTGGATCCCATTCGCGTCGGAACCAATCTACTCCACGGAAAGCGACCATGGTACCGCGCCTCGCGGGACGCAAGGGAGCTTTTTCACACCAATCAGCTCAAGAAATTCGAGCGGACAAGCGCCAATGGCACCGCCGCGGCGGAGAGCCATTGATCGTGCCGTGGTCTGTCGTTACCCGATTCAGTTCAGCCGCTTCATTTCTCGTGTTGTTACTTCTTGTTCGTCCAGTTTATGCGCAAAGTGGCCTTCCCGAAGCACAGCACCGCAATTGGGATTTCAATGTCTGGGTGGCTGGGGCGACCGGTGAAGAAAACACCAACTCTTTTTCCGAAGCGCAGACTTTGACCGCTGGAGTTTTCGTAGGCAAAGAGCTGACGGGCGAAATCGGTCGCGGTTGGAGGCAAGGCCGCTTCGAGTACGGATTCGATATAATCCCCATATTTGGGCAATTGCGGCCACGAGCAATATACGGCGGAGGTTTTGAGCCGGTCATTCTGCGGTGGAACTCCAGCCTGCATGTCGGACGCGTCGCCCCATACATCGAGTTGGCTGGGGGCGCCCTACGCACGAACTCCAACCTGCCTGCGGGAGATACCTCGAACTTCAACTTCACCGCGCGCGGCGGCGGCGGAATTCAGATATTCATAAACCTCCGGCGGTTTGCTGTGATTGGCTGCCGATGGGAGCATATTTCTAACGCCAATTTGGGCGTGAGGAATCCAGAGTTCAACGGAATCCAGGTGAGCCTGGGCTTCCACTGGTTCAAATAGCACGAGCGTGTCGAACTCAAAACCTTTGTCTTATGCAGGGTATTTGTGGAAGTGGTTGCACCTCGCACTTCGATTCGGCCCGCCATGCGATGACCCCTGGATCGTCGGCTACTCGGAAACTATGCGGTTGTTGGCGAAAAATCGCGTTTACACTCATCGACCTGCTGGAAGGCGTTCTGGGGGAACCGCGCAACCCGACCCGAGCCGGAGCACGAGCCTGTTCGACCTACAGAGTTCCAATCGGTCTACGCGATCAGACTCACCAGGTCAGACTTTCCCTTGACAAGATCATATATACTAGTAAGTAATAATCGCGACAAAATATCCAAGAAACACCCAAAGTGGCTAGGCGCTAAGCGCGCCAGCAGAAACTGCGTCTTCTGCGTTAAGTTATTTGACATCAATATGTTGGCTGTTAAACTGCGTAACCCTATACCGTTCAACACCTTGTCGGGAAAACAAGTAGGAATGTGAGCTAAGTTATTGATTTATAAGTACTTTACTTCTAGCTCCTTATTCCCCAAAGACCTGGCGGGATGATCTCTCTAAGTCTTTGATTCCCAAAGACCGCAAAAAAGGGGGGGGTAGGGAAGTACCATAAGGTAAACAAAGCCTCTTCCCAGAATGGGAATCGGGAAAGGCAAACAAGCGACAGAGCCGAAGTTTAATCAAGAACCGGAAAGCACAAAAAGAACCAGCGAACAGCGAACGACGAGCGACGAGCGACGAGCAACCAACGACAATCTACTTCCCGAACGCCGGCAAAACTTCCTTCTTATACTTCTCCAGCGTGTCTTCCTCGTCTCCGCACATCAGATAGATGTTGAACTGAGTCACTCCCGCTCTCGCCAGCGCGTGAAGTTTTTCAATGTGCGCTTTCGCCGGTCCAAGCAGACAGAAGCGATCAATCACGTCATCGGAAACGAAATCCGCATTGCTGCTGTCGACTTCGCAATGGTGAAGGTAATCGTACTGTCCGCGGTCACGTATATAAGAGGTCAGTGCCGGAGGAAGCTCTTCCGGCTTGTAGCGCGAAACCAGATCCACAACGTGATTCGAAACCAGAGCTGGAAACCAGCGCACATGATCGCGCGCCGACTTTCAGATCGTCGGAAACCCAAACTGGAGCAGCCGACATAATCTCAATCTTGCGAAAGTCGCGTCCCGCGGCCTCGGCGCCCTTCTTCACAAAGCTCAACGCACCACTGCGATCAGATCGGGATCGGCAAACTGCAGAATCACGCCATCGCCAACGCGTCCCGCAAGCTCCAGCACCTTCGGCCCATATCCCGCAACCCAAACCGGAGGAACTCCGCCGCTCGCCCAAGTCAGCCGCGCTTTTCGGCCTTCGTATTCGATCTCATTTCCGCCCGTGAGATCGCGGAACTCTTTTACCGACGTTTCCAACTGCGCAACCGTGACCGGCTTCTTGCCCAGCACGCGCCGCGAACTGTCGCCACGGCCAATGCCCAGTTGCATGCGTCCACCGGAGATCAGATTGAGTGTCGCAAACAGGCTCGAAGTGACCGTGATGTCGCGTGTCGCCGGATTCGTAACGCAAGTGCCAAGCCGCATCTTCTTCGTGTTCGTCGCCATCAGCGTGAGCATGGGATAAGGATCGAGCCAGAGGACATGCGAATCGAAGATCCAGCCATATTCAAATCCGGACGCTTCCGCCTGCCGCGTGAGTCGGACGATCCGTTCCACAGTCATGTCGGGCTTGATCGTGATGCCGAACTGCATGCTGTCTCCTCTTTCACAGATTGTGGAGCGACGGGCGTCTCGCCCGTCCGGCAGTTTCGTGGCCGGGCGGGGACGCCTGGCGCTCCACCGGCAAGTCCTAAAATCCCCGCCCGTAGGCTCGGGAGTTTAGCATAAAATTTGTGCTGCGCCGCCAGAGGGGGAGACAACCATGGGCTTTGACACCATCATCGTGAACGGTCGCGTAGTCACCGCGACCGACACCTACTCGAGCGACGTCGCGATCCAGCGATGGAAAGATTTCCGCCGTCGGCCAAAGCCTGCCGCGCGAGAATGCGGGAAAGATTATCGATGCCGCGGGCAAGTACGTATTCCCCGGCGGAATCGACGTGCACACCCACCTCGACATGCCCTTCGGCGGCACCACGAGTGCGGATGACTTCGAGACCGGCACTCGCGCCGCGGCTTTCGGTGGCACGACCACGCTGATCGACTTCGCCATCCAGTACAAGGGTCAAACGCTAAGAACGGCCTTCGATACCTGGATGCAGAAAGCCTCCGGCAAAGCGGTCTGCGACTATGCGTTTCATTGCATCATCACCGATCTGGCGGACGCGCAACTCGACGAGATGAACGCCCTGGTGCGCGAAGGCGTCACCAGCTTCAAGTTGTTCATGGCGTATCCCGGAGTGTTCATGCTCGACGACGCCAGCATTTTCAAAGCTCTGCGCGCAACCGCGAAGAACGGCGGACTAGTCTGCATGCATGCGGAAAACGGCGGCGCCATTGACGTGATCGTGCAGCAGGCGCTGGCGGAAGGGAAGAAAGCGCCGAAGTATCACGCCTTGACCCGCCCCACAACGGCGGAAGCGGAAGCCGTCTCGCGAACGATAGCCCTCGCGGAAATGGCCGGAGCGCCGGTTTACATCGTCCATTTGAGTTGTAATGACGCTCTCGAAAAGGTGCGCGAAGCCCGCGATCGCGGCCTCCCTGTGTACGCCGAAACCTGCCCGCAATATCTCTATCTTTCACTGGAGAACTTCGACGCGCCCGGCTTCGAAGGCGCGAAATATGTCTTTACCCCGCCGCTGCGCGAGAAGTGGCATCAGGAAAAATTGTGGAACGGGTTAAAGACCGATCATCTGCAAGTGGTATCGACCGATCACTGCCCCTTCTGTTTCAAAGAGCAAAAAGAGCTGGGCCGCGACGATTTCACCAAGATCCCAAACGGCGGTCCCGGTATCGAGCACCGCATGAGCCTGATCTATTCTGGCGGCGTGACCCAGGGACGTTTCAGCGTCAACCGTTTCGTGGAGCTGGTTTCGACCACTCCGGCAAAGCTCTTCGGCCTGTATCCGCGCAAAGGCACGATCGCCGTGGGCAGTGACGCGGACCTGGTGATCTTCGACCCCAATCGCAAGCACACCATCAGCGCGAAGACCCACCACATGCGCGTCGATTATTCGATGTTTGAGGGAATTCAAGTTACCGGCATGCCCGACGCCGTCCTGTCGCGCGGCCGCGTAGTGGTGGAAGCCGATAAGTTTCTGGGACGCGCCGGCGCGGGCGACTTCCTCAAGCGGTCTCTGTACTCCCAGCCTTAGAGGTCTTGGTCGTTGATTTCAATTTCTTCTGTAGCCGCCGTCCACACGTTGCCGGAATTGCGCGCCGCCCGTAGAATTAAAATCAGAACTGTTCGCCTGCAGGCCCGTAGCTCAGTCTGGTTAGAGCGCTTCCTTGACACGGAAGAGGTCGATGGTTCGAGTCCATTCGGGCCTACCATTTAACTTATTGAATCCGCGGTCGAGGACATCGCCGTTCGGCTTTGATGTCTCAATCAAGAGCAGACAATTTAGAGACCGGTGGTTTGATACCGCAGAATCGCCGAAGCGACCCGGTACTCATAACCCGCTTGCGACTCCGTGATTTCCGCTTGCGTCTGCTGCAGTTGGGCCTGGCTGAGTTCCACAATCGAGCTCAGGCCGAGTTTGTAGCGCGTCTGCGCCAAGTCCAAGGCAAGGTTTGCCTGCTTGAGAAGTTGATTGGTGACGTCGAGGCGATCATAGGCGGTGTTGGCATTCAGCCAACTGGTGCGGACGTCTCTGGCAATCGTGTTGCGCAAGTCCACTAAATGTTGCTGCACCGCTTGCGCTCGCAGGTCGGCTTCTTTCTCGCGCGCGGAAAATAGAAACCCGTTGAAGATAGGGATTTCCATGTTGACCCCGGCGGCGCCGTACCACGGCGAAAGGTGATAGTCCCGCACAGGCGTCCCGCCGACCGCGCCCAATCCAGCGATCGTGGGGAAAAAGGAATCTCTCGCGGCGGCTTTCAGTTTCTCTGCCGATTGATATTGGAAATTGATCGCCTGCAGCTCCGGCCGGTAGACGAAAGCTTGCTGAATCAGGTCGTCAAGATTGGCGGGTGGAGCGCTGGTCGCGCCCGGTTCGTCGACAACGTCGAACTCCCACGGGGTGACGTAGCCCAGGAGTGCGGCGAGAAGAGCCTGGGCGGCTTTCTCGTTGTTTTGTGCGTCCAGCAGCAGCAACTTCGCCTGCGCCAGATTGACTTGCGCAAAACTGAGGTCAAGATCGGATCTTAATAAGCTCTTCGCGAGGGCCTGCACCTGATCCACCACCACTTGGCGGTTGGCGACGGTCTCGTCCGCGACCCTCAACACGGCCTGTGCCTGGAGCACTCCATAGAATGCTTGATCAGTGGCCAGCAGTATCTGCTCGCGCGTGGCCAGAGCGTTCTGGTTTTCGGCCTTGGCGGAGAAGTTTGCGCTGGCGACCAGGTTTTTCGTGTGCCCAAAATCCGTGATCAACTGGGTGACCTCGGCGCCTCCGGCCGCGCGCTCGAAGATGGTCGGATTGTTTAAGAATCCAGCCGTGATCCGGCTATCGGTTTGCGAGTCGACTGCCGTCAAGTTTCCCGTAGCCGTAGGCCAGTAACCGGAACGCGTCTCGCGAGTGACTTGCTGGGCGGCAAGAGCCTGCAGGCGCGCGGCGGTAATTTGCGGGTTATTCTTAATAACCAGCGTCTCGGCTTCTTGGAGCGTCAGACGAACTCGTTTCACCGCCGGTCCGGCCGGTCCGTTGGACTGCGAAGGCGGTAGAGAGGGCGACTGCGCGGGCGCGGTCTGCGTGTCCGAATGCACTGGGCTTGAGGCTTCCGCGGCATCGGGAAGCGCCTGAACGGCCACCGCGGATTGGCCGGCGCAGAAGGCTGGTAGCGCTACAAGACAGGAGAGCAGGGCGAGTTTTGGAATCATGCCACGACCTCGGGAGTGGCGGTCTCTTCCTTGCGGTGAATCCAGAAATAGGCTGCGGGCACGAGATAGACAGTCACAACGACAGAAACCAGCAGACCTCCGATGATGGAGCGGGCCAGCGGAGCGTAAGCCTCGGCGCCGGTGCCCAGTTTCATGGCCATGGGAATCAGGCCGAGCAGGGTCGCCAGTGAAGTCATCAATACGGGCCGCAACCGGAGCCGCGATGCCACGGCCGTGGCTTCGCGCAGCGGAGTGCCCTGCGCGCGCAATTGGCGCGTAAATTCGACGATCAGAATGCTGTTGGAAACTACAATTCCCGCCATCATTACTACTCCCATCAGCGACATGATATTCAGGGTTGTGCCCGTGACTAAAAGGAAGAGAAGCACTCCGGCAAGGCCGGGCGGGATCGCGAGAAGAATGATGAAGGGATCGACGAACGAAGCGAACTGCGCCACCAGGACCAGGTAAACCAGCACGATGGCCAGGATCAGTCCGATCCCGAAACTTTTGAACGACGAATTCATGCTCTGCACCGAGCCCCGCAGCTGAATACGAACTCCTTCGGGCAAATGCGTGCCGGCGATGATTTTGTTGATCTGGCCGGTAACGCGGCCTAGATCCTCGGCCTTGGGCGAAATATAGACGTCGATGACGCGAAAGAGTTGATAGTGGTCGACTTCGGTCGGAGAGGGCACGTTGCGGATCTTGACGACATTGTCCAGATAGGTCAGGACCTTCTTATGGGCTCCGCGAATCGGAATCTGGGTGAGGTCGGAGAAGGTTTTGACCTGATTCTCGGAATATTGCACGGTGAGCAAGTAGGGATTGCCGCTCTTGGGATCGATCCAGTAATCGGGAGCGATCATTCCGTTGGAAGTGAGCGCGGTAATGACGTTGTCGATGATTTCTTTCTGGGAAAGACCAAGCAGACTCGCTTTTTCGCGGTCAATATCCAGGTAAAGAGCGGGATAGTCGAGGTCCTGGGGAATCAGCACGTCGCTGACGGAGGGTAATCTGCGCGCCCGGCGGGCGATCTGGCCCGCGGCCGCGTAGGCCTGATTCAGGTCGCTTCCGCTGACCTGCACATCAATGGGCGCCGGCATGCCCATGTTCAGGACTGCGTCCACCAGGCCTCCGGATTGGAAATAGGCGGTGAGCTGTGGCATCTGCTCGCGCAGTTGCCGGCGTACGCGGCGCATGTACTCGTAGCTGCCGATCTTGTGGTTCTCTTTCAGGCTCACTTGAATAAACGCGTTGTCGGGCGCGGAGTTGGGCGTGTAGATGGCGGAAAAGTCGGGCGTCAGGCCGATGTTGGAAACGATCATGCCCATTTCGTTCGCCGGGACCTCCTGGCGCACGATATCTTCGACCTCCTTTACATCCTTTTCAGTCAGTTCAATCCGTGTGCCGGAAGGAGATTTCACGTTGATCACGAACTGCCCGGGATCGGTCCGGGGAAAGAATGCGACCCCCAGCAGCGGATAGAGCGAGAAAGCGAGCAGCGAAACTCCAACCAGTCCGGCCATCGTGGCAAGGGGCTTGGCGAGCGCGATCCCGACGGTGCGATCGTAGTTACCGAGGAGTTTCTCGAACAAGACGTTGAATTTCGAGGTAATCGCGCCCAGACGCGCGCCGATCGAGCCCTCGCCCACCTCTTCGTCGGCCTGATGCTTTTTGATGAGCTTGGCGCAAAACAGGGGGACGACCGTCATGGCCACGAAATAGGAGGCAAAGAGGGAAAGGACAACCGAGCTGGCGAGCGCCACAAACAGAAAGCGGCTGACGCCGTACAAGAAGACGACGGGGAAGAAAACGATCGCGGTCGCGATCGTGGCAGCCAGCACCGCGAGCGAGACTTCGGCGCCGCCTTTTTCCGCGGCAACCTCGGAGGACTCGCCCATCTCCAGATGGCGGAAGATGTTTTCCAGCACGACCACGGAATTGTCAATCAACCGGGAAAACGCCAGTGCCAGTCCGCCGAGCACCATGGTATTGACGGAGCCGCCGCCGGCGCTGATCGCCAGAAAGGCGGCGAGCGCCGAGAGCGGAATCGAGAGGAACACCGCTGCCGTTGCACGGATGCTGCCGAGGAAGAGCAGAATCATTAAGCCCGTGAGCACCAGCCCAATCGCGCCTTCATGCAGAAGATTCTCAATCGCCATCTTCACGAATACGGACTGGTCAAAGACCACCCGGGTGGCCAGTTGCTTGGGAATATCGACGAGGTGCTTGAGCGCCTCCCGGATGCCGTCCACGACCGCGATGGTGTTGGTGTCGCCTCCTTGTTTCAGAATCGGCAGATACACCGAACGCTGTCCATCGACGCGAACGATATTGGTCTGAATGGCGTGGCTGTCGACGGCCTTGCCCACATCGCGGACCAGCACCGACGAGTCGCCCACCGTCTTCAGCGGCATGTCGTTGATTTCATCCGTATGGGGAACCTGGCTGTTGGTATACAAGTTGTAGTCGTACGGCCCGATCTTTACGTCACCCGCCGGAAGAATCAGATTGCTGTCGTTGATGTTGCGAACGACGTCCATGATGGAGAGCTGGCGGGCATCCAGCTTGAGAGGGTCTACGTAGACTTGAATCTGGCGATACTGCCCGCCGAACGGCTGAGGGACGGATGCGCCGGGCACACTCGCGATCTGGTTGCGCACATTGTACTGTCCGAGGTCGTGAAGTTCGGCCTGATTCAGCCCCTGCCCCCTCAGCGTAATCAGGCAGACCGGGAGGCTCGACGCGTCAAATTTGAGAACCACGGGTGGAAGCGTCCCCGGTGGCAGGCGGCGCAAGTCGGCGAGAGCGAGGTTGGAAATCGAAGCCAGATCCGAGTCAGCGTTGCTGCCGGGCTGAAAATAGATCTTAATCAAGCTTACCCCGGTCAACGAACGCGATTCGATATGATCCACTCCGCTGGCCAGGGTGAAGAAGCGCTCGAACGGATCGGTGATGTCGGTCTCGATCTGTTCCGGCGGCATGCCGGAATAGAACGTGGCCACGACGACAACCGGAATGTTGATGGGCGGAAACAGATCCACCGGCATGCGGACCAGAGCCACACCACCGACGATCGCGACCATCAAGCAGCAGACAATAATGAAATAGGGATAGCGAATCGCAAAGCCGGACATCAGAACTTGCCCTCCGCGGCGGGCGCACTCTGGCTGATCAATTTCGGGGTAACGCGTTCGCCGGGCTGGAAGTCGCTGGCGTGGCCGATGACCACCTGGTCGCCCTCGGAGATCCCGGAAAGCACTTCAATGCAGTCCGCCGACTCCGTGCCCAGGACCACCGTGCGTTGCTGCAGAACCCCATCGCGCCGCACTACCAGCACGCTGGCCGTGTCGCGATTGCGCTGGACCGCTTGAATGGGAATGATCACCGCATTCAGTCGCTGCACCAATTGCAGATTGGTTTCGGCGTACATGCCCTCCACCAGCGTATCGTTCTTATTCTCGACGTCGATCTCGGTATGCATGGTGCGGGTATCTTCGTTGAGCGAATCGGCGAAGCGCGCCACCTTCCCCTTGAAGGGGCGGCCTAAAGCCGGAACCACCACGTCGATGTCTTGCCCGAGGTGCAGCGTGGGAACGGCCGATTCCGGTACCGGAACCACCAGACGCAGCCGGGACCATTCCGCCAGCCTTACAACCGGCATGGATTGCGTATCCGATGCCGTGCCGGCTTGGATGAGTGCGCCCGTATCCGCGTAGCGCTTGGTTACCACTCCACTGAAGGGAGCAGTAATGCGGGAGTATGCTTGGAGCGAGGCGTAGCGATCCATCGTGGCCTTGGCCATGTTAAGCCGGCTTTGTGCTTCCGCGAGCGCGGCGCGAGCGCTGCCAACTTGTGCTTCGGCGCCGTGATCGTGGGCCATCGAGTCGTCGAGTTCCTGTTCGGCAATCAAACCCGGGCGAGCCTCCGAGGCTTGCTTCAGCCGTGTGTAGGCGGCGTGGTAGGCCGCGTAGGTCGATTCGGCTTGTTTGACATCTTGTTCTGCCCGGCGGATGCCATCATCGCTACGCCGGATGTCGGCCTTCGCGCCGGCAACTTGCGCGTTCAATTCGGGAACTTCCAGAATGGCCAGCGTTTGGTTATCTTTCACTTTGTCGCCGACATCCACGTAGATGTGCTGGATATAGCCGGCAACTTTGGCGTGGACGTCGACTTCCTGATAAGGCCGGAAAACGCCCGACAGTGTAATCGAACTGTGGATTGGGCCCCGGCTGGCTAACGCCACTGCGACCGTAGGGATCGACGGGTCTTCTCGGCTCGCCCGCGCCCTGCGCCCGGGAAACTCGATAAGGAGCCAGCCAACCACCATTATCACAGCGGCGATGACGACGAAGTAACTTCGCTTGAATCGCATCTACTCTCTCCAATTCAGTTACTGAAAAATCTCTCCAAAACGGGCTTCCGCGCGCCTGAACCGACTGTCAGCTTCGAAGAATAAGGGCCGGAAGAAACCTAGCGAGCGCTCAGAAGCAATGGATCGATTTGGCGGCCGGTTACAGGAGGGAAATCGAGGGAGGAGGCCGATTGTAGAGAGATTCCGCGAGCTCGAACGCCGGGATCTGCACATCGACGGGCGGAGCGTGTGGCTCAGCTACCGGGAGCAGCATGGTGCCCGCGCTCGAGACGGGGCGCGTCACAACAAACGCATCTGCGTCGAGATGCTGTCGCATGGCGTGCGACGGATCCTGGTGAACGCTAGGATGGTCGAAGTCGAAACTGTGGAACATGCGGGTCGTAACACTGACGCAAATCGCCAGGATCGCGAGCAGCACGACTACATGCCGGACTGAAAACCGGTTCTTTTCGCCACCAAGCAGATTCACTCTCCCCCACATCCTGCCAAATTATACTACACCGCGGGAAAGTCAACCGCTCCACCATGGTGACCAAAGTTCAGTTCTTCACCACAGAGCCAGTTCTCAGTTCTCAGTAGATGGTTTTACTGAAAACTGACAACTGAGAACTGACTCTGGTTGCATATTCCTCCGCCTCGACGCAGACTGGGGGGCGTCAGGGAGAACACCCGATGCCAAAACTCCAGGTGCTGGTGCTCGACGATGAGCCGATCGTGGGCAAGCGTCTGAAGCTGGCGCTCAGCAAGATGGGCTGCGAGGTCGAAGCCTACGACGATCCCGCCCTCGCGTTTCGCCGCCTCGACGAAAAAGAATTCGACGTCGTCATCTCCGACATCGTCATGGGCGACATCGACGGCCTCCAGGTGCTGGAGCGCGTGCGGCAACGATTTCCCCGGGCCAAAGTCGTCATGATCACCGGCTATGCCATGATGTCCATGGCCCGCGATGCGATGGAAAAGGGCGCTTTCGATTTCATTGCCAAGCCCTTTACACCCGGCGATCTGCGCTCCGTCGTAGCACGCGCCGCCGCCGAGTTGGGCATCCCTCTGGATCAAGCGGCGGGCACGGCCCCCGCGGGAGTTTCCCATGAGTAAGCCTGAGCCCGAAGTTCTGAACGACACAGGTCTAAACGACAAATCCCTGAACGATAAGGTTCCAAACCATGCGGTCGAGCCCCCCCACGCCACCATCAAGCCCGCCGTCGCCGCCGAGAAAGCGCTCAAGGAGCGGCCCGTCTTCAGTATCCGCTTGCAGGTCTATTTCAGTGTCTTCTTCCTTTTTGCCATTGTCCTGGCCATCGGCCTTCTGACTTCCGCCACTACTTCGCGGGTCGAACGCGAGATCCATCTCTACGAAGTCACCAGCAAGTTTCTGTTCGAAGTCGACCAGGCACGGCGTTTTGAAAAGAACTTCTTTCTGCACGGCACCAACCTCGACGACGCGCTCGAACAGGCGCACTCAGCCAGGCGCATCTTGCGCGAGAACGCGGATGGTTTCGCCGGTATCGTCGGCCCGGCGGCGTCCAACCAGATCGGCGCCAGCCTCGACGCCTACGAAGACCGCCTCACCAGCCTCTCTTCCATCCGGCGCGAGGATCCCGCCGGACTCGACGAGATCCGCAACGGCGAGGCCGACGTTCGCAAAAGCGGACGCGACATCGTTACCTTCGCCACCGATCTCGTCGAGAAGGAACGGGAAGAGATGGAGAGGATGATCTCGTTCTCCCGCCATGTGCAACTCTACCTGCTGATCGTTCTGTTGCTCTACATGGTGGTCATGAGTTACATGCTGATCCGCCGAATCGTCGATCCGATCGGCCGTTACATGGAGTACCTGGGGCGCATCGCCCGCGGCGACTATAGTCCGATCTTGCCGCGCCGCCGTTATCGCGACGAATTCTCCGCGCTCGCCATCGCCATCAACCACATGGTCGAAGAGCTGGGCCGCCGCGAGAGCATCCTGGTGGAATCCCACAAACTGCGCGCGGTCGGCACCCTCACCGCCGGCGTCGCTCACGAACTCAACAATCCCATCAACAACATCACCCTCACCAGCCACCTGCTGCTCGAGGACTATGCCAGCCTCCCCGATGCGGAGCGCCACGAAATGATCACCGACATCATTCACGAGGCCGAGCGCACCAAGAAGATCGTCGGCGGGTTGTTAGACTTCACCCGTCAGAGCGAGAGCAAAGTCGAGCCGCTCGATCTTGCCGAGGTGGTCAAGAATACGCTGGCCCTTTCGCACAACCAGCTTCATCTGAAAGGCGTGCGCGCCACGCTGCAGGTGGCGCCTCATCTGCCCCTGGTACACGGCGATTCCCAGCAGCTCTCACAGGTAGTTCTGAATCTCGTGCTCAATGCCGTGGACGCTTCTCCCAAAGGAGGCACGATCGAAGTCTCCGTCGACCGCGCCAAGGACGAGAACTTCGTCGAGATTCGAGTCCGGGACCACGGGACGGGAATTCCCAGTCACATCCTGCCCTCGATCTTCGACCCCTTCTTTACCACCAAGCCCAAAGGGAAAGGAGTGGGACTCGGGCTATCGATCTGCAAAGGCATCTTGAGCCGGCACGGCGGCGAACTGACGGTGGAAACCGAAGTAGGGAAGGGTGCGACGTTCTCCGTGCAACTGCCGGTGACCAGCTTTCCCGTGGACTTCGGCGTGATGAAGGAAGAGATCGAGAAGGAAGAAATCGAGAAGCGCGGGCCGCAGTAAGCGCGGTTGGTTTCGGAGCTGGGTGCTGGGTCAAAATTCATTGCATAAAATGAACGGCCTTGAAAGGGTGCGGCTTCACAGCTTTGTCATACTGGTTGTTTCTACAGCGTGTGTGCCTCCAGAAGTCTGCAGAACTCACTAACAGACGCTTTCAGGCTTGTGATCACGTATGCGCGATTCTGAGAGATTCCCGCCCCCTGATCGTCCAGTTTGTCGAAGATAAGCTGCGGAGAAAGATGGAATTGATGGATGAGGAATTCGTCTGCTGTATGACAAATTACGCCGTATTTTTCGAGACAGCTCTTTGGAAAGTGCTTCGTGTTTTGTGTGACAATCGTGTTCAGCGTGAGCCATAATCGCGGCGGCGAGCACGTGTCTATCGTCCTGGTCTGGAATGCAGTCGACCGCCCTCAAGAGCTCAGATGGAACGGGAACCATAGCTTCCGGGAACGCATCGTTCATCTGTTGTATTCTCCAAGCTACGTCGGCCTGAGATCGGTGAAGTTTTGTTCTGATGGTTCTAGCCACCTCGGCCAAAATTTGTTTACTCCACAGAGGACGATACATTGCAGGTTCTTCCGCCAGTCGCAGCAAAAAATCGCATAGCGACACTGGGCACTAGAACACACGCATCCAATACCGCCGAATATTCATTTCCCCGTGTGAAAATCATCTGGGATTTTGTCGTAATCCCCTTTTGCAAACTCTCGCTTGGCTAGGTCGTCTAAAGTTTTTCGCCGTGCAGTATCGCGCTTTGCCTTGTAGGCAATCACATCTCGCACATACATGCGGCGATGCGTGCCAACCATGTGGAAGGGGATTTCTCCTTTCTCCAGCAATCTGAATGAGGAACTGCCTGGACAACACCCAGAATCTTGCTGGCTTCGATGGTCGTCAGCTCGTGCCGGCTTTGCAAAATGGTCACAGAGTGACCAGCTCGCAAGATCAGCGAGCAGCCGAAGCAGGAACGAGTAGAGGTTGTTGGGCAGAATCTCAGTCTTGCCGTCTGGCCCGATAAGCTTCGCTTCCGCCTCGCGAAGCTTTGCGTAAATATCGACAATCTCCCTTTGCTCTTTCAGGGAAATATCGACGGCGGACGCTTCGCTGTTTTGCACCGCCATGGGTTGTAGCCTCCTCCTGAATGAACTAGGACGTGTCCACTGAAACCTTGCGAATTGCCACTATTTTAGCAATCAAGTGCTACAAATGCAAGTAAATGGTTGCCTATGAAGTCGAGATATTGGTCAACTAATGTATTTTATAGCGTTTATAGAAACAGACTGCGACCGTGAAGGTTGGCAAGGAGAAATTCGAATCGGTGGTTCGAAGGATGATGGAACAGAAACCCGAGAAGCGTCAGAGCTTTCGGGACTAGAAGAAAAAGACCGCGAAGGCTCTAGGCCGGCTTGGCGGCGGCAATCGCGCGGCTGATGGCGTCGCGCAGGTCTTGCGGCTTGAAGGGTTTGGCGAGGACCTCGAACGCGCCTTTCGACACCGCCTCGCGCGCCAGTTCCATGGTGGCGTAGCCGGTGATCAGCACGACCTTGGTCCGGGCGACTTCTTGCGCGCCGCCTCCAGCACGTGCAGCCCGTTCACCTCGTCGATGCGCATGTCGGTAACCACCACGTCGAACTCTTTGGTGGCAATGCTGGCCAGGGCGTTCTTTCCCACCATCTGCGACTCCACCTCGTAGCCGTCTCTCTCCAAAGCGGGCCGGAGCCGCTTGTTCACGATCTCTTCGTCATCGACCAGAAGAATGCGCAGTCTCTCGCTCATGGACGGTCACCCTTCGCGGCATGAATGGCTGCGATGGCCGGGAGCAGTCATGCCGGCGTTTTAGCTTCCTTCAACTCCGGTTCCACTACGATGGTGGCATACATCTTCCGTCGCCGCACGTAAGCGCGCACCACCTCGACCAGAATCACTCCCGCCCCGGTGAGGCCGCTGACAAAGAGCAGCGCTTTGCTGGTTCCGTTGAAATACGTGTCCCAGGCAGGGTTCAATTTGACCCAGCCGAGCTGCCGCAGGTAGGTGGGGACGGCGATGGCCCGGGAAATCACACAGAACAAGATGATCATACAGGTCACCAGCCGGATCATCACCTCTTTCACCACTTTGGTGCCGTAGGCGCCGATGTACACTCCGATCAGCGACCCCAGCAGAGCAGCAGGGTCAGGCGGATATCGACCTTGCCTTCAAACACATAGTTCAGCGCTCCCCAGCCTCCCATGAATACCGCGAGATACAATTCCGTACCCGCCGCCACCGCCGAGGGCATGCCGAACACGTAGATCATGGCGGGTACGCCGATGAATCCGCCCACGCCAATGGTTCCGGCCAGGTAGCCGGTAGCCAGTCCAACCGCGAGCACGATCCAGAGCGACACGCTTACATCGGCCACGGGGAAATGGATCATGGGAGGCAGCTTCAGGCGGTTGAGATAGTCGGAGATGCGCCGCGAGGGCCCGGCCACATCGCTCTTCGACGAACCGATGATGTCGCGCAGCATGGAAAGGGACACGATGGCCAGGATCGAAACAAAGACCGCACTGATATAGAGGTTAACCGCCGTTTCCTTGCGAGCGGCGCCACCCGCCGTGTGCCCGGCGATCAGTACGGTGTTGACCCACACCGCAAAACGGATGCCAACAGCGGCGGTGAAGAGCATGAACACCGCCATTTTCTTGTCGACGTTGCCCATTTCACTGTGCCGGCGGGAGCCGACCAGCGCCTTGCCGAATTTGTGAGTGATATTGGAACCGACGGCGATGACGCCCGGCACTCCCAGGTTCATCATGCCTGGGGTCATGAAGAACGCTCCGCCGCTGCCGATGAACCCGCTCAGGATGCCGCCGATGAGCCCCAGCAACACCACTTGCAACATCGTCGATGCGTTTAGCGCGTATGGAAATAAATTCATGCGGCCTTCCCGTTTCCCGGCGCCGCTCGGGTTGCCGGAGCGCGCCCGATCCGCTATCTGGTCATTCCGTTCCGCTATTCCATCTTGATCAACTTCAGCAGAGAGTGCACGGTTTCGCCGAAAAAATACGCCACGAGAGGAACGAACAGCGCCACACTGGCGCATGCCGTCAGCCGCCACACCATCTCCGGCCGCGTCAGGAAATCCAGCACCGCTCGTTGATGGGTGAAAACCACCGCGTAGATCACCGCGGTCAGCGCCGCGCACAGCAGCATGGTGACCAATTGCCTGGCGCCAAACAGATAGCGCTCTTGCATCTCTTCCGCTTGCACCACGGAAACTCCCCGCAATCGCTCCTGCAAGGTGGTCGTCAGCTCACGACTCATCCGGGTGCGCGCCGCCTTCCCTTTGTCGAGAAAGACTTCTCCAATCACCACCAGGCTGTAGGAGATCGAGCGGTCGATCGCGCTCGATAGGTTGTTCACACTGCCTTGTACCACCATCCGGCCACCAGCCTTGCCCAGCTTCACCAACTCGTTGAAGGTTTCCTCCACGCCACCCTCGCGCAGCCGGCTCGACTGCGTGTCTGTCGGCACATCGTCCTCGATGCCCCCGGTTCCCCGCGTCGCGGCGGGAGCAGCCCCGACTTGGGCGGCCGTCGCTTGCTCGACGACCAACGGCGTCTCGGCCGGCTCCAGCCGCAGCAGTTCCACCGCCGCGCCCCATTTCTTCGCTACCTCGACGACGTGTTGAAAAGTCTCGCCCGTGGGAGTGAAGTGCTCCTGGATCCACAGGATCCGGCTCGCCGCCATGGTGGCGAAAATCTGATGCGCCCCAGGGACCTTTTCCAACACCGGGGTGATCGACTCGGCCACTTTCAGGTGGCGGGGCAGATAGGAAACCGACACGCTCCCGCGGTCCGCCTGCACCTGGAAACTGGCGTAGTAAGTGCGGTCGTCTTCGGCGAGGGCCACGCGGCAGCGGCTGGCCAGCAGCAGGTTCTCCAGGGCAACGCGCGCCGCCGGCGTTTCGTGAAACTCAGGAAGCTGAGCCACCGCGCAGAATGCCGACGCCACGTTCTCCACGTTGGCGTGCTCCACGTTGATCAGGAAGTCGTAGCTGCGCGATTGCTCCCAATCGATGTTGTAGAACGTCCGCACCCACTTGCGGCGGTCCTCTTCGAGTTCGTCGATGTATTTCTTGGCTTTCGCGCGATCCAGGCCGAGCCGGTTGGTCACCGACTTAATGCGGGTCTCCATGTCGGCCACAACCCGGAGACGCAAGACGTGCGGGAACGCCCTTGAACAGCATATGCCCCGTCAGCCCGTGATACACGAGCGGGCCGGAGAGTGCCATCTCGGCGAGCACACTGGTGACGAACGCCTGGTAGTGCTCCCGTTCCAGCATCATGCGCTCGTTCAGCCCGCGTGGATTGACGCACGCCATCTCCAGCTTTCCCGCGGCAATGCCGGCGATGGTAGCCCTTTCCAGCAGTTCTTCCCGGCCGATGCAGGCACATCCCAACTTCCGCGCCAGGCTCTCGGCAAAAGCCTTGCCGCAGCTGTAGCTTCCTCGCGATACACAGATAAGTTGCATGGCGCAACCCGCTGACGGTTATGGAATCACACACCGCTAACCACAGGGCGGCGGCAAACCATTCTCGTTGAAATGGTGCGCCTTTGGCCTTCAAGTTCACCGTGACCAACGTCACCAGTGAACGTGAGTTCCGGCATAAGTTCCCGGCATGACGAGCAACCGTTGCCCAGCCTTCTCGGAGGGTCGGGTCCTCGCTGGTCCCGGCTTGGCCTCGGCCTTTGAAGCACACGATCGCAGACGAGTCTCGCTCCGGGCTGTCACCGATCACGGTGACTATGATCACGGCGGGCAGACCGGGTGTGGCACATACTGGCGAACGGCTGCACTCCACTTCGGAGTCGCTGGAGTTGTGCTTCAATACTGACGTTGGCATGTCGGTTGTTGGCGTGTGTGTCGTTGGCATGTGCATCGATGGTTTGCGAACTGGTTTGCGAACGGTGCGGGCTATTCCGGAGCCGGAGATCGGTAGTTGCCTTGTGCGTGGCCGTGTTTCTCCTGGCGCTCAGCAGCAGGCTCTGTCTTTTTGAACCCCACCAACGGTCCATCAAGGCTTTTGCTGACGATTATGATCGGCTGAAGGCGAGAACGCACGCGAACCGCTCCCGGCACGCGGTCGTTTCCGTGCGGCCCGTAACGCCATCCGATGCCTCCTTTTCTCCACTGCCCGCTCCGGCCCCAAAGCTTTACGCTGCAGTTTTTATAGACGACATTGCTCCACGTCGGCCCGATTACGTGGGTTTACCTGGATTCATACGGCCTCCTCCGCTGTCATAGTTCTCGATGCGTCCTGATGTCTTGAAAATGTCTTGAACATCCGGGACACATACTATTACCCCAGGGCGCAAGAGACTCCAAGCAGCATTTTCCGAACCTTTTTCCGAAGGTGGAAAGCGGGGACATCTACTATGTCGGTTATCACCATTTCCCGGGGCTCGTTTAGTGGCGGCAAGATTCTGGCGGAATGCCTGGCCCGAAAACTTGGTTATCGCTGCCTGGATCGCGATGTGATCGTCGAGCGGGCCGCCGCCTATGGGGTGTCGCAAGACGATCTCAGGGAAGCGCTGCAGAAACCTCCCGGATTCCTCGACCGTTTCCAGCACAAGCGCTATCTCTACCTGGCCCTGATGCAGGCATCCTTGGCCGAGGAAGTGCGAACGGGAAAGGTGATCTATCACGGCTTGGCGGGCCACTTGTTGCTCGGAGG
>CAVQHM010000017.1:0-268614 GCA_963712295.1 uncultured Acidobacteriaceae bacterium
TCGAACCTGCGGCCTCCTGCTTGTAAGGCAGGCGCTCTAACCAGCTGAGCTAACCGCCCGCTCCCCGCGGATGCAATCGCGCCGGGGTTTGTGCCGCTCGCGAAAGGACTCGTCGAAACTTCTCTCGAGAATACTGGACCCTCCCTTGCCGGTCAAACCTGCGGAACTCACAGGCGCGCCTGCTACACTTTCTGCGTGCGCAAGCTGATCGTCAACGCCGACGATTTGGGTCTGACCGCGGGAGTCAATCGAGCCATCGTGGAATCCCACAGCGGCGGAGTCGTGTCGTCGGCGACCTTGATGGCCAACGGCGCGGCGTTCGCGGACGCGGTGACGGCGGCCCGGTCGGCGCCGAATCTCTCGGTGGGATGCCACGTGGTACTGGTGGACGGAACGCCGGTGTCTCCACCAGACGCGGTGGATACGCTGCTGGCAATTCGCTCGGCGGAGCCGGACAAATTCTACTCCAGCCTTTCGGCGTTTGCCGTGCGCGCCATGTTGGGCGGGTTCGATCCCGATCAGTTGGTTGCGGAAATCACTGCGCAAATAAGGAAGATACAATCCACCGGGCTCCACGTGACTCACCTCGATACGCACAAACATGCGCATATCTTTCCCGCGATTCTTGCGGCCTTGCTGCGAGCCGCGCGGATTTGCGGCGTTCGCGCGATCCGCAATCCGTTTGTTCCGTTGCAGGCGATGCCCGTTCGCCAATTCAAAGGCAAGCCAGACCTCTGGAAGCGTTATGGCCAGGTGCGCATGTTGCACACCTTCTCCGGGCCATTCCACCAACGGACCAAGCGCGCTGGACTGCTCACCCCCGATGGTGTGATTGGAGTGATTGAGACCGGTTCGGCCGCTGGTCCTGATGGCAGTTCCGGCTACAGTTCCCTGCTGCGACAGACGCTCGCCAACCTGCCGGAGGGAACCTGGGAGTTAGTCTGCCATCCCGGATACAACGATGCCGACTTGCGCGGAGCCGGCACGCGATTGCTCCAGTCGCGCGAGGAAGAGCGCCGTCTGCTGGCTTCGCCGGAACTCAGGCGATTTCTGGAAAAGCAAAGAATCCAGATCGTCAGTTACCGGGAATTCGCCGACAAGTTCGAAGAAACGTCGGCCGATAAGGTCACGGAAAACTCGCGCCGAGTCGCCCCTGCATGAGGATCCGCAGGCGCGCAAAAGAGGCGAGCTTACGGCGCCCCTAACCTGGTTCTGATTAAGGTTCTGGGTTCCCCCGTGCACCCCGGAGCCTGCCCTGAGCGGAGCCGAAGGGTACCCTGTGGTTTACGCCTTTCGCAGGCACGGAATCAGAATTGCCCTGACTTTACCGCTGACTTTGGTAATGCCGCGAAGCGCCAGAGGGCGTTATGATCGCAGGAGCTATGATCGCAGGAGCCGGATACGAGGAGAAGGCATGGCTGACCAACAATCCGAACCTCGCCTGACCGTGGATTTGCCGATACGTCTCTGGGGGATGAGCGCCGATGGCCGCCCCTTTTCCCAACATGCCCGCGCGCAGAACATCAGTTCGGAGGGTGCACTGATCTCGGGAGTCGAGAGCGAACTGAAGGTGGGTGACGTGATCGGAGTGCAGTGCGACGAGAAAAAAACGCGCTGCACGGTGATCTGGGTAATGAACACCGGCCCGGCCAAGAAGAATCAAGTGGGAGTGAAGTTGCTCGCCGATCAGGAGTGCCCGTGGAAAAACTATCTGCCACTCGACGGCGCGACGGTGACGATTTCCGGCGCAAACCGGCGGCGCTGGCACCGACACAAGATTTCCCTTCCCATTGAACTGCGCGACGAGCGCGCCAACGCGCCAACTCGTATCAATGCCACCGACGTGAGTGGCAATGGATGCTACGTTGAGACCATGCTGCCCTTGCCGCTCGGAACCATGCTGCGAGTGGATTTCTGGCTGGACTCGGAGCGCGTCAAGGTCACGGCGGTGGTGCGGACCTGCGATCCCGGCGTGGGCAATGGGATTGAGTTCACCGGTCTGCCCGTCGACGGCAAGGCGCGCATGCAGGCCTATCTGGACGCGATTGACCCGCAAATGGGAATCTCGCACCCCAAGCCGAAGTAGCTTTATTAGTTCATTGAATCATTGAATCATCCAGTAAGATGGCTGCGAGTGTTGAGCGCAGAATGCTGCCCCCGTCTCCGGTTAGCGCGAACTTAGACATGGGCTCCCCTGATTCGACAGCTCAGGTTAGCACAACTAATTGACGCATCGTTGTGGCCGGGAGCCGAACTCTCACAAACTCAAAGATGTTATAGTCTGATCGGTCTCTGAGCGAATCTCGACTGCGCTAGCGACGACACGATGGACTTCGATCAGCTCGAAATTTTTCTGGAAGTGGCGCGCCTCTCCAGTTTCTCGCGCGCGGCGGAAAAGCGTTTTCGCACCCAGCCCGCCGTTTCCTCCCAGATCCGGGCTCTGGAAGAAGAAGTCGGCGCTCGTCTGCTCGACCGCTCCGGAGGCCGCGTCTCGCTCACCGCGTCCGGCAAATTGTTTTTCAAGTATGCCGAGGAGACCCTAGACCGGCGCAAGACCATCCTGACCGAGATCGCCGAGACCGAGCGCGTGCCCCGCGGCGAAATTGTCGTGGGAGCCAACGAAGGCACCTGCCTCCACATCCTGCCCGAGGTGTTCGCGCAATTCAAGCGCGACTATCCCAAGGTTGCCGTGAGCATCCAGCGCTCCGACTACGCCCGGATTCTCGAGTCAATCCTCGAAAACGTGGTGGACTTCGGCGTGGTCTCTCTGCCCGTGAATGACAATCGGCTCGAGGCGCAGATGATTCATCGCGACGAACTCGTCGTGATCACGGCCCCGGCTCATGCGCTCGCGGCGAAGTCGAGCGTCACCCTGGCGGAGATCTCGGCCTATCCGCTCGTCCTGCCCAAACTCGGCCACACCCGCGACGCACTCGATGCCCTGTTCTATGACCATCACCTGAAGCCGAACCTGGCCATGGAACTCGATTCCAGCGAACTGCTGAAACGCTTTGTGGCGGCCGATGTCGGCGTGGGCTTCATCGCCCGCTCGAATATCGAGGAGGATATCCGCGCCAAGGCGCTGGCGGCGATCACGCTCGCCGACGCGCAAATCCGCCGCGACCTCGCGCTCGTCTTTCGCAAAGACAAATCGCTCAGCCGCGCCGCCAAAGCCTTCATGGAGATCGCGGTCGAGCAGAGGAATTTCTCGACGTCCGTGGCCGGGGCTGGGAAACGATCCAGATGAACCAGGCGGTGATGAACCAGATTGTAATGAGGCGTGTCGCGCGTTTCGCGCTCTGCTGGTTGATGCTCACCTCAGTTGCCGCGGCCCAAAAGCGTCCCGCGAGCAAGGTTTCCCCGACCAGCGCCACCAAGCTCATCGCGCTGAAGGCCACGGGGACGGCGCGCTATACCGACAAGGAAATTCTTGCCGCCAGCGGCCTGCAATTGGGTCAGGATGCCGCTGACGGCGACTTCAAAGAAGCCGTGCGACGCCTGGGCGATTCCGGGCTGTTCGGCGACATCGCCTATTCGTATTCCTCTTCAAGCGCCGGAGTGAAACTCGAACTGCAGCTCACCGATACCGATCAGAGCAAGCTGGTTCCCGCGCAATTTGCAAACTTTGTGTGGTTTACCGACGACGAACTGCGGACTGTCGTCGAGCGCCGCGTTCCCCTGTTCAAGCAGTTGTTGCCGCTCACGGGCAATCTTCCCGACCGGGTCTCGGAGGCTCTGCAAGCGATCCTCACCGAGAAGCGCCTTCCCGGACGGGTCAATTACCTGCGGGAGGGAGACGAATCCGGCGGGCCGTTACATGCCATTGTGTATCGGGTCGAGGAAGTCAGCATCCGAATTCGCGCTTTCGAATTTCCAGGCGCTTCGCCCGAGCAGGCGGCTCTGCTTGCAGCCGCAGCCCACCGCTCCATTGGTGCAAGTTACGAACGGCCCGCTCTCGCCGCCGTTGCGAAATTCGACCTGCTGCCGGTATACCTGCAGCGTGGATATTTGAAGGCCGCCTTCGGGCCGTCCAACGCGCGTGTTGTGCCCCACCCGTCTTCTGCCGAGGATGCCCAAGGCTCCGCCGACGTTGAGGTGGATGCGATCGTGCCGGTGACCCCGGGCAAGGTATATTCAGCGGCCGGCGTCGACTGGAAAGGCAACTCTGCCATCAAGACCAGCGAAGTCGCGCCTCTCATCCACATGCCGTCCGGCCAGCCTGCCGATGCGGTGCGCCTGCTCCGCGACCTCGACGCCGTCGGCAAGCTTTACCGCAGCCGCGGCTATATGAAGGCCCAGGTCAAGCCCGCCGCCCGGTGCGACGACGAAAAGAGCACCGTGCACTACGACCTGAACGTCGTCGAAGGCGACCAATACAAGATGGGAGAGTTGGAGATCGCGGGCCTCGACACCCAGGCCAAAGCTCGCATGCAGGAAGCGTGGACTCTGCGCGAAGGTCAGCCCTACAACGCCGACTACCCCAAGAAATTTCTGGACGATACCCGGCAACTCGTTCCCCGCGGCGTCCAGTGGGCGATCAGCATTCATGAATCGCTGGACGCGAAGGACAAGACCGTGGACGTGGAGATCCGTTTCCAGCAGCAGTAGCGCTGAGAACCGCGGATCCCAATAAGACTTAATATACTTGGAACTTGAGGGGCTCACGAGCATCTTACAGTGACAGTGGGGTCTTTACTTTCGAAACATCACTTTGTTCACAGGAGATCAAAGCAGAATGAAGGCGAATCGGATTGCAACTGCAGTTCTTGGAATACAGCTGCTGGCCGGGCTCGGGGCGGTTCCGGCGCTGGCTGCCGATAACAGCCAGACCTTGACCGGCGAAGTGAGCGACGCCATGTGCGGAGCGAAACATGCAATGCCGGGCAATGCCGCGGAATGCACGCGCGCCTGCATCAAGCATGGGTCGAAGTACGCGCTCGTGGTCGGGGACAAAGTCTACACCCTGGAGACCTCCGATAAAGCCGTGCTCGGCAAACTGAACGACCTGGCGGGAGCGAAGGCAAAGGTCACCGGAAAAGTAGACGGCGACACCGTCAACGTAAAGTCAGTGGCTGCGGGATCGTAGGGGATCGTAGGAGACCATCGGGTCATCTGGCGATCGGGTCTTCGGCTGATCGAAAACGGCCAGTAAGATGATGGTTTTCGATCACGCGATCACCCGATGGTGAGATGACCCGATTATGTCAGTTCTGGTTCGGATTATCGTCGCGCCGCTTCAGGGTCGGCCGATCATCGTCGCTCTTGTCCGAGCCGTTGGAGGTCTTGTCGCTGGTGGAAGTGCGCCGCAGGCTGGGCTTGCTCCCATCCTTCTCTTCAATCACCTTGTGCCGGTTCTCGATGACGGCAAGCCGCCCCTTCACGTCGTCAAACTCCGACGTCGAAACAATGTACTGCGCTCGCGCCGGCAGGATCGTCGCGATCTCCTTCTGTGACGCCTCAATGCGGTCCGGCGTCTGCGGGTGCGAAGCAAAGGCCTTGGCGAGCGTGCCCGGCTTCTTCTTTTCTTTCGCCTGAAGTTTTTCGAAAAAGCTGACGAAAGCCTGCGGATCGTATCCCGTCTTGTACATGTATTGCAGGCCGAGGTAGTCCGCTTCCGCTTCGAAACTGCGCTGGAACTTCATGAACGTAAGCGGCAAGGCCAAGCCGCTGGCTTCGTAGATTCCGTAACCGATCCCGCCGCCGACGAAAATCAGCGGAATGGTGCCGATTTGCGCCCAATTCGCCCGCGTCTGCTGACGCATCCCGTGGCGGGCGCAAACGTGCGCAATCTCATGGGCCATCACCCCGGCCAGCTCCGCCTCTTCGTCCGCCGCCAAGATCAGGCCCGAGTTCACGTAGAAAAATCCGCCGGGCAGCGCAAACGCGTTCACCTCGTCCGAATCGATCACCTTGATGGTAAACGGCACCTGCGCGTCGGAATTGCGCACCAGATTCTGACCGATACGGTTGACGTACTCGGTCACCACCGGGTCCTGAACCATTTTCACACTCTGCTCGACCTGCATCGCATATTGCTGACCCATCTTGATCTCGGTTTCGAGCGAGTACCAGTTGCCCAAGCCACGCCCGCCCACTTTGCGGTTGCCGATGGCGTCCACGTCCTTCTCACTGCCGTCGTGCTTCACCTTGCTGTCGTCAGGCTCCTGAATGGGAGGTGGCTCGGTGGAGGTGGAGTCGCCACTGCTCGCAGAGGAGTCCGCAGGCGGAGCCGGAGTCGGACTGGGGGCTGCAGTAGGATTCTGCGGCTGAGCTGGCGTCGAGCCCGTCGTTGAACCTGCTGTGGGCTGTGTGTTCTGCGGCGGCGCGGTCTGGTCTTGGGATGATGTCTGCGGCTGCGAGGCTGGCTGTGACGCTTGCGGCTGCGGGTCGGGACTCTGGGAGGATTGATTCTGCGCCAGCGCGGACACCGCAATCAGCGCGAATAAACTCAGGGAAATCAGCACTTTACGGAAGTTCATTTGAGCACCCCGTGGAAGCTCAGTCGGCTGAGACGATTATACCCCCGAATAGCAAGGCGAGCTCGACGGAGTTTCCCACCTAGTTGGACGCAGCCTCAAGCTGGAAAGTTACCCGTTATTTTCACGGAAAGCGGCTTGGAGTTGTTTTCCGGTGCCGACCGCGCAGGTTGTGTCTTGAATTCGGCGCTCAGGTTCCCCTCGTCTCTCGCTGACCAAACTGCTACGGTTCGGAGTGTGAACGGCTCGCGACCGGCATGGGCGCGTCACCCTTGGCATTACGCCACAGGATCGCATTCAGCTTCCTGGCGTCGACTGCATCGGGCCGGGAAAAATTCATCTGCGCCGATTCCTTCGCACCCGCCGCCTTCTTCTCGTTCACCTGATAGATCAGCCCGCTGCGCAGATTCTTGTCGTCCGCCTGATACAGCGGCTGCGTTCCGGGGCCTGCGAACAGCGGCGCCATGAGCGGTGCGTGCGCGTCGAACAGGTTCATGGGGGGAAGTCCGAGCAGAGCTTCCATAGTGTGGATCATGCTCACGGTTGTGTAAAAGTTATGCTCGACAAACGGCTGCGGCGCGCGCGGCGCGTACTTGCTGATGACGAGCGCAATGGAGCGATGGGCATCGACGTGGTCAGCGCCATCCTGCGCATCATCTTCGACAACAAAGATGGCGGTGTCGTCCCAGTAGGAGCTGTGGGAGACGGCATCGACGACGCGGCCGACCGCCAGATCGTTGTCGGCGACCGAGGCCTGCGGCGTGGGCTTGCCGGGACGTGTGCCTCCAGTGTGATCGTCGGGCAGATAGAGAAGCGTGAACTGGGGAAGTTCCTTCGCGGTCCCCTTCGCCTTCACGAACTCGTCGAACTCGCGCAGGAATTCGTCGGCGCGGAGCTGGTCGGGATAGTCGGTATTGAAATCGGGGAATTGCGGGTCGTAGTGGTCACGCAGGGCGGCTTTGGTCGGGCGCATGCGCTTCATCTGCGGAATCGCCCAAGGCCACGGACTCGGCCCTCCGCGCGGGTTGCCGACATTCGCAGGCAATGGATCGCCCTTCTTGATTTCGGCCACTGAACAGGTCGCAGACGATGGAGACAGCGTTCCTTCTTTCGGCGACCCCATCGCCATCTTCGGCGCATTCGCATTCTTGCACCACACGGCGGCGATAAATTCTCCATAGATGCGGTAGGTGAGTTTGCCGCGGGCGAGGTTGTCCCAGAGGAAGCCGGTACCGGGATCGTCCACGTCGGGGATTCCCTGCTCCAGCGGATATTCCTCGGCCACAGCGCCGCCGGAATCGTAAGTGCGCTCCTTGCTGCGGTAGCCAATGGGCCAGGTCTTCTCGTTGTAGTCGCTCGTAGTGGAGGCGGTCGACCAGAGGTGGCCGTCGCCCGAAACTTCTCCGCTGTCGTAGAAGTTGTCGAGCACTCCGAACTGCAGCGCGAGCTTGTGCTCGTTCGGCGTGATGTCAGCGCCGTACATGGTGAGCGAAGGGTCGCCGTCGCCCGCGGGCAGGTCGCCGAGAATCTGATCGTAGGTGCGATTTTCTTTCAGCACGTAGATCACGTGGCGGATGGGATTCGTTCCGCCGGCAAATGCAAACTTGCCACCGTCGGAGCGGACCAGATTGTCTTCCTCGACTTGGTGCGTGTAAGCGGCTAGATTCTTGTCGATGTCGGCGAGGCTCAGGCGCTGAATCGAGCCGCCGATCAAGGTCGGAATGTAGGGATGTTCCTTTCTCTTCCGCTCTCCTTTCAGCGTGCCCTGCATGTTGTTGGGGCCGCTGCTTTCTCCTTTGGCGGTGGCGATGAGCAGGTCGTTGCCGGCGATGGCGAGCGCGCTCGGATACCACTCGGTGGGGATGAAACTAGGAAGATTTTCCATCCCCACTATCAGATCTATATTGGGTGGAATGGGTTTCGGGGTGTCCTTAACTTCGAATACTGCAATCGCATCGAGCGCGGCAGCAGCCACAAAGAGATGCTTTCCATCGGGCGAGAGGGCGATAGATTGGGGGACAGAACCAAGTTCCCTGAGATTGGTCCAATAACGTTCTACTACCAAGCCGGAACGCAGATCGACCGCCACCACATGGTCGGCGTCGGCATGAGCTGCGTAGAGCGTCTCCTCGTTCGGGCTCAGGAGCAAAGCGGTTGGATGCGCAGTCGGAGCATTAGGGTCTTTATCTTTGGGTCTTCGGAAATCATCAATCCAGCGGGCGACCTTACCGCTTTCAAGGTCAAGCTCTGCGACCTCGGAAGTGTTCCACAAGCTGACCCAGGCTTTGGTCCCGGCTTTGTTGGCAATCACCGTGTACGGATACGCGCTCGGAATATAGCGGTTGCGGCTGAGATCGAACGACTGCACGATTTCGCCGGAACTTGCGTCGAGGACGATGGCGTTGTCAGAAAGATTGTTGGCGATGAGCAGGCGTTCGCCCTTGGGACCTGGAAGAACGGCGAGTCCCGCGGGGTATGGAAGAGCAGTTCCGGCGGGAGTTTTGCGCAGGCCGTACGCGACTTCCTTGCCTTCGGCGATGGGCTGCGGCGCGATTTTGATGAAGCGTTCGGGAGTGACTTGACCCTCTGCAAATCTGTAGACCGCGATGCCGTTGCCAGTGCTGGTTGGCTTTTCGCCAGTAGGATCGGTGATCGATCCCATCGAGGCGTAGAGATGCTTGCCGTCGCTCGAAAAAGCGAGGCCGATGAAATAGCTTTGGCGCGTGGAATATTCGTCGCTCAGCCGGTCGTCCGGAAAATCGCGCAGTTGATTGTTACTGAGATCGAGAATGGCAATCGACTGGCGCGCTCCCGATTCCTGCGTGCCGTATCCCTGGTTGAGCAGCGCGGCAAAACGCCCATCGGGGCTTAGCGCAATGGTCGCGGGAAAGCTGTTGGTGCGGGCGAGGTAGCCGGGGACGGGAAGCGTCAGAGTCTGGCCGGTCGGAAGATTGATGCGACGCGAGCGGTCGGCGGCGTGCGTAACTGCAAACACGACGAGCAGGGAGGAAAGAGCGAGGAGGATGGCAACGGAGATCTTTTTCACGGGCGGTGCCTCGGAAGGTTTGTACCATCCGGACGGGGAGGGAGGCAAACACGCACCTCAGCGTGTCAGCGGATGGCGAGCAGAACCCCGACGTACTGACGCACCTTGTTGACCAGGGCAGGCTCAGCTTTGGAGTGGAACGCCGCTTTCCGCCCAGCCCAATCGATGCTTTTTAGCTGATCGACGAGGACCGCTCCCTCTACCTGGTCAACGGTGATGGGCAGAGCGAACGGGTAGGGTTTCCGCTTGCTCGTGAGGGGACAAACAACGGCGAGACCGCTGGCGCGGTTATAGCGTTGATCGGTGAGCACCAATGCGGGACGCCGCTTGGCCTGTTCGCGGCCAATTTGCGGATCGAAGTTCATGAACACGATGTCCCCAGCTTCCGGAACGTAGGGCGTTACCATTCGACAACTTCCTTCCCTACCTCCGCGCCGACTGAGATCTCAGCGTAGCGGTTTTCCGGAGTTATTTGGGAAACGAGCTTCGCGAGCGTAGGAACCCTGGTTGGCCGGCGCAATTCGACGCGGCCTTCGACGACTTCAATCTCCAGCGAATCGCCTTCCTTCAGTTTGGCTTCTTCCAGTACAGCCTTGGGAATGCGCACCGCCAGGCTATTGCCCCACTTCACCATCTGCGTATTCATGAAACCCCCGAACGCTATTCAGTGTAGCGCGATGTATCTACATTGTCGATACCCAGATGTGACGCGATCGGCCACCCATTTCAGTAAAACGACAGCTCTTTCATGGGATAGTGCTTGCGGTTGCGCGTCCACAACTCGGCGCGATTCAGCACCGTAGCCGCTGCAATCAGCGCGTCGCCGATTTCCAGGTCTACTCTGGATCCGCCAAAACTATTTTGTCCCCACCAAGTGCACTTCCGACACCGGCGGCCCGGCCTGCGATTTCTTTATGCCAATCAACTCAACTGCTTTGGCGGCAATGTGTTCGGCGGAAACCTCGAACTCCTTGATTAACTCCCAAGGGGCGCCGGAATCGCCGAAGCGGTCTTTCACTCCGATGGCGCCGGTGATGACGGGAATGCCGTAGAGCGCGGGCGACTGGGTGATGGCGCTGGCTACGGGCCAAGCCAGCGCGCCGATCTGGTGCTCTTCGGCGGTCAGCACGACGCCAGTATCGCGGGCGGCTCGCACGATGGCTTCGGTGTCGAGCGGCTTCAGGGTGTGCAGGTTGAGGATGCGGGTTTCGTAGCCGAAGTCCTGCTTCAGGATCCAGGCGGCGCGCATGGCTTCGGGCACCATGGGACCGCAGGCAGCGATGGTGAGGTCTTCGCACTCGTCGCGGTATTCGGACTCGAGTTTTGTTTCGAAGGCTTCGATGAAGTTCGCGGCCTCGCGGCGCAGGCGAATCGCGTTCGCCTTGCCGAAGACGAACGGCGTCTTTTCGTCGGTCACGATGGGCGTCGCTTCGCGGGCGAAGCGGATGTACTTCGGGCCGACATGCTTGAGCAGAAGGTAGTCGGTGGCTTTGCGGGTCTCGACAATATCGCAGGGGACGACCACGTTCATGTTCGGGAGTCCGCACATGGCGAAACAGTCTTCGAGCGCCTGATGGGTTGCGCCGTCGGGGCCGACGCTGACTCCACCGTGGGCTCCGGCGATCAGGACGTTGAAATTGCCGTAGCAGATCGAAGTACGAATCTGGTCGAGATTGCGGGCGGCGGCAAAGGTCGCGTAGGTGCCGAAGACGGGGAGCTTCCCTTCTTTGGCCATTCCGGCGGCGGCCGATGTGGCGGATTGCTCGGCAATGCCCATGCTGATCCAGCGCGCCTTACGCTCGGGCTTGCCGGCATAGAACTCGCTGATGGTGATGGAGCCGGAAATATCGAGGCCGAAGCACACGACACGCGGATCGTCGCCATTGGCGGCGAGCGACTGGCCGAAGCCGAGGCGGGTGGGCTTCATCTGAACTTTCATGGTTCCGGCAGCGTTCCACCAGTAGTTGCGGTGGAACTTTGGCATCTTGGCTTCCAGCTTGCGCTCGACCTCGGCTTGATATTGCTTGGCGTGGGCGAAAAGCTGTTCGACGGGAACCTGGGTCTCTTCATCTATGCCGAGTTCCTTCAAGCCTTTGTGTAACTCTTCGAGGTTGGGCACTTTGCCGTGCCATCCGGCTTGATCTTCCATGAAGCTGACGCCTTTGCCTTTGACGGTGTCGGCAATGATGACGGTGGGCTTGCCGGAGCCGGCTTTCGCCTTGGCATTCTCCAGCGTCTCGACGACCTGCTTCATGTCGTGTCCGTTGATGGTGAGGACTTCCCAGCCAAAGCTGCGATATTTATCTTCGAGCGGCTCAACGTTCATCACGTCTTTCACCCAGCCGTCGATCTGGAGGCGGTTGCGATCGACGATGCCGATGAGGTTATCGAGCTTGAAGTGGCCCGCTTCCATGGCGGCTTCCCAGATCTGGCCTTCCTGCTGCTCGCCGTCTCCCATAATGCAGAAGACGTGGTGATTTTTCTTGTCCAGCCGCGCGGCGAGCGCCATGCCGACGGCGATGCTCAGGCCCTGGCCGAGCGATCCGGTGGAGACTTCGACGCCAGGCAGCTTGAGCCAGTGCGGGTGTCCTTGAAACGGCGAATAGAGTTTGCGCAGGAGCGCGACGTCTTCTTTCGGGCAAAAGCCGGCGAAGGCGAGGCCGAGATAGAGACTCGGCGCCTTGTGGCCGGTCGACCAGACAATGCGGTCGCGGTCGGGCCAGTTGGGATTCTTGGGATCGTGGTTGGCGACGCGAAGGTAGAGCGCGGCGGTGATGTCCATGATGGAGAGCGTTCCGCCGGCGTGTCCGGACGTGGCTGCGCACAGGACGGCCAGGTTGTAGCCGCGCATCAAGTTGGCCTGCTGTTTCAACTCGTCAATGCTGTAGGAACGCAGAACTTCGCCGGTGGTCGAATTCTGAATAGACATGGGGTTGCTCCTTCGCGTACGCCGGGCATTGGACGACAATCTGGGCAGGGCGAAAAACGGCGCATAGGCTTGCAAAATGAGCGTATCCGGGGCCGTTGCAGGGAGCAGTGAGCGGGGTCACAGGCGGGCGTGACCGATGACAGCATTCCCGTCCGGGCGGTCGGTCTTACACCGCCGAGACGCGGAGAACGCCGAGACAATTCATGGGCAAATTGCAAGCACCAACCACCGAGATCAGCGCAGGTTCTTCCCCACCCACTCTTCAATTCTCGCCAGCGCCTTATTCAGGTTATCGAGCGAGTTGGCAACACTGAAGCGGAGATAGCCTTCTCCGTATGCGCCAAAAGCAGTGCCGGAGAGCGCTGCGACGCCGGCTTGTTCGAGCAGCGCGTCGGCCAGCTTCTTGGAAGGCCAGCCAGTCTTGGTAATGTTGGGGAAGGTGTAGAACGCGCCTTTGGGCGTGCGGCAGGAGAAGCCTTTGATTTTGTTCAGGCCGGCAACGAAGACGTCGCGGCGGCGCTTGAATTCCGCGCTCATCTTGTCGACCGACGACTGGTCGCCGCGCAGCGCTTCGATTCCGGCCATCTGCGTGAAACTGGCCGTGCAGGAAATCGAATTCGTGTTGAGGCGCGCGATGTTCGTGGCCAGATCGGGCCGCATTACGCCGTATCCCATGCGCCATCCCGTCATGGCGTAGGTTTTGGAGAAACCGTCGAGCAGGATGGTCCGCTCCTTGAAGCCGGGCACGCTCATGATGGAGAAATGTTCGTTGCCGTCGTAGATGAGGCGGCTGTAGATTTCGTCCGAAAGAATCAGGATGTTGCGGTCGCCGATGGCGTCGGCAATCGCGAGAACGTCTTTCTTGGTGAGCACGCCGCCGGTCGGGTTCTGCGGCGAGTTCAGGATGATCAGCCTGGTGCGGTCGCTAATCAGAGAGGCGAACTCGTTGACATCGAAACAAAAATCGCGCTCCTCTCGCAATGGAATGGGAACCGCGCGCCCACCGACATACTCGATCATCGACTCGTAAATGGGGAAACCGGGATTGGGATAGATGACTTCGTCTCCCTTTTCGATCAAAGCCAGCATGGTATGGAAAATGATGGGCTTTCCACCTGGAACGACGACCACTTCCTCGCTCGCAACCGGAACCTGGCGAGTGCGGCTCACGTAGTCGGCAATGGTCTGGCGCAGGTCGGGCAGTCCGGCAGAGGGACCGTAGTGAGTCCATCCATGGTGGAGCGCATCGACTCCGGCCTCGATGACATTGGCAGGCGTGTCGAAGTCGGGCTCACCGATTTCGAGGTGAATAATCTGTTTGCCCTGTTTTTCCAGCGCGCGGGCGCGGACTAGGACTTCAAAGGCGGTTTCGGTGCCGAGACGGGACATCCGGCGGGCGAGGCGAAGTTCAAGCTGAGTTGTGGTTGGCATGGCATAGGGAATTATAGCGCGTCAATAAGGTGAGAGGTTAGAGGTCAGATTGCAGAGGTAAGTAACCAGCAGTCATCTTGCAGATTTTCACCTCTGCAATCTGACCTCTTACCTCTCACCTCGATTTCATTCTGAGATCGTGCTCTCTTCGTTCGGCGCCCGCAGCACACGATCGACGGAGTACGGCGCGCGTTGGGTGGGTTCGTGGTAGTGGCGCACCTGCATTTCTCCGAGCAAACCGACGGCGAGCATATTCAATCCCGCCAGCAACAGGACGACCGAGAAGATCATCAGCGGGCCGTGCTGGGACATGACATCGGTCCGGTGCAGCAGCTTCTGCAGAATGAGCCAGCTGGAGGCGGCGCAGCCCGCCAGAATGCTGAACATCCCCACCGTGCCGAAAAAATGCAAGGGGCGGGAAAGATACTTGAGGAGGAAGCGGATGGTGATGAGGTCGAAGAAGACGCGGAAGGTGCGCGAGATGCCGTAGTGCGAAACACCGCGTTCGCGGACTATGTTCTTGATGGGAACTTCGATGATGGTCGCGCCATACCAGGAAGCCAGCGCTGGGATGAAGCGGTGAAGCTCTCCGTAAAGCGGAACCTGTCCGAGGATTTCGCGGCGGTAGGCTTTAAACGTGGTGCCAAAGTCGTGAATGTCGACGCCGCTCAACTTGGCCATCAGCCAGTTGGCGCAGCGCGATGGGATGCGGCGCAACCAGAAATTGTCGACGCGATTCTTGCGCCATCCGCTGACAATATCGTAGCCCTCGGCAATCTTTTCGAGGAACAGAGGAATGTCAGAGGGATCGTGCTGCAAGTCGCCGTCCATGGCGATGATGTACTCTCCGCGGGCATGGTCGAATCCGGCGGCGAGGCCGGCGGTCTGGCCAAAATTACGGCGCAGCTTGACTACGGTCACGCGGCTGTCGACGGCGGCAATCTCGCGCAGCAGCGCGAACGTGCCGTCAATCGAGCCGTCATCGACCAGCACCATCTCAAAAGTTTCGCCGCTTGCTTCCATCACGGCCTTAAGCCGCGCGTACAGGTCGGTGACGTTCTCCTGCTCGTTGTGGAGAGGAACTACGATGGAGTATTTGAGCATTAGTGGTTTTGATTATACGGCAGCGAGGCCTTGCGTTTGAAGTAACTTTCGTGAGGCTCGACTCCTGCATGATGATTTCGGCGAGGTCCTTTAGCGCTTTTTGCGTGTAGAGGAGGCGGTAGACCACTTTGGTAAGAGGCGTCGCACTTCTTCCGCTGGCACGGTTCGACCAGCTTCGGCATCCCGCAAGCCTTCATCAATGGCAGCGAGAGTTTCCTCGTCTTCATCATCGACGACGGGAGCGGGATTCTCTAAATCGAATTTTTTCGACTTCGCCATGCGGCTAGACTAACACGACGCAAACACGATTCTGGATATTTACTGTTGAGGTATTAACCCATGCGTTACGGTACCCCTACCCCCCCCTTTTTTCGGTCTTTTGGAATCAAAGACTTAGGAGGTGGTTCCCGCCAGGTCTTTGGGTTTAAAGGACTTGCGGGTAAAGTCTTTAAGAACCAACGACTTAGAGCTTGTCAACGAGAGCGCTGAAAATGGGTTTGGGGTAGTTTCGAGGGCCGTCTTCGTTGACGGATAACACCTCAGAACTGCCCCAATCAGATCTCTATCGTGGCGCACGATGGGGCTTAAGTCAATGGATTTCGATCAGGGTGATTGTGATCAGGAAATTGACGAGGTCTCAGCGCCGCTGACAAATCAAATTCTTATGACTGACACGGCGCGAGCGGGAACTTCTCGCACCGTCCGGACTGCGCGCGAAGAGCCCCGCCCTTCGACCTAGGGGTGCTGGATTCCCCAGCCCGGCTGAGAAGTTTTCAAGATTGCGCCGTCGTAACCGACTGCGTACGCGACCAAGCGGTGTAGTAATTCAACAGCACTACAATAAAGACTCCATCCAGATTCCTGTGCCAATCTCTCCCCGTGAGCCCTGGGATGACGGAGCTTCTTCCATGCGTCCACCAACTCCTTGCCCGTTCCCGATTTCTCTGCCCATGCATACATCAAATCTGCGGATCCTACATCCGTCAATCGCGACAGCGCTCCTTTCGCGCGGTTCTTAAGCGCGACGTCCCCTTGCCACGATTCGAGGTGACTCAATAAAGGCTCAATTGAGGGCCGGCAGATGAGTGGTGAATATTTATCGTGGAGAAGCAGTTTCGCAATTGACTCAATGCCTACGGCCAATGTTAGACAAGCCGTCTGTAAAGATCCCTGTGAGCCGCGACGTATGCCGTCTAATTCATCGAGCAGCGGATTCGGGTCGATCTGTTGCCTGTCGACATGGGCAAAGAAGAGCTCAACGAGCCTCCAGAAGTCACGCCTGCCCTGCAGATCTGTAAAGGGGACAGGAGAATGCATCAGCGACGAATAGCGCCAAAACGGACCTGAATGCAACGACAGATCCTCGCGATCTTTAATCTCGCGGGCAATCACTGCTGGGAACATCGTCTGAGCTACAGAGAAGCCCAAGGCATGGCACATCAGCCCCGGCCAAGTCGGCGAAAAACCTTCGTCTTGAAACGCCGACACCGAGAGGAAGGCGTCTTCTTCGCGGCGAAAGATGACCGTCGCCGCACCGATGGTGTGTTCATGACGATCGACCGACGACGAAAACCCGATATCCCGGTCGCCGACGGATCGGCGCTCGTGAGTGATCGTGTCAAATGGCAATTCGGGAACGCCGGGAATCAAAATTCGCACAGAGCTATGGTCACTTTCCTTTCTCTCTCGAGAACGGGAGATCGAAGAGACATTGCTCCGGACCTGATACCCAACGACTGGGATCTGTCTACCCAGGTCTATGCGGAGGGGGTTACTTCGCCACTCGTCCCCGTACTCGTCTAGAGCCCGGAGCATGACGCAATCTTCGAGCGCGTAAAGTTCACCTACGGGCTTTGAGCCGAAAAGCGACTTGTGACGTGGAGCAACTGGAGAGAATGGAGAAATCATTCGGAAGTACAGCCTGCCGAGATCGTCGGACCGTATGATCCCCACTCCCTTAAGTGCGCTTTCATGATATGCGGGGCATACCAGCAACTCCATCTCGGGGCAGATCAATTCCAGAGTCCCACCCTTTATCGCTCTCGCTAACTCCATTTCTTGGTCCATAACTTATTATCGCTCACTGAGATCAGGCGAAGCTTTTGGGCTGCGCGGCGTTTTCAGCGGCTGCGACTCAGGCCGCGGGTGGTCCATCTTTCTTTCACGCCCATCGTGAACCTGTCGTCAACTTGAAGTAGAATCCGACTTATGGAACCAGTTACAACAGTGACGGCGGCATGGACCATCGCGAAGACTGCCGCAGAGATCTCGAAGAAGCTCTTCGAGCTCGGAAAAACCCTCAAGGATCGTGAAGCTAAGCAGCACGTCGATGAGATCGTGGACAGCCTCCGCGATTTGAAACAACGAGCCTCGGACCTTGAAGACGAGAACCGTGAACTGCGCGATAAGTTGCGCTTCAAAAGCGACGACTACGAATTTCGCAACCCGTACTGGTATCACAAGGCGCACCCAGAGGAAGAGCTGTGCCCAAAGTGTTTTGCGAAGGGTATTGCTGCAGCGATGAGCAAGAACTCTGGTCTCTGCCTCGTTTGCAAAGATTATTCCTATTGATCGTCGCTGCGGGCGGGTGGCCTGCCCTATCGCGAAGCGAAGGGCGGGGCCTTTGACCTTCCTTTCATCACAAAAATCCTGTACGCAGCGTCACAGACTTCAAACGACCCGTCGGCGACAATGGGGATCGACCCGCTTTGCTAGAGGAAAGCTCTGTCCGTCTGCCAGGAGAGGGCCCACAAGGCTGCCCACGAGCGCTTTTTAGCTGAGGTCTCTTCCCCCAGGGGCTAAAGCCCGCATTTTTTCCGGGGCTTAATGGCACGGCTGAAGCTGTGCCCTACTCAAAACCGATTTATGAAATACGGCGGGTGGGCCGCTTTCCGGCCCAGTTAGGGGGCGAATTCAGTAACTGTGCCGTGGAGTTATCCGTTCACCGCCGCGGCTGCGCCGCCGTCGAGGGCTCGGCGGTCGGCACAGGCCTTCCACCATAACCCTAGAAAGTCGAGGAGTTCGTCGGGGGGCTTAAGCCAAAACTGGGCCGCCGTCTGCCGCCTGACGGGACGAACCAGTACGCTGATGCCGCGGCCTTGCTTGATGCGACCTTGCATGGCGCGGAAAGCCGACTCATCGGTGTTGTCGTCGCCCAGATACGCGACCGGCGTGTCGGGACCGATTTCATCGAGAAATGCGCGAACCGCATCACCCTTGTCGGCCTGGTACGCTCGGATTTCGACGCCACCGTCGAATTCGAGCAGGTTGAGTCCATTGTGTTCCGCGATCGGCCGCCATCCCAGTAGGACGCGGGCCCGTAGATTCTCGGCGTCGTTTTCGCTCAGCCCGCGCCAATGAACCGCGATGCTTCCGGCCTTGAATTCCGCGGTATGGCGAAGTTGCTGGTAATCGAGCCAGCGATCGGCCTCCGACAGGCCATTGAGCGTTCGCTCATCCAGTTGCGGCATCTTCATACTTCCGTCTGTCTTCATACGCTGCAGCCCATGGACTCCCCAAATCTCGGGACGCGGGCGGACGTTGAGAAGTGGGAGAACGTCTTCCGCATCTCGCCCCGTGATGACCACCACTCGCGTGCGGGAGTTGCGTACGATCTCTTGCAGAAGGAGCGCGACTCCGGGATACGGATACGCCCGGTCGCGGCGGATGTGGAAGGGCGCCAGCGTTCCGTCGTAATCGAGCAGCAGTACGGCGTGGGATGCCTGGGCTACAATTTGCAGAAATGGTGTGAGTTGGGATTGCGCTTCCGGCCTCAAACGCGTTGCTCCTTCTTGGAACCGGTTTTGACCTTTGCCGCTCAGCCCCATCAAGGGGCGTTGGATTGCGAAGAACTTGCGGTATCGCTAAAGCGATACCCTGATACGAAACTTAGTAGTTGTTCGGCAGTCTGAGACGGGGCAAGCCCCGTCTCTACCCGAATCTGTCCGCAGGACGCGCATCACGCTACGGACGCGCTGGCGCGAGATCGCTCCTGTACGTCCTCGGGCGCGTCCATGCGCAGTTCACAAAGTTCGGTGATCAACTTGCCGGCCCAGCGGTAAATGTTGTGCTCCTTGATCTCCTTACGCATGCGCCGTACGCGCAGCCGCTTGTCTTCAGGTTCCATCTCTAAAGCGGCGCGGATGGCTTCGGCGGTCTGATCGATGTCATAAGGATTGACCAACAGGGCGTCCCGCAGTTCGCGCGCCGCCCCGGTGAACTGGCTGAGAATCAGCACGCCACTTTCATCGCCCCGCGCAGCGAGGAATTCCTTGGCCACCAGGTTCATGCCATCATGCAGCGAGGTCACCAGGCAGAGATCGGCGGCGCGGTAATAGGGCTCGATCTCCTGATGGCTGTGCTGGCGCACGAGAAGCACGATCGGCTTCCACTTTCCGCCCTGGAAGCGCCAATTGATGCGTTCCGCCTCCGCTTCCACTTCGGCGACCAGGTCGTGATAACGCTTGATGTGCGTACGGCTGGGCGCTCCGATCTGGATGAACGTAAATTTCCCCTGATAGCTCGGATATTTCTCGAGAAAGCGCTCAATTGCCAGGAAGCGCTCCAGAATTCCCTTGGTGTAGTCGATGCGATCGACCCCAATCCCCAGGAAGGTTGCCTCGACGCCCAGATTGTGCAGCAGAGCCGATCGTTCGAGGTAACGGGAGCCATGATTGTTGTTTTCGTCGGCGCCATCGTGGGAGAAGGCAACACTGATGGGAAAAGGGCGCACCATGGTGCGGTGGTCCTGACGCAGGACAGAAAAGTGCTCCCAGTCAACGCGCGACTCGACGGTGCGGTCAACGGTCTGGAGAAAATTGTTGCAGTGCGACTGGATGTGAAATCCGATCAGGTCGGCGCCGAGCAAACCATCCACTAATTGGCGCTGCCAGGGGCAAATGCCAAAAGCTTCCGGATTCGGCCACGGGATATGCCAGAAGATGGCCACGCGCGCATCAGGCCGCTTTTCCTTGATCAGCCTGGGCAGCAGCGCAAAGTGATAGTCCTGGACGAGCACGACGGGCTTGGCGACATTCTTGATCTCCTCGAGCACAGCGGACATGAACTTGCGGTTGACGTCCTGATAGTGCTGCCAGTCGGAGGCCCGAAAAAGCGGGCGCGTGTGTGCGATATGACAAAGCGGCCACAGTCCTTCGTTGGCAAAGCCGTAGTAGTAGCCCTGCTCTTCCTCTTTGCTTAGCCACACGCGGCGCAAGCTATAGCGGGGATCGTCGGGAGGAACGCGCAGCCGGTCGTAAGCGTCCACGACTTCGGTGTCGGCATTGCCGTTGCCGTGAGCGATCCAGGTGCCATCGCATGCATTGAGCACCGGTTCGAGCGCGGTGACCAAGCCGCTCGGCGGAACGACCACGTTGATCGTCTTGCCATCCCGCCAGTGCATGTAGGGCTCGCGGTTCGAGACGACAAACAGGCGGCTGTCTTCGAGACGAGTGCGGAGTTGCACCGAAAGACGATCCGCCGTCCACAGGGATTCTCCCGCGTCGCGCAAACGCGCCTCATTTTCGGCAGCGCTGCGGGCGTGGCTGAGGCTCGCCGCCATGGTGGCCACTTCGCGAGCCAAGGGCCGGAACATCGCGAGGTCGGGCACCTCCTGGAAAGAAATCTTCCCGGTGCGGAGCGCGCGCATCCAGAGCGCGGCTCGTGCGATCGGTCCGGTGATGCTCCAACGGACAATCAACAGAGTAATCAGGACAATGAGGAAGACCTGAGCCAGCACGCGGAAGAATGACTGGCGCCAGACCAGAAGGCTCTGGGCGCGGATGTAACTCACATCGTGGACCACGGCCAGGCCGCCCACCACTTCATCCTTACGGCGAATGGGCAGGGCGAGAATGTGAGCTGGCACGGTTCCCAGCTTTAGAAACGCACTGTCGCTATGATTGTGCGCGATGGCCTGGGTTACTACCGGAGGGCTCACGGTGAGCGTCTTCGCGAGTTCTGGAGTCGTGGCCACCAACGCGCCCTGCTGGTCGTAAATGGCCACGCCCATCAGGTGCTCGCGGTTTCCGAAGCGCTGCACCAGCCGCTGTAGCTCGTCGTTCGGGACTCCGTCCGTGCGTTCCTTATCCGCGCCTGTACCCCACGACCGCTCGACGTTGCCAACGAGACTTTCACCCAGCACCGCGGCGCGACGCTCCAGTTCGCTGCGCAGAGTGCGCTTTTCGCCCAGCACTTCGTAGTAGGAAAAGCCGGAAGAGACCAGCGTGATGCCGACAATCAGGGAAACGATGAGGCGAACACTCAACAATCGCATGGCGCAGCCTTCCTCCCAGGAACTTGACCGTCAAGCCGATCGAGACAAAGTGGCAGCGCTCAGATAGGCCGTAGTTTAGCGCAAAATGGCAGTGCAAAACGTAAAGCGCAAGAATTGGATGCTGAAGAATGATTTGCGTTTGCCGTCTAAGGGTTGCATTGTCGTTAAGGAGTGCAATGAATCGTGGAAAGAGGGGACGGCTATAAACCGCCCCCTTCCCCAGGGCGCCCCTGCTCATAGGCACCCTATCCGTGGGGGATCAGACCGGGTCAATCGCAGTGACGCGAATCGTTCCCGTGGCGGCATCCAGAACTCCAGTTACCTTCACGCTCTTGTTCAGGAAGTCCTGGGCTTTTTGCTGATCATCAATCTGATAGGTGGTCTTGTCGGCCGCCTTAAGGACAAGCTTGCGATCGGATTTCACGATCTTCCCGCTGAAAGTCCTCGCCGAGTCCGCGGTCGCCGGGTGCTGATCGTCCGGTTGCATGGGCTGTTGTTGAGTTGTCGGGGTGCGCGAAGGGTCGGACGCACTTTGCGCTAGGGTTGGCTGACTTGCCAAGCACAAGGCAGCAGCCAGCACCATAACCGGCAACATCATGCACAGAGCGAATTGTATTTTCCTCATCAGCAGTCTCCTTTAAGAGGAGGGATTTGTCTCTACGAGATTGCGGGTGCACGTCCGCTGCCAACCGAGCGCAGCAGCTTTAAGTTGTTGATATGACACTGGCGCCGGGAGGATTGGGGGAATTCGCGCAGTGCAAGGATGGCTGGTCGGGAGAACATTGTTCCGCGCTAAGCTGTTGGCAAGGCGTCAGGAAAGATGCACGGTTTTTCTTGCGTAGGATCGAGCAGGCGTGGTAGCCCCGGCAGGAATCGAACCTGCATAGTCAGTTTAGGAAACTGAAGTCCTATCCGTTGAACGACGGGGCCGCTAGAAATCAGGTTAGCAGGTTCGAAAACGGGATGCCAAACCCAGATCCACCCCCGACGAAATGGACGATCTCGAGACGGTCTCCATCGCGCAGGCGGGTCTCGGGCCATTGCTGACGAGAGACAATCTCGCGGTTGAGTTCGATCGCTACGCGGTCGGCCTTCATGCCGAGTTGCTCGACGAGCGCGGCCAGATTTTCGGCGGAAAAAACCTGGCTCTCGCCATTGATGGTCAGGTTCATCGAATCAATTCTCGCATTTTTCGAGCAAATTTCCTGTAGGGACCCGGGTTGCCGCGTCTCTCTTTCTCCGCCGCAGCGCTGGTGCCGGCGGAGATGGGGCAAGCCCCGTCTCTACAGCAACAGGCTTCTAGCTGGCGGCCCTCAGTTGGAACTTGCGCGTGGCAGTGCGTCCGTCAAAACTTGCTTGCACGACCACGGAAGAATCATCGAGGGACTTCTCATCCACCCGAACGCTCATTTCAGCGTGGCCCTTGGCGTCGGTGAGCACCTGCGCGTAGTAGGGCGCAGCGTCTGGGCGGGCGAAGCGGAGCGTCAGGCGGGCGCCCTCGACCGTGGCGCCGCCGTCGGTGACCCGAATCTCGATGGTCAAAGCGCCGCTGGAATGCACGGAACTGGCGTTGATCCACTCCAGGTCGAGCTCCTTCACTGCGGCCAGCGCTTCCTGCGTTTCCCGCTTGTCGAGGATGGCATCGAGCTTGCCATCGCGGATGGCGTCAACCGCTTCGCGATGCAGCTCGCGCAGCCGCTTCTCCATATCTTGATCGTTGGACTGAAAATCTTTCTCCGCCCCCGGTCCATACGGGATCGCGCGTTTCCCAATGCAGCGCCCCCGCACGAAGACTTGCGTTTGCAGCAACTGTTCGCCCTCCCGCGCCTCGCTTTGCACGTGGTAGACGGTGTCTTCGTGCCGGATGTCGGTATTAAAACCAAAAATCATGCGTTTCAGGCTCTCCTCGGCCCTGCTGTATCGCGTCTAACATTCCCCCAGCGGCTAAAGCCGCACGGATTTTGCGGCAGTTACGGCACGGCTGAAGCCGTACCCTTCCCAAAACCTGCTTGAAAGGAAGGTTTTCCGCAAGCTGTGAAGCCGTGCCCTTTCAAAGAAAATTCAAACTGAACCGGCTGCGCAATGCGCTCTCAGCTTGACACTTCCGCTGGCCAAAACTAATCTAGAACGTTTACTGTTGTGCTTGCCGCAAGATTATATATAGCTCCTCCTATGCCGGACAATTACTTCGCTCGCTACCTGCCCCTCCTGATGCATTTCGGCATCGCCACGGCCCTGGCGGGTGCGATTGTGATCCTTTCCCAGCTGGTTGGCCAGCATAAGCCGGGTCGAGCAAAGGTGTCGCCCTACGAGTGCGGGGTTCAGCCCATCGGCGACGCGCAGGGACGATTCTCCGTCAAGTTCTACCTGGTCGCCATGCTTTTTATTTTGTTCGACGTGGAAGCCGTTTTTCTTTACCCCTGGGCGGTGATTCTGCGCGAACTGAAGATGTTTGGTTTCTGGGAAATGATGGTGTACATCGGGATCGTGCTGGTCGGCCTCTTCTATGTATGGAAGAAAGGCGTGCTCGACTGGGGACTGACGGCCGCCAAGCGGAGTGATTTCTGATGGCGCTGGCTCCCCCGATCACCGATATCGAGCAGTTGAAGGCGCATCCCGCCTTGGCCCGCCTGGTAGCGTGGAATGCTTCCGTGGTCGAGGCGGTGAAGTTCGATCGCGACGAGCTTACGATATGGGTCGCGAAGGAATCGAACCGCGAGGTCTGCGCGATTTTGCGCGACTCCACCGCCTGCCCGTTCAACTATCTGGCCGACCTCACCTGCGTGGATTGGCATCCCTCAGAGCCGCGCTTTGAGGTCGTCTATCATCTGCTTTCGATTCCGACCAAGGAGCGGGTTCGCTTGAAAGTCCGCCTCGACGGGTCGAGCCCGGCCATCGAATCGGTCACGTCGGTCTGGCCCTCGGCGAACTTTTATGAGCGCGAGGTGTTCGATCTGTTTGGCGTGCGCTTCACCGGACATCCCAACCTGAAACGAATCATGATGCCCGATGACTGGGAAGGCCATCCGCTGCGGAAGGACTACCCGGTGGAAGGTTACCGGTAGCGCATGACACAATCTTCCCCCACTGTCGCTCAGCCCGGCCGGGAAACTCCCTCGGGCGACCGTACCTTGGTCCTGAACATGGGGCCGCAACACCCCTCGACCCACGGGGTGCTGCGCCTTGTGCTGGAAATCGACGGCGAGACGATTGTGCGGCTTAAGCCGGAGGTCGGCTACCTGCACACGGGCATCGAGAAAACCTGCGAAGCCAAGTTCTACCAGCAGGTAGTACCGCTCACGGACCGCATCGACTACCTCTGCCCCATGACCAACAATCTCGCCTACTGCCTGGCGGTGGAGAAGTTGTTGGGGCTGGAGATTCCTCCGAAAGCGCAGTGGATGCGGGTTCTGATGAATGAGCTGACGCGGATCAATTCGCACCTGGTCTGGCTGGGAACGCACGCCATGGACCTGGGCGCGATGACCGTCTTTCTCTATTGCTTCCGCGAGCGCGAAGATGTTCTGCGCTTCTTTGAGATGGTCAGTGGACAGCGGATGATGACGTCGTATTTCCGCATTGGCGGGCTGGCGCTGGAGCCGCCGTTGGGATTCTTCGAGAAAGTCAAGAAGTTCGCCGACCGCTTTCTCGGGAACGTGGATGAATATGAAGGGCTGCTGACGGGGAATCCGATTTTCGTGATGCGCACCAAGGGCGTCGCCCGCCTGGGCGCGGACGATGCCATTGCTCTGGGCGCCTGCGGTCCGACGCTGCGCGCCAGCGGGGTCGACATTGACCTTCGCCGCGACGCTCCTTACACGGGCTATGAGAATTTCAAGTTCAAGGTGCCGGTGCGGACCGAAGGCGACGTATTCGCGCGATACATCTGCCGCGTCGAGGAACTGCGCGAATCGATTGGCATGGTGCAGCAGGCGCTGGCGGGAATGCCGGAAGGGCCGATTAAAGCGGATGCGCCGAAGGTTGTGCTGCCTGACCGCGAGAAGATGAAGACCCAGATGGAAGCCCTCATCTACCATTTCAAGATCATCACCGAGGGCTTCACCGTTCCGGCGGGCGAGGTTTACCAGGCGATCGAATCGCCGCGCGGCGAGATGGGATACTACATCGTCAGCGACGGAACCGCGAAACCGTATCGCGTACACATGCGCGGGCCGTCCTATGCGAACTTGCAGACGCTGGCCAAGATGTGCGAGGGGCAGTTAATTGCCGACGTCGTTGCGGCCATCGGTAGCATCGACGTGGTGTTAGGAGATATTGATCGCTAATGCGTTTCTCCGAAGAATTCGAGACACGGTTCACCGAGATGCTCACGCACTATCCGACGAAGCGCTCGGCGCTTGTGCCGACGCTGCTCTATGTGCAGGACGAGATCGGCAGTCTGAGCGATGAAGCGATCGCGGAACTGGCCGGGCGCCTGGATCTCACCGAACTCGAAGTCCGCAATGTGATCAGCTATTACTCCATGCTGACCACCAAACCGCGCGGAAAGTACAACGTGCAGGTGTGCACCAATATCGCCTGCATGCTGCGCGGCGGGGAAGAAATTCTCCACCACTGCAAGAAGAAGCTGGGCATTGGCCACAAGGGCACAACCCAGGATGGGTTGTTTTCGCTCGAAGAAGTGGAGTGCATCGGCGCGTGCAGCTGGGCTCCGGCCGTGCAGGTGAACTACGATTTTCATGAGAACCTGACGATCGAGAAGATGGACCAGGTTTTGGACGAGTACAAGAAGAAGGGAACGCAGTAGGGATTTTGTAATTTGGTAATCGGGTAATTTTGTAATCTAAAATCGCCCGGTTTCAGGTTTTGAATTACCAAATTACAAATTACCAAATTACAAAATGGCTTCACTCGTTTCCCATCCCGACGAGGTACGCGTGATCTCGAAGCGCTTTGGCCAGGGCGCTACGGATATCGAGCGTTATCTCCAACTGGACGGCTACAAGGCCGTGCAGAAGGCGCTCGCCATGCAACCGGACGCTATTATCAATGAGGTGAAGAGCTCCGGCCTTCGCGGACGTGGCGGCGCCGGGTTCAGCACGGGGATGAAGTGGTCGTTTGTTCCGAAACAATCGGCCAAGCCAAAGTATGTGCTCTGCAACGGCGACGAAAGCGAGCCCGGCACCTGCAAGGACCGCCTCATTTTCGAACACGATCCGCACACCGTAATTGAGGGCGCGATGATCGCCGCGCTCGCCGTCGGGTCGCATACGGCGTACATCTACATCCGCGGCGAGTATCGCTATTTGTCGGTGATCATGCAGAAGGCGATCAAGGACGCCTACGCCAAAGGATTCCTTGGCAAGAACATTTTCGGCAGCGGGTACGATCTTGACGTTTACTGGCACGGGGGCGCGGGCGCTTACGAAGTTGGCGAAGAATCGGCGCTCATGGAATCGCTCGAAGGCAAGCGCGGCATTCCTCGCATCCGGCCTCCCTTCCCCGCCGTGGTTGGGCTGTGGGGCGGGCCTACGGTCATTAATAATGCAGAGACGCTCGCGGCCGTGCCGCATATCATTTTGAACGGCGCGGATTGGTACGCGAAACTTGGGACGCCGAAAAATGGCGGGACGCGGCTGTTTTGCCTGGCTGGACATCTCAACAAGCCGGGTGTCTACGAACTGCCGATGGGCTACAACCTCAAGAAGATGATCTACGAAGTCGGCGGCGGCATTCCGAACGGACGCAGTTTGAAAGCCGTGGTGCCGGGCGGATCATCAACGCCGGTGCTGCTCCCTGAAGAAATCGACATCGCCATGGACTTCGACTCGGTGGCGAAAGCGGGGTCGATGCTTGGCTCTGGCGGTGTGGTGGTGCTCGACGATACGACCTGCATCGTGAAGTTCGCCCTCCGGACGATCAAGTTCTACCAGCATGAGAGCTGTGGCTGGTGCATCCCGTGCCGCGAAGGCACCGACTGGCTCAAGAAGACGCTGACGCGCTTCCATGCCGGCGCGGGGCTCAAAAAGGACATCGACAATATTTATTACCTTGCGGAAAACATGCTGGGGAAGACTTTCTGTCCGCTGGGAGACGCGGCAGCGATGCCTACCATGGCATTTGTGAAGAAGTTTCGAAAAGAATTTGAAGATCATTTGGACGGCAAGCCGTGCCCGTTTGAGAAGGCGGGTGCGGCCGAGCCGGTGCTGGCTTAATTTTGTAATTTGGTAATCGGGTAATTTTGTAGTTTGTGAACCTGATGCCGTCGCAGCAAGAAGAGCTTCGAGATAGGACGAAGGCATTTGCAGTTAGGATTGTACGGGTTTATCGCGCTCTGCCGTACAAGACCGATGCCCAGGTTCTCGGCAAGCAATTGCTGCGATGCGGAACGGCCGTGGCGGCGAACTACCGGGCCGCCTGCAGGGCTCGCTCGAAAGCGGAGTGGGTTGCGAAAATCGGTATTGTTGTGGAAGAGGCGGACGAAACGGTGTTTTGGCTGGAAATGCTTTCTGATTGTGGCGTAGTCCAACTGAAGAAATTGGAATCGCTATTGGCAGAGGCACACGAACTAAGCGCATTGTTCACGGCTTCGCAACGTACAAGCCGCGGATTGCGTTAGGAGTTAAATTACAAAATTACCCGATTACAAAATTACCAAATGCCTGATGTAACACTCACTGTCGACGGCAAGAAGATCACGGCGCCCGCGGGCTCGCTGCTGATCGAGGCTTGCAAGAACGTGGGCATTGAAATTCCCTCGTTCTGCTATTACCCCGGACTTTCTTTGCAGGGCGCCTGCCGCATGTGCGTCGTGAAGATCGAGAAGATGCCCAAGCTTCAGACCGCCTGCACTACGGTGGTTACGGAGGGCATGATCGTTGCCACTGACAGCGACGAGGTGCGTCAGGCGCGGAAGGCAATGCTCGAGTTGGTGCTCGGCAACCATCCTCTGGATTGCCCGGTGTGTGACGCCGGCGGCGAATGCGAACTGCAGGACATGACGTTTTCTTACGGCGCCTCCGAATCCAAATTCGCGGAGGCCAAGAACCACAAGGAAGAACAGCAGTGGTCTCCGGTGGTGTACTTCGACCGCCCGCGCTGCATCCTGTGCTACCGCTGCGTGCGCGTCTGCGGCGAAGGCATGGACGTTTGGGCGCTGGGCGTGCAGAACCGCGGCGTCAGTTCCATCATCGCGCCCAATCAGGACGACCATCTCGAGTGCGAAGAGTGCGGCATGTGCATCGACATTTGCCCGGTCGGCGCGCTTACCTCCGGGGCCTACCGCTACAAGACGCGTCCCTGGGAGATGAACCATGTGGGCACGATCTGCACGCATTGCGGGGACGGATGCAAGACCACGCTGGGCGTGCGACGTTGCGACACGGGCATGGAAATTGTGCGCGGCGACAATCGCGACAAGAGCGGCATCAATAACGATTTTCTCTGCATCAAGGGGCGCTACGCTTTCGACTTCGCGCACCACAAAAACCGCCTTACCGAGCCGCTGATCCGGAAGAACGGCAAGCTGACGCCGGCGACTTGGGAAGAAGCTTTTGAACTGATCGGAAGACGGTTCGGCGAAGTTCGCGATCGCGATGGCGGGAGCGCGATCGGCGTGGTGGGGTCGAATCGCACGACCAACGAAGAAGATTATCTTCTCTCAAAATTTGCGCGGGTCGTGCTCCAGACCCATAACGTCGACCATCATCGCACCGCCGACTTCCCTGCCCTTGCGTCAGCTCTGCACGGCAAGCCTGGAAAGACTGCTTCCATGCGCGACGTGTTGACCGCACCCGCGATTCTGCTGATCGGCAACGACCCCACGAATCAGCATCCGCTGCTCGGGTGGCAGATACGGACTAACGTCCGTTTGCGGCGCGCGAAGCTTTACGTCATTAACTCTGCGCCCATCAAGTTGCGGCGCCAGGCCGCGGGATTTGGCTTGCTTCCAGCCGGCGCAGAAGCGAAAGCGGTCGCCTTCCTCGGCGGTGATGATTCCCTGCTCGATTCACTAGTCGATTCCAAAGCCAGCGACAGTACGAGCCGCGACGCCTGGATCGCTCTGCGCGAGAAGATCCGCGCCGAGCAGAACCTGGTCATCGCCTTCGGCTCCGAATTGCGCGGACATGACATCGAGAAGTTGGTGAGTTTCGCTTCGACCTTGACCGGAGCCAAGCTGATCTGTCTGGGCGATTACGCGAATTCGCGCGGGGCCAGCGAAATGGGGCTTTATCCCGATCTTCTGCCAGGATACGAACCCGTCGCCGGCGCCGCTAAATTCCAGCAGGAATGGGGCAAGTTGCCGTCTGAAAAAGGGCTGAGCCTTCCCGAGATGGTGGAAGCGGCGAAGGCCGACAAACTCAAAGCGCTCTACGTCGTGGGTTCCAATCCTGTGGGCCGCTTGGGCATTGATCCGTTTGTGTTCTCGAAAGCTTTTGTGGTGGTTCAGGATATGTTCCTGACCGAAACCGCCGCGCTCGGCGACGTGGTTCTGCCTGCGGCGAACGCGTACGAAAAAACTGGAACTTATACCAACACCTGCGGCGATCTGCAGCTCGTGAAGAAGGCGGGCGAAGTCGCGAACACCAAGGCGGACTTCGAGATGATCGTCCGCATCGCCGACGCCATGGGCTTCGACGTACGCAGCCTGGTGCCCTTCGGGAGCGGGACGCACTCCGACATGGGCCAGACTCGCGGCGCGCAATCGGGCGAGGCGGATCGCCATGCCGTGTGGCTCGAATCGCATAACCTCGAGCCGAAAATGACGCCGTTCGACCCCATGGCGATTCTGGATGAAATCCAGCGGGTGGTTGCGGGGTATGACATTTCGCGAGTCAATTTGCTGGCGGGCAATGATCAGCATCTCGAAATTGCCGACGGCGGCGCTGGCGCGATCCAGAACCCGGAGCTGATTGCGCCGGCTAACGATGACCTGTTCAGCTCGGGCACGCTTGGACGATATTCCAAGACTCTAAATTCGGTTTTCGAAAACAAATCCGCAGAATCGGAAGTTGCGGCGGACTAGAAGCATAAGGTCAACAGCACGCGGGCGAGGGCGCCCGCGCCACACGCAATGAGTATAACGACGTTCATTATCATCTCGATCATCAAGTCGCTGGCCGTCATCGGCGTTCTGCTGACGGCGGTGGCGTATAGCGTGTGGCTGGAGCGCAAGGTTTCGGCGCACATCCAGAACCGCTGGGGACCCACGCGGGTCGGTCCTTTCGGGCTGCTGCAGCCGCTGGCCGATGGCGTGAAGTTTATCTTCAAAGAAGACTTGACCCAGCCTCACGTCTACAAGCCGCTTTACATCGCGGCACCGATGATCGCGCTGGTCTTTGCCATTACGTCGATTTCGGTGATCCCGTTCGGCAATTGGATTAGCGTCGGCCCTTGGGATACCTATCTGCAGATTACAGACTTGAACATCGGACTGCTGGTAGTTCTCGGGATTACGTCGATGGGCGTGTATGGCGTCGCGCTGGCCGGATGGTCCTCGAACAACAAGTACTCGCTGCTTGGCGGACTGCGCGCCAGCGCGCAGATGATCAGCTATGAAGTTTCGCTCGGCTTGTCGCTGGTGGGAGTGTTGATCGTGACGGGCAGCCTCAGCCTGCGCGACATTGTGGATGCGCAGCGACACTTACACTGGAACATTCTTTTTCAGCCGGTCGCATTCTTCATATACTTGATTTCCGCCTACGCGGAAACGAACCGCACGCCGTTTGATCTGCCGGAAGCCGAGTCGGAACTGGTGGCCGGATATCACACCGAATACAGCGCCATGAAGTTCGCCATGTTTTTCATGGCCGAGTACGCGAACATGGTGACGGTCGCTTGCCTGGCGACGTTGATGTTTTTCGGTGGCTGGCTGGGTCCAGTGTTCGGACCGCCCATTCTGCAAATGGTTTTGCCGGTCATCTGGTTCTGTCTGAAAGTTTTCTTTTTCATGTTTCTGTACGTCTGGGTGCGTTGGACCTTGCCCCGCTTTCGCTATGACCAACTGATGGCGTTCGGGTGGAAGGTACTGCTTCCCTTGGCGGTTGCCAACATTGTGGTTACCGCGCTGATTGTGGCGTGGAGGGCTTGAAAGCAGTTCCCAGTTCTCAGTTCCCAGTTCAGATCTGGGTTCACTGAGAACTGGGAACTGAGAACTGAGAACTCGCGAAAATGCTTCACTTAATTCTATTTCTATTCTTCGGTGCCATCTGCGTAGCGGGGGCCGTCAACCTGCTGGCGCAGAGCCATCCCATTAACAGCGCGCTGTCTCTGATCGTGGTGATGGGCTCGCTCGCTGCCGAGTATCTTCTGTTGGGCGCGGAATTTTTGGCCGCCGTGCAGGTGATCGTTTACGCCGGCGCCATCATGGTGTTGTTTGTCATTACCATCATGTTGCTGAACGCCGGCGCAGAAGAGCGCACCCAGGGCAGCCGGGTCGCGATCCTGCTCGGCATTCCCGGCGTGCTGATCGGCGCGGTGCTCGTCGCCTGGACGCTCGTCGGACGGTCATCCACAACGCAGTCGGTCTCGATCGGCGCATTATGGGGGTCTCCCAAGGACATTGCCCGGCTTCTATTCCACGATTTTCTGCTGCCGTTCGAAGTCACGTCGGTGCTGATCCTGATCGCCATCATGGGCGCAGTCGTGCTCGCCAGCCGCCCTGAGGCGGTCGCGCGGCCGCATGACAGCAGCCCGCCGCCACAAGAAGCTCGCGAGTTGGTTGCGGCTGGAAAGGACCACTGATGGTTCCTCTCTCATACTATTTGCTGCTGAGCGGCATCCTGTTCGTCTGTGGAGTGCTCGGGTTCCTGATCAAGCGCAATATCATCACCATCTTCATGTCGATCGAGCTGATGCTGAACGGGGTGAATCTTTCGTTCGTGGCTTTCGCCGCGCATTGGCACGCGCTCAGCGGACAAGTCTTCGTCTTCTTTGTGATGGTGGTGGCCGCTGCTGAAGCTGCGGTCGGGCTCGCGATCATCATTGCCGTCTATCGCACGCGTGAAACTTTGAATGTGGATCGAGTAAACCTGCTCAAGCTATGACGCCGCAGACTCTGAGTCCGTTACTCTGCACGATTCCTCTTCTCCCCCTTGCCGGGGCGGCGATCAATGGTTTTTTGGGCCGCCAATCGTCAAAGAAGGCGATCACGGCGGTTGCGCTGTTCTTTTGCGGCGCGGCGTTTTTCGTGGCAGTCTTGATTGCGGTAAATTTCTCATCCGCATCCGCGCCCTATTCTTTCCGCCTTGCCCACTGGCTCCGCTCAGGAAGCTTTAGTGTCGATTTCGAGTTCTATCTCGATCAGCTTTCGCTGGTGATGCTGATGGTGGTCACCGGCGTCGGCTTCCTGATTCATATTTATTCCGTCGGCTACATGTGGGATGACGACGGTTACTACCGCTTCATGTCGTACATGAACCTGTTCATGTTCTTCATGCTGACGCTGGTGCTGGCGAAGAACTACCTGATGATGTTCATCGGCTGGGAAGGCGTGGGGCTGGCGTCATATCTGCTGATCGGCTACTGGTTCACCAAAGATTCGGCGGCGGCGGCGGGCAAGAAAGCATTCATCGTCAACCGGATCGGCGACTTTGGATTCCTGATCGCGCTCTTCCTGATCATCAAGCATTTCGGATCGCTCGACTTCACGTATGTCTTTACGGCGGTGCAGTCGTTGCCTGCGGAAACGGCCGGTGCCGGGCTGCTGACGGCGATCGGACTCTTGCTCATGGTCGGCGCGGCGGGCAAGTCGGCGCAGATTCCTCTTTATGTGTGGCTGCCCGACGCCATGGAAGGTCCCACTCCTGTTTCAGCCTTGATCCACGCGGCGACCATGGTGACGGCGGGCGTTTATATGGTGGCGCGGTCATCGGCGATCTTTGAGCGCGCGCCTATGGCGATGACGGTGGTCGCCATCGTTGGAACGCTCACCGCTCTGTTTGCCGCGACCATCGGCATTGCCCAGACCGACATTAAGAAGGTCCTGGCCTACTCCACCGTCTCGCAACTCGGCTACATGTTCATGGCTTGCGGCGTGGGAGCGTTCTCCGCCGGCATCTTCCACCTGATGACGCACGCATTCTTCAAGGGACTGTTGTTCCTTGCGGCAGGCTCGGTCATTCACGGCATCGGCGGCGAGCAGGACATGCGAAAGATGGGCGGCCTGCGCCAGTACATGCCCGTGACGTTCTTGACGATGACGATCGCCACATTCACGATTGCCGGCTTCCCGCCGCTGGCCGCTTTCTTCTCAAAAGATGAAATTCTCTGGAAGGCCTACTCCAGCCCCTACGGAAGTTGGGTGTACTGGTTGTTGGGAGTAACCACCGCCTTCATCACTTCGTTCTACATGTTCCGGCTGTGGTTTTTGACATTCTTCGGCGATTACCGCGGGGCGATCGCTCATGAAGGTCACGACTCGTCGCGGGCGGGGGCGCCCGCGCCACACGGACATGGGCATGGTCATGGTGAACCCCACGAGAGCCCGTGGGTGATGCTGGGCCCGCTGGTCATCCTGGCGATCCTGTCGTTTGTTGGTGGCTGGGTTGGGATCGGCGGCCGCTTCGAGCACTTCCTGGCTCCGGTTTTCCAGACTGGAGCTTCCGCAGAACTGGCTCACGAAACCGCGGGTGAAGCTGCGGGCCAGGGAACGGAAACACTTCTCACGCTGATCTCGGTCGCTGCGGCCTTTCTTGGACTCCTGCTCGCTTGGACCCTGTATCTCCGTCGCCCGCAACTTCCCGCGCGCATCGCCGCTTCTCTCGGTAGGTTCTACCAAGCGGTCGCCCACAAGTACTACGTCGATGAACTTTATGCCGTCCTTTTTATCAAGCCGCTGGTGGACGGCTCGACCGAAATTCTCTGGCACGGCGTCGACCAGGGAGCGATCGACGCCACGGTGAATAACTCCGCGACGGCCGCGCGGCATGTATCGGACAACCTGCGCCACATGCAGTCGGGCAATCTGCGCTCGTATGCGGGCTGGGTCGCCGCCGGAGCGGCAGTCGTGATCGCCTACATGGTCTGGATGGGAATTCGATGAATATCGGTCCGATGAATATGGGTTCGGTGAATATGGACGCCCTCAGTCCCATCATTCTTTCGCTGGTGACGTTCATCCCGGCCGTGGGCGGGCTGCTGATTCTTCTGATTCCCCGCCGCGATCGCGATATCAAGCTGTTTGCGCTGGTCATCTCCATCCTGGCGTTTGTGACCTCGCTGCATCTGCCGGTGCACCTCCATCGCGGAATCGGCAACTTCAAGTTCGAGATCGACAAAGTTTGGATCACGACCCCCAACATTCATTACCACATGGGCATTGACGGAATTTCCGTCTGGCTGGTGGTGCTGACCACGTTCCTCACGCCGCTCTGCGTGCTGATTTCGTGGACTTCGATTCGCGAGCGGGTCAAGGAATTCTTCATCCTGCTCCTGATTCTGGAAACGGCCCTGATCGGCGTTTTCACCTCGCTCGATTTGTTCCTGTTCTACTTTTTCTGGGAAGCGACGCTGATCCCGATGGCGCTGCTGATCGGTATGTATGGCCACGGACGCCGGGTCTACGCCGCGGTGAAGTATTTCCTGTTTACCATCATCGGCTCGATGTTCATGCTGGCGGCAATTCTTTGGCTCTACGCCAAGACCGGCAGTTTCGATTTCGCCGTGATTCAGAACGCGATTCGTAGCGGAAGCGTGCCCGGTTTCGAACACGCCTCGCTGTGGCTCTTCCTCGGCTTCTTCATCGCCTTTGCGGTAAAGGTTCCGCTCTTCCCTCTTCACACCTGGCTGCCCGACGCGCACGTGGAGGCGCCTACCGCCGGATCCGTGCTGCTGGCGGGCGTTTTGCTGAAGATGGGCACCTACGGCCTGCTGCGCTTCGATGTCGGCCTGTTTCCCGAGCAGGCCCACCGCAACGCCCCCTGGATCATGGTGCTGGCGCTGATCGGCATCATCTACGGCGCGCTGGTCTCGCTGGTGCAGCCGAATATGAAGAAGCTGATCGCCTATTCGTCGGTCAGTCACCTCGGCTTCGTTGTCCTCGGGATCTTCAGTTTCACCGCGGCCGGACTGAATGGAGCCGTTTTCGTCATGCTGGCGCACGGCGTCGCTACGGGCGGGCTCTTCATGCTCGCGGGCATTCTCTACGAACGCCGCCACACTTACGAGATTGCCGACTTTGGCGGACTGGCGACACCCATGCCCAAGTACGCCACCTTATTTTTGGTCACCGTACTGGCTTCGGTCGGATTGCCTCTGCTGAATGGTTTCATCGGCGAGTTCCTGGTTCTCAGCGGAGCGTTCCAGGCGCGCCCGATCTATGGAATCCTCGCGGCTACGGGTGTGATCTGGAGCGCGTGTTACTTGCTGTGGATGTATCAGCGCGTTTTCTTCGGCAAAGTGACGCACGAAATCAATAACAAGTTGGCGGACCTTAACCTGCGGGAGAAGGCTGCACTTTGGCCGATTGCGGTTGCGGCGCTGGTGATGGGGGTTGCGCCGCTGCTGTGGCTGAGCGCGATTGATCCGGCGGTCGAACGATACGCTCTCGCCCCCGTCACTCAGTTGGCCAGCAAGCTGGTGGGCCAATGACACTCACAATGATTGGGACAGCGATAATGACGGCGGCGTTCTCGCACTCCTTACCGGGCCTGCTGGCGCAGGCGCAGACTTCCCTGCCGCAAAGTGCCGACTACATGCGCATTCTGCCGGAGCTGGTGCTCTCGATCTTCGGCATGTTGATCATGGTCGTCGATCCGCTGCTCGACGAAGAAAACAGCCACCAGTCGCTCGGCACGATCGCGCTAATCGGCGCTTTGGCCGCGCTTGCATCGACCTTCTGGATGGCGCAGTACCCCGGAACCGCCTTCTGGAACATGGTTCGCGTGGAAGGCTTCAGCGTCTTCTTTCACGTCCTCGTCATCGCCATTGCGGCGGTGGTGATCCTCAGTTCTTTCGAGTATTTGAAGGTGCAGCGCATCCGCGCTGGGGAGTACTACGGGCTTATCCTGTTCGGCACGGTGGGCATGTGCCTGATGTCGTCGGCGATTGAACTCGTGCTTATTTTCATTGCCCTGGAAATCTCGTCGATCTCGACCTACGTGCTGGCGGGCTTCCGGCGGCGCGACGCCTCGAGCGCGGAATCGTCGCTGAAGTATTTTCTGCTGGGATCGTTCGCCACCGCATTCTTTCTCTACGGCGTTGCGCTCATGTTCGGTGCGACCGGATCCACCAACATTGACGTGATCAGCCAGGTATTGCGTTCCGGTAGCGTTCCCGTTCTGGCATATGTTGCGACGGCGCTCATGTTCGTCGGCCTGGGCTTCAAAGTTGCCTCCGCGCCTTTCCATGTATGGACTCCCGACGTCTACGAAGGAGCTCCGGCACCGATCGTTGGACTGATGTCGACCGGCCCCAAGGCGGCGGCATTTGCGGTTTTGCTGCGCGTCCTGTTCGAAGCCAACGCGCCCGGACGCTTCTGGTTGATCTGGGTCTCAGCTGCGCTTTCCATGACGCTCGGAAACTTGGGAGCTCTGGTTCAGAGCAACGTCAAGCGCCTGCTCGCCTATTCCTCAATCGCCCACGCCGGATACCTGCTCGCTGCGTTTGCGGCGCAGCCGGACCTGGGCGCATCCGCAGCCATGTTCTACACCGCTGCCTATGCCGCGATGAACGTGGGAGCGTTCGCCGTCGTCAGCCATTTTGCGAACGCGGGCGAAAAGTATGTCGCCGTCGAAGACTATGCCGGATTGGGCAGGCGGTCTCCGGCCCTGGCCGCGACCCTCACATTCTTCCTGATGTCATTGATCGGCATTCCGATCACGGGCGGCTTCTTCGCGAAGTTTTACGTGCTCACGGCCGCGCTGCATTCGAATCTGGTCGGCTTGGCGATCATTCTGGTGCTGAATAGCGCCGTCGGCGCCTATTATTACCTTCGGATTATCGTAATGATGTACATGCGGGAACCACGGGGCGAGGTCCCGGTCGCGCCAGTGCCGGCAGCGGCGGGGCTGGCCATTGCAGTTTGCGTGCTGGCTACGCTTTATCTCGGAGTGCTGCCGGGCCGCGTGCTCGATTACGGGGCTCGGTCCGCCGGGCAACTGGTGCATGTCACGGCGCCCACAACTGCGGCGAGTGCTCTGGCGGCAGAAAAATAGATCGTGCAGCCGGCGCGAGCGTCGACTGAACGGTGATCCGGTCTAAAGCTCGCTCGTAGATTGGGTTTTGACCCGGCCGAAGTGAACGCCGGCGGTGGAAAGAACCTCTCCCCTGACGATTGACAATCGCCTCCCGAGTCGGCATTATTAGCTACACAAGTTTGCCGGGAAGTTCATCCCGGGTAGTCCCGGAGGGTTTATGGTTGAGTTTTTCCGCAAGGTTTGCAAGGACGAACAAGGGCAAGACATCGCTGAATACGCGGTCATGCTCGCGGTCATCCTGGTATTGGTGATCGGCACCGTGCGTCTGATCGGAACCAATGCCAACACCGCGTTCTCCACTGTAGCCAGTTCTTTACAGTAACCTCGGTTCCACAAGTTTTGGAAGAAATCGGCATTTCCAACGTTATGCCCCGCGTCTCTATGAAACGATTTAGCAACTTCCGCCCTTTTCGCCGCTTTAGGTTTTCATTCGCGGCGGAGGTGCAGAATCGGAGCCGGTTCGCAGTGCACTAGAGACAGCTCAAAGATTCCGCCCAAGCCGCGATCGAATCGCGGCTTTTGTTTTTGGCGGCAAATAGAAAGGTCATCGTCATGATCGTGAATATGTCCGACAGCGCCACCGAAGAACAGATTGAGCACATCATACAACGCATCCGCGAAGCCGGATTCCAGCCCCATGTCACGCGCGGCACCGAGCGCACCATCGTTGCGGCCGTCGGCAGCGGTGGGCGCCGCCATGAAATCGAGGCCCTTTCGGTCGCGCCCGGGGTCGACAACGTGGTCGCGATCGCCCAGCCCTTTAAGCTCGTCAGCCGTCAAACGCGGCCGCAACTTTCGGTCGTCGACGTCAGCGGCGTCAAGATCGGCGGGCCCGAAGTGGTCGTCATTGCCGGTCCCTGTTCGGTGGAATCGCGCGAGCAATTGCTGGAGACCGCGCAAGGAGTGAAGCGCGCGGGCGCTACCATGCTGCGCGGCGGCGCCTACAAACCGCGCACCTCGCCGTATGAGTTCCAGGGCCTGGGAATTGAAGCGCTGAAGATTTTGCGCGAGGCTCGTGAACTCACGGGCCTCCCGGTTGTCACCGAGGTCATGAGCACCGAAGACGTGGACCTGATCTGCGAATACGCCGATATGCTGCAGGTCGGCGCCCGCAACATGCAGAACTTCGCGCTGCTGCGAAGGCTGGCTACCGTCAAAAAGCCTATTTTGCTCAAGCGCGGCCCTTCCGCCACGGTGAAGGAGTGGCTGCTGGCGGCCGAATACCTGCTTTCCGGCGGGAACGATCAGGTCGCGCTTTGCGAACGCGGAATCAAGACCTTCGAAACCGCCACGCGCAACACGTTTGACCTTGCCGCCGTTGCCCTTGCCAAAGAACTCTCGCACCTGCCGGTGGTGGCCGACCCGTCGCATGGCACCGGCAAGCAGAGCCTGATTGCGGCGGTTTCACGCGCTGCCGTCGCCGTTGGAGCCGACGGCCTCATCATCGAGGTGCATCCCTGTCCGGAACGAGCGCTTTCCGACGGGCCCCAGTCTCTCGATCTCCCACAGTTCGAGCGCGTCATGCGCGGATTGAGCGCCCCACTGCGCCCCGTGCTCGGCCTGGACCAGCGAGATATACGGGCCTGAGCAAGCACAGGCTTCCTTAACTTGGTCGCGAGTCCGAGGCGTGCCGAGGACTCTACTTGACGTCTCCGCAGGCCGGCCCGAGGTATCTGGAGCTGAAGGTGAAGTCCATGGTCATGGTGTGACCGCTGCTGGAGTTGCTGACCATGTGGTTCGTTCCCTTGACGCTATCCGAACCGATGGCCTCGATCGAGAACTGCGCGTCGGTCGACGATTGCTTTTCTTGGCAATGAATCTTCATTTCCAGTTTGTGGCCCGTCGAAGTGAGAACGGTCCGAGAGCAATCCCCGCGGTTGTTGCTGAAAGCCAAATTCTTTTCCAGTTTCTCTTTGGTGACGCATTCCTTGCGCACATCGGTGGTAGGCGTACCCTTCATCATGGCTTCAATGCGAGCGCGCTGCTCGGGAGGCATCTTGGCGAGCGCGTCGGGAGGGATGTTGGGAACGGCGGGCATCCCAGTTATAGAATGAGTCACGGTTACCTCCCACAGACCCTCCTTTACGTTGAGGGGCGTGATATTGTCGGTGGCCCAAAAGGTCAGCGAGCAAAGAATGATTGGAGCAAGAAGAAGCTTGTTTCGCATCAGCACTCTCCTGGTGCTATCTGATTTTGTTGCGCTGAACAGCATTACACACCGCGAATTGGGGAGCAAACTAATTCTAGGGGAGGATGGTTGCCGGAAGGGTGCGTTGCCAGCCGTTCTTGAACGTGAGTGAACTGGGACAACAGTTGCCGCAAGCGCTGCTACAAGCATCGTAATGACGGAGTGGGGAATGTCATCTCGTGATTACGTTTTTTGGGAAGTGGATGTGCAGGCCGATTTCATGCTGCCGGGTGGCCGGCTCTACGTTCCCGGAGCCGAGAAGCTTCTGCCCAACATCCGCAAGCTGACGGACGCGGCGCGGCGCGGCGAAGTGTTTCTGGTGTCGCATGGAGACTTTCATCCGGCGAACGACCCTGAGTTCAAGCACTTTCCGCCACACTGCTTGAAGGGAACGGCTGGGGCGGAGCTTGTTCCGGAAGCGTTGACGGACAATTTTGTTCAGGTGGAAAACGATGCCAACGCGAAGTTGCCGGAAGATCTTTTCCAGTATCGGCAGATTGTCCTGGAGAAGCAGACGCTCGACATTTTTGAGTCTCTCCACGCGGACGCATTGGTCGAACGTTTAGGCGACGCTGCGGAATTTGTTGTGTTTGGAGTGGTGACAGAATACTGCGTCAGTTGCGCGGTTAAGGGTTTGCTGAAGCGGAAGCGGCGCGTGGCGGTGGTCCGTGACGCGATTGAAACTCTGGCCCCGGAAGTTGGCAACAGAGCGCTGGCGGAATTGCAACGCCTGGGAGCAGCGCTCGTCACGACCGACGAAATTCTTCGCAAGGTGTCAGCTCAGGCACGCGACTGATCGGCATTTCATCACAGCAGCATGCCGGCAATCGACGCCGACATCAGATTGGCCATGGTGCCGGCCAGCATGGCGCGAAGGCCCAGTTTCGCCAGATCTCCTCGTTTATTGGGAGCGAGCGCGCCGATGCCGCCCATTTGAATTCCGATGGAGCTGAAGTTGGCGAAGCCGCACAGCGCAAAAGTGGCAATCGTGAACGAGCGCGGATCAAGCACGGCCTTTTGCGGGCCAAGCATGGAGAACGCCACCAGTTCATTCAGCACCATGCGCACGCCCAGAAGATTGCCAATCAGACGCGCAGTCATGCCAGGGAACTCCAATCACCCATGCGATGGGCGCAAACAACTGCCCGAGTATGGCCTCCAGGCTCGAGGGGAACCACGCGATGTGGGCGTGAATTCCGCCCATGAGCCCATCGAACAGGGCGATCAACGCCAGAAACGAAATCAGCATGGCGGCGATGTTCAGCGCCATGTGCAAACCATCGGTGGTTCCGCGCGCGATGGCGCCCAGCAGATTCTGGTTCTTTTCCAGCTCTACCTCCTCTTCACTCATCACGACGCGGCCCGCGGTTTTGGGCACTTCGGTCTCGGGCACCAGCATCTTCGCCATCAGGAGCGTGCCGGGAGCGGTCATGATCACGGCGCTCAGCAGATGTTTGGGCTCGATCCCAAAGGCAATATAAGCCGCCATGATACTGCCGGAAACGTGCGCCATGCCGCTCGTCATTACCGTCATCAACTCCGAATATGTGAGGTCGGGCAGGAACGGCCGAATCGTCTGCGGCGCCTCGGTCTGGCCCATGAAAATGCTGGCGGCCACATTCAGTGACTCCGCGCCGCTCACCCCCATCAGCCGGATCATCAGCCACGCAGCGGCCTTGATTACCAACTGCATGACGCCGATGTAATAGAGGACCGCGAAGAGTGCGCAGATGAAGATCACCGTCGGCAAAACCTGGAATGCAAAATAAAAACCGAAGTGCGAGCCCTGCTTGCCGAGATCTCCAAAGACAAACTGCGACCCGGCAAAGGCGTAGCTGAGCAGCCGGTTCACCGCGTCTCCGGCTTTTTGAAAAAGCGTTCGGCCGACGTCACTCTTCAGAACAAAAATGGCGAAGGCAACCTGCAGCCCGAGCCCCCAAGCCACCGTCTTCAGGCGGATCGCGCTGCGGTTGGTGGAGAAGACGTAGGCGAGGGCCAACATGGTGAGCAGACCGAGAATGCCAGTAAAACGTCCCATCGTTATCCCCTTGATGAATCAGTGTTCCCCTTTATAGATCACGCGATGAACCAAGGACGGTTTGTGCGCGGGCGCGGCGTCGGCGATTTGATAACTTTCTTCCAGCAGCGTGCTTGCGCGCGCGGCCTGTGCGTCGGAGTGGCAGTGAATCGTGCAGAGCGACTCGCCGGCCGAAACTTTGTCGCCAATCTTTTTATGAACCACGATGCCGACCGCGGGATCGACGGAATCTTCTTTGCGTTCGCGGCCTCCGCCGAGGATGACGCAGGCGGTGCCGACCTGTTCGCATGGGATCGCAGTCACATATCCAGCGCGGGGACTGGGCACGTCGACGCGGTGATCCGTGCCGGGCAGACGCGTCGGATCGTCGATCGCGCCGATATCGCCTCCCTGCAGCTCGACCATCTGGCGGAAGCGCTCGAAGGCTTGGCCTGACGCGATGATCTGCGCGGAGAGTTGCTTGCCATGCGCCACCGTCTTTGACGCGCCGCCGAGAAAGAACATCCAGGCCGCCAGTTCAAGGCAGAGCTCGCGCAGATCCTCCGGACCGCCGCCGTGCAGGACCTCGATGCACTCCTGCACTTCGAGCGCGTTGCCCACCATGCGGCCAAGCGGCTGGTTCATATCGGTGATGAGCGCGACCATCCGCTTGCCCATGCGCTCGCCCGTTTCGACCATGAGCTCGGCGAGGAAAACGGCGTCTTCCTCTTTTTTCATGAACGCGCCGGAGCCGGTCTTCACGTCGAGCACGAGCGCGTCGGTGCCCTCGGCCAGTTTCTTGCTCATGATCGAAGCGCAGATCAGGTACGGACTCTCGACCGTACCGGTAACGTCGCGCAACGCGTACAACTTGCGATCGGCGGGAGCGATCTTCTCGGTCTGCCCAATCATGGAGCATCCGCAGGCTTTGAGAACGCGATGGAACTCGGGCACGGCGAGACCGACGCGAAATCCCGGAATGGATTCGAGTTTGTCGAGCGTGCCGCCGGTGTGGCCCAATCCGCGGCCGCTGATCATGGGGACGTAGAGACCTCCGGCAGCGACCAGCGGGGCCAGCACAAGCGAGGTCTTGTCGCCGACGCCGCCGGTGGAATGCTTGTCCACTTTCTTTGCGGGCAGAAAGCTGAGGTCGAGCACTTCGCCGGAATGCAGCATGGCGTGGGTGAGGGCGGCGGTTTCCTCGCGCGTCATTCCGCGCAGCACGACGGCCATGAGCCACGCCGCGATCTGGTAATCGGGAATGCTGCCCGCGGTGCAGCCAGCGACGAGGTATTCGATTTCAGGCGGCGGATAATGCTCCGCCATCGCGCTTTTTGCGGATGAGATCGATGACGCGGAACGGCGATTCGGAAACGCTCGGCTGGCTCACTTGAGGCGGAAACCCTCCGGCAGAAGATCGGTGATGAGGCTTTGCTTCGGGCCTTTTGCGCCTTGGTAGAAGACGATGGCGCGCGGGCCGAATTCATAGATGACCTGGCGGCAGGCGCCGCAGGGCGAGCATGGAACTCCGTGATCGTTGGTAACGGCAACGGCGTAAATCTCGAGTCCGGGACCGGCCTTGGCGATAGCGGAGAAGATCGCGGTGCGCTCGGCGCAGTTGGTCATTCCGTAGGAAGAGTTCTCGACGTTGCATCCTACGAATACTTGGCCTTTCGAGGTGAGGATGGCCGCGCCCACTCTGAAGTTGGAAAAGGGGGCATATGCGTTCTTCATCACCTTGCGCGCCGAACGAAGCAGGCGTTCGCGCACGGCGGCTGAGACCTTTGGCTTTGGCATATCCAAATCGATTTTACTGAAGAACAAGAGGGGCCATTGTAACGCGTGACCGCTGTCGCGCAGTGGAGATTTTCGCCAGCGTTCGCATGGCACCTTGCTAAGGCGTTGTCACTTTGGCCGGCGGCGTCGGTGCTTTCAGCAGGTCCACAAACATCTTGTAGAACCTGTCCGTATCCAAGTCAAACTGCACCTCGACCGGCTGCATATCGCGCTTCGGTTTATCTCGATCCGTCCGGGCGAGCGTGTCTCCGTAGCCGGGGCCGCGATCGAGGTTCACATCCATGTAGCGGTTTTCTTTCCTGGTAATCAGCGATGGGTCAAGCCACGCTGCCGCGGCGAGCTCGTCCCATAGATAGTTGTAGGAGCCCCGCAGGCGCGCATACTTGCCGATGTATTGGGCGGATGGTGTGTTACTGGCCTTGATCTTGTCGATCAGTTCATTGGTCATTCTTGTCTTCACGGAAACATCGACGGTGGTGCAGACAATCCTCTTCCACGGCGCGCGCAGCACAATGTGAGCCGCTTCCGGATCGAACCACAGGTTGAATTCGTGGCGAGGCGCGTTGGCGAACTCCGGATCGTCGGTCTGCGGATTCAGGCTGGCGCCCATGAACACCAGCTCTTTGGCGAGGCTGGGAAATTCCGGATCGATGGAGATGGCAAGCGCCAGGTTGGTCATCGGCCCACCCTCGTAGATCGTGACTTCATGCGGATACTTGCGAACCATGCGGATCAGGAAGTGGGCGGCGTCTTCGCCCGCGGCCTTGGTGGTGGGCTTCCCTTCCGGCATCGGTCCCAGTTCGCGGGCCGCGTGATACATGCTCGGAGTCCACGCCCCCAGCCAATCCACGAAGCCATAGCGGTGCTCCGACTCCTCCGTCTCTTCTTGGGTTCTGACCAGCGGATACTCGGCTCCGGGCACGACGGGAATGTCGGTTCGAGCGATGAGTTCGAGCATGCGCAGGGTGTGTGCGACTTCTTCGGTCAGCCACGCATCGCCCGTCACCACGGTGATGCCCAACACTTCCGTCCGCGGAGACTGGATCAGCAGCAGGATCGCTTGCTGGTCGGTGCCGGCGGGTCCGGCCGCGTCCTGATCGATGATGACCTTGCGCTTGTCTTTATTGTGATCGTCTTTATTCTGATCGTCTCTATTCTGAGCCTGGCCTTGGGACGCAAGACAGGTCAGCAGAATTACACTTGCGACCGCGGCCCACCTTAGGAATCGACCTGGTTTCATTCCTTCACCTCAATCCCTTGATGTAGGATCGCATGGAAACGTGGCCGCTCGATCTCTGCACCGGAAAGTTAAGGGCAGACCGAGCGGCGGCTGGTGATTCCAGCTTGCTCAGTCTGCCCGAATTTGAACGTCTCGAACTCAGCGCGCCACTAGAAGGTAAGCTTCAGGCCGAACTGAATCAGGCGCGGGTTATTCACAGTCTCGTTCACCTTGGCAAAACTTGACTGCGCGTTCAGGTCTTGCATGAAGGTCAAGCTGTTGCCCAACAAGCCAAACTGCGCATGGTTGAAAAGGTTGAAGAACTCGGCGCGGAAATTCAGCCCCACACGCTCCGTGAAACGGAATTGCTTGATAAGAGAGAAATCGGTGTTGACGAAGTCGGGTCCGTTAACTGGGGCGCGATTCGCGTTTCCGAGTTCTCCAGTGGGCGCGTTGTCGAAGGCGCAGGGATTAAACCAAGAACTGATCGTGCCTGTGCGATCCGCCGCCAGACCTCCCTGGGACTGCAACAGTTGACACTTCGGATTCGAATTCGCCGCTACTATTCCGGCTTTCAGTGGATCGCTAATCTGATCGGGCCGGTTCAAGCTGCTTCCGTTCCACTGGAAGTTCACCTCGGAACCACCAAAGAGGCCGTTGTTGCTGTTGGTGACGAACAGCGGAAATCCTGAAGTGATTTTTTCGATCAGCGTGACTTGCCAGTTTCCGAAGGCGGCGTTAACCGGGCCGCTCCAGCCGCCGCCAAAGTTCTTCCCCTTGCCAAAGGGCAGGTCGTAAATAACGCTGGCAGTCAACTGGTGATTGAGGTTGATCTGAGACAGAGCCCAATCGGCTTTTTGAGTTCCCGGCAGTGGCCAGTAAACCGCTCCCGGGGTGGTGCCCAGGTTATCGGCCATCCCAGAATCATAAGTGTGGGAGTAGGTGTAACCTACGAGAGCGTACAGGCCGTGGCGCGCGCTCTTAGTTTCGGCCTTGATCTGGAGGCCGTTGTAAGTGGCATTCCCCGCGTCATTGAAGTTGCCAACCAGGATGAAACTGGGGTATCCGCCATAGGGGGCGCCGACAAAGTTTCCGCCGGGTCCGCAACCGAGAGTGTAGCCAGCAACAGGAGTTGGCCCCCCAGCGCAGGCACCGGGAGAGTTCAGGTTCACGTTCAAACCGCTGATGAGAATGTGATGGCTGCGGGATCCGGCATAGCCAGCCGTGAGTACAAGATTGCCGGGCAGTTGCTGTTCAAGGTTGAAGTTAAACTGCTCCACTATGCCTTGCTTGAAATTCAGGTTCTGCCAAAGGCGAGTACCCTGGAAGGAGTCCGGGTTGAAGGTTGAAGGCGTGATGATAGGCAGGAACGCGGTACCCGGACCGCAGTTGTTTGTGCCGCCTACTGGGCAGATGACGCCTGACCCAAAAGCGCTCGCCGGGAAATAATTGAAATTGTCAGATTCGGCAAGGTATGGGGGATTCATCCACAATCCCTGCGCACCCTGGTTCCAGGATGAATCGTGGAAAATAGAGTACCCTGCGCGGAAGGCAGTCTTCTGGCTGCCCAGCACCTTCCAGGCCAGCCCAATTCGTGGCTCCACGGCAGTCTTGTCGAACTGGACGCCCGCAGCCCCGTCCGATTGCGCGCACGTGGTACAGCCAGCCACCGCAGGCCCGGCGACAAGGTATTTGCCGGTCAGGAAGTTGAAATTCGCCTGGCGATTGCGGGCCTCCGTGACGGGCGTTACCAAGGCCCAAGCCAACCCGATGTTCAGCGTCAAATCTGGTGTGACGCGCCAATCGTCCTGCACGAAAGGACGGAACATCTTCCATCGGCGTCCGGTGGTGGCGCCGAGGAATGTCTGATCGTGGATGGCGCCACCGACTTGCCCGAGAAGAAGATCGGCCGCACCGTCTCCGGCAAACAAACCACTCCCACCGGTAAACGTGCCGCCGTTGCCCACCAGATAGAAGCCATCCTGGAAGGCGTTCGTCTCCACGTTCATCTGGTTAGCGCGGAATCCGAGTCCGACCCGGACGTCGTGTTTTCCGCGGATCATGTCGAAAGAATCATTGAACGTGAAAACATTGGTCCCGCCCTGGAAGGGGGCGAATCCGCGGTCCCCGATGGACCAGTACCCGGTCAGCATCTGGATCGAAGTCATGCCGCAGCTCATGCAGTCCTTGGTGGATTGGTTGACGATGCCGGCGGGCTGAGTCCCGCACTTGGAATTCAGATCGGCTCCCTGGATCGGGGCAGGTAACCCCGTGACTGGGTCAACGAGGTTGGCCGCTTCGCAGGTGCCATTACCGAAGGAGAGAATGTGGTTGAAGATGCGGTTGTACCCGAATGTAGCCTGGTTGATGTTGTGATCGTTGAAAATATGGGTTTCCGAGATCACCGCATTGCGCCCGTGATTGCTGATGTTTTGCGTGCTGGAGAAGGCGCCCTGTTCCGCGAATCCCGGGGAGCCGCCCGGAACGAACGAGTTTGCCTGATCGTAACTGAAGCGGGCAAAGACGGAGTCTTTGCTAGAGAAGTTGTGGTCCAGGCGAATATCGAACTCGCCCTCGTTCAGTTTTCTGACCGGGACGTTAGTGTAATTATAGCCGACGTTGGCGTTACTCGCGTTACTCGCCGGATAGAGCGACAGGATGGCCTGTCCGGTCGGATTGATCAATTGCGAGGGAATGAGCCGGCAGGCTTGGGTAACGCCAGCTAAGACGGCCTGGCTCCCATCTGAATTGGGCGTTTCTGGCAGGCCGTTGGACACATTACATTGGAACGGGGTGACGGGATTGGAGGCCGACCACGGGTCGAAGGGATTGTTGAGCGGATTGGCGACCGGATCCACCGTGGCTCCGAAGGGATCCTTGGAAAAATCGCCGTTGTAGATCATGTCATGCGTGGGAACCAAGCCCAGGAACGGAATCCCATGCCGCTGCATTTTCGCCTGGTAGTCCACGAAAAAGAATGTCTTGTCTTTTTGAATCGCGCCGCCCAGCGACCCGCCGAACTGGTTGAGATTGAATTTCTCCTTCGATGACGCGAAGTAGCTCTTGGCATCGAGCTTAGTGTTGCGGAAGAACTCGAACACCGACCCGTGAAGCTGGTTCGATCCCGACTTGCTGGTTACTAAGACGGTCGGGCCCGCACGGGTTCCGAATTCTGCCGAGTAGTTATAGGTCAGAACCTTGAACTCCTGGATCGCGTCAATCGAAGGAAGAATGGCTATGCCACCGGCGGTCAATTCGTTGTTGTCGTTGCCGTCGAATAGCCAGTCGGTGCTGGAGGCCCGCGATCCGCCCACGGAAAGGGAGAAAGTCCCGCGCGCCGACACTTCGCTGCTGGGGCCGCCGTTGAAGAAGCTTTGGGTGCTAGTCTCCTGCGTCGCGCCGGGCGTGAGCGTCGCCAACTGGACAAAGTCGCGGCCGTTCAACGGGAGGTCGGCCACTTGCTCGGCGGTGATCACCTGGCCGAGGGTTGGGTTCGTGGTTTCCACGGCTACTTCGGTGGCGCTGACCTCCACGGACTCGGTGACCGACGCGGGGTTGAGCGAAAAATCGACCTCGCGCTGTTCGTCGACCTGCAGGCGGAGGTCTTTCTGCTCCGTGGTCTGGAAACCCTTGGACTCCACTCGGATGGTGTAGAACGCCACGGGCAAGAAAGGCGCAGTGTAGTGGCCGGATCCGTCCGTCTTCACCTCGCGCGTGAGGCCGGTACCCTGCGAGGTGATTTTCACCGTCGCTCCGGCGATCACGGAGCCGGTTTTGTCGGTAACCGTTCCGGAAAGAACGCCGTTCGCCTGGCTATACAGAAGTGGACAGAGGAAAAACACGAAACCCAGAAGCACTACGACCAGCGCTTTTCTTTTCAGCATCAGTCTCCCTCCCCCTCGGTGGCCGCTCTTCTCTTTATCTTTGCGAACTGACGGAGCGGCGAAAGCTCGCGCGTGAGACGCGGAGCGCCTCTTGCTTAACTCATTGCGAAGGGCCATCTAAATAGATTGGATTTACAAAGTCAAGAGGTATTGTGCCGCTCCGCGAATGTCCGGGCGACACCGGCGCGTGGGAATTCAATTTTTCATAACGTCGTCTTTCATAACTATGCTTTCACGGATTTTTACGACCTGGTGCCGCGACCGCATGATCATTACCACAGCCGGTTTAGTCTCCAACTGGACGGGCGAGGACGCCCGTCGCTCCACTGTATGACACATCCTGCGGTCACGAACTGGTTGCCGGCGTCTCGATATTCTCGGCGACCGATTCAGCCATTGGCCCTGGCCACCAGCAAGATCCCCAGACAGTAAAAGACGAACATCAGCGCGAGGTAGATCCTGGCTTTGCCGGGCGCGCCTGCGAATTCTTTCCAGGCGAACACGCCCCAGAGAGCGGCGACCATGGGCGCGGATTGTCCGATGGCGTAGGAAATTGCTACTCCAGTGAAACTGGCGGCGACCAGATTGAAAACCATGCCGATGCCCCAGATGAATCCGCCGAGCAGTCCGAGGGCGTGGCCGGAAATCGGTCCGCGGAAGTAGCCGGAGAAATTTACGGGTTCGCCGACTAGCGGGTGCTTCATGAAATAAATGTTCCAAAGCAAGCACGACAGCAGCGCGCCCAGCGTGAGGAAGACGGCAATGCTGTAGGGACCGAGCGTGTTGCCGTTGGTCATGGCTCGTGCCACGAAGGGAGCCCACAGTCCCATCAGAACGCCGGAGACGACGCAGATGACAATGCTCTTCTTCGAAACGGAGCGGCCGGCGATGGCCAGGCTGCCGTAGGCTTTTCCGTCCATGACCACGGCGATGAGGGCGCAGAGGACGCCCGCGGCCAGGAGCGCAGCATTTCCCTTGGGCTGGAGGGCATAGCTCGAAACCACACCGACGACGAGCGCGATTCCAATGCCCACTGGAAATGCGACCGCGAGTCCGGCCATATCGATCGCGGCCACCAGCAAAAGGTTCGCCAGATTGAAGATGGCGCCTCCGAACATGGTGGAGACGATGTTCGTGGTGTCGGCGGAACGCACATTGTTCAGGAAACTGGAAGCATCGTTGCCGGTGCTTCCCATGGTAAGCGCGAGGATCAGCGAGATCAGAAAAATGCCGACGGCATAGTCCCAGTAAAACAACTCGAAGCGATACTTCTTGACGCCCTTGTAGGTGTTGGCCCAGGAGCCCCAGCAGATGGCGCTCGTGATCATCATGAACAGCGCGATACCCAGACTGTGGGGAGTGAACATCGCCTCTCCTTAGAAATTAAGAAGCCCATCAAAGGGCGTTGGTCTTGAAACTTGCGATACCCGGATACGAAACAGAATCTACTTGCCGCGAATTCTGGAAACGAACAGCTGCAGAAAGCGGTCGGCGTCGACTTCGGTGCAAACCTTGGCGTTGGGCTCGACTTTGTCGAGACCTTCGATTATGTAGCGATCCCCGTGCAGCACGTTGCGCTCGACCACGCCGTGGCGGTTGGCGACCGTCTCGCCGCGCGTGAACTCGCCTCGGGTTTCGACATCCACGTGCATCGGCGGCGCTTTCACGAGCGTCGCGTCGATGGCCACCCCGACCGCGAGGGGATCATACATCGGAGTACCGTTGAAACCGAATTGCGCCGACAGATCGATCAGGTAGTGCGCGACCTGGTAGATGAAATCATTCACCGGCCCGTGGGTCTGTGCGATTTGTTCCAGATACTTCGACGACAGCAATGTCTTGTCGCCGACATCGAGGCCGACCATGGTTAGCGGCCAGCCGGCTTGGAACACAATCTGCGCGGCTTCGGGGTCGTTGTAGATATTGGCTTCGGCGGCAGCGGTCGAATTGCCGCCCGTGATCGAGCCGCCCATGAGGATGACTTCCTTCACCAGCGGAACGATGGATGGGTCTTTCTCCACGGCGAGCGCGATGTTGGTGAGCGGACCGACCGGGACCAGCGTGATTTCGTGCGGAGCCGCGTGCACCATCTCGATAATCAGGTCCGGGCCGTAGCGGGGATCGACTTTGCACTTGCTGGGCGGCAACTCGATATTGGCCAGGCCATTCTTGCCGTGCCAGAATTCGGCGGTAATCAACTTCTGAAAGAGCGGATGCTGTGCGCCTGCGGCGACGGGAATATCGCAGCGATTGGCCAGCGAGATCATGCGCAGCGCATTTTCCAGTCCCTGCTTGGCGGTTACGTTGCCTGGCACCACGGTGATGGCGCGAACGTCCAACTCCGGCGAATTCAGCGCCAGCATCAGGGCCATGGCGTCGTCGGAACCGGGATCGGTATCGAGGATGATTTTCCTGGTAGTGCCGGACGCGGGGATTGCCAGCGTCATTGCGATGAGTGCCGAGAAACCGACAAAGAAGAAATTTCGGTGAACTCGGAAACGACTGCCCGGGATCATCAGGACGAACCTCCAGAATGCGGATTGAAGAAGGATGTTGGAATCGCGCCGTGAGCGTATGCCTCACAAAGTCATAGTGTCAAGGCGAAACCGGGATACATCTTCGGCGCACCTGCCGTACAATCAAACGGCGAAGGGCGAACTGCGTTTTTGTAGTGGAGCACTGGATGCCGGTCGAACACAACGAATCTAGGAACGCAGCGCGAATCGAAACCCGCGACGACGGCGTGATTGCCATGCTCTCCGGGCGGCCTCTGCTCCGGAATACCGGCATTCCTCTCAATCTGGATTGGGTGCGGGACGTTCGCGTCAACACCAGCGCGGTCGAGCGCCGGGCACAATCGCATATCGCGCGGCGAACCGTGAAAAAGGAATGGCAGGCGGCGTGGTTGCTGCGGGCAATCACCTGCATGGATCTGACGACTCTTTCCGGAGACGACACCGACGAGCGCGTTCGCCGTTTGTGCGCGAAGGGCCGTCATCCCATTCAGCAGGAAATGGAACAGAAGCTGGGAATCGAGGAGCTGCAAATCAAGGTCGCGGCCATCTGCGTGTACCACACATTTGTGGAAACGGCTCTGCGCGCGCTCGAGGGCAGCGGGGTACATGTCGCGGCCGTGTCCACCGGCTTTCCCGCGGGCTTGTCGCCGCTGGCGGAGCGGGTGGCGGAGATTCGCCGATCGGTGGAGGCGGGCGCGCACGAGATTGACGTCGTGATCACCCGCGCGCATGTTTTCGGCGGGCGCTGGCAGGCGCTCTACGACGAGGTGGCGGCTTTCAAGCAGGCCTGCGGATCGGCGCACATGAAGGTGATTCTTGGAACCGGCGACTTGCTGACGCTGCGCAACGTCGGCGCGCGCGAGTGTGGTCGCGATGATGGCGGGCGCCGACTTCATCAAGACTTCGACCGGCAAAGAGCCGACCAACGCGACCTTGCCGGTGGGCTTGGTGATGACGCGCGCCATCCGCGAATATGCGCAGCAAACTGGGATGGCGGTGGGCTTCAAGCCGGCGGGCGGCATCCGCACGGCCAAGCAGTCGATCGACTGGCTGGCGATGATTAAAGAAGAGCTTGGCCTGTCGTGGGTGCGGGCGGAAATGTTCCGCTTTGGCGCCAGCGGCTTGCTGGGCGACATCGAGCGGCAGTTGGAGCACTACGCAACCGGGCGCTATTCCGCCGAGTATCGGCATCCGATGGCGTGACGTTGGGAGTTACGAGTCAAGACAAGCTTCTTGATGAACCTTATGATTTGTCATCCTGAGCGAAGCGAAGGACCTGCTGTCTCGCGTACTACCAAGAAAGCAGATCCTTCGCTTTGCTCAGGATGACAAATGAATATGAAGGAATTGAGCAAACGCCAATGAGCATTGCCGAAAAATTCGTGAGCATGGAATACGGGCCGGCTCCAGAAGATTCGAAGGAAGCAGTGCGCCTGGCTGGAACGCCATGCCTTCCGCTTCCAGCATTTCATCGGCGGCGGTTGGCAGGCGCCCGCGGCGGGCGAGTATTTCGACACCGTCGATCCTTCGAACGGCGAGAAACTCGCGTCGGTGGCGCAAGGATCCGCGGCAGACGTTGACGCTGCGGTCAAGGCTGCGCGGGCTGCGTCTTCTGGATGGCGGGCGCTCAGCCCTCATGCCCGCGCGCGCTACCTGTATGCCCTCGCGCGGCTCGTGCAGAAGCATTCCCGGTTGCTCTCGGTTCTTGAGACCATGGACAACGGCAAGCCCATCCGCGAGAGTCGCGACATTGATATTCCGCTGGTGGCGCGGCATTTCTATCACCATGCCGGCTGGGCGCAACTTCTGGAACACGAATTCCCCGAGTACGTATCCTGCGGAGTGGTTGGTCAGATCATTCCCTGGAATTTCCCGCTGCTGATGTTGGCGTGGAAGATTGCTCCGGCGCTCGCAACCGGTAACACCGTCGTGTTGAAGCCCGCTGAGTTCACGCCGCTAACGCGCGCTCGCCTTCGCCGGAATTTGTCAGGAAGCCGGCCTGCCCGCCGGTGTGGTCAACATCGTCACTGGAGACGGCTCAACCGGCGAGGCGCTGGTCAACCACCCCGACGTAGACAAGATTGCGTTTACCGGATCGACCGAGGTCGGACGCGCGATTCGCGCCGCCACGGCTGCGAGCCACAAACGGCTGTCGCTGGAACTGGGCGGAAAATCTCCGTTTATCGTCTTTGAGGATGCCGACCTCGATAGCACGGTCGAAGGCCTGGTGGACGGAATCTGGTTCAATCAGGGGCAGGTATGTTGCGCGGGCTCGCGGCTGCTGATGCAGGAAAGCATCGCCGAAACCCTCGATCGCCAAAATTCAGGAGCGCATGAGCACCTTGCGCATCGGCGCGCCGCTCGATAAGGCATCGATATCGGAGCGATCGTCGCGAAGGTGCAACTTGACCGCATCCGCAAGCTGGTGGATCAGGGCGTAGCCGACGGCGCGACGTGCTGGCAGCCGCAGGTCGCGTTGCCGGCGCGCGGGTTCTACTATCCGCCAACGCTGTTGAGCAATGTGCATCCGACGTCGATTGTCGCGCAGCAGGAAATCTTCGGACCGGTGCTGGCCGCGATGACGTTCCGCACGCCCGCGGAAGCCGTGGAGTTGGCCAACAATACGGTATACGGTTTGGCGGCCTGTGTTTGGAGCGAGAGCGTCAACGTCGCCTTGCATGTTGCCGCGCAGCTTAAAGCGGGAGTGGTCTGGGTCAACTGCACGAACCTGTTCGACGCCTCCTGCGGTTTTGGCGGCTACCGCGAGAGCGGCTACGGACGCGAGGGCGGACGCGAAGGCCTGCTGGAATATATGGAGCCGGCATGGTTCAAGGACGCGCCCATGCTTCCCGCAGAAAAGACGGTCGCGCCACCGGAGCGGGAGCCGGACGAGGAACCCGAGGCTTCAAGGATGGAGCGACGGGCGTCCTCGCCCGTCCGTGATGACGAGGCCGGGCGAGGACGCCCGACGCTCCACCAACACACTCCTGAGATCGATCGCACCGTAAAGCTCTACATCGGTGGCAAGCAGGCGCGTCCCGACTCCGGCTACAGCATGGAAGTGCTCGCCGCGGACGGACGGCTGCTGGGCGAAGCACCGCTTGGCAATCGCAAAGACATCCGCAACGCAGTCGAGGCGGCGCGCAAGGCTGCGTCGTGGGCAAAAGCCACGGCGCACAATCGGGCTCAGGTTCTTTACTATTGCGCCGAGAATCTTTCCCAGCGGCGCGATGAGATTGCGCATGGCCTGGCCGCCGTGGTCGGCGAAAAGCAGGCTGCCGCGGAAGTGGATCTCAGTATCGAGCGGATCTTCTCGTACGCGGCGTGGGCCGATAAGTTTGACGGCGCGGTACACAATCCTCCGTTCCGGAATGTCGCCCTCGCGATGAACGAGGCCATTGGAACGATTGGCGTCATCTGCCCGCGGGAGGCGCCGCTGCTCGGGTTTCTTTCTCTCGTGATGCCCGCTCTCGCGGTGGGAAATACGGTGATCGCGGTTCCTTCGGAAGCCTATCCGCTGATCACGAGCGATCTGTACCAATTGTTCGACACCAGCGATCTGCCTGGGGGCGCGCTGAATATCGTTACCGGATACACGTCGCAACTTCTGAAGACGCTCGCCGAACATGACGATGTGGATGCCATCTGGTGTTTTGGCGATGAAGCCAGCGCCGCGGCGGCCAAGGCCATGTCGGTGGGAAATCTGAAGCAGGTGTGGACGAACGAAGGCCGCGCCATCGATTGGTTCAACCCGAAACTGGCCGAGGGCCGCTGGTTTCTTGAACACGCTACCCAGGTGAAAAATATCTGGGTTCCCTACGGCGAGTAAGATTTCCTCTGTGTACCTCTGTGTCCTCTGTGGTGAAAAAAAGTCTTTACCACAGAGGACACAGAGGTACACAGAGGAACCACAGGGGAAGTCCCATTCGAGCATTGCATACATCACGAATAAAAATCTGCTGCATTGCCAGTGTTGACGAAGCGGCTCTGGCCGTCGAGTGCGGAGCCTCCGCGGTGGGCCTGGTTTCACAGATGCCGAGCGGGCCAGGCGTCATCAGCGACGAGCGCATCGCGGAAATTGCCGCGACCGTTCCACCGGCCATCGGGACCTTCCTGCTGACTTCGCGGCAAAATGTTGCCGACATCGTCCGGCAACAACGTTTCTGCCGCACGAATACGATCCAGATCTGCGATCATCTTGCGGTTGGCACGCACCGCGACCTGAAGGCGGCTCTGCCCGGGATTTCCCTGGTTCAGGTCATTCACGTGACCGGACCGGAGTCCGTCGAGCAGGCCTTGCAAGTCGCGCCGCATGTGGATGCGATCCTGCTCGATTCCGGTAATCAGAAACTCGCGGTAAAGGTGTTAGGCGGTACGGGCAGAACCCACGATTGGGACCTCAGCCGCACGATTCGCGAACGCATCGGCGTTCCGCTGTTTCTGGCTGGAGGGCTCACCCCGGAGAACGTCGGCCAGGCCATAGAAGAGGTAGGCCCGTTCGGGATCGATGTGTGTTCCGGCGTGCGCACCGACGGCAGGCTCGATGCGACTAAGCTAAAGCGGTTCTTCTCCGCGGTGCGCAATGCGGGCGCACAATGACATGTGACCACCAAGGGGTGCGATTGCCGAATATCCCCACGCGACATGGAGCGGCGCACACCCAGGGGACATTTCTAATGTGGTATGACACCCTTAGGGTATCGCGTTGACTTTTACGGGCCCTACAGGCACACTCTCAGTTCGCCCGTCGCAGGCATTTGGGCGAGCACTTTGAGCCCGGCGTAACCGTCGAAAGCGAGGCGGAGGCCAGGCTCAGGAACCGTTCGATCTTCGCTTTCGACCTATGGCCGCAGACCGCGTCTCTTATACGCTCGATTCGACGCTGGAGACGGTGAACAACGCGGAAGAGACGGCTGGCCGCATGGCGGCGGAGGCCGGATTTGACGACGAGGAGATCATGAAGATCTCCATGGCGGTGCGCGAAGCCGCTGTCAACGCCGTTTTGCATGGTAATGCTTACGATCCAAGCAAAAAAGTTACACTAGCGTTTGAGCGTACCGCCCACGACCTGGTCATCGTCATCCGCGATCAGGGCAAGGGGCTCGACGCCAGCAGGATTCCGGATCCATTGGCTCCGGAGAACCTGATGAAGACATCGGGTAGAGGTATTTTCCTGATACGCTCGTTTATGGATGTGGTGGAAATCCGCCCCTCCAAGGCGGGCACCGAACTTAGAATGATCAAGCATGTCCACGGCAACCCCGCGGATTCCAAGGAGGCTCTCCAGTGAGCATGAAGTCCAGTACTCGTCAGGTGGATGGCGTCACGATCGTCGACCTCAGCGGCCGGATCACCCTCGGCGAAGGCAGCGTGATTCTGCGCGAAAGCGTGCGCGACCTGGTTTCCAAGGGCCAGAAAAAAATCCTGCTCAACCTTGCCGACGTAAACTATATCGACAGTTCCGGGATCGGCGAACTCGTCAGCGCCTTCACCACTTGCAAAAACCAGGGTGGCGAACTCAAACTGCTTAACCTCACCAAGAAAGTGCACGACCTGCTGCAGATTACGAAGTTGTACACCGTCTTCGATGTGAAAGACGACGAAGCAGCGGCAGTAAAGGCCTTCGGCAAGTAGTAGCGCGCGGGAACCTGGCACGCCGGGCGCAGACTCCGGCACTCCACCCTTGCACGCCAAAACCCGCGTGCTGGGTACCGCGCTTTTCTGTTCCCTTTCGGGAAGTCGCCGCGGCATTTTTCTTGTTTGTTAGCCTACGACCTCTCCTCCACGCCATAGAATGAAGCTGAGGCGCGCGCTCTGGCGCACCTCAGTCGCTATGCGCTTTCCTATTCTGACTTTCCTGGCCGGAACTGTTCTTGCTTCCGTGATTGCAATGAACGGCATTGCCTTCGCACGCGGTGCTTCCAAGCATGACTGCGTCTTTTTCGCCGAGGCGAGCAAGCATTTGGGAACGACCCAGTGCGTCCGCGGAACCGTGCTGCACGTGGACGACGGCAGCAACGGCCTCACGTTCCTCAACTTCTGCAAAGACGCCAAGGCGTGTCCCTTCACCGTGATCGTGCTGCCGGACGACCTCAGAAAAGTGGGCGACATTCGCCAACTCGAAGGCCGGCAGATTGAAATCAAGGGTACGATCGAGGACCACGACGGCCGCGCGGGGATCACCTTGCGCCGCTCCCAGCAACTCGGCGAGAGCGCTTATGTCGTGGTTCCCGCGGTTCCCACCGAATACGACGTCGAGCGCCGGGGCCACTCCAGTGCAGGCAGGTCCAAACCTTACAAAGAGAAGAAGAATCGGCAGAAGACGCAGGGAAAGCCGGTTTCGATCGAAGATCCAACAGAACCGCAATAGCCGGAAGCCCCTCAGCGGCTGAAGCCGTGAGAATTGAGCGCCTGAATCGCAGCGGTGAACCGCTGCGCCACCCAAAAACTAACCATATGAGATTTCACACTAATCCCTTGCGCAACTCCTCCAACGGATACTTCGTCCCCCGCCACACGATGCCGTCATTCGAGAAGGTGTGGATCATGGAGCGCAACAGGGTGTACATGAACAGGCTGGTGCTGACCGGATGCAGAAAGAAGTAATACGCGGGGACGGCCGACCTGGACGACATCCCGTAATAAATCAGAAACAGCGAAGCCAGCGCGACGGCGTACGGAACGCGCGCCCATCCGTGTGCCATCCAGACGCCGAGAAATGGCCCGAGGTTCAGAAAACCCAGACCGACGATGCAAACTACCGTTCGCGGCCATTGAAAAGAAAGCACGGCAAAGAAGTTCTTCGTGAGATTGTTGACGATGCCGAAAGCGCCCTTGGCCCAGCGGATCGAAATCAGGTCCTCGCCAAACACATTGCGCTGCGCGAACCCAGCGTTCTTAACTACCTTGCCGAGCTTCATGTCGTCGAGCACTTCCATGCGCAAGGCGCGATAGGTGCCGACCGCGTCATAGACCGAGCGCCGGACCAGGTTGAAAGCTCCCACCCCCATGTGGTCGCGCGCTTTGGGATCGGCGACTTTCCAGGGGCGGTGGCCGAAAACGAAAAGCGCCTGGAAAAAGGCGATCATCATTCTCTCGCCCGGCCGCTTCATGATCATGCGCGGGAAAAGTACGACATGATCGGCTCGCTCCGCTTCGGCGTAGGCCATGGCGCGCCTCAGGGAATCGGGCTTAAAGCGCACGTCGGCATCGGTGAAGAGTAACCAGTCGCCGCTGGCCTGCTGGGCGGCGGTCCACATGGCATGCGTTTTGCCTAACCAGCCGGCGGGCAGTTCTGCAACGTGGATCGCCCGGAGTCGTGTGGCGCGGGCGCCCGCGCCCGCGTCCGCCTGCGTTGCGGGTGCTGCCTTCACGCGGGCGGGGGCGCCCGCGCCACACGGACCTTCTGAAGCGGCGACCTCATCCATGATCTGGCCGGTGCGATCCGTCGACCGGTCGTTGACTGCGATAATTTCGTAGTTCGAGTAATCGAGGGCGAGCAACTGGAGCAGCGTCTCGCGGATATGTTCTTCTTCGTTGCGCGCCGGCACGATAATGCTGACTCGAGGCTCGCCGTTTGCCGTCGCTGGCTTACGATCCCATTCGGGATGCGCGATGTCGGCAATGCGCGGCATGCCGAAGGCGGCTTCCACAATGCGCGAAAACCAGGCCAGTGCGAGGATGCCGCCTGCAATCCAATTGAGTGTGGCCCAGTGAAACGTTTGCCAATGCATTCTGTTAGGAAGATGCTCCTGAGGGAACTTGCGCCGGCGCCGATTCCTCACTGACCCGCAAGGGCGGCGCAAAGCGCATGCCATAGAACAGTATGGCAGAAGACAGGGCGATCGCGATCACCGGGCCGAGAAACGCGAGCTGCAGCGAATACTTGTCCGAGATATAGCCGATGAGAGCCGCCGATGGCACGTCGCCGAGCAGGTGGAAAACAAAGATGTTTGCTGCCAAGGCGGCCGCGCGCACATGTGGTCCGACCGAACTGATGACTGCGGCGTTGAGCGGACCGGTGTTCAACAGCAGCAAGAACTCTGACACGAAGATGCCCACGATCATCGGCCTGCCACTGGCAAACAAGGCGACGCACATGGCCGGAATGCCCAACCCCAGACTGACCGCGGACACTAGGTAGTGGGCAGACTTGGTTCGCCGCAGCAGGCGATCGGAGATCCAGCCGCCCGCCAGCGACGCAACCAGGCCGTTCACCAGAGTGCTCAGCCCGAACACGAGGCCCGCTTCCTGCAGGCTGTAACCGTGGGCGCGGTGCAGAAAGGTTGGCATCCAGACCTGGAGTCCTCCGAGCGCGAAGGTCATCATCGCCATGCCGAACGTTGCGGTGAGAAATGCGGGATTGCGGACCAGGCTCTTCAGCGTGTCCCGCTCGGGAACCTTGCTTTCGGCCGGATCGAACTGGCCAAGTTCCGGCTCGGGAATCAACAGCAGTAGCAAGGCCAGCAGAACTCCGGGTGCAGCTCCCACGTAGAACGGGGTGCGCCAGCCGTACTTTGGGCCCATGACGCCGCCCAGCAGATACCCCAGCGCGGTTCCGACCGGAATTGCGAGATAGAACACTCCCATCACCCGCCCTCGCTTTTCGGGGGGGAACATGTCCGCGACGAAGGTTGGAGAAAGAATGACAAAGCTGGCTTCGCCGATGCCCACCAGGGTATGACGAATGAGCAGTTCATCAAAGTTCTTGGTGAAGGCGGTGAGAAGAGTCGCGAAGCTCCACACCAGGGCCCCGGTGACGATGACGCGTTTGCGCGAAAAACGCAGCGAAAGCGGCCCCATGAAAGGCGCAGCGCACATGTAAAAAATGAAAAAGACGGTCGTGAGCAGGCCGAACGCCAGGTCGCTGCGATGAAACTCGGCTTTAACCAGGTCCTGGACCGCAAACAACACGGAGCGATCGATGTAATTGAGCAAGTTCAGCGCCGTCAGCAGCGCCAGCGCAGTGCGGGGATAGAGTTTGGCTGGGGTCACAGGTCGAGAAAATATAGCACGACCCCTGGGCTGACACGGGTTCGGATCATAACGATTGACATTATTAACGACTGTCGTTATTATAGCGAAGTGATCAAGACTTTCGCCAACAAGGAAACGGCGGGAATCTGGAGAACCGGCAAGACCCGGGGCGCGCCACCAGCCAGCGTGACGAAGCGGAAGCTGGCCATGCTCGACGTTGCCCTGACGCTGGACGACCTAAAAGTTCCGCCCGGAAACCGGCTGGAGAAACTGCACGGTAATCGGCAGGGACAGTACAGCATACGAATCAACGATCAGTACAGAATTTGCTTCGAGTGGCACGCACCCGACGCTTACGATGTGGAGATCACGGACTACCATTGAGGGTAATTCGCATGAGCATTGTCAGAAAAGGAACACCCAACTGGAGGGTTCATCCTGGCGAAATCTTGCGTGAGGAATTCCTGAAGCCGCTGGGCATCTCGGCCTACGAGTTAGCAAAGCGGCTGCGCGTGCCCGCGCCTCGCGTCAATGACATTGTTCTGGAACGGCGTGGCGTCAGTGCCGACACCGCTGTCCGCTTATCCCGCTTCTTCGGGACGACCGAACAGTTTTGGCTTAACTTGCAGGCAGCCTACGAGATCAGCCGCGTCAAAGCCGAACACGCGAGCGAGATAGAACTCATCAAACCAAGAGCGGCAGCCGCCTCTCGCTGAGCGATCATTACCGACTTCGCTTCCCGCGCGGCCACCGCGCGATCACCACCGTTGAAATCCCGCCGCGCGGACGGAACTCACCCTTAACCTCCGCCCACACCGGCTTGGCCCAGCGGACGACGTCCTCCAGCACTTGATTCACGATGTTCTCCTGGAAGATGCCGAGGTTTCGATACGCCTGCAGATATTCCTTTAACGACTTCAACTCCAGGCACCGGCGGTCAGGTACGTAGCGGATCACAATGTTGCCAAAGTCCGGCAAGCCAGTCTTGGGGCAGACCGATGTGAATTCGGGATCGTCGACCACAATTTCGTAGGCGGGAAACTGGTTGGGCCAGGTCTCGATTTCGGGAAAGTCGTGATCGAGTCCGGCGCTGGCGTGCTCGTCGGTGTAACGGCGCGGTTTCGGCATGGCCTATTGTATCGAGCCCTGCTACAGGGCCGCAAAATTCCCGCGTCCAGGTTGCGCGATCTAAATTGCGCAATCCAGCGGGAGCAAATGGGCGCCACGGCGCATCTAATCAGGTAGCCCGAAGTGAGCTTTTTGCCTGCCTGCTGACCGGCATGGATGATACATTGAAGCTTACGCCTTTCTCTGTATGCCATTGAATGGAAACAGTTCAGCACGCCAGCCGCGGCGCTGGTGGATGACGGCGCTTGCCATCCTGGGGGCGGTGATCGTGCTGGCGGCTTTTGTCTCCCACCGCGATGACGGGGTGCCGGTGCGAACTGCCGTCGTCGAACAGAGCGATATTCGGAGCATGGTTTCCACCAACGGAAAAATTGAGCCCGTCAATAACTTTGAGGCCCACGCTCCGGTCCCGACCAGTGTCCGGCGCGTTTTTGTCAAGGAGGGCGATTCCGTCAAGAAGGGCCAACTGCTGGTCGTTCTGGATGACGCCGACGCGCGCGCGCAGGCAGCTCGTGCGCAGACGCAATTGAGAGCAGCGAGGGCCGAGCTAGGCGCGACGGAACGAGGCGGGAGTCAGGAAGAAGTGTTGAGCCTTGAAGCCCAGATGGTGAAAGCCGGCACCGACCGGGATGCAGCGCAACGGAATTTGGACGCCCTGAAGAAACTGGAGCAGCAGGGCGCGGCCTCGGCGGGAGAGGTGCAAGAAGCGGAAAATGCACTGGCCCGCGCCGACGCGCAACTCACGTTTCTTCGAAAAAAGCAGACGAAACGATATTCGAATGCGGAGTTAGCGCGCGTCGCAGCGCAGCAAGCCGAGGCGCAGGCGGCCTACGATGCCGCCGGGGACGTCCTGGAAAAATCGAATATCCGCGCCCCTTTTGACGGCATCGTGTACTCTCTGCCCGCCAAGCAGGGCGGCTTCGTTGCGGCCGGAGATCTTCTGCTGCAAGTGGCCGATCTGCACCAGGTGATGGTCCGCGCTTTCGTCGATGAACCCGACGTGGCCCGGCTGGCTCCCGGAGATCCGATCGAGATTACGTGGGACGCCGTCCCCGGGCGGGTGTGGCGAGCCGCCGTGACCAGCATCCCGTCGACGGTGAAGTTGCACGGCTCGCGCAACGTCGGCGAGACCACCAGCATCGTAGATAACCAGGACTTGAAACTCTTGCCCAATATCAACGTCGGAGTAACGATCGTCGCCGTCGAGCACGATCACGTGCTGGTGGTACCGCGCGAGGCGGTGCGAATGGACGACTCCAAACCTTATGTTTTGCTGGTGGCGGGCCACGAACTCCAGCGCCGGAATGTGGAGACTTCCCTTTCCAATCTCACGCAGGTCGAAATCACCAGCGGCCTCGCCGCCCAGGACGTGATCGCCATCAACGCATTGAATGGCAAGCCGATTGGCGACCGGACGCAGGTCAAGTTTTAGATGATCAGGCGCACTTCCAGAATTTTTCTCGTTTTCCTCGCGCTCATGGCTTCGTTGAACGCCAGCGTAGCGGACTCCGCGAAAGACATGCTGGCCGCCGGCCGCATCGATGAAACCATCGCCCAATTGAACGGCCATCTCGCTTCGGCCCCGTCGGACGCGGAATCGGCGAACCTGCTCTGCCGCGCTTACCTCGCGCGCGAAGATTGGGACCGCGCGGAGTCATCCTGTAGAAAAGCCGTATCGCTCGATCCGGGCAACAGCCGCTACCATCTTTGGCTGGGGCGCGCGTTAGGGGAAAAGGCGGATCGGGCCAATCCCTTCGTCGCGGCAGTCTTAGCGGGAAAGGTCCGCGGAGAATTCGAACGCGCAGTGCAACTGAATCCGAAAGATGTGGATGCCCGGCTCGATCTGGCGGAGTTCTACCTGGAAGCGCCCAGCATTGTGGGCGGGGGCGAACAGAAGGCCCGCGAACAGGCGCAGTCGATCGCAACCATGGACTCGGGCCGTGAACACTGGGTTTACGCCCGCATCGCCGAAAGGAAGAAAGACGCCACCACCGCCGAACGGGAGTATCGCCAGTACATAGACCTCAGCCACGGCGACGCGGAAGCCTGGCTCAACCTGGCTATCTTTTTCCGGAACCAAAAACGCTATGACGAAATGGAGCAGGCCATCGTCAAGCTCAGCCAGGCGCCGACGACCAAACTCGAGGTCCTGGAGGAATCTTCCGGCATGTTGTATCGCGCCGGGCGAAACTATGCTTTCGCCATGGAACTGCTGCATCGCTATCTCGCTACCGGGCCGGTGGAAGCGGCTCCGGCGCACAAAGCTCACTATCTCCTCGGCACACTACTGGAAAAACAGGGCGATAAAGAAGGCGCGGCGCGCGAGTATCGCGCTTCCCTGGCCTTGGTCCGAAACTACGACATGGCCCAGCAAGCGCTCCATCGAGTTGGCCACTGAAGATGGCAGGATTCCCCTCGCGCCGGGTGGCGTCCCCAATGACATTCCGAAGCTACTGCGCCATGGGCGTCCGGCGCACTACAATTTGTGCGTCGCGGTGGAACTGCGGCCTGATCCCTGGGGTTCGTATCAGGGCGTCGCTTTAGCGATGCCACAAGTCGATGAAATGAGATGCCCATTCAGGGGCAGGGCATCGATAATCCGACTTTCCCCGGGGTTCCCGCAGCCTGACGAATGACGAGGTGAAGGTGACGAAATGAAATTTCGATTGCCGCGGTGGTTGCGCTCGATGAATGTGCTCGCCATAGTTACGGCCGTGCTGATGATCGTTGCGCGCGGGCAGGCTGAACCGCTGCCTTTGGAGCGCGCCATTCGGCTCGCGCTCGCGCACAGCACCGGTGCGGCGATCGCGAATGCCGACGTGCAGCGCGCCTTTGCGTCGTACCGCGAACTCCGCAACAACTACTTGCCGCAGCTATTCGTTGGTTCGGGCCTGGGCTGGACCTATGGATATCCCCTCAGCATCGAAGGGTCGGCGCCGGCGCTGGCGAATGCCGTTGTGCAGAGTTCAATCTTCAACCCTTCGCAACAGCAGTTCATGAACGCGGCGAAAACTGACTGGCGTGCTTCCTTGTTTCAGGACAAAGACCAGCGCAACGCCGTCATCCAGGATGTGGCGCTGACCTACGCGGAGCTGGCAAAGTGGGAGGCGCGGCTGGTGCGCTTGCAGCAGGACGAGTCGCAGGCGCAGCAGATGGAGCAAGCGGTCGCCGAGCGCGTGCAGGAGGGCGTCGACAGCAGCGTGGACTTGAACAAAGCCAAACTGGTCGCGGCGCGTATGCGCCTTCACCGGGCCGAGGCGCATGGCTCGGCCGACGTCCTGCGGCGGCATCTATCGACGTTGACCGGTTTGCCGGTTTCCTCGATCGAACTCGCGCCCGAAACGATTCCGGCTTTGCCGCCCGTCGCCGCGGAGGAAGACCTTTCGGGAAAAGCAGTCGCCACCAGTCCTGCCATCCAGTTTGCCGAGCGACATTCGCTGGCGGAAGCGATGCGAGCTTTGGGCGAGCACCGCGCTTTGTATCCGTCGCTTGATTTCTCTGCCCAGTATGCCAGGTTCTCAACCTTCAACAACTACACTCGATACTTTCCGAATAACACCTTCCAAAATGACAATGCCACGGTCGGCGTGGCCATCCGGATCCCGCTCTTCAACATGAGCCAGCGCGCGCGCGCCGAAGCGGCGGACGCCGAAGCCCTCAAGGCGAAGAAGCAAGCCGAGGCGGCTCGCAATCAGGTGGCCGAGGAAACGCTAAAGCTGCAGCGCGCCGCTGAGCAGCTCGAGGCCGCACGCGAGGTGGCGCAATTGGAGTATCAACTGGCACAGTCGGGCCTGGAGGCGGCCCAGACCCGGATCGATGCCAAGACTGGCACCCTGCACGAGTTGGCCGATGCGCGGGTCGAAGCCGCCGAACGCTATCTGCTTTTTCAGGACGCCGATTTTGAGTACCAGCGGGTGCGGATGAATCTGTTACGGGCAACCGGCGAGTTAGAGAATTGGGCGCTGCCAGATCCCACGTCTAAATGACGCAGAAATCAGCTGTAAGAGCGAAGACTTGACTTTCACACCGTGCTGTCGGGCGGGTTCGCTATCGTCGGGCTGACCCTTGGCAGGGGTTTTGAGCGCTAACGCCTGATTGCAGCAGTTGCTTTCCTTCGGTTCCATCGGAGCTAAGAACACGCCTACACCACGGACGTGTCACGACGATCTTGATAGCAACAATCGCAGCGACGGTGTCAAATAGGTTTATGTTCGACCCACCATATGCATTCTGGTCGATTTGGAAGGGCTTTGCACCTCTGCAACGCCTTTTCATCGAGTTGCTATTCGCAGTCGCTGCCTACTGCTTGTTTGTGTTATTCAGAACGGCGCTGCGACTGCGCGCGATAGAGAGGCACTTTAATGAACGCATGATCCCGATTGAGGTGGCCTTGGTTCCGCTATATCGGTCGTTGGCGAACACGCGGCGCGTCATTGGGGCCACGTTCTATCTGTTCGGGTTCGTGCTCTTCTATGGTTTGCAGCTCATAGTGAATACCATCGGTGACCTCACATTAAAAGTGGTTCTCGGAGGCTTCGTGTGCTCCTGCGCATTCGCCGCGAATGTGTTTTCCATCATCTTGGTTCTGCATGTTGGCGAATGGCTTGTTTACATCATGCTAAATCGCTGTTCCAAACGTCTGAGTGACGGATCGCATGGCACGGAGGATAAGGCGGGAGCTGTCAGCTTATAGGCTCAGTTGGCGAAAAATCCTGTTTACACTCAGAACCCCGCAACTGCCTCGTCAATTGGCGCGTCGGGCAAAATAGATGGAGCCTTGCGAACGCTGTCCGCAAGGTCGAGTTCAAACTATTACAAATCAGCTCCTCCCGCCGGGACCCGATTCTCGCGTCTCAATGCGCCAAAACGACGTTTGGCAAGGTTCTTTTGCGGTCTGAGCCCCGCTAAGGCATACTTAGACAACGATTTCCACGCTTTCGGCACACTTGGGGACGAACCTGAAATGGTAGCGTCGGATGGGGTTTGTGTGTCCGCGAGAATGCTAAAATAGAGACTCACACTATGCCATTGAAAACACTGTTTTTGAATCCGCCTTCGTTTGAGAATTTCGATGGAGGCGCGGGTTCGCGCTGGCCCGCCACGCGCGAGATCGAGTCGTACTGGTATCCGGTTTGGCTCGCCTATCCGACGGGAATGCTCGAGGGGGCGCGCTTGCTCGACGCCCCGCCGCACCACATCACGGCGGAAGAGACGATCCGCACCTGTAAAGACTACGAACTGCTCGTGCTGTTCACGAGCACTCCGGGGTTCCCCGGCGACGTCCGCATGGCCGAGGCCATCAAGGATAGCAATCCTCACATCAAGATCGCTTTCGTCGGACCCCATGTCAGCGTGCTGCCCGAGAAGTCGTTGCTGGACGCGAAGGTGATCGACGTAGCCTGCCGCAAGGAATTCGACTACTCCATCGTCGAATACGCGCAGGGCAAGCCGATCGAAGACATTCTGGGAATTTCCTACCGCAAGAACGGCGGGGTCGTGCATAATCCCGACCGGCCGACGATTCAGGATCTGGATTCCCTGCCGCATGTGACCGACGTCTACCGGCGCGACCTGGATGTCCGCCGCTACAACGTGCCTTTCCTGCTCCATCCGTTCGTGGCCCTTTACACCTCGCGCGGATGCCCGGCGCAGTGTACCTTCTGCCTCTGGCCCCAGACGCTCAGCGGACACCCGTGGCGCAAACGCTCCAGCGACGACGTGGCGCGTGAAATGGCCAAGGCGAAAGAATACTGGCCGTATGTGAAGGAGTTTTTCTTCGACGACGATACGTTCAACCTGCAGAAGGCCCGCACCGTCGAGTTGTGCACCAAGTTGAAACCGCTGGGCCTGACCTGGTCTTGCACGTCGCGAGTCACGACCGACTTCGAAACCCTCAAAGCCATGAAAGAAGCGGGATGCCGGCTTCTGATCGTGGGCTACGAGTCCGGAGATCCGCAGATTCTGAAGAACATCAAAAAGGGCGCGACCGTCGAGCGCGCCCGCCAGTTCACAAAAGACTGCCACAAACTGGGACTCGTGGTTCACGGCGATTTCATCCTCGGCCTGCCCGGCGAGTCTCGCGAGACCATCAAGAACACGATCAAGTTTGCCAAGGAACTCGACGTGGAGACGATTCAGGTTTCGGTGGCGCATGCCTATCCTGGGACCGAACTGCACGAGTTCGCGATGAAGAACGGTTTTGTCACCAGCGAGTCGAAAATGGTGGACGATGGCGGACACCAGATGGTGCAGATCGAGTATCCCGGTCTGCCCGCCGCGGAGGTTCTGGAGGGAGTCCATCACTTTTACGACGAATATTATTTCCGCCCCAAGGCCGCGTACCGCATTTTAAGAAAAGCCATGTTCGACGGCGGTGAACGCAAGCGCTTGTACAAAGAAGCCCGGGCCTTCCTGAAACTGCGCGCGCAGCGCCACAAGTGGGTCAAGGAAAACCGCAAGGACGAAGCAGCGGCCCCGGAACCGGTCAAGGCGTGATGGAGAGACGGGCGTCTCGCCCGTCCCGCAGCCATCTAGCCGGGCGGGGACGCCCGGCGCTCCACGGGAGTCAGATCGTAAGTGACATTTCGAAAATACCTTGTCCTGGCGGGAATCACTGTGTTCAGTACAGCGGGCGATTCCCTGCTGGCGCGCGGGATGAAAGAGCTCGGCGGCTTTTCCCTCCACAATCTTTCCGGCCTGCTGCTTGCCATTCTCAATCCCTGGGTTGCCTTGGGAATCCTTTTCCTGCTGACTTTCTTCGCCTGTTACATGTCCGCGCTTTCCTGGGCTGACCTCACTTACGTTCTACCGGCCACATCGCTCGCGTATGTGCTGGTCGCTTTGGTTGGTCACTTCCGTCTGCACGAAGAAATCTCGCCCACGCGCTGGCTGGGCATTGCCTTGATCACTGCGGGCGTGGGCTTTGTGGCCGCTGGCCCTTCGGTCACACCGGGTCTCCATCGCGACAACTCCGCCGAGGTTGCACACGATGCCGTTTCCCAGGAGGTGGAGTAGGTATGAATGAACTCTACGCCTGGGCCGCGATTGCGCTCATCATTCTGGCCTCGACCACCGGAGACGTGCTGCTGTCTTACTCCATGAAACGAGTTGGTGACGTTGGTGAACTCTGGCAGCGGCGCGGGCTGCTGGCGGTGGTTGGGCGCATCCTTACCACGCCCACGTTTGCACTCGGCTTGATGGCGATGGGGGTCGCATTCTACAGCCTGCTCTTTGGCCTCTCCTGGGGGAACCTCAGCCTGGTTGTACCGGCTTCGGCCTCGCTTACCTTTGTGGCGAATGCGCTGGCCGCCCGCATTTTCCTGCACGAACGCGTAGGGCGCAGGCGTTGGATTGCGGCCTTGCTGGTCGCGGGCGGCGTGGTGTTGATGGCGGTTTAAATTGTACCTACCCGAATAAATCAACGGGGCCGACCAAGAGCCGCTCTTCCTCGGGCGGGTCCTTCCCGAGTAGATGCGCCGCCGTCCAGTTCCGAACTTACTCCCGAACTCTCCGCGGGCAGCGTTGTCCCCAGCAAAGGAAACCGCCGGCTCAACCTCGTCGCTTGCAGTCTCCGGTAATCCAGTTGCCGGCGAAACGACTCGGGATCGATCTCGCGCCGTGTGCTCTTGATGTCGTTCATGACTGCCTGCAACCTCGCCAACTCCGTGACCAGGTCCGCGAGCACGCCTTTGCCCCCAGCACTCAATAGAACGAACTCCAGACAAGCTCCGGTCTGGCCCCGAATCGCCCTTACCTCACCCACGGCCCGGAACGACGCAGCATGGACGCGCACGACTAGTTCAGCTCGCGCGCCGCAAGCTATCGGCAAAGTGGTATCGACACAGCATCCGCCAAGGCTCAGGTCGCGAATCTTCCCCGGAAGGACGATTCCGTCGGACGGCAGGCAACTGATCGTCACCTGACCGCCACAGCTGAATCGCGGGCTACCGCGGCGGTCGTCGTTTGCGCGAACATGGTTTTCCCGAATATTGTCCACGCCGTCGCGTTTAGCCATCTTTATGAGATCGTGCGTTTGGAACAGATTCTTGAGAGGAGTATCGCGGTAACCCAGGATTTGAAACTGAAGTAATTGAAGTCGAGCGAATCTTATCCAGATCCCCATCTGGAGTTGTCATCCTGAGCGAAGCGAAGGACCTGCTTTGTGCATGCTGCGGGGAAAGCAGATCCTTCGCTTCGCTCAGGATGACAATTTCATTTAAAGAGTTTCATCAAGCCACGCGGGGCCAAATCGGGGACGAGAAAGCTGGGGCGTTTGCCGCTGGCGAATCGTGCCACCGCTTCCGCCGCCAGATATCCGCTGCGCACCGCGCCCTCCATGGTGGCGGGCCAGCCGGTGGCGGTCCAATCACCGGCCAGAAAGACTCGCGGCCATGCGGTATCGGGCTTGGGACGGTAGCGGTCGACTCCCGGACGCGGCGAATAGGTTGCGTGCACTTCCTTGATCACGGTCGATTTCAGCAGTTTCGCTTCGCGCGCGCCGGGAAAAAACTCCTGCGCTTCTTTCATCGCCAGGTCGACGATTTCCGTCTTCGATTTTTCCACCAGGCTGCGGGAGCAACTTACGACCAACTCGACGTAACTGCCATTGCCGGGAGTTTCGTTGCTGCGTGCTTCGTTGTTCCGAACCTCAGTGTTCCGAGCCTCAATGAGCCGCGATTTGTGAAACATCCACTGGATCGTTCGGTCGAGCAGCACGGCGTGATCCAGATCGCTGATCTGGCGGTCGAACCATAGATGAATGCCGGTAATCGGTGACGTCGAGAACTGGCCGAGCGCCGCGGCCAGAGGCGCGGCCGACGGAGTGTCGGGCAACATGCGCGCGACTCCATCAAAAGGGACAGCCAGAACCAGATAGTCGAATTTCTGTTCCTGCCCGTTCGTCGTCACATTGACGCCGAAGGCTTCCGATCGAAACGACTCCACGCCGGCCCGAAACTGGATCTCGCCGCCACGTGCGCGGACGTAGTCTCCGGCGGTGCCATACAGTTCGGTGAGCGGCACGGTCGGAATTCCCATGCGCCCGGCTGCGGCTGATTTGAGAAACGACTCGCGCACTACCTGGGCCGCGTAAGGGACGGAAACCTGATCGAGATCTTCGTTCAAGGCACTGACAAGGATGGTCTTCCAAAAGCGCTCGATGGCCTGCGCGGTTTGTCCGTGACGTTTCAGCCAGTCGAGGAACGTCTCGCCCTCATCTGCTGGGATGGAAGGAGCGAGCACCACCATGGCACGGCTGATGGCCATCTTGTCGCGCAAGCTCAGACAGTCGGCCCGGAGAAATGCCGGCGCGGTATGCAGCGGCACCGGCAGCCATGAGGGAGCGATCACGGATGCGCGTCCTCCGGGCTCGAGGAAGGTCAGCTTTTCATACCAGCGGATTTTGTCCTGAACCCCCGTGCGCCGGTAGAAATCGAGCAGGTTGGTGCAGCAGCCGAGCAATACATGCTGGCAATTGTCGACAATTTCTCCGGTACCGGGATGCTGATAAGAAGAAGCGCGCCCACCGAGATAGGGGCGGCGTTCAAACAACGTGACACGAAAACCCGCTTCCGCCAGCGCGCATCCAGCGGCCAAGCCGGCCAACCCGCCTCCAGCGATAGCGACGGTAGAAGGGTTTTTCGGGTTAGCGGAGATCGAGGGCGGCATCACAGCAGACGCTTCAGGATTCCTTTTCCCATGACCGTGAGCTTTTCGGGAACCGTTAACCGGACGCGCTCACTGAAAACGTCGTACTGTTTCGCCGCAATCTTTTCGAGCAGGCGGCGATAGATGGTGATCAAGACCCACAGGGCGGGCTGACTGTCTTCATTCACCAGCGGGATCAATTCTTCCCCGGAGCGGTAGCAGTCGAGAGCCCGATCGGCCTCCATCGCCAGCAGCGGACGGACGCGGGCAAGATCAACTTGCGGCGCGGCCAGATCGGCGGCCGAGAGACCGTGCTGCGCGAGGTCCTCCTGCGGAAAATACACCCGGCCCATGGCGACGTCTTCTTTGACATCGCGAATGATATTCGTAAGCTGAAAGGCCAAACCGCAGCGTTCGGCCAGCGCCTCGGCGGCGGGATCGCGATATCCAAAGATTTTGATGCACACTAATCCAACCACCGACGCCACGCCGTAGCAATACTGGCGCAACTCTTCAAACGTCTGGTAACGCGCGACCGCCGGCGCACCGGCCGCCGGCACTGGTTGCGCGTGATCGAGATCCGCAGCCGTGCCGTAGGCAAGCTGGTCGAGAAGCCCAATGGGAATCTGGTATGTGCGCTGCGCATCGGTCAGCCCCAGCAGCACCGGATCATCCGTGGGCTGTGCCGCCAATGCGCGGTGGACGTTATCGAGCCATTCCGCCAGCCGCTGATTGCGATCCTCGGGGCTGAGCGTAATGTCGTCAGTAATGTCGTCGCAGCGCCGCATGAAGGCGTACACCGCGCTCAACGCATTCCGTTTCCGTCGCGGAAGCACCGCAAACCCATAATAGAAATTCTTGGCGGCGGAGCGGGCGATACTCCGGCAGACGGAGTAGGCCATTTCGACCTGGGAAGCGGTCGGAGCAAATTGCACGGGCGCATTTCCCGCGACGCTGCTCATCGCAGTTTCCCCAGCGCGGCACGCGCCACCAAGGCCAGTTTCCGCGTCTTCGAAATTGCGGGACGCCGGCCGAGCACGGCGTAATTCTGGCGCTCAATTGCGTTCAGGATTTCCTGTCCGCCGCGGCTGAAGAGTTCGATATCGATGGCCAATTCGCGGTTGACTTTCGCACTCAGCGGCAGCCCTTGCCGAAACCATTCCCGCGCGCGCTCGACTTCAAACTTGAGCATCGCGCGGAGCGCGGAAGTGTTTTCACGATCCCGTATCGTTTCTTCGTTCACGCCAAAACGGCGCAGATCTTCGAGTGGAAGGTAAATTCGTCCTTTGGCAAAGTCCGCGCTCACGTCTTGCCAGAAGTTCGCGAGTTGCAGCGCGGTGCAAGTGTAGTCGGAAAGCTGCCGCCGCTCGGGATCGCGGTATCCGCAGAGGTAAAGCACCAGGTGGCCCACGGGATTCGCCGAAAAGCGGCAGTAGCCCAGCAGATGGTCGAACGTTTCGTAGCGGGTGATACTTTGGTCCTGGCGGAAAGCAGTCAGCAAGTCCGCAAATTCATGCTTTGGAATTTCAAACTTGCGCACCGTCTCGGCGAGCGCGACAAATACGGGATGGCGGGGATGCCCGTCGTAGCACGCGATGAGCTCCGCCTCCCACTGGTCGAGCAACTGTAAAGACGCGGCGGCTTCGCCCACCTCGTCGGCCAGATCGTCGGAGATGCGGCAATAGGCGTAGACGTTGAAGAAGTGCTGGCGCAGCCGTTCCGGAAGAAACCACGATGCAACCGAAAAATTTTCGTAATGCGAACGCGCCAGGCGGCGGCAATATTCGCGCGCTTCGGCTTCCGAAGGCGCGTGGCCGGGGATGGCGTATTCCGGCGGCAGCGCACTCCAAGCGGAGGCGGGCGGCGCAGTCGGGGGATGGCTGGCAACAGTTGTCATCAAAACTTCTTAATCCCACAGGACACAACGTGTTCGTGGAGAGCCGGGCGTCCTCGCCCGGCGGACGGGCGAGACGCCCGTCGCTCCATCGTACGACTCGTCACGAGATCACGACGCTAGTGACCCGGGATAATCGCGGTCTTGATATCCCCGTTGCGGTTCAGCATGTGGCGGAGCACTTCCTGCAAACGCGAAAGCGGCGCTTCGCCGGTGATGTAGTCGTTGCCGCAAACTTTCTTCTCGGCTATCAAACCGAAGGCCCGGCGCACCGTCTCCGGGGTGTGATGAAAAGTCGCCTTCAAAGTGATTTCCGAGTAATGCAGGCGGTTGGTGTCTAACTGCACCTTGGTTCCGGCAGCGCACCCGCCGAAGAAATTTACGGTGCCGCCCTTGCGAACCATCTGCACGGCCCACTCCCACGCTTCGGGGCGGCCCACGGCTTCAATCGCCACATCGGCGCCGCGCCTTTCCGGACTCAATTCGCGCACCGCCTCGACCGGATCTTTCACCTTGGTAATCTGCACCACCTCGTGCGCGCCCTTTTTGCGCGCCAGAGAGACCTGCGAATCCCGCTTGACCACCGCAATCACATTGCAGCCGATGGCTTTGGCCACCTGCACAAACATCAGGCCGATCGGCCCGCCACCAATGACGGCTACCGTCTCGCCGATCTCCACTCCGGTTTCGTGCAGGCCACGGAGAACGCAAGCCAGCGGCTCCGTCATCGCGGCATCTTCGAAGCTCACATTCGAAGGCACGACGAGCATATTGGTTTCCACAATGCGGCGCGGAATCCGTATGTATTCGGCATAGGCGCCATTGTTGAACAGCAAATCTTCGCAGAGGTTCAACTGGTGCTTGGAGCAATAAAAGCACATGCCGCAGGGAGCCGAGTTGAGCGCGACCACGCGCATGCCCTTCTTGAAGCCGCGCACGCCTTCCCCGACCTGCTCGACCGTGCCCGCCAGTTCATGCCCGAACAACGCCGGCGGCACAATCATGCGGGCGTGATAGCCCCGCTGGTACACCTTCAAATCGGTGCCGCAGGTTAGCGCCACGTGGACTTTGACCAGAACTTCGCCGTCGCCCACGGGCGGGATTGGCACCCTTTCAATCTTGACGTCTTCTTTGCCGTAGAGGACGGCAGCCGTCATCTTGCCGCTCACAGTTGATGTCCTTCCCACTCGCTCCACCCCATCACGCCAGGACCGGGCGTGCTGGGGGCCCCGGCGCTGCCCGACTGGATGACAATCTTCATCGTGTCCGGTCGAGGATGGGCAGCCAGCTTCAGCGCTTCGACTCCGCTTTGCAGCGGAAAGCGGTGACTGATCAGCCGTTCCATGTCCATTTCACGGTTCATGACAAACCGCACCGACTCCTCCTGCAATTCCACCGACGCACTGTAGCTTCCCAGCAGAGCCTTTTCGTCCACGCACACTGCGCCCGGATCAATCGTGGCCTCGCCCCGCACCGTCTGCGCAAACAGCAACACACGGCCTCCCGGCCGCGTCGCATCCATGGCTGGCCGGATCAGACCGCTTCCGCCAACTGCCAAAATTACAGCGTCAGCCCCGCGCCCATCGGTCATTCCGCGCACCGTTTGTCCGGCGTCAGCCTGGGAAGCGTCAATTGTCCGATTGAGGCCGAAGCCTGCAGCTATTGTAAGCCTCGCCGGATACAAATCGGAAGTAATCACCCGAGCCCCCGCCCGCTTCGCCAGAATCGCAAGGATTAGACCAATCGGACCTTGCCCGATCACCAGCACGGTCTCCCCGGCTTCGAGACGAAGGGTCTCAATCCCTTTGATGCAGGTATTCACCGGCTCGACGAAGGATGCCTGCTCAAAGCTGACCCCGTCCGGGATGCGCACCGTTCCTTTCTCGACAATCCAGTCCATCACCCGGACGTATTCCGCAAATCCTCCGCCCGAGGGCTCGAACCCAGCCGTGCATCCGACCTTCTTGTAGGTTGCGCACTGGGCGAAGGTCTTGTGGCGGCAGTAATAACATTCTCTGCAGGGGATGTGATGAAACACCACCACGCGATCGCCAATGCCGAACTTTCGAACGCCGTCTCCCACTTGGGCTACGATACCCGCGGTTTCGTGACCAAAAATGCGCGGCGCGGAATGTGAGCCGGTCGCAATCTTCTTCAGATCGGTGCCGCAGATTCCGCAAGTGTGGACCCGAACCAGAATCTCTCCCGGTCCGATTTCAGGTACTGGCACTTCTTCCAGACGGACGTCGTTCACGCCGCGATAGACGGCGGCCCGCATCGTGGAAGGAATCTTATGCCTTATGCTTTCCGTCGTGAATGTCTGAGCAATTGCCATAGCAGAGTCTATTTCTTGCCTATCGATTCCCGATGTCAACGCCCGTAGAGACGCGGCTTGCCGCGTCTCCGGCGGCGGAGGAAACGGGGAAAGCCCCGTCTCTACAGAACCCCGGTCGCTCCAGGTAAATCGCAATCGCGCTGCAAAGGCCACGACTTGCCTTGGAGCTGTTCCTGGCCAAGGCTATCGTAGTCCTCCACAACCACGGGCGCAGCGCCACATGCCGGGCAAACATGAAAGAGCGAAACTTCCCGTCACCCGCTACAAACCGTTCCAATGCCGGCAGGCTGAAATCGGCGGCGTCAGAGATGGCTTTTAAAGCTCCGAACTCCACTCCCCGCGCTTCGGCGCCTTGTGCCACGGCCGCCGCTTCCATGTCCACCGCCGTCGCGCCATATGCTTTGCGGAGTCGACCTTTCTGTTCCTTGCCGGCCACGGTTGCGGAACTCACCAGGATTCCCTCTCCCGATCCAACGTCAGTCCGGGCGCCGTCGGCGGCGTTGATCACCGTGCGCGGCTCAAGAACCTGCCCGACATGCAGCGAGCCATCCAACGCTCCGGCAAAACCAACCGAGATCACCCGCGCCGGGTTCACTTCCCGAATCATCGCTTCGGTCGCGCGGCGCGCAGCTTCCGCTCCAATGCCGCCGCATACCAACGCCGCGGCGCCATTTTCAAAAAGACGATAACGCCGGCCGCCCTGTTCGATCATCCTGACCTTCCAGCTGCGGATCAGCGGTCGCACCTCTCGCTCCATCGCGGCGATGATGGCGATCTTAGGCATATCCGTTACTGCGAAACCAATCCACCGACCGCCGCAGCGCTCCCTCCACTGAAACCGTTCGCCAGCCCAGTTCCCGCTCTGCTTTCGCCGAACTCACGAACATCATCTTGCGTCCCATGCGCACCGCGTCAATCGTCGCGCGCGGCTCGCGGCCCAAGAGCCGCCCGGTCACCATCTCGTCGACGACTCCGGTTGCCAGCGCAAAGAAGTACGGCAACTTCACGCGAGGCGAAGGCAACCCCGTGATCGCGCCCAGCCGGTCCAGAATCTGCTTCAGCGTAAGATTCTCCCCGCCCAGAATGTAGCGTTCGCCCGATCTTCCCTTCTCCAGCGCCTGAATATGGCCCCGCGCGCATTCCGTCGCATCCACCAGGTTCAAGCCGGTTTCCACGTATGCCGGGAACTTTCGTTTCAAAAAGTCCACGACGATTCGCCCGGTCGGAGTCGGCTTGATATCGCGCTCTCCGATAGGCGTCGTGGGATTCACCACGACGACATCCGCTCCCGATCTCGCGGCCTTGACTGCAACTTGCTCGGCCATGAACTTCGAACGCTTATAGTGTCCGATCATGTCTGCCAGCGACACTGGACTCGACTCGTCCGCCAGCGACCCGCCCGTCTTGGAGCCGGAGGTGAAGCCCATGGTCGCGACACTCGACGTGTACACAATACGCCGTACGCCTTGTTTCCGCGCCGCGTCCAGCAACGAACGCGTGCCTTCGACATTCGAGCGGTACATCTCGTCGGGATCGCGCACCCACAGCCTGTAGTCCGCCGCAACGTGAAATAGCGCGTGGCAGCCGGAAAGCGACTTCTCAATCGAAGCCGGGTCGCGCAAATCACCGATCACCCGATCCGCGTTCAGGCCTTCGAGGTTGCGCAAATCGCTCGCAGGCCGCACCAGCAGCCGCAACTCGGCGCCCTGTTCCGCCAGGACGCGCGCAACATGGCTGCCCAGAAATCCGGTAGCGCCGGTAACGAAAGCGAGCATTCAGCACTCAGCACTCAGCATTCAGTTTGCCATTCGGACTCTGGATGCTGAGCGCTGATAGCGATGCTGAGCTGCTAACTGCTGCCCTTCTCCGCCATCACCTTCGAATAGGCCGTGAGCGCGATCAGTGGGAAATACTGGCGGTACAGGTGGTACATCAAATAGAACACGCGCGGGAAGCCGGTTCCGGTACAGAAAGGCTCGTCCCATGAACCGTCTCTCTTTTGCGTGCGCAACAGATACGCCATGCCGCGCACCACGCATTCGCTGCGCGTGTCGCCGACGGCCAGCAGCCCCATGATGGCCCACGCCGTCTGCGAAGCCGTGCTGTCTCCCTGCCCGCGAAGGTTGGGATCGTCATACGACCCCACCGTCTCGCCCCAGCCACCATCGGCGTTTTGCACCGATCGCAGCCACTCCGCCGCCTGCTGAATCATCGGGTCGTTAGGGTCCACCGCCATGGCTTCCAACCCGCGCAATACCAGCATGGTGCCGTAGATGTAGTTCACGCCCCAGCGTCCAAACCAGCTTCCGTCCGGTTCCTGCTCTTTGCGAACAAATTCGATCGCCCGCTTCACCGCTGGATGGTTCTGGTCGTATCCATAGGCGGCAAGGCACTCCAGAATGCGCCCCGTGATGTCGACGGTTGCAGGATCAAGCATGGCGTTATGATCGGCGAATGGCACGTGCTGGAACACCATGCGGTCGTTGTCCTTGTCGAACGAAGCCCAGCCGCCGTTCTTGCACTGCATCGACAAAACCCAATCAATCGCCCGCTGCACGGACTCGGTCTGATAGCGCCCGTTCGGATGTTCGACGCGGCTCAGCGCCAGGCAGACCATGGCAGTGTCGTCCACATCGGGATAGAACTCGTTGTTGAACTCGAAATACCAGCCCCCCGGCTCGCCCTTCGGATTCTTGACCTTCCAGTCTCCCGGCTTGCGCACCTGCTTCTGCAGCATCCAGTCGGCGCACTTCACCAGGCGCGGGTCCGTCGCCGGAACCCCCGCCTCGCCCAGGGCAAACAGCGCGTATGCCGTATCCCACACTGGAGACATGCAGGGCTGCATGCGGAAAGTATCGCCCTCTTCGATCCCCAGCTTCTCAAATTCATCGAGCGCCCGAATCACCTGCGGATCGTCGACCGAGTACCCCAGGCAGCGCATGGCGATGATGGAGTTCATGATCGACGGGAAAATCCCCGCCAACCCGTCGCTCATCTCGAAGCGCTTCAGCATCCACTTCTCGGCCTTTCGCAGAGCCAGCGAGCGCAGCGGACGGATGTGCACGCGCTCGGCCCAGTGGGTAATCCGGTCGAGCACCAAAAAGAAATTGCGCCAGGAGATCAGCTTCTTCGCCCAGTGCAGATGCATGCGCGACTTGTCGCGCCCGCCGACGAAGAGTTCTTCCACTCCCATTTCGTCGGGAATTTTCTTAAACGGCTTCTTGGCATAGCAGATCGAAAGCGGCACCAGAATGGCGCGCGACCACGAAGAAATCTCGTAGATGTTGAACCAGAACCAGTTGGGGAAGAGCACGATCTCCGGCGGAACTGCGGGAACCGCGTCGTAGTCGTACTGCCCAAAAAAACAGAGATAGATCTTGGTGAATGTATTGACTTCGGTGACGCCGCCCATGGCAAGAATTTTCCTGCGGGCGCGCGCCAGTGCCGGGTGATCCGCCGTGAATCCCGCCAGCTTCAGTCCGAAGTAAGCTTTCACCGAAGCGCCAATGTGGGACGGGCCGCCTGGGTGGGTGCTCCAGCCCCCGTCTTCATTCTGGTGCTGCAGAATGTAACGCGCGGCCTTGTCGAAGCGGTCCTGGCTGCCGGTACCGAGCAATGCGTGGAGCAGGATGTAATCGGATTCGAGGGTAGTATCGGCTTCCAGTTCTCCGCACCAGTAGCCCTCTTCGTGCTGCTGCGAGAAGAGGTACTTCCGGGCCGCATCGACGGCTACCGCGACCCGGCTCTCCAGGTCGTCGATCTTTCCAAATCGCATCTGCGGCGCAGAGGCCGATCTAAAAGGTGAGGAATCTTCCATTTACGACTCCACGGCGATAGCCGGAGCCGCGGCGATCGTTTCCACGATCTCCGGCGGCAATCCAAAGCGCACATTCTCCGGCATGATTTCCAATTCCTGCACGTCGCCAAAGCCCTTTCCCGCCAGGTACGCGACCACTTCCTGCACCAGATGTTCCGGAGCCGATGCTCCCGCGGTCAGGGCCACCGTCTTCACGCCATTCAACCACTGCGGCTGAATATTGCGGCAGTCATCAATTAGATGCGCCTCGGTGCCCAAACTGCGAGCCACTTCCACCAACCGTTTCGAATTTGAACTGTTGTCGGAGCCCACGACCAGCAGCAAATCGGCATCGGAGGCCACGTGCTTCACGGCCACCTGCCGGTTTTCGGTGGCATAGCAGATGTCCTGCGCCGCCGGCCCCTTAATGTTCGGGAACCGCTCGCGCAGCGCGGCGATAATGTCACGCGTCTCATCCAGGCTAAGAGTGGTCTGCGTCAGGTACGCCACACGGTTCGGGTCGGGCAAGGTCACCGACGCGACCTCCGCGGGCGAACCCACAACCTGAGTCACTGCGGGAGCCTCGCCGAGCGTGCCGATGACTTCGTCGTGATCGCGGTGGCCGATGAGGATCAGCGAATAGCCTTCCTTTGCGAACTTCACCGCCTCCACGTGCACCTTGGTGACCAGCGGACACGTGGCATCGATGACGCGCAGCATTCGCCGCTTGCTGCGCTCGCGCACTTCCGGAGAAACCCCGTGGGCGCTGTAGATCACGCGTTCGCCCTCGGGCACCTCATCCACGCCATCGACAAAAATGGCGCCCTTCTGCTGCAATTCTTCCACCACAAAGCGGTTGTGGACAATTTCCTTGCGCACATAAATCGGCGGCCCAAACGCCTCCAGCGCAATCCGGACGATGTCAATCGCGCGCACCACCCCGGCGCAGAATCCGCGCGGCTTCAAGAGCAGTAAGGTCTTCGTGTGCGAATTTCCGGTCTCAGACAAGCTGCATCCCCCACCCACTTTAGGGTACACGTGTTCTTTGGAAAAGATGCCCTAAGGGTATCGAAAGATGCACCCTGCGGTCAATGTAAGCCTTTGAGGATGTGGAGATTAGCAGCGAGCGGGGATTTCTTGCAGCGAACGGCGGATTGCCCTGTGCCCGCAGAGAACAAACCCCGGAGGGGCGTCCGAGCTTAGCCCAGCGCTTCAGCGCTGGGAACAGCGCAAGAAATGATTCAAGTCCCGGGGGACGACCGAGTTCTCCCCCTCACGGGCTGGGAACGACCACTCGAACCCCCATATCCTTTAGCGGTGCAAAAAGCGTCTGGGGTGCAGAAAATCTTGCCTTTCCGAGCTCCCGGTGCCGGTGGCATCCGCGATCTTGACAACGATCCTGCCTGAGAAATACACAATCATTGATGGGGGGATACGATAACTAGGGGCATCCCATCATCCATTCGCCCGAATCATCTGCTCCGCATGCTTTCGCGAAGTCTCGGTCAGCTTGGCTCCCGACAACATCCGCGCCACTTCCTCGGTACGTTCTTCGCCGGTAATCTGTCGGACGGTTGTCTTGGCGCGGCCTGCGGCCTCGCGCTTTTCGATCAGGTAGTGGTGATCGGCAAAGGTCGCGATCTGCGGCAGATGGGTGACGCAGAGCACCTGATTGCCTTTGGCGAGCGCCTTCAGTTTCTTGCCCACAGCCTCGGCAGCGCGGCCTCCGATGCCGGTGTCAATTTCGTCGAAAACTAACGTGCGCTGCGAGGCCGCCGACTTCTTCTTAGGATTGGCCGCCGGATTCGTCCCTGCCTCGACGCTCGCCTTCAGCGCCAGCATGACGCGCGAGAGTTCGCCGCCTGAGGCGATCTGCTCCAGCGGACGCATCGCCTCGCCCGTGTTGGTCGAGATGCGATAGACGACCTGGTTGATGCCCGACGACCTCCATTGCTCCTCAGCTTCGTTTTCTTCCACTGCGATGCGAAAACTGACGCGCATGGCGAGATCGTTGATCTCAGCTTCGACCAACTTTTCCAGTTTCCGCCCCGCCTCAACCCGCTTGCGCGAGATGCTGCGCGCGGCTTTGCGATACTCATCGGCCGCCACAGCCAGCATCGCCCGCAGTTCAAGCAATACTTGATCTTTATTCTCCATCTCTGAGAGTTTGCGCCGGATTTCCTCGCCGAACGCAATGGTCTGCTCAAGTGTTGGCCCATACTTGCGTTTCAGACGATCCAGCAGAGCCAGGCGCTCTTCGATTTCGGCGAGGCGCTCGGGCGAAGCCTGGATCCCTCCGGCATAATCGCGCAGCGTCGCTCCCACATCTTCAACGCTGATGCGCGCCGAATCGAGTGCCGCGAGCGCTTCCTGAAACTTCGGCTCATACCGCGTCAGTTCTTCCACGTGCTTCTGCGCCGCTCGCAGGCTCGATGAAGTGGAGGCGTTGCCCTCATACAGCAGGTCGAAGGCGTTCATGGCCGCGCCGTAGATTTTCTCGGCGTTGGCTAAGACGCGCTTTTCGGCTTCCAGTTGCTCATCCTCGCCGGCCCGAAGACGCGCCTCTTCGATTTCGCGGCACTGAAAGTTCCACAAGTCCAGAAGCCGCATACGATCCTGCTCGTCTTGTTCGAGATCCGCGATGCGGCCGCGAATCTGCTTCCAGTGGCCGAACGCCGCGGATACATCCTTCAACTCGACTCCGGCGTAAGCGTCGAGCAGGTCCTGCCGCGCCGCGGCGTCGAAGTTTATGATGGATTCATTCTGCGCGTGGATCACCGCCAGGTGCGGCGCAATCTGCTTGAGCACGGCCACGGTCGCGGGCTGGTTATTGACGAACACGCGGCCCTTGCCGCCCGAAGCGATCTCGCGCCGCAAAATCAGCGAGTCGTCCTCCGCATCCAGGCCGTTGGTCTCGAGTATGTCTTCGATGGCCCGCGCCGCAGTTCCTTCGCTTTCAAACACCGCAGCGACCACTGCCCGTTCTGTACCCGTCCGGATCACATCCGACGACGCCTTGTCTCCCAGCAGCAATCCCAGCGCGTCGATCAGAATGGATTTCCCCGCCCCGGTTTCTCCGGTCAGAAGATTCAGGCCCGCCGCGAACTCAATCACGACATTGTCGATCACCGCGTAATTTTCGAGTCGAAGTTCGGCCAGCACAGGGGTCCTGCGATCTTCAGTTCATCGAACTGGAATCACGCGCAGCATAGCACACACCGCTGCGCCGGTCGCCCAAAAGACCACCGCAGAGAACGCAAAGCAGGCAGAGAAGATACAAGAAAAATCTCCGCGGCCTCTGCGATCTCCGCGGTTCAACTTCAGGAATTGGCTGGCCGGCAATGTTAACCGATACGATACGCCGCCAATTCGCCTGCCGCCTTCGTCTATAATCTTAGGCAGGGTTCTTCCCGAAACCAATGCATTTTTTTTCCGTCCTCCTCTTCTTTGCCGGCGGCGAAATCGTCGATCTCGTCCTTCAGACCGGTCCGGTCGCAAAAACCGTGCTTCTCCTTCTGATTGCGTTCAGCGTGCTCTCCTGGGCTGTGATTCTTTCCAAGTGGCTGCTGATCCGGCGCGCGCGCTGGCAGAACGGACGTTTCGTGCGCGCTTTCCGCAAGGCGCAGCGCATGCAGGACATTGCTTCGGTCGCCGAGCAGTTCCGTCCCAGCCCGCTGGTGGGAGTGTTTCAAGGTGCAGTCGAGGAGTTCCGGCGCCAGATGGGAATGACCGGAGCCGTCCACAATCTCGTCGCCATCCAGCGCGCCATGCAGATCGCGTCTTCCGAGGAAATTACCCGCCTCGAGCGCAGCGTCCCGTGGCTGGCCATTACCGGCGCGGTCACTCCGTTTATCGGACTGTTCGGAACCGTCTGGGGAATCATCGACGCGTTCCACGGCCTGGGCACGGCGGGCGCGGCAACCTTGCGAGCAGTCGCTCCGGGAATTTCGGAAGCTCTGGTAACCACTGCCGCCGGCCTGGCTGCGGCCATCCCTGCCGTAATTGCCTACAACCTCATCATTGGCTCGATTCGCGAAATGGCCGCGCGCAACGACGACTTCACCCTGGAAATGCTGAACCTGGTCGAGCGACAAACCGTGGACCGCCAGCAAACTCCGCAAACGACCGAGGCGCGGCGCTGATGGCCTTCACCACCGCCAACGGACGCACCCAGACGGCGCTCGCCGACATCAACGTCACGCCGCTGGTCGATGTCGTCCTCGTGCTGCTCATTATCTTCATGGTTACCGCCCCCGTGCTGCAATCCGGCATCGAAGTGAATGTGCCCCACACCCGCACCGTCAAAGAGATCACCGAAGAGCGGCTCGTAATCAGCATCGACAAATCGCAGAAAGTTTTTCTCGGCAACGATCCCATCAACATCAACCAGATCGGAGCGCGCCTGAAGCAGAAGATTCGCGACCCGCAACACCAGTCGATTTATTTGCGCTCCGATGAAGATGTCCCGTTTGGCGCTTTCGCCACCGTGATGGACGCCATCAAGCAGTCGGGCATCCGGAATGTGAGCATCGTTACGCAGCCAATGGATAGCCATGGCGGCCATCACTGATATTTATTCCGAACACGGCCAACTGCGCCGGCCCCTGGCCTGGTCGCTCGGCCTGCATGTGGGCTTCACGGTGTTCGTCGTGCTCTATGCCATGTTTGTTAACGGCATTCGAGGCACGGGCTGGGGCAGCGGCGGAGGCGGAGATGCCATGGGCGCCACGCTGGTGAGTTCTGTTCCCTTGCCCGCGAATCCGACCGAGACCCAGAACGTGCTGGCCAACGAATCGAAGGGACTCTCGAAGTCGCAACCCAAAGTTCAGGAGAAGGAGCCGGAAGCGATTCCGATTCCCGACAAGAACGCGAAGACCAAAGTGAAACCCGCGCCAGTCAAGAGCGCAACCCAGCGCAAAGTGCAACCGGAGCCCGAGGAGTCGAATCAGATTCCATATGGCGAGGGCGGTCCGGTCAGCGGCCCCTACACCATGACCGCGGGCGGGGCGAAGGGTGGTTTTGGTTTTACCGGAAGCGGCGGCGATTTCGGCAGCCGCTATGCCTGGTACGTGCAAGCCGTGCAGCGCAAGGTCACGGAGAACTGGCTGAAGTATGAAGTCGACCCGCGCATCACGGAGGCAAGCCGGGTTTACTTGACGTTTGATATTGGACGCGATGGACATCCCTCGAACATCCAAGTCGAGCAGCCCAGCAACGTGCCTTCGCTGAACCAGTCGGCGCTTCGGGCGCTCCAGCGGATCGATACCTTCGGCCCGCTGCCGTCGGATTATTCAGGAAGCAAAGTATCGGTAGAGTTTTGGTTCGATTACAAGCGGTAAGTGTGGGGACGGGCAACTCGCCCGTCCAGCCGGGCGGGGACGCCCGGCGCACCACCAGCAAGACTGAATAGGGAGTACAAAATTGCGGAACTCAGTTCGCCCCGTCTGTCGTTACACTTTGATCGCCGCCTTGCTGCTTCTTTTGGCGGCCACCAGTTCGGCGCAGGACTGGATTCGCACCGGCACCGGCCTCGGCGTCGAGCGCGTGCGCCTGGCCGCCTCCGATTTCAAGTCCTCGACCGGCGACGCCAACAACGCAGCCCTGCTGAAGACGTTCAACGACGTGCTCTGGAACGATCTCGACAACGCAGGAATCTTCGATCTCGTCTCCAAGAGTTTTTATCCGCTGCAGGTGCCGGGGCAACCCTCTGAAGTCAATTTCTCCGCCTGGAACTCTCCGCCGCCGAACTCCTCCATGCTCGCGTTTGGCAACCTGGGGGCAGCCGCCGGCAAAGTCACGGTGCAGGGATGGCTCTACGACGTCAAGAATGAGAAGTCGCCGCAGGTGCTCGGCAAGCAGTACACCGATAATGCAACCAGCGACGCAGTGCGCGTCATCGCGCACCGGTTTGCCGACGAAATTATCTTCCGCCTCGGGCGGAGGCATAGCCGGCATTGCCGAAACCAAGATCTATTTCGTCAGCAAGCGCACTGGCAGCAAAGAAATCTGGATGATGGACTACGACGGCGCCAATCAACAGCAGGTCACGCATCTCGGCACGATTTCCCTTTCGCCACGCATCTCGCCCGATGGCTCGCGCCTGGCGTTCAGCTCCATTACGAAGGGTGGTTGGGAAATTATGATGTACTCATTCGATCTCAACCGCATGGTAAGCTTCCCGCGTTTTGGAGGTATGAATCTTTCGCCGTCGTGGTCGCCCGAGGGCAAGGTCGCGTTCTCGTCCTCGCGTAACGGCTACCCCAATATTTTCGTAGTCGATGCCTCCGGAGGAAACTCGCGCCGCCTGACCAACGACAAGGGGCCCGACATTGCCCCAACCTGGAATCGCAAGACTGGCGGCCAGATCGCGTTCGTCAGCGGACGCACCGGCCTGCCCCAGATCTACACCATGGAAGCGGACGGCACCAACCTGCAGCGGGTCACCGATCAGGGCTACGCCGTTTCTCCCAACTGGTCGCCCAACGGACAGTTTCTAACCTTCTCCTGGCAGCGCAAGTATGGCCCCGGAGAGCCGGGCGCCAACGACTTATATTTGATGGATGTCGCCAGCAAGCAGTGGGTACAACTCACCCACGATGCAGGCCGCAACGATTACCCCTGCTGGTCTCCCGACGGCCGCCACATTGTGTTTCAGTCTCACCGCTCGGGAACCGACGAGATCTGGACCATGCTGGCCGACGGCTCCAACGTGAAACAGTTGACTTTCAAGGGCGAGAATACGCAGCCCAACTGGAGTTGGAAATGAGTTTCGTATCAGGGTACGCCTTCAGGCGTGCCGCAGGAGCAACGTCATGAAGGCGCCGTCAGGCGCTGAAACCGGATCAGAGTTTCACCATTTTCTTTTCAGGAGAATTGTTTTGCGGCTGGCTGAAAGTGCGCCCCTTCGTCAAGCTGCAAATTGCACGCCACCATGCGGGCGCACAGAAACAGGAGGAATCAGGTGAAGCACACAATAAGACTGACATCCACGATGACGAAATGGGCGACCCTGGTATTCGCACTCGCCGCAATCATGTTCCTGGGCGCATGCCACAAGAAGGTCGCTCCGCCGCCGCCCCCGCCGCCACCCGCACCCTCGGCTCCCACCGCCACGCTGTCGGCGAGCCCAAACACGATTGACAAGGGACAATCGACAACCCTGACCTGGCAGACCACGAACGCCACCGACGTCAGCATCGACGGAATCGGCGCGGTGGACGCGAGCGGTTCGCGCCAGGTGACTCCTACCGACTCGACCACCTACCATCTCATCGCGAAAGGCACCGGCGGAACCCAGGACGCCACCGCTCGCGTCACCGTCAACGCGCCGCCACCGCCGCCGACACCGGCTCCTTCCGCCACCGAGGAGGAACTCTTCTCGCAAAACGTGAAGGACATCTACTTCGATTACGACAAGTACGATGTGCGCGCAGCCGATCAAGCATCGTTGCAGGGCGATGCGGGGTTCCTGCAACAGCATCCCAACATTCACATCACCATCGAGGGGCACTGCGACGAGCGCGGTTCCACCGAATACAACCTGGCTCTGGGCACCAATCGCGCCGATGCGGTGAAGAATGCGCTCATCCAGGCTGGAGTCGCCGGCGATCGCATCAAGACCATCAGCTACGGCAAGGAAAAGCCGTTCTGCACCGAGTCGAACGAAAGCTGCTGGCAGCAAAACCGCCGCGGCCACTTCGTGTACGAAAAATGAGCGTGGAGGAAGGGACGGGCGTCTCGCCCGTCCTTGATCTCCAGCAGGCTGTGGAAGAACTCGTTGTTGCGGTTGATTTTGGGTGGCGCAGCGCTTTAGCGCTGCGGTAACCACATCGTCAGGAGTGCGGCTTCAGCCGCTGAGGGCAATGGCCGCGCGTCGAGAGTTCTTTCAACTCCGGCCAGTGCTCCAGTCGCTGGACGCTACGCGACTTTTTGACATCGAAATAGGGGAACTATGAAATCCAATCGCATTTCGCTCGTTTTCGCGCTGTTCCTCACCGTCTGCCTTGCTCCCGCCTACGGCGCCAACAAGGACATCGTCGAACTGCAAACGCAGGTCAGCCAACTGCAGCAGCAGATAACCCAGATGAAGCAGTCGTTCGACGAGCGCATGGGCGTCATGAAGAATCTGCTCGAGCATAACACCGACGCCGCCAACAAAGTAACCGCCGCCATCAACGATCTGCAAACCTCCATCAACAAACAGCAGCAGGATCGCGCCGCGCAGGTTGACCAGATCTCGGGGCAGATTCAAGCGCTGAACGACACGATGGACGAGCTCAAAGTTCGCCTCGCCAAACTGAGCAAGCAATTTGAGGATATGCAGGCGGCGCAGCAGTCCCTGGCCGCGCAGCAGTCCCAGGTGCAGCAGCAGGCCCAGGCCATCGCGCAGGCCCCGGCGCCGGACGTGCTTTACAACGAAGGCCTGCGCGACTACACCGGCGGGAAAAACGACCTGGCCGTGCAGGAATTCAACGACTACATCAAGTTCTACCCCAACACCGACCTGGCCGGAAACGCCTATTTCTATCTAGCCGAAATTCAGTTCAAAGCCGCCGATTACAAGAAGGCAGTCGCGAACTACGATCTGGTTCTGCAGAATTTTCCCAGCGGAAACAAGGCTGCCGCCGCTCAGCTCAAAAAGGGATACGCGCTGCTGGAACTCGGCAAACAAGAAGAGGGCACGCAAGAATTGAAGCACGTCATCCAGCGCTATCCCCGCACCACCGAAGCCACGCAAGCACGGGAGAGATTGCGAAAGCTGGGAGCGACGCCGCAGAAAAACCGCTAGCCCCTGGTGGAGAGCCGGGCGTCCCCGCCCGGCCGACGGGCGAGACGCCCGTCTCTCCATCGTGGTTAGGGGCGTCGCTCATTGGGCACCACCACCCCGCCCTCGATCTTCGGGATACCAAAGTGTCCGCCAAGATGCGACAGGTCGAGCGGACTGATGGACCCGGAAACCACGATAAAGTTGACCTCACTCGCCCGGGCAACCAGAATCGCGATGTCGCTGATCGCGTTATTCTCCAGGCGAATCCAGAGATCGCTCACCCCTGGGCCGCCATCCTTCTCGTGGTTGTTCATCAGCTGTTTCCAGCCCGCCGCGTGGTACTCCTCTCTCACGGAACTTAAAACCGCTGGGTCGTACATCCAGCGTCCCGGAAAATGATAGCTGTGCACCGAGACCCCATTCACGCCTGCGATCACGCGGCGAAGATCCTCGTTGTCCGGGTCCAGCTTGGACGCAAATACCAGCATGGAGTGATCCAGCGTGAACTCTGTTTTCGAGGACGCGCTTTGCCGCAGAACTTCAATACCCTGAGGAACCCACTCGTGCTGCGGCTGCGCCACGGTGAATGTGGCCGCAGAAACAGTGATCAAAACAATAAGAACAATGTTCGACAATCTCATAGAGCGCCTCAATACCTGGAAGAAACAGTCAGACGGGGTCCTGCCAACCGGTGAGCCAGAACCCCTAGCTGAGTAAGAACCCGGCGCGCGGAAATTAGTTGCACGAACCCCAATGGGTGCCCCGCTCATCGCGTTCTTTGCGATCAGTGGGATTGCTGAGGTGGTTAAGCGTGAGGTTTAGTTGGTTGCGTCGGCCGCGGTCGCCTTCTCCACCACGACGCCGCTGGGCCGCAGCGTGACCCAATCGGTCTGCACGCGATCCCATCCCTGAATCAGGAAACCATACGATTCGAACAGCTGCCGGATCTGCGGCCGCTGCCAGCCGGCAATCTCTTCCAGAATCGGCACCAGCGTAGCCAGCGCGTTGTCGCCCAGCACCGTGCGCTTTGCGATCTGCGCCACCAGCTTCGATTCCGAAACCGCGATAGTAAAGCCGTCGCGGCGGTTCACATGCAGCATCACATGAATGTCGGAGCTGCCGTCGCCAACATACACAATATGGTCCGCTGGAATGCCAAGCTGTTCTTCCAGTTGATCCAGGCGCGTGACTTTTCCATACCCGGCCGTAGCCCGTACCAGGCTTTCGATCTCGCCCGACGGCTTGTACTTGAACTCGGTGCCAAAGATGTGGTCCGCCGGCACGATTCCCTCCAGCGCCGACTGGATCACCTCGACCGGCGACGCCGAGAGTACATAAAAATCAAAGTGGAATCCGTCGATCCGCCGGTCCAGAATCTCGTAAATCTGCTTGATGTTTTCCTTGAGGCGAATGCGCTTGCCCACCTCGACGAGGTGATCGCGCCGGACCCGCGTGCGGAACTCGGGGTCGTGTAAGAGCAGATAAGAGAGTTCGGCGCCCTGCTGAACCAGGTTCAGCTTCGTCATCCCCTTCGCTTTGCGCTCGAATTCCGCGACCGAAATGCCCAGCAGTTCGCTCAAGACGTAACCCGTGTCGTTGAATGTCAACGTCTTGTCGAAGTCGCTGGCAAACAGATACTGCTTTCGATATTTGCTGTCCATATGCGCTATTAGATTCAAAATCAGGTTAACCGGCTATTAATTTTACCGATGGCGGCCATGTAAGAACTTGCATTGCCCACCGCGAGCTTTCGGAGTAACCTGACCCCATAATCGTTCTCATTGAAACACGCACCTCAAGAGGCCTGCTATGCCGAACAGTGTCAGCGACCACCTCCACAATGACGCCGACCGCGGAAAGGGTTCCCAGGAACCAGACGAACGTACCCAAACCAGCAACAACTCGATGAAAGGCCAGCTTTCGCACCGCAACCCCGACCCCATGCAGGACGGCGCCGACAGCGATTTCCCCGAGCCCGGCCACAGTCCCGAGCACTCGTGACCAGTTGGCGTCGCAAACAAATAAACAATGGAGCGACGGGCGTCCCCGCCCGTCCTCCACAGACGACCGCACTTGAAGCTTGAGTCGTTAGCGTCTCCCCGCACATCTATTTCTCTTACGTTGGGCAGTTCCATCAACCTGAACTCATGAGGAAGAATCCATGTCAAAGATGAAGGCGGTTCAAGTCGCCAAACCCGGCGGTAATTTCGAACTCATCGAAAGAAGCATCCCCGAGCCCGCCCGCAATCAGGTCAGAATTAAAGTCGAAGCCTGCGGCATCTGCCACAGCGACGCGCTGGTAAAGGAAGGCCATTGGCCTGGCATCCAGTATCCACGCGTCCCCGGCCACGAAATCGCCGGCCGCGTCGACGCCGTCGGCGCCGGCGTCGCCAACTGGAAGCCCGGCCAGCGCGTAGGCGTCGGATGGCACGGCGGCCATTGTTTCACCTGCGATCCCTGCCGCCGCGGCGACTTCATCAACTGCCAGAACGAAAAAATCACCGGCATCAGCCACGATGGCGGTTACCAGGAATACATGCTCGCGCCCGCCGAAGCCGTCGCCGCCATCCCCGACGACTTGGACGCCGCCGAGGCCGCCCCGCTGCTTTGTGCCGGCATCACCGTGTTCAATGCGCTGCGCAATTCGGGCGCGCGCGCTGGCGACCTGGTCGCCGTTCAAGGCATCGGCGGACTTGGCCATCTCGGAATCCAGTACGCGCGGCAGATGGGCTTCCGCACCTTCGCCATCGGTCGAGGCAAGGACAAAGAAGCCCTGGCCAGAAAGCTCGGCGCCGCTCACTACCTAGACACCGCCGCTGGCAATCCTGCCGACGCATTGCAAAAATTCGGAGGCGCCCAAGTGATTCTCGCCACCGCGCCAGATTCCAAGTCTATTTCCGCCCTGGTGAACGGGCTCTCCAGCCGAGGCACCCTGCTCGTGGTCGGCGCCAGCCCAGACCCGATCACCGTAACACCGCTGCAATTGATCCCCGGCAGCAAGTCGATTCATGGATGGGCCTCCGGCATCGCGACCGATTCCGAAGACACGATGCGGTTCAGCGCGCTGTCCGGGGTCCGTCCGATGATCGAGAAGTTTCCGCTAGAAAAAGCAGCCGAAGCCTACGACCAGATGATCAGTGGCCGCGCCCGCTTTCGCGTGGTACTGACCATGTAACTCGTGCGCGACGGTTCGTGGAGTGACGGGCATCCACCCCGTCCAAGATCACGTAGGGACGGACGCATTCGTCCGTCCCCGCCGAGCGAAGCTCGGCAGTTTGTCAGCGGCCACGGACGATTTTCGATTCGGCATAAACAGTTTGAGCCGGCCCGATCGGGGTCGGCTCAACTTACCCGGCATCTATCGAAGAACTTACAATAGTTCCTCCATGCACTTCGCCAGCACTTCCCTGCTCGGCCGTGTCACCGATTCCGGCAAGGTCGCCAGCGGCTGATCGGTGACGTTGAGCATGTCGATAAAGCTAGGCGCCTTCTCATTGATATAGAACACGCCGGTCAGCACTTCGCCTTTCGCGTGCGATTCCATCAACCGCGTCACCGCATGAACTTTGTCGGTCGGATCGTACGCCTCCTCCAGCTTTCTCAACCGCAAGCTCGACCCGTCATGCATGGTAACTTCAAAGGTCGTCCCCGGATCGTACTCCACGTTGATCTCTTCAAACGCCGGCACAAAGCTCACTTCGTGCAGCGGCTCTTCGTGAGCCTGCATGTACTTATACGACTTAGTCGAGCCCTCGTGATCGTTAAAGGTCACGCACGGAGAAACCACGTCCAGCATCACCGTTCCGTTGTGCGCGATGGCCGCCTTGAGCATGGTGTGAAGCTGGCGCTTGTCGCCGGAAAACGACCGTCCCACAAACGTAGCTCCCAACTGAATTGCCATAGCGCAGGTATCGACGGGAGGCAGGTCGTTCACCACTCCGCTCTTGAGCGTCGACCCCAAATCGGCGGTCGCCGAGAACTGGCCCTTTGTCAGGCCGTAACAACCGTTGTCTTCGATGATGTAGATGATCGGCAGGTTGCGCCGCATCAGGTGGATAAACTGCCCCGCGCCGATTGAAACCGTATCGCCGTCGCCGGTCACGCCCAGCGCGATCAGGTTCTTGTTCGCCAGCATTGCGCCCGTCGCGATCGAGGGCATGCGTCCATGCACGGAGTTGAAGCTGTGCGCGCGATTCATGAAGTAAGCCGGGCTCTTTGAAGAACAGCCGATGCCGCTGAGTTTCGCGACGCGTTCGGGCTTCACGCCCATTTCATACATCGCATCAATGATGCGCTCGGAAATCGCGTTATGTCCGCACCCGGCGCACAGCGTAGTCTTTCCGCCGCGATAGTCGATAACCTGCAATCCAATGCGGTTAGTCTTCGGACCCGGAGTGGGAGTCGTTGCCGGCGTGTTAGTGGGTGTGGTCCCCATGTTACTTGCCCTCCATCATCATGAGTTCGTCAGTTACGGACCTCGCGTCCATCGGCAATCCGTGAATATGGCAGATGGACCGCAAACGCGGCGTCAATTCCGGCTTGATGTCGAGCTTCAGCAAGCTGGCCATCTGCCCGTCGCGGTTTTGCTCCACCACATACACGCGCTCGTGCCGCTCAATAAAGTCATGAACCTCGCGCGTAAACGGATACGCCAGCACGCGCAGATAGTCGGCTTCGAGTTTGTGCTCTTTAGCCAATTGATCGCGCGACTCGATAATCGCCCAGTGCGACGTGCCATAAGCAAGAATCCCGACCTTCGCCTTGCCGCTGCCCATCAATTCCGGACGCGGAACGAACGACCGGGCGGTCTCGAATTTCTTGTTGATCCGCTCCATGTTGCGTTCGAAATCGTCGGGCCGCTCGCTGTACTGTCCCTTTTCATTGTGCCCGCTGCCGCGCGCGAAATAGGCCGCTGCCGGATGATCCGTGCCCGGCAACGTGCGATAGCCGACGCCATCGCCATCCACATCTTTGTAGCGGGCAAAACTGCCCGCCTTCTCCAAATCCGCCTTACTCAGCACTTTTCCGCGATCAATCGGCCTGTCGGGATAAGGGAACGGGTCCGACATCCAGTTATTCATCCCCAGGTCGAGGTCCGACATAACAAACACCGGAGTCTGGAACCGCTCGGCGAGATCAAAAGCATCCTGTGCCATGGTGAAACACTCACTGACTGAATCCGGAAACAGCATGATGTGCTTGGTGTCGCCGTGACTGAGGAAGGCCGTGGAGAGCAAGTCGCCTTGCGAAGTCCGCGTTGGCAAGCCGGTCGAGGGCCCGACGCGTTGAATATCCCAGATCACCGCGGGAATTTCCACGTAGTAAGCCAGTCCTGTGAACTCCGCCATCAGCGAGATGCCCGGACCCGCGGTAGCAGTCATCGAGCGCGCGCCCGCCCAAGCCGCACCGATTACCATGCCCACCGCCGCCAGTTCGTCTTCGGCTTGGACGATGGCAAACGTCGCCTTGCCATCCGGCCCGACGCGGTGTTCCTTCATGTAGTCAATCATCGTCTCGACCAGCGAGGACGACGGCGTGATCGGATACCACGTCACCACCGTGCAACCGGCAAACATACATCCCAGGGCAGCGGCGGAATTGCCGTCGACGATGATCTTGCCCGCCGTCTTATCCATGCGCTGGATGTAGTAGGGATCGCGTTTCTTCAGGTTCGCGGCGGCATAATCGTGGCCAGCCTTCGCAGCCGCAAGATTCAAGGTCGCTGCTTTTACTTTCTTGGCAAATTGCTTGCGGATTGCCTTCTCGACTTCGGCATAGTCAATCTCCAGCAGGTGCGCCGCCACTCCGACGTAGATCATGTTCTTGATCAGCTTGCGCAGCTTCGCTTCCGCACCCACCGTCGCCGCCAGCTTATCGAAGGGCACGGCGTAGTAAATCAAATCGCTGCGCACTTTGTCGAGCGCCAGCGGCTCGTCATAAAGCACGGCGGCACCCGATCCGAGCGTCTTCACGTCGTCCTGCGCCGTCTCGGCATTCATCGCGATGAGCAGGTCGATTTCCTTCTTGCGCGCGATATAGCCATCCTTGTTAGCGCGGATGGTGTACCAGGTTGGCAGCCCGGCAATGTTCGAAGGAAACAGGTTCTTCCCCGAAATCGGCACCCCCATCTGGAAAATGCTGCGCAACAGAACTGTGTTGGAACTCTGCGACCCCGACCCATTCACGGTCGCAACCTGAATGCTCATGTCGTTCACGACACGCGCTTGCCCCAATTGACCGGACGATTCCTGGGGCACGACATCCGTAGTGGCCATCCCTTGTACCTTCCCTTGTCATGACCGGGCAAACCCCATTCGCCCGGAAGTCTTGCGGAGTAAAGCGGGAAAACCCTTTATTATACGCGCTCGAAGGTGGAGGGAGTTAATCAGAGCGGCAACAGGCAGAGTCACGCGGGCACCAACTCAGCAATTTCGCGAATCGCTGACAAGGTGTTTAAGCCCGCCGTACACCTGCACGGCGGGCTCATTCCACCGAACAACACCTCATCTGCGGCTGATATGTCTGCACGTTGTCGATGGGGTTCACCAACCACCGTATCCCGGGCAAGGTTGAGCGGCATACTCGCGCCCTCTCGGGGTTTAAACTTATCCGTGTGAGACAGGTCCGTCGAGGGAGGGAAATATGACGGCCCGAGACAAGGATTACACCGTCGACACGGTTGGAACGTGCAGCATCGCCGGATGCTTGCGTCCGCATCTGGCTCACTGCGCCCAGTGCCGCCGCGAAGTCTGCGGGCATCACTCGGAAGACTGCGAGTGTTGCGGCAAGACATTCTGTCCGACCTGCTACACCGAGCACGCGCGCGAATTGTACAGCGAGGCCGCTCTCAGACTTCGGTGATAATAGAACAAGGCGGGAACACCCCGAGCACGGGAGATGGAATGACTTCTAAACTCGATTCCACCGGAAACAGCGCTGTCGTTGGTGAATCAAACGCTGGCGCATCCAGTTGCAAGGTGGCTCTGCTCGGCTTCGGCACGGTCGGGAGTTCGGTAGCGCGAATTCTTTGCGAGCGCTCCAACACCCACCTGCGCCTGACCCATGTCCTCAATCGCAACGTGGCGCGGAAAAAGGTGGACTGGCTTCCCTCCTCGGTGCAGTGGACGGAGAAGATCGACGACATTTTGTCGTCGAATGCCGACATCGTGGTCGAGGTGATGGGCGGCCTCGATCCCAGCGAAGACTGGATCCGGCGCGCGCTCACCTCGGGCAAGTCCGTGGTCACCGCCAACAAACAGTTGATCGCGCATTGCGGCCCGGAATTGATCGGCCTGGCCCGCCAAATGAAACAGCAAATCCACTTTGGCGCGTCGGTCGCGGGCGGCGTGCCGGTGATTTCCGGGTTGCATGAGGGCTTGGCCGGCGATGAACTGTTCAGGATCTGCGGCATCCTCAACGGCACCTGCAACTACATCCTCAGCCAGATCGAGACGAACGGCATTCCCTTCGCCACGGCTTTGCGCGAGGCGCAGAAGCTCGGTTTCGCCGAGGCCGATCCCACGGAAGACATCGAGGGTCTGGACGCGCGGGCGAAACTCGCTATCCTGGCGCGCGTCGGACTGCATTGCAACGTCCGGCCTGAGAGGATCATGGTGCGCTCCATCTCCGCCATTGACGCAGTTGATTTTGAATACGCGAACCAGTTGGGTTGCACGATTCGCCAGATTTCCTGGGCGGAGTTGAAAACAGAGTTGAGCACGAAGTCGAGCACAAAGCTGAGCACAGAGCCGAACCCTAAGCCGAGAGGCGAGGAACTGTTTGCCGCGGTCCAGCCGGCGCTCGTCGAGCTCTCATCGCCCTTGGCGCGCGTGGAGGGCAGCCAGAACCTGGTCATGGCAACCGGAACCTACGGAGGCCAGACGGTGTTTGGAGGCCACGGCGCAGGCGGACATCCCACCGCTGTCGCGGTCGTCTCCGACATTCTGGCCATCGCTCGCTCCCAGCAAGCCGGCATCACGATGACGGATGCCGGACAGCCCGCCGAAACAACGCCCACCGTCACCGCCGATTTCACCACCAAGCACTATCTGCGCTTTCTGGTGAAGGACCGCCCCGGCATCATCGCCAGCCTCGCTACAATTCTCTCCCACTGCGGCATCAACATCGATTCCGTACTGCAGAAGCCGGGCTGTCCGAAATCGCACCTGCCCTTTCTGATTACGCTGGAGGAATGTAAAGCGTCGCTGGTGGAACAGGCGATCGAGCAAATCAACTCGCTGGATTTCCTGGTGCAGCCGTGTTTGCATTTGCCGATACTGTAGCTTCGCTTGAGATGAAATCTTCCTTGATGGGGACTGGTCTCACGATTACTCACCGCCGCCGATGCAATAAGTTGACACAGCTTTTACCGAAGCGTGACACCCGCCAAGCGGAAACAACCTACTTTCATTCTACGGTGAGTTCAGTTTCCAGGTCATAGGACCGCCGACTTTCATTTCAAAAGAGATTGGAGTTGAACCATGGCAAAAGAAGATCTCGCCCCTAGTGCGCCTGAAGCAACCGAAGGCGCTGAGTCTCCATCCAGGAACGGTGTCCGCCGCCGCTCTTTCCTAAAGGGCCTCGGCGTGGCGGGAGCGGCCTTGTCTGCCGGTTCCTTGCTCGCAACCGCCGCCGAGGCCTCGCCGACCGTCGTAACCGTCGGTGACGTGGCCATTCTGCGGTTCCTGGCTGCCGCCGAAATTCTCGAAACCGATCTCTGGCAACAATACAACGAGCTCGGAGGAATCCAGGACAGCGAGGTGCCGGGCGGATCTGGAAACCGTCGCTACACCAATGCCATCAAGAAGCTCGATGGCGATATGGATCAATATATCCACGACAACACCGAGGATGAGCTCACCCACGAAGTGTTCATCAACGCTTACCTGGTGTCGAAAGGCGCGGAACCGGTCAATCTCGATCAATTTCGCAATTTACCCAGCAGCCAGGCCAGCGGCGCCCAGAACATCGGGCGTCTCACCAACCTTATGCAACTGACCGTGGATACTACCTGGTGGACTCGATATCGCAGCCGCACCGGCAATCCCGATCTAGGAGATACGTTTGCGCAAGCTGTCCCGACTCTCGCGGTGGGGCGGCATCCGGCGATCCCCAGAACTAACGCCGACATCGAAGACTCCACTTTTCTGCAGGCGATCGCCAACACCGCCGGCTTTCACTTTGGAACCATCGAGCAGGGCGGCAGCAGCCTCTACCCGAAACTAGCTCAGCGAGTAACCAGCTTGGAAACCTTGCGCATTTTGCTCAGCATTGGCGGAACCGAGATCATGCATTTCCAGACGTGGTCCGACAAAGCCGGCAATGCACCACCCATCGCCGATGCCGTGGATCCCGTGACCGGCGTCCACGTAACCTTCCCCGATTTGAATGCTCCTCCGTTTGGCGGAGAAGACTTTCAGACCAACCTCATCATGCCCGAGCCCACGGCGTTCCTCAGCCGAAAGCTTCCGCCGTGTTCCATCATTCGCCCAACTCAAACCAAAGGCGCCGCCATGGGAGCGCTGCATGCCCTCACCGCGGATGGACTCTTTATCGGCCAGTCGAAAGAGTTCTTCACTTTCATGCAGACGCTGGCGATTGAAGCGGATCTGGCAGTACGCGAGTGACGAGGAACAGGGCAATGTCAGTGATCGGGCGGTGGCACAACCGCAAAATCGTCCAGTCGCCTGCACCAGGCGCTGCGCCCGGAAACTCCGGCCGCAGCGCCTGCATCCCGTAGTCGGCAAGACTTTTGAGAGCGAAAGGGACACACCATGATCGAAGGACTTTTTCAACCGATGCATCTGCTGGTGATTTTCGGGATCGCCCTCCTCGTGTTCGGGCCCAAGAAACTCCCCGAACTCGGCAAAGGAATCGGCGAGGGTATTCGCGGCTTCAAATTCGCCATGAAGAACCAGGAAGACGCTCCCGACAAAAGCGCCGTCGCCAAGGACCCGGGACAGGCCAACGTTTGATCCCCTCCTAGACGGGGCAACTTCATGCGAAGGGCATGATCTTGTGCCCACGCAACTCCGGAATGTCGGCCCGGAGCCCGATCTTGGCGAACAAGCCAGCGATTTCCTTCCCCAACCCGCCGACTGAAATCGGTTCCACCGCGGCGCTGCAAAGATTGTCCCGTATTTCCTCTTCGATACTGCCGCCACGTCTCGCTCGGCGCTGTGATCGAGCCTTGACTGCATTATCGATGTTGCCGGCGACCCGTTGGGCCATTACATCCTCCGAGCTTAGGTCGAACTCGCCGCCCCTTTTCGCCGCGGTACCGCTTTCATGATCGCGCGCAGAGCGTCGTTGACTGAGTCACCGGTTCTAAATACCTTCGCAACATCGGGAGCGAGCAGCACGACCACTGACTTCGCCCGCGCGCGACGTGCGAAGCGGTTGGGTCGAGCTTTCGAGTAGTCAAATCGGTATTCAGCTCGCAGGTCTTTCGAGGAACCCAGCCCCGTGGGCTTAATTGCGGATGTTCTCTTCATAGTCCTTCTGCTCTCTTCTTGTCGCTTTGCGAGCGCTGATAATTCGAACTCGGTCCATGGATCGTTCCGCAAAACTCACCAGCAAAAGCCGGTCAAGAAGCGAGTACCCCACCATTATTTCGCGTTCCTCGCCGTTGGAATGATCCTCGTCTGGAAAGATCGTCGCCCAAGCATCGTCGAAAACCGTGCATGCTTCATCGAAACTGACTCCATGCTTCCGCTGGTTGCTTCTAGCTTTGCGAGTGTCCCATTCAAACACCAGCGGCATATGACCGTGCCGTTCTATGCTTCCACCTGGAAGAACTGCGCCATGTTGCGGAATTTCTGATAGCGGGTTTCCAGTAGATCCTCGAGCGGCAGTCGCTTGAGTTTAGCCAATTCCTCTTGCAGCGCCCGGTCGAGCAACTCCGCGGCCTGCGCATGGTCGGTATGCGCGCCGCCAGCGGGTTCCGGGATGATGGCATCGATGCAGCCTAGTTCGCTCAAATCTTTCGCCGTGATTTTCATGGCCTCCGCCGCCAGGTGCTTCTTGCTGGTATCGCGCCACATGATCGAGGCGCAGCCCTCCGGCGAAATCACCGAGTACACGGCATTTTCCATCATCAACACGCGGTCGGCCACGGCAATCGCCAGCGCTCCACCACTGCCGCCGACGCCAATCACGGTCGCGATGATGGGCACTTCCAGGCGCGCCATCTCGAGCAAGTTCCGCGCGATCGCTTCTCCCTGTCCGCGCTCTTCGGCGTGCAGTCCGGGATACGCTCCATCGGTATCGACGAAGGTCAGAATCGGACGCTTGAACTTCTCCGCAATCCTCATCACCCGCAGCGCCTTCCGGTATCCTTCCGGGTGCGCCATGCCAAAGTTGCGATACACGCGCTGTTTCGCGTCGCGCGCCTTCTGCTGGCCGATCACGATGACTTCCTCGCCGTGAAAACGAGCCATTCCGCAAACAATCGCCGGATCGTCGCGGAAGCTGCGATCGCCGTGAATCTCGCTCCAGTCGGTAAAAATGCGCTCGACATAATCCAGCGTATAGGGACGCTGCGGATGACGCGCCAGTTCCGTGCGCTCCCACGCGTTCAGGTGCGAAGAAATCTCGCGGCGAAGGCCGTCGACCCGCTCGTGCAATTGCTGGATCTGGCGGAGCGTTTCCGCGCTCTGGCCTTCCAGCGTCTGCAGCTTCGTGATCTGCTGCTCGATTTTTTCCAGTTCCTGCTGCGCTTTCAATCCAGAATCCATCTTGATGACGTTCCCATTCCCTCGCGTATGATGTGCCTCGACGATCGAGAGCATGAAGTCCGCACTGGCGACGGCGGCATTCTCCGCGCCGTGTTTCGCGGAACTTGAGGCGCCGGTGTCCGCACTGGCATCGGACTTTCCCACCCGCTTTGTCCTGATTCGTCTCATCGGCCGCGTCGGTGAACTGGCATGCTCTTCCTTTGCACGATCAACTGATTTTGCGCACGCTGCCGCGCCCGCACAACTCCTCCACGCGGCTCAAGAAACTGCGGTCCGGCATCACATTATAGCCTTCCGCCTCCATCACCACCATGAAATCGCCTTCCCGCTCAACGTCGAACAGCACCTGCGCCTCGCCTTTGCGCTCGCGGCAAAGCGTATGCAGGGCATCGACCGTGTCTTCCGTCGCACTGCCCAGGGGAATCCGTATGCGCAGCGCCTTCGCCAGCGTCACCGGAGCTTCGTCGAGCGGAATGATGTCGTTCGCCGTAACTTTGGGATTTGCGCCTTCTTCGATGCGCACGCCCCCGCGGATCAGCACCGGAACTTCAAGCTTTACTTTCTCCGCAAGTTTCCTGTAGGCCTCGGGAAAAACGAGCAACTCCACTTTTCCCGACATGTCTTCCAGCGCCGCTTGCGCCCACAGTTCGCCCCTTCTCGATTTTGCGACTCGCAGCCCCGAAATCAAACCCGCCGTCGTGATGTTCTCGTCCTTGGCGGTGGATTTCTTCATGGCGGCAATATCTTCGGTGGAGAGCGCATTCAGGTCGGCGAGTTTTTCCTTGTACTTCTCCATCGGATGCCCGGTAATGAAAAATCCAAGGATTTCCTTCTCCGCCTGAAGCCGTGTGTGTTCGTCCCAGTCGGGCGCGTTGGGGAGCGCATCGTTCGCCGCCTGCGCCGTTTCGTCGGCAAACACGCCAAACAGCCCGTGCTGTCCCGACTCCGCGTCGCGCTGCGCCTTCTGCGCCTGTTCGATCGCAGTGTCGAGCGCTTTCATGAGCTGTGCCCGCCGCCCGAAGCAATCCATGGCGCCGCTCTTGATCAGCGACTCCAGCACGCGCTTGTTCAACAGCCGCAGGTCGACTTCTTCGCAGAATTCGTAGAATGACCGGAAATTCCGGCCCAACTTCTTCCGCGCCCCGACGATCGACTCGATCGCATTTCCGCCAACGTTCTTCACCGCGGCCAGCCCGAACCGTATCGCCTGCCCGTGCGGAGTAAAGTTCGCATCGCTGACGTTGATGTCCGGCGGTTCGACCGCAATCCCCATTTCGCGGCATTCGTTGATGTACTTCACCACGTCATCGGTGCTGCCGGTCACCGAAGTCAGCAGCGCCGCCATGAAATCCAGCGGATGGTGCGTCTTCAAGTACGCCGTGTGATAGGCCAGCAGCGCGTATGCCGCCGAGTGCGACTTATTGAAACCGTAGCCGGCAAATTGCGCCATCAAATCGAAAATCTTCTCGATCTTCCGAGGCGGAAAACCGCGCTGCGTCGCGCCCTGCACAAACCGCTCGCGCTGCTTCGTCATCTCCTCGACGTTCTTCTTGCCCATCGCCCGCCGCAACAAGTCCGCTTCTCCCAGGCTGTAGCCCGCCAGCCGGTTCGCCGCCTGCATTACCTGTTCCTGATACACGATCACGCCCAGCGTCTCATGCAAGATCTCTTTCAATTCCGGCAATTCGTATTCAATCTTGCGGCGCCCATGCTTGCGCTCGATAAAGTCGTCGATCATGCCGCCCTGAATCGGCCCGGGGCGGTAGAGCGCATTCAACGCGGTGAGATCTTCAATCGAATTCGGCTGATAGCGGCGCAGAACGTCTCGCATCCCGTGCGATTCAAACTGGAACACGCCCGAGGTTAATCCCTTATGGAAGACCTTCTCGTACGTCTCCTGGTCTTCGAGGGGAATGTCTTCCAAGCTGAGATTCGTCCCCCTCTGTGCGATCAGTTTCAACGCGTCGTCGAGAATGGTAAGCGTCGTCAGCCCAAGAAAATCCATCTTCAACAGGCCCATCTTTTCGATGGCCTTCATGTCAAACGCCGTGACGATTTCGTCGTTCTTGGTTCTGTGCAGCGGCACCAGTTCAATCAGAGGACGCGGCGAAATCACCACACCCGCTGCGTGCACACCGGAATTCCGTACCAAGCCTTCGAGCTTCCGGGCCGTGTCGAGCAATTGCCGCACCTGCGGATCCTTCTGGTACGCGTCCTGCAGCGCCACCGACTCTTTGAGCGCGTCGTCCAGCTTGATATTCAGCGTGGTGGGCACCATTTTTGCGATGCGGTCGACGTCGCTGTAGGGCATATCCATCGCGCGGCCAACGTCCTTGATCGCGGCTTTCGCCGCCATCGTGCCGAACGTAATAATCTGCGCGACATTTTCGCGCCCGTATTTATGAGTAACGTACTCGATGACTTCTCCGCGCCGGTTCATGCAGAAGTCGATATCGATATCCGGCATGGAAATGCGCTCCGGGTTGAGGAAGCGCTCGAACAGCAGTTCATGCTGCAGGGGATCGATGTCCGTGATCCCGAGCGAATACGCAACCACCGCGCCCGCCGCCGATCCGCGCCCCGGGCCCACGGGAATGCCGCGTTCCCGGGCATAGCGGATGAAGTCCCAGACGATCAGGAAATAGCCCGAGAACTTCATCTGCTGAATGATGGCGATCTCGCGCGCCAATCTTTGTTCGTAATCCGCAAGAGAATGCTTAAGTCGGCCGTTCGCCGATGCCGTGCGCAGGCTCTCCATGCGCCGCGCGAATCCTTGCCGCGTGATGTGCTCGAAGTAACTATCAGGAGTAAATCCGTCGGGAACGTCAAAGCGCGGAAACGGGCTGGGAATTTTCTCCAGTCGAAAATTACAGCGTTCCGCAATCTCAAGCGTGCGCGAAAGGACCTCCGGAGAGTCTTTGAACACGCGCAACATCTCGTCGCCGTTCTTGACGTAGAACTGCGTGCCCTCGAATTTCATCCGGTTAGTTTCCTGAATGGACTTCCCCGTCTGAATGCACAGCATCACATCCTGGGCGTGGGCGTCGTCTTCGCAGAGGTAGTGGCTGTCGTTGGTCGCGACCAGGGGCAGCCCGAGATCCTTCTCCAACTGAAACAACCCCGAGTGGATGCGGTGCTCCATCTCCAGGCCCTGGTCCTGAATCTCAAGAAAGAAGTTCTCTTTGCCGAAGAGGTCACGATAGAATCCGGCCGCCGACCGCGCTGCCTCGTACTTCCCTTCCGTCAGGCGCTCGGCGACTTCGCCTTTCAGGCATCCGGACAGCCCGATCAGCCCCTTCGAATGCTCCGCCAGAAAGTTCTTGCTCACCCGAGGCTTGTAGTAAAAGCCGCGCAACGAGGCTTCCGAGGTGATCTTCACCAGGTTGCGGTAGCCTTCTTCATTTTCCGCCAGCACCAGCAGATGGTTGTAGGTGTCGCCATCGGGGGGAGTGCGCGTGATGACGTGGTCGTCCTTCTTGCAGATGTAGAGTTCGCATCCAACAATCGGTTTGACCCCGGCCTTGTGCGCCGCATTCACAAAATGCACCGCGCCAAAAATATTGCCGTGGTCGGTCATGGCTACCGCGGGCATGCCAAGCTCTTTGACGCGGTCAACAAGCTTCTCGACGTCGCAAGCGCCGTCGAGGAGCGAATAATCACTGTGCAAGTGCAGATGTACGAAGGATTGGGACATGAAGATTTCTTTGCTGTGGAGCCGCACTCATTCTAATGGCTGGAGGAAATCGCGCAACGCCTGAAAGTGGTGCAATTGCGTGTGGCGCGGGCGCCCCCGCCCGCGCGTTGCCGCAGCTATCTCGGCACCTGAAAATCTACCCCGCGATCGTCATTCATCTTGACCGTGGCCGGAATATCGAGCTGCGCGAGCGGAATCTTCTTCCCGGCTTGATGGTCGTTAAGCACCCACAGCGTTCCACCGGCAATCGCGTAATTCCGCACTTCTTCCACATGCTTGTCTTGGAAAACCAGTGCCGTCGCGGGCTCCATCTCCTTCGGATGATTGCGCGCTTCGACGTCGGCTTGCAACCGATCGATCTTTCCGCTCAGTGCCTGAACGTCGCTCCGCAATCCGCTGTCCTCCGCCGATGGAGCCGGGTACGAGGGAGCCTGGTAGGAGGAACCGGCGTACGCATCCTGATCTTCGTTTTCCGTGTCATAGAAAAACGGATCATCGTAGCTGTAATAGCCGTAGGGGTAGTAGGGATAATACGACGCGTATGGGTAATTCGAGTAAAAACCGCGTCGTCCGTCGAAGCCGTGATGATGGTGGAAGCGGTTTCCCGGCGGAACATGAAAGCCGGATCCGCGACCAAATCCTCCACCGCGAAATCCGCCAGAAGCGTGTACGGCAGAGGCGTGTCCGGCAAAACTGCCATGCGAGGCGAAGTGGGCTCCGCCTCCACCGCCAATATGGCCACCGCCACGATGCTGCGCCCACACGGGCAGCGTCAGCAAAATCAGGCTACACGTCGCTATGGACCACCAGCGCCGCATACCACATTATAGCCCGCTTTAGCTCGCCTCACTTGCGCTTTTTCTTGACCTTGGCGTGGGTAATTGCTTTTCTTTTAACAGCTGGCTTCGAAGGCTTCGCAGGTTTGTTCGGCTTCATGGCGGCCGGCCCCTTGGCGGGCTTGCTCACCTTGGCAGCAGATTTCGCCGGCGAGGGCGTTGCCGCAACTACGGGTTTTGCCTCGGCTGCAGCCTTCCCCGGAACCGGCGCGGTCGCAGCCGCCGCCGTTCTCCCCTTCCCCTTAACCCCAGGCTTGCCGCTCGCCGCTGCAGGAGCTGCAGCCGCAGCCGCCTTGGCTCCTCTGCCCCGCTTGCTGGGTGCAGGCGGTGGAGGCGGTGGAGGCGGCGCCAGCGGTTTGAGATATTTCAGAGTCTCCGTCCGCGAACGCAGCTTCCCATCCAGCAACAGCATGAACACATCGTTGGCAATCTTCGGATACCCCGGCATCTCCGGCGTAATTCGGAGTTCCGTCATCTCGGGCAGTGGAATCTTCTGCTGCACTTGCCGCCATTTCGTAAAGAAATTCTTGATCTTCTGCGCCACCGCCTGCTGCCGGGCCGTGATCGCAAGAAACAAAATCATCTCCGGACGCGCCGACGACAGCAATTGCCACGTCCGCGATGGCGTGCCCGCTTCTTTTCCCGACAAACGCTTCGCCAGGCTGTGGGCATTCGAATCCAGATCCTTCCAGGAATCGACCAGATCCTTGCGCGGAATCGCCCGGCGCAAATCCGAAATATCACTGTCCCCCAGCCGCTCGGTAAGGAAATGCAGCACCGCCGGCGCAACCTCCGGGGTATATCCGAGCTCGTTCATTTGCTGACGCGTCTTCATCAGCGCGCCTAATCCGGCCGTGTCCACTTTGGCTGTACTCCAGCGCGGATTCAGCACTTTCAGCCATCCCTCTTTTTCGTACGCCTTCAAGACGCCGTGCGGATCGTCCTCGTACGCCAACTGCTCGATCTCGTATCCGATGCTCGAATTCCGGATGTACTCGATATAGCCGTTTTCTTTCCCCGATTCGTAACGCGCCTGCGTCCGCTCTTCCAGCGGCCAGTGGAACCGCGTGGCAAAGCGCGTGGCCCGGATCATCCGCGACGGATCCTCAAGAAACGCGTAGTTATGCAGTACGCGGATCACTTTGGATTCGATGTCGGCGGAGCCGTTAAATGGATCCATCAACAACCCGCGCGATCCTTCGTTCATCGACAGAGCCATCGCGTTCACGGTGAAATCACGGCGGCGAAGGTCTTCGATGATCGTCGCCGGAGCTATCTGCGGCGCCTTGCCGGGCTTGTCATAGCGCTCCGAGCGCGCCATCGCAATCTCGGCGCGCACACCGCCGGGCAGCGTCAGCAGCAAGGCTCGCGTTTCGTCGTCGGCGTCACCCACCACCGCGCCGGCCCGCTCCAGATCTTTTTGCAGTTTGAGCGCGTTGCCCTGGACCGTGAAATCCAGATCGCGAATGGGGAAGCCAGTAATGATGTCGCGGATGGCGCCACCGGTCAGGTAGAGATTCATCCCCGCCGCCTTGGCGGCGTCTAAGACCAGTGTGACTGCCTTTTGTTGATCCGGCGAGAGCCGGGTTTCCAGCGTGTATATGTAATCGGCCATGCCTTCCTAATCGCCGTGCCGTGGCCCTTCGTTGGGCGGAACCGGGGCGTTATTCACAAGATTTCCACAGGGAAGCCGCCGCGAACCCGCCGCGGGGCCCGACGGCGGAATCTAAATATCTCTAGACATTAGACTTATACCGCATCACCGCAATTCAGTAAACAAGAGAAAATAACACAACGTTTACCGTTTGGCTACTGCGAAGGCACAAACTGGGCGAATTCATGCGGAAAGTGCGAGAATCCAAGTGGCGCCGGGTGCCCCACTCATTCGCGTTCTTTGCGAATGGGTGGGATTGCCGGCGTCGCTTGGAAAGCCGTCTTACCCCATGCCCTCGACTCACAAGAAAGTGATCGTGCGGAAACACGACCGCGACTCGGTCAGCGGTTTCGTCGCTCCCGCCAACTTTGTGGTGGAGGGCAAACTGGAACTGCTCAACACGTCCGGCAATGTGGTCGCCATCGACCTGCGCGACATCAAGGCCGTGTATTTTGTCCGCGAGTTTTCCGACGCCGATGTGATGCTCCGCAAGACGTTCACCACCCGTCCTCGAACCGAAGGCCTCTGGGTGCGCCTGAAGTTCAAAGACAGCGAAGTGATCGAAGGCATCCTGCCCAACGACCTGACGCAGAATCCCTCCGAGGGATTCCTGATGAACCCTCCCGACCTGCGCTCGAACACGCAGCGAGTCTTCGTGCCCAGAGAAGCGCTGACGTCAGTAACGGTCCTCGCGGTAATAGGAGCCGCCAACCGCCGCCGCAAAGGCGGTCAGCCGGATACTAGGCAAGTCACGCTGTTCGAGCAGTAGAAAGGCAGGCTGTCGGGTCTCAGGTCTTAGGTCTTAGGTCTTAGGTCTTAGGAAAACCAAGATCAACCCATTTCACTGTGAATCAAGAGTGGTTTTCCTAAGACCTGAGACCTAAGACCTCAGGCCTTGCTCGATTACAATTCTCCCGGACCCATACTATGAGACTCGCCGACATCGCCACTGCCCTCAACGCCCGCCTGGACAACGCTTCCCCCGACACCGAAATCACCGCCGTAGCCGGAATCGAACAAGCGGGTCCCGGCCAGCTGACCTTCGTGTCCAACCCCAAGTACAACGCCGCCGCGAAGACCACCTCAGCTTCCGCCGTCATCGTCGCCGAAGACTTTCCCGCCATCTCCACGGGAATGCTGCGCAGCAAGAATCCCTATCTAGCCTGGGCAAAGGCGATAGAACTTTTCCACCAACCGCCAAGTTACGTGCCCGGAATCCATCCCACCGCCGTAGTTCATCCCAAAGCCAAGCTGGGCAAGAACGCGCATATCGGTCCCTACGTCGTGATCGACGAAGAAGTAGTAATCGGAGACAACGCCGTTCTGCTAGCCCACGTCGTCATCTATCGCGGAGTCACCATCGGCAATAATTTCTTCGCGCACGCGCACGCCGTGGTCCGGGAATTCTGCCAACTGGCAGACAACGTCATCCTGCAAAATGGCGCCGTAGTCGGCAGCGACGGATTCGGCTTCGCCAAGGATGACGCTGGCCACTGGTACAAAATCGTCCAGTCCGGAAAAGTGACGCTCGAAAGCGACGTTGAGATTCAGGCCAACACCTGCATCGACCGCGCCAGCATAGGCGAAACCCGCATCGGAGGCGGCGCGAAAATCGACAACCTGGTGCAGATCGGCCACAGTTGCACCGTGGGCCGCGACACTCTGCTGATCTCGCAGGTCGGCCTGGCTGGAACCACGGAAGTGGGCAACAACGTAATTCTCGCCGGACAAGTTGGCGTCGCGGGCCACTGCAAGATCGGAGACGGAGCCATCGCCACCGCCCAAAGCGGTATCCCCCACGACGTTCCCGCTGGAGCCACGGTCAGCGGCTATCCTGCCATCGATAACCGCCTGTGGCTGAGGTGCTGCGCCGCCTACGCCAAGCTGCCGGAAATTGCCAAGGCAGTTAGGAAGCTGTCGGAGCGGGAGTGAATCGCTTTCTCTCTCCCGAGAACAAATGCGGATGCCCCATCCTTTTTCGCGTACTTTGCGAAAAAGGGTGGGATTCCAAGACCGTTGGTCGTTGGAGATTTTCCCGCGAGATTGTCCCCAGAGATTTCCGCCGCGCTGCAGCGGTACAATACGCGCAAAGGTTGTTCTCCGGAGGCCAGTATGCCTTCTCCTCTCGGTCTGTCCTATCCCTGGGTTCGCATTGTGTTCCTTGTAATTCTGACCCTGCTGCTCGCGGCCTGGGGCACCTGCAACGCGATGGTTGATTTCAACAGCTGTCAGGGCGTGCAGCCCATGGCTCAACTCACCTCGCTATCGCCGGGCGCGATTGCTGGCAACTCCGAATCCGTCCTACTGACCGCGAACGGAAGCGACTTTACTTCGCAATCGCAGATTCTGTGGAACGGAAGCGCGTTGCCCAGCGTCTTCGTGGACTCCGGCCACCTCGAGACCACCATTACGCAACAGACCTTCGCATCCTTTGGCGGCTCATCCGGAAGCAGTGTGCAGATTTCCATAAGGACTCTGGGATCGGCGACAGGATGTCCTCCCGGTGGAAACACCGCGACGATCGTGCTGGTCATCAACTAGCGGGAGACCTTCGTGTGGCGCGGGCGCCCTCGCCCGCGACCGCAGGAAAACGTGGATGGGCGGAGCGTCCGGAGGATAGGTTTGCGTAGAGGGGACACTCCTGTCCGCTGCCCCTGACTCGTGCCTGGAGAATTCCCTGACCCGGCTGACGTAGTCAGAGGGGGTAGGGGTCCTTCGACTCCGCCGGAACTTCACTTCGTGAAGTCCCGGCTCCGCTCAGGATGACAGATTGCTCAGGATTACAGCTTGGACGGGGTCGGCAGCGTTGCTACTCCCGCAACTCCGCCGGAAGCCCGCTATTGATTGCGGCTCGCACTTTGGCCATCAGGCATTCGCGTTCTCCGAAATCGGCGGGCTCGATGGGATCGTGAAATTCGATGGTCACCACCCCCGGGCGAATCGCAAAGCGCGCTTTCGGCATGCAGTCTTCCGTCCCGGAAATCGTGATGGGCACGACCGGAACTTTGCACTCTTCGGCGAGATAAAACGGGCCTTTCTTGAACGGCAGCAACTTGCCATCGAACGAACGGTGCCCTTCCACATAGATGGTCATGTTGATTCCCTGCTCAATGACTCGGAGCGCGTCGCGCACCGCCGCGATGCCCGCGTCGCGATTGCCACGGTCGACGGGCACGAGCGAGCCGAGCGACATGATGTGGCCGAGGATTGGAACCTTGAATAGTTCTTTCTTCACCATCACCGACGTGCGGCGCGGAATCAGCGGCAGGGTGAGCGGCGGATCGAGATTGGAGATGTGATTCGACATGAAGACATAGGTGCGCGCCGGATCGATTTTTCCCAGGCCGAGGGTCCGCACCTTCACGCCCGCGATGCGCACTCCCGTGAATGCCGCCCACATGCAACTGTTGTACAAAAACCGGATGTCTTTGGTGAGATACGTCCAGGGAATGGCGACGAGCGCGGCGAACGGCAGCGCCGCGGCCCAGAACAGCAGCATGAGGATGGTGCGAAACACCTAGGTCCTCACCCCAAGCGTCTGCGCCCCGAGCTCTTTCACGCCCAGCGTTTTCACTGCGAGTTCGCGCAGCCGTTGCGGTAGCTTCTCATAGATGCCGCCGAATCCGCCATTGGAGAGAATGGCAACCACGTCGCGCTCGCGCAGTTCCGGAGCGATCGCATTTACGATTGCATCGGCGTCGGCGAGAATGCGCGCTTGTTTTCCGCGCTTCTCAATCTCGGCGATCACGCGATTCAGATCCAGGCGTTCGGCCACGGGAATCGCTTCGGACTTGAAGATGGCCGCTACCACTACCCGATCGGCTAGCGCCAGGCTGCGGGCGAGCGCATCCTGCAGCACGTTGCGGCGCATGGTGTTCGAGCGCGGCTCTAACACCACCCACAGCCGCGATTGCGGATAGCGCGCCCGCAACGCCCGAATCGTCTGCTCGATGGCGGTTGGATGATGCGCGAAGTCGTCAATGATCGTGACTCCATTGACCTCGGCCTTCACCTCAAGCCTGCGCTTCACGCTGCGAAATGTTTCTAGAGCTTTCGCTATCGCATCTTTCGAAATTCCATAATTCGCTGCCATCGCCGCTGCGGCCGTCGCATTCCAGACGTTGTATTCGCCGCCGAGCGGGAAGTTGAAATCTGCCCAGGGCTTTCCATCGCGAAGCACCGACCAGGACGTTCGTTCCTCTCCCAGCTTCAGATTTACGATTCTCCAGCCCGCGCCAGCGGACGCGCCGTAGCGCTCCACGGGACAGAACGCTTTCTCGAGACATCGGTCGATGCTCTCGTTCTGGGTCACCCCGGAATCGAAGGCCACAATGCGCCCGCGCCGCGGAACCAGATTCACCAGCCGCTTGAAGGCCGTCTCCACCGCATCCAGATCCTTGTAGATATCGGCGTGGTCGAATTCGACCGAGGTGAGAATCACGGAATCCGGAAAGTAGTGCATGAACTTCGGACCCTTGTCGAAGAAGGCCGTGTCGTATTCGTCGCCTTCCAGGATAAAGTGCTTGCCGTCGCCGAGTCCAAAACTGCGGCCGAAGTTTTCGGGAATGCCGCCGATCAGGAATGACGGCTGAAGGCCGGCGGTCTCGAAGATCCAGGTCAGCATCGAGGTCGTCGTGGTTTTGCCGTGGGTTCCGGCTACCACCAGAACGTCTTTCCCTACCAGGAATTCATCATGGAGAATCTGCGGCAGCGAACAGAACGGAATGCGCCGGTCGAGCACGCGCTCCAGTTCCACGTTGCCGCGAGAAAGTGCGTTGCCCACGACCACGAGGTCGGGACTGGGATCGAGGTTGGCTTCGGCAAACGACTGCGCTACCGGGATGCCCAGCGATTCGAGAAACGTCGACATTGGAGGATAGGCCGCGGCATCCGAGCCAGTGACGCGAAAACCGCGCTCTTGTAACATGCCGGCGAGGGAAGCCATCGCCGTGCCGCAGATGCCGATCAGGTGGATGTGTTTATTCTGGGACATTCGATCTCGCGGAATTGCAGATTGCAGAAGTCAAATTGCAGAAGTGAAACACTCGGAATCGGGTTACTTTTGCAATCTGACTTCTTACTACTGACTTCTCATTTCACCGTCGCTGCTTCCAGAATCCGGAGTTCTACCGCGTCGTCCACGGTCAGGCGTGCCCGCACTCCAATCGGCAGCGTGATGTTCGCGCGCGAGACATGGCCTGAGCGCAACCCGAATGCGACCGGAATCCGCAAGTCTTCGACAATCCGCAGAATCACACCCTCCAGCGTGTAATCCTGGTCCGGACCCTGCCGGCAGTCCAGCATCTCGCCGAAGATCATGCCGCGTACATCCTTCAGCTTGCCCGCCAGTTTCAGTTGCATCAACATGCGGTCGATCTGGTAGGGCTTGGTGGTAATGTCTTCGATAAAGAGGATCGTGCCCGCGGTTCGAATCTCGTGCTGCGTGCCGAGCGACGCCACCAGCATCGACAGGCATCCGCCATAAAGGATTCCCTCCGCCTGCCCGGGCGCTAGCGGCCGGGCTCCCGAGCCTTGCGCGATGCTCCACTCCGCCGCTCCTTCCACTGCGTTCTGCCACGATTCCAGATCCAGGCCGTCGGCAACCGCGAAATCTTTGGCTGCCATGGGGCCATGGAAGGTGACGAAGTTCGCCGAATCGGCCATGCAGCACACCAGCGTCGTGATATCGCTGTAGCCCACCAGAATTTTGGGATGGAAAACAATCTTTTTCGGATCGAGCGTCAGCGGCAGGTAGTTCGATCCATAACCTCCCCGGGCGCAAACGATGGCGCGGACATCGTCGCGCGCGAACATATCTTCCAGTTCCCGGGCACGGCGCTCGACCGGCCCGGCAAAATAGAGATCGCGGTCGAGGATCGACTCGAAATAAAACGGCTCGTAGCCGGCGCGACGCAGACCGTTGCAGCCCGCCTCCAGCATTTCGGGATTAACGTTCGAGGCGGGCGCAACAATTCCCACCTTGTCGCCGCGGCGGAGCGCGCGTGGCTTGGTTCGCGAATTCTTGGCAGCGGATACCATTGGGATTCGATCTTAACAGCCTCGGACGATCCTCGGCGTTACAAATCCAGCGCCTAAAGGCGCCTGATGCTTGTGCGCTTGCGGCATGCCTGAAGCATGCCCTGATCCGAGTCTCACGTACGCCGAATGCTAGACGAAGAATTCTCCGCGGCAGACCAGAGTCGCGGGCCCCCGCAGATACACTTGCTTCTCCCAGCGCACCGTCTGCGTTCCTCCGAGCGCAATCACCGTCACTGGCGAAGCTACCCGCCCGCTCGCAATCGCGGCTACTGCCGACGCGCACGATCCCGTGCCGGAAGACTCGGTCTCTCCCACGCCTCGCTCAAACAGCCGGATCTCGATTGCATTCGCACCGCGGATCACCACGTATTCCACGTTCGTGCCCCGCGGAAACTGCGGCTGCGCGCCAATCAGCGCGGCTTGGCGCTGCCATCCTTCCTGAAAGTTTTCGACGAAGATTACAAAGTGCGGATTCCCCATCGACACTTTGGTTCCCACCACCCGCACGGCGCCCATCTCAATCGATAACTGGCCGCCGACTTCGGGCTGGCCCATCTCGGCTTCGAACTCAAAGGTTGAGCCTTGCCGGCTCACCAAACGGCAGGTCTTCAGTCCGGCGCCGGTGCGCACGACAACTTCCGTCTTGTCGCCTGGTTTGCGCGAACAAATTTCCGCGGCTACACAGCGGGTCCCGTTGCCGGAAATTTCCGCCTCGGAACCGTCGGCGTTGATCAAGCGCGCCTTTACCTCGGCTTCCGCATCCGGAAACAGCCATTCCACGCCATCGGCGCCCACTCCGCGATGACGATCGCACATCCGGCGAGTGAGTGCGCTGAGATCGCCGGAAAAATGCGCACCCTCCACCAGCAGAAAGTCGTTGCCGCAGGCGGAGGCCTTCGTAAAAGGAATTTTCGCGTTCGGCGGCCGCGGGGCGCTCATTCGTGTTCCGTAACCCCGAGGGCTCTTACGCTGCCAAACGCGTTCGATTCGTGCAGCCGGATGGAAAACGCATTCTGCTGTTCATGCTCGCAATCCACGGAGAACACCAGGCGGAACTCCTGGTCGACGGACGTGATGTGCACGCCCTGCATGGTGAGTTGCTCGGCGTCCAGCAGGCGGTTCACTTCCCGCAACATCCCATCCACATTGTGGCCCGTCACTTCGTAGGTCGTAATCAGCGACTTCAGGGAGAAGGTGCGCTCCATTCCTCCCAGCACCACCAGCGCAATCAGAATGATGCCGGTGGCGAAGATCGCCGTCAGGTAGAGGCCGCCACCCGCTGCCATCCCGACCGACGCCACCACAAACAGGGTCGCCGCCGTCGTCAGGCCGGTCACCGACGCTCGCGCGTGCAGAATGGAGCCCGCGCCGATGAAGCCTATGCCGGGGATGATCTGCGCCGCAATGCGGGTGTGATCGCCTCCCAGAGTGCTCGCAAGCTGGTTGGAGAGCACCGTGAACATGGCCGCGCCGAAACAGATGAACATATTCGTACGCAGGCCCGCTGGTTTATGCCGCAGTTGCCGCTCCAAGCCGATGACGCCGCCAAGTATGGCGGCCAACAGCAAACGCGCCAGCGTGGAACTCAGGACGACGCCCAGTTCATTCCGCAGCAGTTCGATGATTTGATGGAATGGGCTCATAAGTAGCGTCCCAGTCTTCGACGACTACCCCAGCCCGCGAAAAGCGCGCAGTCTGGGGCCCGGAGCGAATTCTAACACCGCCATCCGGCGCTTTCTGTGCGGCCTGCCGGGCAGGGTTAACGCGATTGATTCGGGGCGTTCCGCGCCGCGTAGATGAGCGCTCGCGGTTGTCCGGTCGCGTGGATTACCGTCAGCAACGTGAGATGGGCCCGATTCACACGTTGGTCGACCGCATCGCCCTCGAAGGCAATCACAAAATCGACGTAGCGCGGCGGATCGGCCAGCGCGCGCTCCCACAAGCCTTCGGGGTCGGACGGCCGCTTCCACACGCGGTGATTTTCGCTATTCACCACTCGCTGCAGCGGAATGCCCGCCCGCTGCATGATGCCCACATGTTCCCCGAGGTCCATGAGAAAGCGCGAAGTCGGCGGCAAGGTCTCGACCACGCGCAAGACCGCGGAATTCAGAGGACTCTGGATTCTCCAGTTTCTCTGCGCTTCCTGCAAACATTGAGGGCCCGCCTTCCACAACGAAGCGTAACTGACCAACATCAGCGCAAACAGCACGGCGGCCAGTTTTCCCGCGTGCCTCGCCCGCCCGCCAAGGGAAAACAGCGACGCCGTCAGCACTCCGGCCGAAACCGCAAACATCGGCAGCAACTGGAGTCCGTAGCGCTGATTGAAAGTGGCAAATGGCCACCAGGTGTGGACATGAATCGGCACCGAGCCGTAGGCAATGGAAATCGCGTAGAACGGCAGGGGAATCCACAAGAACAGTATTGACGCCGATTGCGCCCGCAGTTTCCAGACTCCGATGGCCGCGGCCACAAGGGCTGCCGCCAACCAGGACCGGCCCCAGTTTCCCTCCGCCAGATTCAACTGCGCCGACTTCAAAAAATAGATGGCCGCGACCTGGGCACTGTGAAGCGCCGGATTCGGCGCGCCTACACGCTGTTCAATCGCCTTCGCCGAGTACGAACCGTTCGCGAACTCCAGCGCGTTCCCATACACCGCGCCGTTGTAGACCAGCCATAGGACGGGGACCACCGCGATGCCTAGCAGGAAGATCACGGCAGTACGGCGCAAGTCGCGATTCTGCCAGTGCCGCAGCGCGATGACCAGGACGGCCGCGCCCATCACCGCCGCCAGAATCCATCCGTCGTAGCGCGTCAGTTCCGCGCCTGCCAGACACCAGGCACAGCGCGTCAGAGTGCGCGCGAGGATTTCAGTCGTCCCTCCGGGACTCGCGTATCTCTTCGGGTTGTCCCGGCGCTGAAGCGCCGGGCTATTGGCAGACGCTCCTCCGGAGCTGGCCTTGAGCGTGCGCAGGAATTCCGCGAAATACACGACCGCCCAGATGAACAGCGCCAGATAGATGGATTCGGTCATGGCCGTCGCCTGCATGTAGATCAGGTTCGGATTCGCTCCATAGGCGAATGCCGCGGCACAGGCGCCCACTGTGGCGGCGGAGTTCTTACCTGGCGCGAGAGGGCCGGCTTGCAGCACGCCGCGCACCAAGCGAAATATCCCCACGACCCCGAGCACGTAGGCGATCATTGAAGGAATCGAACCACCCAACCCCGTCTGCCACATTGAGTTTGACCAGATAAACGGGATCATCAACAGATGAGGCAGCGGCAGCCAGACTGTCCCCAATTGCAGTAAACCGGGCGTCTGCGAATCGAACACGCGGCGCGCGATATTGATGTGCGCTACCGCGTCGCCATAGAGCAGAAGATCGCCTTGTTGAAAGTAGTAGAGGAAGGAAAACAGCGAGACAAGAACAGCGACTGCGGCCACGCGGGCGGCGCTGCGGTCGGAAACGGCGGCTGTCTTCACGCTCATTCTGCGCTCGCTGTGGGATTTGTCATGGCTAATTAAGGATAAAGCATGCCCGGCAGCTGCCGGTGGAGCGCCGGGCGTCTCGCCCGTCCCGCCGGGCGGGGACGCCCGGCTCTCCACCACCTTATTCCAGGTGGGTGAGTTCGCGGAACACTTGAAAGCGCGCTTCAATTTCTCCGCGGGTTAGATTCTGCAGGCGCTCGGTCCCGAAGCGTTCCACCGCAAACGACCCCATCACTCCGCCGTAAAACAAAGCGCGCTTCAGCACCTCGCGACTAATGGCGCCGTCGCCCTGCGACGCGAGGTAACCCATGAATCCGCCGGCAAAGGAATCGCCGGCGCCGGTGGGATCCACGACTTCTTCAATGGGCAACGCGGGCGCGCGAAAAGGATGCGATCCTATGCCGAACGCTCCCTCGCGAAAAAAGATGGTCGCTCCGTATTCGCCGTGCTTTACCACCAGCGCGTTCGGTCCCATGGAAATCACTTTTCTGGCCGCGCGCGGAAGATTCTTCTCCCCGGCGAGCATCCGGGTTTCGGTATCGTTGATCAGGAGAACGTTCACCAGCTTCAACGTCTCGGCCAATTCGTCGGGCGTGCCATTAATCCAGAAATTCATGGTGTCGCCGCCCGTCAAGCGCACATCCTCCATCTCCAGCCGCACTGCCGATTGCAGGGTGGGATGAATGTTGGCCAGAAACAGAAACTGCGTATCGGAATACTCTTTGGGAATTCTCGGCTGAAACTTCTCGAACACATTCAGTTCCGTGAAATCGGTTTTGGCTTCGTTCGGGTTGTCGAAATACTGGCCACCCCAGCGGAAGGTCTTTCCCGGGGCCCGCTCGATGCCGCGGGTGTCGACGCCGCGTTTTTTCAGCACGGCTTCGTGCTCGGCGGTAAAGTCTTCACCCACCACCGCCACAACGCGTACCTCTGTAAAGTAACTTGCGGCCAGCGCGAAGTAAGTCGCAGCTCCTCCGAGAATGTCGTTCACTCGGCCGGAAGGCGTGGCGATCGTGTCAAAAGCTACTGAACCAACTACGAGAATGCTCATGAGTCTCCGTAAGGCAGTCGCTGGTCGATGGTCGTTGGTCGATGGAGAACCGGGCGGCCTCGCCCGGCGGGGCCGGCGAGTCGCCCGCCCCCACACCGACTACTTCAAGTACTTTCCCAAGATTAGCTGCAGTTTTTCTTTCGTCGCCGCTGGGATCTTGGCCGGATCGGTCAGGATGGCATTCGCCAGCGCATGCCCGCATTTACACGTCCGCACCCTTGACATCGCCGCGACCGTCGCCTTTACGACTTTCGCGGCGTTCTCGGCGTTCTTCACCAGCACGGAAACAATCTGCTCCACGGTCACGGAATCGTGGTGCGGATGCCAGCAGTCATAATCGGTGACCATGGCGATGGTGACGTAACAAATCTCCGCTTCGCGCGCGAGCTTTGCCTCCTGCAGGTTCGTCATGCCGATCACATCCGCACCCCAAGTGCGATATACGTTCGACTCGGCCTTGGTGGAAAACTGCGGACCTTCCATGCAGACGTACGTGCCACCCAGTTTCCCGGTCACGCCTGCAACCTGGCACGCGTCGCGGACTACCTTGGCCAATTCGCCGCACACCGGATCGCCAAATCCGATGTGCGCCACAATTCCATCGCCGAAGAAAGTGTCGATGCGATGGCGGGTGCGGTCGAAAAACTGGTCGGGGATGACGAAATCGAGGGGCTTGTGTTCTTCCTTCAGCGACCCCACGGCTGAAACCGAAACAATCCGTTCGACTCCCAGCTGCTTAAAGCCGTAAATGTTGGCCCGGAAGTTCAGTTCACTGGGCAGCAGTTTGTGTCCGCGGGCATGGCGCGCCAGAAATGCCACCTTGCGGCCCTCCAGAGTCCCGAGGATGTAGGCATCCGAAGGATCTCCAAACGGAGTCTTCTGCACGACCTCGTGCGCATCGCTGAAACCTGGCATGTGGTACAAACCACTGCCGCCAATAATGCCAATCTCTGCCTGCTGCAAGTGCGCTCCTGATTGGGCTGGGTATAGACGCCTTTCGGATAGGAAGGCGCGTCCCTCAGGGGCTAAAGCCCCGCATTTTTTCTAGCCCTGATCGGCACGGCTGAAGCCGTGCCCTACCCAAAACCGATTTATGAATCCTCTACGCTGAAAATGACTGTGGAACTCGTGATTATACAAGACAGAAATTCACTGCTGGGCGGGGGCGGCCTTCTCCGGCGATTTTTCTGCCGGCCAGAAATCCCCTTCCACCTTCTTTGTTGTCGCGTCATCCAGACTCTCGCTGATTAGTATCTCGTCGCCGCGGACTTCGATCAGTACGACTCCCTCTTCTGTCAGCCAGGCATGACGTCCGCGCAGGGTGCGCCAGGAATCCGCCGGGGGCGCGTCTTGCGCAATTTTGCCATCCGTTCCCAGACCCTGCCGCTTCTGATACCGCTCGGCCAGCGATTTCGCGTACACGGCCGCGAACTCGGCTGCCTTTGCCGCACTCGACCAGCGGGAAATATAGAGCACCCCGATCGGCGCCGACTTGTCTCCCTTCGGCTTTCCGGCAAAGTAATACCCGCCGCGCCACTCCGGATAGATAGTTGTAGCCTCATCCCGGCCCGCATATTGTTCAACCAACACATCAACGTCGAACTCCCCCATCGCGCCGATATCGAAGGGGTCGTAGCCTTGGAAGTCTTTCTCCATGTCGATCAGTTTCAGCGGCTCCAGCTTCTCGTGCGTTAGATACGTTTTCGGCTCCATGATTTCGCGCGTCGTCTTCGGAGGATCTTTGAACGCGCCCGCATACGCCAGTTCCTTGCCGCCCGCTTGCAGGAGCGCGGCGGTGAAGTCGAGTCCGTAGCGATAGGGGAAGGTCAGCTCCTCTTTCAAAAAGATCGGAGCATCGCGAAACGCGGGAGAATCCGCCGTCCCGGTCAGCATGCCCTGCTTCAGCGCTTCGACAATCTGGGGCGCGTCGAGCATTGTCTTCCCGGCCGGCGCCAGCGAATAATCCATCAGCACCACCATCGCCTGGCCCTCGATTACCGCCTGCCGCGCCGACGATTCTTCGTCATTTACGATGTCAGCTGGACTGGGATCATTCCTTTTGTTATCAGCGTTTTCCGCGGATCCCTTCATCCATTTCTCGATGCCAAACGACTGGTCTTGCAGGGCGTGGGTTAGTTCGTGCGCCAGCACCGGCTTCTGCTGTTCTGCGTCCACCCAGTTGAGCAAATTCACGGTTTTCGCTTTGGCGTCGTAGTATCCCGCCACCTGCTCGCGCAGCATCGTCACCAGAAACTTCGAGAGGTCGAAGTCCCGCGGGATCAAGCCGAATTTCTTCAGGACCGCCGACGACCGCTCGAGTCGTTTCGCGTCCTTGTCGTCCTTCATGCTCTTCTCGATGTAGGACTGCACCTCGTCGCGCTTGGTCAGCCTGCGTTTCACCTTGTGCTCGATCGGCAGACCCGTGTCCTGGCTGGCAAACTGCAGGATCTCGTCGACCGAGCGAAACAGTTCTTTCGCCTCTTTGGGCGAGACGATTTTTTCTTGTGTGGCGGAGGCTCTCTCGCCCGCAGGGGGCTGGGCGGGCTGGGGCGGGCTCTGCGGCCACGCCCCACAAAGCACAGCGAAAATAAACGGTACAACTAAGATGGACTTCCACAACTTCATGTTCCCTCGATGTGCTGAACAAGCGGTTACAACTTGGCGCGCAGCATTGCGATGACGTCATCGGGCGTGATCACGCCGGTCAGGTGATTGTGTTCGTCGATCACCGGCAAGGTCAGCAGGTTGTACTTGTCGAAAAGCTCGGCGAATTCCGTCTCTTTCGCGTCTTCGTGGCAGGAAATGAGTGGCTCCTGCGACAAAGCCAGCAGCGGCGTCGAGGAGGGCGACAGAACGATCTTCACCAGCGGCACGGCGCCCGCCAGCGTCCCGTGAGAATCCGTAAGGTAAACCGTGCTCATGTTTTCCATGCGGCCCTCGAAAGTGCGCATGGCCTCGATCGCTTGGTTGGCAGTGGCCGTCACGGGCAGTGCAATGTACTCGGTGGTCATGCGGCCAGCGGCGGTATTCTCTTTGAACTCGAGCAGGTCGGTGACTTCCTGGCGCTCTTCTGGCTCCATCTGCACCAGGATTTCTTCTGTCTTGTCATCGGACAGGTCACCCAAGAGGTCGGCCGCTGCGTCGGGCTCCATCTCCTCGACAATGTCGGCGGCCCGGTCGGAATCGAGCGATTCCACGACCGACTTCTGCACCTTCGGCTCAAGCTCCTCCAACGCGCCGGCGGCGACGTTCTCGTCGAGCGTTTCGAACACCGCTTCGCGCTCATCGGGAGCCAGATCTTCCACGATGTCGGCAATGTCGGCGGGATGAAGTTTGGCCAGCCGTTCATGGGAAATTTTCAGCTTGACGCGACGGGCCGGGTCGGTCTCGATGAGATCCACAAAATCCCACGGAATCTCTCGCGGAGGAACGCGCACCAGCAAGGCCCGCAGGGCAACGGAGGGAACCATGCCTTTCAGCAGGCGGCGAATGGCGCCCCGCGCGCCCACGTCCACACCGCCGACTCTCAAAACGTGGTGATTCTGCGCCACCTCGTGATGAAAATCCACGTCATTCACGCGCACAACTTTGCGGCCGTGCACGTCAATCACCTGCTGATCCAGCAGATCGCGGCTGAGCAACAAGAGTCCTTCGGAGCCATCCGCCGCAGTCCATTCCGCAGCCGCGGTGGAGGCCCGCACGCCGCCATCGATCGCGGAAACCGCCGTCAAGGGCAACACGCGGTTTCCCGCAGGCGTTTTCACGATTAGCAGGGCAACGCGGGAGCGGTCCTCCTGCGGGGCGAGGGCCACTTCGCGCACCCGGCCACTGGCGGCGCCGGAGGCGTCGTAGACGGTCGTGCCCAACAGTTCGGTCAACGAAACAGTGGCCATCACGAGAAGAATACTCAAGAGCGTCTGCGGATGCCAGATGAATGAGCGGGCCTTCTCGAAGTTGTAACCAGCGGACATTTCTATTGTGGTATGACACAGCCCGGTGCACGGGTGTCCATAGCACAGTTAGAAATGTCCGCGTTTTCGTAGCACAATAGAAATGTCCCTGGGTTGTGGTTTAATGCTGCAACGGAAGAAGAGGGCGCTGTGCTTGGTGGGAACAGCCTTTTCTGCAAGGATGATTCGAAGCTGGATGGGAAGGCTCGGCTTTAGGACTCGGGGAAGGGGGCGTCGGGGCGAAGGCGGCAGCGCCGACTTCCCGTTCGCCAGCGCTATCGAGGCCCTGCAACTCGTGGAACGTCCCAGACGCTGATTGCGGTAGTGAATGGCAACTTCCAGGCTTCGTTTTCCCGCACCAGCACGCGACTCTTGGCCGGCGCCCAATGCTGACTCTGCCGTGCCAGTTGCAGCAGTCGATTGTTGTAGCGCACCACGCAGTCCTCACTCACCACTCGTTCCTCCTCCAGCCAGAACACTGCGTCCAGTTGCCGCGCCGTCGGCCGTCGTCGGTGGTAATCGGCTTTGGCCAATGCCGCATGCGCATAACGGCGATTGTGCTCGGCGAGATAGTGCTCGTCCAGATAGGCATTCGCCTGGCCGTAGTTCGCGATCCCGGCCAGCCGCAGTTTCTTCACCAGCCGATCCTGATGCGTGCCATGCGCTCGTTCCACGCGTCCATGCGCTTGCGGTGAATAGGCCGCGATGATCTGGATGCCCAACTTCGCGCACATCCGCCCAAACTGCGTTACCGCCGGTACTCCACGCTGCCGCTCTTCGACATTAGGCGGCAGCACGAACACGTTCTTCCGATCTGTGTAGAACGCCTGCAGCACGCCGTAGCGCTCGATCCAGCGCCGCAATACACCTGTCGCCGCCCAGATCGTTTCCTCCTCCGAGAAACACCCCAGCGCCTTCGTCGTCGTGTCATCGACCATGTGAATCAGACAGCCGCGGGGCCAGCGTTCTTCCAGCCACTGATGAAAGCTGCCGTCCAACTGCACTAACTCGGCAAAGTGCGCCTTCGCTTCACGCCGCTGGCGATACGGTTTCCGCCGCCGCTGCGTCTCGCGCCACCAGGCCAGCCTCTTTCCGCCAACGCCGCAGCGTCTCGGCCTGCACTTCGAGTCCCGTGCATCGGCTGGCCAAGTGCTCGTGAAAGTGCTGCACGTTCGGATCGAAATACTTGTAGCGGGCTACGCGAACACTGTTGCAGCACCGTCGCCATCGGCACCCGACTGACGTGAGGGCTGGTTCGACACTCGCCCGCAGTTCCCATGCGCAACGCGTTGTAGCTCCTCCTGCCACGATAGCGCGCCCAGCCATCCGCTCGCATGTGACGATAACTCAACTCCAGAACTCCGCCGCCTGCCGCGCAAGCGCAACTTCTGCGCCTTCAGCCGGCAACATCACCTCCTGACTCTCGATCGTCAGCTCTCATCGCTGCCCTCGGATAAGCTCCATGCTCCGCAATGGTCGTTCCATCCTCGCCGAAGGAACTCTAAAAGGGGACACTTTTACATGCTGGTCGCAAGGGGACATTTATAATGTGGTACCGACACAGCCCGGTGCACGGGTTGACACCCAACCATCGACTGACTACACTCTGCCTTCCTCACTTCAAAGGCGCGCCCGCAGCTTGAGCGTGCTGGCGGCAACGGGAGTCTATGGCAAAGCGTCCTCGCATTGCGGTTGTGGGTAGTGCCAACGTTGATTTGACCACGTTCTCAGACCAGTTTCCCAAGCCGGGGGAAACCATCTTCGGAAAGAAATTCGATCTGGGATTTGGCGGGAAAGGGGCGAATCAGGCCGTTGCCGCCCGCCTCTGCGGAGCTGACGTCTTCATGGTGGCGCGAGTCGGAGACGATCTGTTCGGCCCGTCAACCATCAAGAATTTTGAAAAGCTTGGTATCGATGCCACGCATGTGCGCCAGGTAAGCGGCGTCTCCAGCGGAGTGGCGCCGATCTTCGTCGATCCTTCCGGACAGAATCGAATCATCGTCGTCAAAGGCGCGAACGACGAATTGAAACCGGCCGACGTGGATGCCGCGGCGGACACGCTGAAAAGCGCCGACTGCATCGTTCTCCAGTTTGAGATCCCGCTGGAGACGGTGTACTACACCATCAAGTTCGCGCGGAAAAACGGCATCCGCTGCATCTTGAACCCGGCTCCCGCGCAGCCCATCGACATCAAGGCGGTCGCGGATCTCGATTACTTTGTTCCCAATGAGAGCGAGGCGGAGACGATTTCCGGCATGGCGGTGCGCAATCTCGAAGACGCCCGGCGCTGTGCGGAAAAACTGCTTGCCAGCGGTATTCGGCGCGTGATTATCACTCTGGGTGCAAATGGTGCGCTGCTTGCCGGAAGTGGCGGCATGCAGCACGTGCCTGCGTTTAAAGTGAAGAGCGTGGATTCGACCGGCGCCGGCGACGCTTTTATTGGCAGCTTTGCTACCTTCCTTGGTGAGGGCCTGCCGGAGCGGGAGGCTGTCCGGCGCGCTAATCTCTACGCTGGGCTTTCGACCACGGGCGTGGGAACGCAGAAGTCTTTCTATGAACGCGTGCGGTTTGACGCGGAGTGGAATCGAGAGTCCTCATAAACGAATTGTCTTCATAAATGAGTTGTCATCATAAATGAATTGTCATCCTGAGCGAAGCGAAGGACCTGCTTTCTTGTCGGTGCACGAAACGGCAGGTCCTTCGCTTCGCTCAGGATGACAATCTATTAAAGGTAATCTCGCGCTTACTTCTCCATCAGCAGCACTTTCTCCGCATCGTCGATCTCGGTTAACTTCACCTCGATCACTTCCCTTGCGGTGGTCTGCACAATTCGTCCGATGAAGGTGGCCTCGACGGGCAATTCGCGATGGCCGCGATCGATCAGGACCAGTAACTGCACCAGACTGGGGCGGCCATGCGAAAAAAGGGCGTCGAGGGCGGCGCGCGTGGTGCGGCCCGTATACAGCACGTCGTCCACGAGCACGATCTTCTTGCCTTCGATGGAAAAGCCAATTTCCGCTTGTTGCACCACGGGCTTGGGCCCCAGGGTAGAAAGGTCGTCGCGATAGAAGGTGATATCGAGCGCGCCCACGGGAATCTTCTTCTTTTCCACCCGCTGAATCATTTTGCCCAGGCGCTCGGCGATGGGCACTCCGCGACGGCGGATTCCGACAAGTCCCAGGCCGTCAACGCCATCGTTGGTTTCGAGGATTTCGTGGGCGAGACGCACCAGCGTCCGTTCAATCTCCGAACCCGACATTAACTGCGCCTTTTGCCTGAGTGTTGTTTTGGGCACTGCATTCTTCGTCGTCGTCATGGCACGAGTACCTTATCAAACTCAGCTTGAGTTCGGGAACTCCAAGAGCTGGTTTTGTAAATGGTTTTGGGAAGGGCACGACCGGGGTCCCCATCAACCCCACATTTGGCTTGATGGAGTGGAGGGCTTCACAGCTTGCGGAAAAACTCGATCTTGCTCCTGCTTTTGGGGGGCGCAGCGCCGGGGTCCCCAGCACGCCCGGTTTTGGCGTGATGGGGTGGAGCGCTTCAGCGCTGCGGTAAGTGTATTGTTTTGACTCCGGCTTCAGCCGCTGAGGGCACGGGTCGGTCATCCATCGAGCCGGTCAGGGGGACCGGCATCACCCTTGCGCCTTGCTTCCGTTCGCCGCGTCAGCTGCGAGCGCGGGCCAGAGCGGGGATTTCGCTCCGGTCAGGTGCCGACGCAACACCGGGAAAAGCGCTCACCTCGTCGCTCTTCTCCTTCTTCGATTGCTTCTTCGGGTCGGGCAACTCCAAGTTGGCTATATCGGCGAGGGTGGTGCTTTCCAGGATCCGAGACGCGGAATTGCGCACGGCAAGGAACACTTTGTACAGGGCGCGGTGGCTGGCATCGCGGTTAATCAGATCGCGCAAATGTTCCGCATCGCCAAACGGCGCGAGCGGACCGTCAATCACGCGAATCACCTCGCTGAGATGGATATCGGACGGGGCCCGTCGCAGCCGGTAGCCGCCCCGGGCACCGCGCGTGCTCTCCACCAGGCGCGCGTTCTTGAGCTCAATCAAGATGATTTCAAGAAATTTCTCCGGCAGAACCTCTTCCACGGCGATTTCGCGGATCTTGATCGGGCCCTGCTCGTGGTGCCGGGCAAGCATCATCATAGCTTGCAGTGCGTAAAGCCCTTTTTGTGAAATTTTCATGATTGCACCCGCGACCTTTCGTATTCCGTGTCAGATAGTTGTTCCGGCGTGGCGACCGCCGGCTCATGCTGGCTTGCAGTGCGCCAGCGCCTGACGGAAGTTCCCTTTGTCTACTGTCTCTATCGGGATGGCGGGAAGCAGTGTCCGTGGTCACACATGCCTGTGATATGGGGCACCCGTCAGAGTGAATTCAGGGCCGCCGCGGCAAACCAGCTGCCAAGCTGCGCCTTGGTGCGACGGCCGGAGTCGGGTTTCCCCTGTGATCCTCTGTGCCCTCTGTGGTTAAAGTCTTTGAACTCCTCGCCTAGCACCACGGGTCACGGGATCGAGGCACAATATTCGCTCACTATTTCCGAAGCACTACCCTAGATGGGGCGACTTCCTTCCGTGGGCTGCTCGGGGTTGAAACCATAGTTCCCTCGGAGGAACTGCAGCACATACCACTTCATCGCCGCTTCGCTGGTCATGTACATATCCAATTGGCTGGTCGAGACCATCAGCCGGCCGAGGATATCGAGATTAGCCTCGGTCCGATCGGCGGGGGCCTTCTTGAACCAGGCATTGACTAAATCGCCACGGCGGTCGGTCAGAAAACCGAAATGAGCCAGGCAGGCCTCTATGAAACATGCTCGGAGGTTGCGTCTTTCTCGCGCCGCTCCTCCTCCGGAGAATCGGAAGGCGATGTAGTTATTGCCCGGGACCTCGGATACGCAGGCGTCCACTAAAGTGAAATGGTAGGCCAGGCGCGAGTTGAGGTTCATGTATTCGTCGGCCACCAGCAGGTAGCTTCGGTCGCCGAGGGCGCGCATGGCGCCGGTTTGCGCGGTGAGCGAGGTCGCCATCACCGATGCTAAATCGCTCAGGCTGGCAGGCATTTCACGGGTCCAGGTAACATCGGGGTGAGACACCCCGCGCCAGAACGCCTGAAAAGGACGGGAAACAATCTCCTCCGGTTTCACTTCCATGGCCAGCGGATCTTGCACCGCCAAACCGCCGCCCAAGTCCAGAACCTGCAGGTTGACCGGAGTCGAACTCAGCAGTTTGCGCGAGGTGTGCGAGCCGCGCTCCAACTCGCTGTCGCCGACCTCGAACATCGCCTCGATCGCTTTCTCGTGGCAGAAGCGGAGTACGTCGTGTGCGGACTTGCAGCCGGCAGGCCGAAAGTTCGCGCCCGATGGGTCGAGCAAGTGGAGCACCAGCAAGCGCTCGGCGATGGGGTCGCTGGAGCCCTTCCTGTAGCGTCCATTCGATGCCGGTTCGACCATGCGCGGCTCCCAAAGCGTTCCCGCGTAAACCCTGGGCTGCACCGCGTCGAGGCTGACCGGATCGCCGTTGTGAATCTGTTCGAAAGCGCCCTCCAATTGGAACACGGAAGGAATCTTGGACTCGCGGAGAAGGGCGGCCGCATGTCCTGCCAAGTTGCCCCACTCCGCCACCAGGCCGGCGATGCGGGGAAAGACGGCAACGATTTCCGGCGACGCCTTGCGCAAGAACAAAATCGATCCGTCCGGCGTTTTGCCGAGGTCGCGAGGATCGGAAACCAGGTACGCTGTCCCGGAAACCCGGCCAGGGAAGATACTGCGGCCGCCGCTCAGGAGCGGCTCTTGCTTCACCCGCGATTTGCTTTTGGCGGCCTCCGCATCGGCTAACGCGAGCGCACGCGACTGCACGATCCAAAGCTGGCCCGCTTCGTCGAGGGCCCACTCGACATCTTGCGGCGCCTTGAAGTGTTCTTCCATTTGAAGACCCCAGACGGCCAGGGTTTCGAGTTGGCGGGCGGTCAAGCTCGGCGCCGCAGCTTCGTCGGGCGACAACGCGCGGCGAATTAGGCCGCCGCCGTTCTGGGCGGCGATCTCCACTTCTTTGGGGACGATGTTCCGCTCCACCACATAACGCGGGCGCTGACGCGACATGACGAACAAGTCGGCCGCTCCGTGCCCGCTGGCGATGTCCAGGGCAAGACCGCGAGTCGCCGTGATCCACAAGGCATCGCTCTCGGGATTGCCCGGGTCCCGCGTGTACATGATGCCCGAGGCGCGGGCCGGAATCACGCGCAGGCAGAGCACGGGGATCGGCGTGTCGATTTCCGACAGTCCCGCCGAGAGGCGATAGAACAATGCGCGTTCACTGAAGCGCGCGGCCACGACCCGCCGGTAGGCATCGACCACTTGCTCTTGAGGAACATTGATAAGGCTGAGAAATTGTCCGGCGAAGGTGCGCTCGCCGCCTTCTCCGACGGCACTGGAGCGCACGGCCAAGCCTGCCGTCGGCCCGCGCGAAAACAGCGTATGCGCGCGCTCGGCAAGGGCAACTTCAATGGCCCGCGGAACGGGCAATGCCATCACCATCTCCCCCAGCCTTTTGGAGACATCCCGGAGCGCGCTTAGATCGTTTAGGTCGAGATTATGGGTCGCATCCCGGATCTTCTCCCAGAGTGGAATGCCACAGAACTGGCGGTAGGCCTCTGCCGTGATCACGTATCCGTCGGGAACCGGCAGACCAATCCGGTTCTTGACTTCCGCCAGCGCCGCAGCCTTGCCGCCGGCCTCCGCTGTCGAAGCTCCATCGATCTCCTCCAGCCAAGCGGCAAAATTTCGAGCCACGAGTTCCTGCCGCGCCGCGATATAGCGCTCGACTTCATTCTGTTGCGCATGGATCGCTTCGTGAAGTTGTGGGAAGTTAATCCCGGTCAGGCGCTCCAGCGCCGCCACGGTGGCTTCGGCCTTGGAGTAGACGGCGGAGATCCTGGGACCGACGATGTCGCGCCGCGGCAGGACGAACTGCAGATCCTCCTGGATCGCGGCCATGAGCTCCAAACATTCATTGTTCAGGGAAAGCAACTCGCGAAAGCTCTGGTAGCGGCGCCGGATCCGGTCCTCGACCGCCTTGGCTGGCTCCGCGGGCTTCTTTTTCGACCACCAGGACATCGGGTTGGGGCCACTATACCGTTTTCGTAGTTAGTATAAGCTTCGCCATCGGCGATCCCTCATGGAGGCGATCCCTCATGGATAGGACGCAAGCAGCTCGCCTCGGGCGCTGAAGCGTAGCAGATTTTTGACGACTACGGCACGACTGAAGTCCTGCCCTTCCCAGGACCTCACCGGTCGAGCTTACTTGCCGGCTTTGGTCAGATCTGTCTTGCTCACATTCATCAAACGAAGCGCTTGGCCAGGCTGCTTGTAGTAGTAGCGGACCTCGTCGCCCGACTTCCAGGTATCGTCAGGCAGCGCGAGATACTCGTCGGGCACGGCGAAGGTCAGAAGGAGTTTCTTCCGTCGCGAGTAGATGGTCACGGTCTTCTTCTGCCGGTCGACGGCGGGAAACTTCTTGTTAGCCACGCGGGGGTCGTCTCGAGAGACGCCGTTTTGCTCGTCGACCGGTTGGTAGGAAACGGTCTTGACGGTTGCGGATGCTGGATCGAAGAAGACGACGGTCCGCTTCTTGGTGTCGAACGACAGCAGCTTTCCCGCCTCCGGAGCGGGGCCGATTTCGTTCGGGTTCACGGGCAGCTTCACCGCTACTGGCGGCAGAACGTCGTATTTGGGCTGGTCGGACTTTGGCGCGGAATCCAGAATCAAGGTGACCACGCCGTTTTGCTTGTCAAAAGCGATGGCTCGTCCCTGCTCCACCCTGCCCGGGTTGGCGCATCCCATGGCAAACACCAGAGCCGCTACAGTTGCGAACGTGACTAACGATCTTGCAGCGAACGTCATTGCGCATGCTCCTTGGTTACACATGAACGACTCCGGGCTTCCCGGCTCGTTGGGCCCGCTCGTCGTGGACCCCCTTCAGGAACGCGATCAGGATATAGAGCGAAATCGCCGACACTACGCCGAGGATGAGAACGGTCGCAGTCTCGTCAGTGATGGTCTTGATGGAGGGGTACATGGCCGAGAGAATCTTCATGATGACGGAGAGTTCACAGCCAATGACAGCGATGCCAAAGAAAATCCGTATGCCGTAGCCTTTGACGTACTTGGTGGCGACGGTGCCGATCTGGGCTCCGACGGCTGCGCCCAGCAACATGATCAGCGCGGCTACGATTTCGACGCGGCCCTTGTAACTATAGGTGGCGGCTCCATAGAGACCGGAGATGGCGACTTCAAAAAGATCGGTACCGACGGCCACGTGGGTGGGGACGCCCATCAAATAGATGAGGGCGGGCATGCGGATCAGGCCGCCGCCAATCCCGAGCACACCCGCCAGCCAGCCGGTAAAGAAGCTGATCCCGACGGGCAGCCACAGCGAACAGCGAATGCCGGCGCGCTTGAAATCGACCATGGGCGGGATGTTGATTTTTTGCAGTCGCTTGTGCCACTCATGGCCGGTGGCCATGGGGTCCAGTTTCTTGCCTACGGCCAGGGCCTCACGCTCCTTCTTCTTTCTCTTGGCGATGTCGCTGAATACCATCCAGGCGATCAGGGTTAGGAGCACAACATAGGCCCAGCGGACGTACAGGTCGATCTTTCCGATGCGCTCCAGCCACATGATCATCTGGGCGCCGATCTCGATTCCGCCGACCGTTCCCAGAACCATCGAGAGCCCGAGCTTGTAATCCACGTTCCCGAACTTGGCGTGGCGCATCGTGGAAATCAGCGACTTGCCCGCCATGTGGGTGACATCGGTGCCAATGGCAAAGGCCATCGGAAAACCCAGGATGTTCAGCCCTGGGGTTACCATCCACGCGCCGCCCATGCCGAAAAAACCACCGATAATACCGACCCCAAAGCCCAGAATCACCAGTCCCGGCCAAAACAGCGGGACTCCGGCGATGGGCATGAGTATGTGCAGCCAATCCATGATTGCCTCCGTGATATAAACCGCAAACTACGTAGAAGTGCGTTTCATAAATGTCTTTCAGGGCAGAGGACCAGATGCATTCAATCCATCCGTGCCTCCGTGCAGCAACCGCCAACTTCAGTGCTCCGCCAAGACCCGGTTTTTCAGGTCGATCCCAATGCGGGACATCACCTGATCCGCCAGAATGCCGAGGGTGACGCCACATAGCGGAATAATCAGGATGGTCACGAGGGCAAACAGCAGGTGGCTCTCGTTGTACAAATTCCCCCACCAGGCTTCCCAGCCGTGCAGTTTGCGGGTGTCGGTCACAAGTACGACCGCATCCGCCTCCTCGGCCAGCAACTGCGCGGGCAAAAGTAGGATTGCCAACCAACTCATCAGCCTCAGTCCAACTTTACGCATGGCAAACTCCTTCTCCTCGTCCAACCGAGAACGGCCGCTTCACACCCGCACGGGTGGCATCAGCTCATCAAGGTTGAGAGAGGTAACTCCGGGTGTGGCCGAAGCCACCTGTTTGACTTCGTTGATCTGGCTCAGGGTCGAAACCTTGCCCTTGATGGAAACCACACCGCTGTGGGCCAGTACTTCGAGTTCAAGGTCCGCGGTCGGGGGGGCGATAGCCAAGTCGGCGCGGACGCGGCTGCCCAGTGCCAGATCGTCCATTCTCTGCTGGCATTCGGGAGTGAACTCAAAGGACCTCTCGATGACCATGGAGGAGATGATGTGGCACGCTTCCTCAAGGTTGATGTACTCCAGATTGATTACGACGTCGTAGAGCGAAGGGTCTCCCCAGTCCACGCCATAGAGGAACTCAGTCCACTTGCGCCGGCCCTCGTCGACCCTTTCGATGTAAGCAATGGCGTCGTTGCGGCTGTACTTCAGCCGCTCCTGGATCGTCTGAATGCGGGCCTCCATCGGGGCAATAATCCGGGTGCGCAGGATGGGATGGCCGCCCTTGAGAAGCAAATGCCCTGCCAGGCCGTGATAGATTGCCTTCCCGGTCCGGACCTCTTCGGTCAGGGCCGCCTGAAACAGAGCCAGATAAAGGTACTTCTTGTGTTGGAAGCGATCGAGGAAGCTGGGAGGTTTTTCCAGGGCAGCCCGGAGTGCTTCCTGGGACACGCCATAGGCAGCGGCGCGCTCAACGATCACGTCGCGGTCGATGCATCGATAGCCAAGTCTTCGGGCTAAACATTCCGCCAGAGCCTTGCCGCCGCTGAACGAGCCACGGGAAATGGTAATCACCGACATAAGAAATCCTCCGTCCCTATAAGCGCGCGGCCCGCGCCAGGCACACTGGTACGGGCCGCTTCCGACTTTCAATTCGTCGCTCGGTTCACGCCGAATCAAGTCCCTGGCCATACCCAACCGTGGCTTGGTTACAGCAACAATTCAGTTATTAGCGACTGCTGGTTGTTAGTTCGGCTTCACCACTCCCGTGGCGGCTCCGTGGAGCTTCACTTCTACCTTCTCTTCGAGCGTGTCGTAGTACTGCTTCAGAATCGCGATGACCTCGGGCCGCGAGAACTCCGCGGGAACCGGCTTGCCTTCGCTCATCAGCTTGCGCAGCAGGGTGCCGGAAAGCAGCAGCCTGGCGCCGCCCTTGTAGTTGCCGTTATCGTCGATCACGGCTTTGCTTTCGTGCGGGCAGGTCTTCATCGAAGCCATGCTCTTGCACTCATAGCAGTAGAAGGTCCAGTCCATGCACAGGGGCTGAATGGCCATCGCGCCCAGCGGGATCTCGTTGAAGATCTTCTGTGCGTCGAACGGGCCATAGTAGTCGCCCACTCCGGCGTGGTCGCGTCCCACGATCAGGTGCGAGCAGCCGTAGTTCTGGCGGAACAGCGCATGCAGCAGGGCTTCGCGCGGACCCGCGTAGCGCATCTCCATCGGGTAGCCACCTTGGACGACGCGTTCCTTGCGGAAGTACTTGTTGACCAGCGCGTCGATCGCTTTCACGCGAACATCCGCTGGAATGTCGCCGGGCTTCAGTTTGCCGAGCAACTGGTGGATATAGGCTCCGTCGCAGACTTCGATCGCGGTCCACGCCAGATAAGCGTGCGAATTGTGCATCGGGTTGCGGAGCTGCAGGGCCGCCACCGTGCTCCAGCCACGCTCGGCAAAAATCTTGCGGGCTTCCGCCGGATGCTGATAGATCCCTTTGAACTCTTCCGGGAAGAATGTCTCGGACAGCACTTTTACCGGCCCGGCCAGATTTACTCCAGCCTGCGCCATCACCTTCTCGACGCCCGGATGTTTCGGGTCAATGGTGCGGAACACTTGCTTGCACTCGTGCGCCTTGTCGATGGTGTACTTCTCGGTCACTTTCATGGTGCCGACCAGAGAATCGGTCTCCACATCCCACAGCGCCACTTCCTCTCCCAGCGCAATGGTCTTGGCCAGGCCTTCCTCGGTGGAAAGGGTGATGGGGATGGGCCAGAACAGATTCTTCTTGCTCGGCAAAGTGTAGTTGTCGCAGCAGCTTTTCCAGTCTTCCTTGCCCATGAAGCCATCGAGCGGGGTAAAAGCCCCGATACCCAGCATGATCAGATCGCCGGTCTCGCGGCTGGTTAGGGGGATCTTCTTCAGACGTTGCGCTTTCTTGATCTCTTCCGTCTTAGCTTGGCCTTCCAGTAAGAGAGGTTTTAGTTCAGGACTTCCATGCGGGGGAACGAGTTTACTCATAGTAAAGCCTCCTAAATGTGAAATCGGATCAGTGCCGGGCACTCAGCGGCAGCGAGAATCGCGCGCTGCTCGCCGCCAGAGTTTCCGTTCACAGAAAATCCTGGCTGTGAGCCGAAACTCGGCCAGGGGCATCTTTTCAACTGGGACATCTTGTTCAACATCATCTCTGTTTTCATCAGCCACTCCTGTCGTTCTTTGTGCCTCGTGGCTGGGAATGCAATCAAGCTTTTGCCCCTCCGGCCACTTCGCCGGCAGCAATTGCCTCTGGACTCGGAACCACCAGAGTCTTCCTTCTAACCGCGTCAACGTAGATCGCAAGCGGCCGGTACAACAGGTGCGCCCACTTGCCAAACGGCACTTCCACCACCAGCATGGGCACCGCGATCGCCATGTGGGCCGTGTACATGTAATAGGTGGGCATCGCCAGATTCGACAACCGCAGAATATGGACTGCAATGCCGGTGATGGCGGTCAGCAACAGTAAGATCGGGAACAGCCAGTCCGAGAGGTGACTGAAGCGGTGCATCTCGCTCTGCTTCGTGATGCGGTCCAGAAGAATCCAGGATGTCGTGATCACCAGAACGGCCGTCGAGTAATAACCCAGAATGCTGGTCCAGCGAAAACTGTTGTCCGCCACCTGGAACCACGGCAGGAACAGTACGATCAGGGTGAAGATGGTTCCATAGCCGGTAACCAGAAAAAGATGGCGAATCCAGTTCTTAGTCGCGTCGGGGTCCTTGCAACTCTTCCAGCGCGCTTGGGTGAGCGCCTGGATCACCAGGCCGGGCAGTTCGGCGAAATAGGTGCCGATGGGAATCCCTCTTCCCTGCGTCAAGGCAAAGAACATGCGGGCCGCGTTGGTGAGCAGGAAGAAGCTCAGGAGCGCAGCCATGATGGCGTCACCGTGGTGGACCGTCATGACCGGCGCGAACTTGTCGAGCATCACCACGGAGCGCGCTTCCGGGCCCGAGTGCCGGAGCAAGCCGAAGCCGAAGCTCTGGGGCACGGTGAACAGAGTAACGACGAACGCCGCCACCAGCAGCAGGACGCCGATTTCCATCCAGGCGGAGCGGTACATGAGGCGGGCGAGGCCGGTCCAGTCGTACTGCGCCGTCAGATAGCGGCGCATGGCCATCATGCTCTCGCCGGGATTGGCCTTCCGCGGGCACATCTTCGAGCACTCACCGCAATAGAAACATAGCCACGGTCCCGGGTCGCCCATCAGTTCATCTTTCAGGCCCCATTGCGCGAGCAGCATCTGCCGCCGGGGAAAGTCGCCATTTTCGCCGGAAAGCGTGCAGACCGAAGCGCAGGTGGCGCACTGATAACACTTTTTGAAATCACCACCGCACTCGGTGACTTCCTGAATCAACTTCCGGTCGGGTTGGATGGTTACCGCGGTTGTGGTCGTGGTTGGCATCGTTAAAATCCCTTGTACGGATTCGGCCCGAGCTCGCGGATCCGCGCCACGAAGGCGTCGATCTCCTGGGTCACTTGCTCATGCCCGTCGATCGCCAACTGCACGAGCTTGATGCGGTCCGACTCCAGTTGCAGGCGGTCGAGCGTGTCTTTCACATTCTCCAGGCGGCGATTGGCCAGTTCACTGCCGCGCAGGAAGTGGCATTGATAGTCGTCGCCGAACTTGCAACCCATCAGCATGACGCCGTCAATGCCGCGGGAAAGCGCATCGGCAATCCAGACAATGTTCATCGATCCCAGACAACGCAACGGAATGATGCGGACGCTGGCATCATAGTTGGCGTGGCGCATGCCCGCCATGTCGATGGCGGGATAGGCGTCGTTCTCGCAGGCAAAGACGATGATGCGCGGCTTGTCTTCGGTTTCGTCCGGTACCTCGATCGCCTTCATCATGCTGGCAATCATGTCGACCGAGTAGTTCTTGAACGAAATAATGCGCTCGGGACAGGCGCCCATGCAGATGCCGCAACGACGGCACCGATACTGGTTGAACTTGGGCGTGCCCTTCTCATCCTCATCGATCGAGCCGAAGGGACATTCTTCCGTGCAGCGCTTGCAGGAAGTGCATCGTTGCAGAAAGAAGCTGGGGAAGGAAAGATCGCCGGCGCGCGGGTGGACGGCACGCCCGCGGGTAGCCAGCTCGATGCTCTGGATCGCCTTCAGCACGGCGCCGCAGGCATCTTCTTCCGCCAGCGCCGAATCCATCGGCGCACGCACCGCGCCCGCTGCGTAGATTCCGGTCCGCAAGGTCTCGTAGGGGAAGCAGATGAAGTTCGAATCCGAAAAACCGTCGCGCAGCACCGGGAGGTCGGGGCCCTGGCGGTAGGTGAGGTTCAGGATTTCCGTTCCCTCGTAATGCTTGTACTCCTCGACGACCTTTTCCGCTGCCTGGCGTTGTTCATCACTCTCGTTGCGCAGCACCTTGGCGCCGGCATCGCGCAGCGTGCGAATGGCGATGCCGTCGGCCGAGTTCGGCACCATTCCCGTTGCCAACACCACCAGATCGACCGGAATGCGCATGGGCGAGCCCAGCAGATTGTTGTCGACGTCAACAACGACCCGGTCATTGTTGCCTTTGGTGACGCTGGTCACCGTGCCCTTCATGAAGAAGTTCAGCGGATGCTCCTGCACCTTCTGGTAATACTTTTCGTATTGGCCAGGCGTGACGATGTCTTTGTAGATCACAAAGACCTGGGCATCGGGACTTTGCTCGCGGACGTATTCGGTCTGCTTGAGCGTCGTCATGCAGCAAGTGGACGAGCAGTAGGGGAGGTGGTCGGGTTCGCTGTCCCGCGATCCGGCACACTGCACGAACAGCACACTTTCCACCGGCATACCGGTCGAAGGCCGCACGATCGGGCCGGCCGCCGCCATTTCTTCCAGCTCCAGATTGGTGATCACGTCGGGCAAGCCGTAACCCAGCGAGACCAGCTTGGTTGCGTCGTAGGGCTTCCAGCCCGTAGCCAGGACGATCGCGCCCACGCGATGAACAAAGGGGTCGCCTCCGTTTTGCAAGGTGACGTCGAACATCCCCGGCTGTCCGTCGGTCTGGGTAATTTTCGTGGAGCAACACACTTTGATGCGTGGGTGAGAAGCGACAGCTCGGATTCGCTCGGACACTCCATCCATGCGCGCTTCGGTATAAGGAGCGCCTCGCGGGATATCTTTTTTCATGGCGGCGGCGAAACCGCCAAGCTCGGCCTGCTTTTCGACCAGAACCACATCAAAGCCGGTGTTGGCCGCTTCGAGCGCCGCGCTCATGCCGGCCACGCCGCCCCCGACCACCAGAACGGCACGCGAGATCTCGTCCGAAACCGCCTCGAGCGGCTCCATCTTTTGCGCCTGCACGATCCCCATGCGCAAGCTGTCTTCGGCGAGCATCTGGGTATCTTCGTCTTTCGGCTTGTGGCACCAGGCAACCTGCTCGCGCAAATTCACGCGATCGAGCACCATCTGCGTATCGAATTTGGGATCGAACGAGAACTCCGCCGTTTTGACTCGCGGAGAACAGGCCGCAACGACGACGGCATTCACCTTGCCTTGCTCGAGATCCTCGCGGATCAGGGCCACGCCCTCCGCGCCGCACAGAAATGGATGGGTGCGGCAGACCGGGGCCTTGTACTCGCCCTCGGCAACCTTTGCGAGCTTCGACACGTCCACCGATTCGCCGATCGAGCAGCCGCTGCAGATGTAAACGCCCAATCGCTTATCCATGCTGTTCTACTCCCAGATGCTCGGCTCCGACGCTGATCTGCAGGGCTTTCAGCGCCGCTCCGGTGGCGTCGCGGATGGTCGCCGAGACTTCCGCTGGCCGCTTGACGCAGCCGGTGCCGTACACGCCGCTGTTCACATTGCTGATAAATCCGAATTCGTCGAGGTCGAATCCCGCAGGCAGCCCGCCGGTCTGCGGCACCATGCCCGTCGCCAGAACCACGAGGTCGTAGTTTCGCTTGATCTTGGTTCCGTGCAGAATGTCCTCGGCCGTGACCTGCACATCCTTGCTGGTGGGATCTTCTTCCACTTTGCCGACCTTGCCCTTGATGAGTTCGATCTTGTTTTCCGCAGTCACCTTGTTATAGAAGTTTTGCAAGTTCCCCGGGGTTCGCAGATCGATATAGAAGATCGTGATCTCCGCATCCGGATAGAGCTTTCGGATGTAGGTCGCGTGCTTCAGCGAAGCCGAGCAGCAGACGGCCGAGCAGTAAGGAAGATGGTTCTGGTCGCGCGATCCGGCGCACTGCACGAAGGCAACCGAGCGCAGTTCTTTCCCGTCTGAGGGGCGCAGGATCTTGCCGCCGGTCGGCCCATTGGCGGCGGCGAACCGCTCCACCATCACATTGGTGACGACGTTGGCACACCTGCCGAACCCGAGATTCTCGATCTTTGCGGCGTCGTACGGAGCCCAGCCGGTAGCGACCACGACGGATGCGACCCGCAGCGTCTTCTTCTCCGCTTTTTGCGTCAGATCAATGGCGCGATACGCGCAGGCGTCGACACAGGCATGACAGCCTTCCGGGCAAGCGCTGCGTTCGACGACATACTTCGCCGGATACGCCATCGCGTGGGGCAGGTGGATGGCCTTCGTCTTCGAAAGGCTGTAGTTGAATTCGTCGGCAACCTCGGCCGGGCATACCTTGACGCATTCATCACAAAGCGTGCAGGCGTCGGTCACATAGCGCGGTGCCAGATTGACAACCGCTTCGTAGTTGCCGGGAGTCCCGCTCAGACTTTCCACTTCCGCTTGCGTCAAGATGGTGACCTGGCGGCTGTTCTTGAGGCGCTTCAAATTGATTTCCACGCCGCATGCCGGAGGGCAGAGCTTGGGAAAATATTGGTGGAAGCGCGCCACGCGGCCTCCCAGGTACGCCGATTTCTCGACCAGCACGACCTCGCATCCAGCTTCGGCAGCTTCGATGGCCGCGGTCATTCCGGCAATACCACCGCCGATTACGAGGATCAATCCGCCATTCCCGTTCCCGCCGTCCTTTTTGACCGATCCGTTGGTTGCCATAATCCTCTAGAGTCCAGCCTCAACCGGCGCCGCGACCTCGGCTACAGGCACGCAGCGCGGCTTGGCATTCTTCTTCAGCTTCATCCGCTTCTTCTCCCCGAATAAGCTGAACGCCAGCCAATCCATGCCGAATTCGAGAAGTTCCACATCGTCGGTGCGCAGCGCTTCGACCCTGGCTTCGTCCACCTCGAACACTTCGAGGAAGCGGGTGTCGAACACAAAGCTGCGGAAGCGATCGAGATCGTAGGCCGCCATGTAAAACATGGCGAGCTTTTCCCCGGTGAGCAACTCCGGGTTATCCCAGCCGGGGTGGCCCATGAGCTGGCGGAACGAGACCTGATTCACGTCGTAGGGCTCAATGTTCTGACCGGCGATCCACTCCTTGACCGTGCAGCCCGCGCCGACGCCGTGTCCATGGCAGAGGTCTTCCTTCAACAGAAAGTAAAATCTTTGCGCGGCTTGCTCGGGATTCTTCGGTTCGGCCATGCCCAGCGGGTACATGCGGCAGGCCCAGGGCCGGTGCGTGTACACGGAGCATCCCTTATCGCTGACGAACGGGCAGACCTGTTTGTCGTCGCTCATCTTGAGAAAGACGGCGGGAATTTTCTTTTCCTTCGACTGCATGACAAACGTGTATTGGTCGAGAAACTCGGAAGAGTTGATTCCGAGGCCGCGTTTCAGTTTCAGCACGTCGTAGGGCGTCAGGAGAATGGAAACGCCCTGGCAGCATTTGGTGAAGCAGTCCATGTGGCTGCCGCATTGGAAGGAGAAGCAGTCGTCCAGTCCGAAGTGCGGGGTATTCTCGACAATCCCAGGGAGGGTGGATTCTTTGTCAGGCATGTTGCGCTTCCTTATCTTGGTGCTGATCTTGAACTTGATTTGGATCTTGAATAATGCCGCTGCGCAGCGCCTCGCACGACCAGACCGGCAGCGGTCCGTTTTCGCCGGTTAGGGGCTCCAGGCGGAAACGATACGAAGCGCTCACATTGAACTGGCTCTTCATCCAATTCCAGCCCCGCACAAAATAGGGGCAGTCGTCGTTGAAGCAGACAAACTGGTACTCGCCGCTCCAGGAACCGAGTTGCGGGTTTTCCCACCGCAGCATCCATTCCTGGCAGTGTGGGCACCGGACTTCCGAAATTTCCGAGACTTCCGACATAAGTTCCGACATAGAGCACTCTTGAACAACCAGGGAGGTTCCGGCCGGAGCCGGAACCTCTCCGTTGATTAAACGTTAGTAAGGGCCGGGGCTTTCGCTACGACCTCGGGGCGGCCGCCTTCGTCGCCCCACTTCTCCAGCATCGACACGGTGACCGACTTCGGACGCTCGAGGGCGTAGCCCAGAGCGCGGTCCCAGGTAATGTTGGCCATGCAGCCAAGGCTGCGGCCGACACCGAACAGGACCGTGTAGAAGTCCCACTCGCGCAGGCCGTAGTACCACTGAATAACGCCCGACTGGGCATCGACGTTCGGCCACGGATTCTTGGCCTTGCCGTGCTCTTTCAGGACGCCGGGAGCCACCTCAAAGATCATGGAGACCAGCTTGAACAGCGGATCGTCCTTGAGGCCCGGAGTCGCGAGACAGAACTCGCGCTGCGACATGTAGCGCGGATCGGTCTTGCGCAGAACGGCGTGACCGTAGCCCGGAACCACCTGGCCGGCCTTGAGGGTGTCCCAAAGAGCCATGGTGACCAGCTCCTTGGTCGGCTCCGTAGCCCCGCAGTACTTCTGCTTGAACTTGATGGTCCAATCCAGGACTTCCTGATTAGCAAGTCCGTGCAGCGGGCCAGCAAGGCCGTTGAGGCCGGCGGAATAAGCGTAATAGGGATCAGACAACGCCGAGTTCACCAGGTGGGTGGTGTGAGCGGAAACGTTGCCCGACTCGTGGTCGGAGTGCAGGATGAAGTACATGCGGGCGACATCCTTGTACTCTTCGCACTGGCCGATCATTTCGGCGAAGTTTGCGCCCATGTCCAGATTCCCGATCCGGTTCTGGAAGTCGCTGCGATACTTCAGGTTGTAGATAAACGCAGCAATGATGGGAATCCGAGCAATGATGTCGCAGGCGTCCTCGTAGGTGTATTCCCACGCGGTCATCTTGTTGAACTTGCCCGAGCTATAGTAGTGGGCGAACTTGGAGTCCTTCTGCATGGCGAGCAAGCCTACCGAGAGCATCGCCATGGGGTGGCTGTCCCGCGGCATGCCGCGGATGACATCCCACACGTAGGAAGGAACGTACTGGCGGACCTTCCACTCAGCCAGAACTTCGTCGACGTCTTTCTGGGTGGGCACGTCGCCGGTAAGAATGAAATACCAGAAAGATTCCACGGTCGGATACTTGGAGCCGGGTGCCTTCGGAAGAGCCGCGAAGGTTTCGGGAATGGTCTTGCCCCGGAAGCGGATGCCTTCCTGAGGGTCGAGGTAGGAGATGTCGGTAACCAGGCAGTGGACGTCGCGAGCGCCGCCGATGGCCTGGTCGATAGTCACCTGGTCGATCACGACTTTGCCGTGTTCTTTGATCAGGTGTTGGATGTGAGGACGAAACTCCTCAATTTTCTGCTTCAGTACTTCTTTCAGCGCCATTTGCTGAACTCCTTTCCTCTTATTCGTAGATGTTGCCGTTTCTTGCCATTCCAGGACTGCGAACAGAACTAGGGGGAGGTTCCGGCCGAAGCCGGAACCTCTCCGCGGGCTAATGAGCCAGGGCTGGTTCCAGCTCTTTGGGTTTCGGTTGCGGGAAGACATGGAGGATGGGCCGTTTGATCATTTCCCATTTTCCGGTCTTCGCATCACACCGGCAGTTGGCGAAGACGTGCCACTTCTCTTCGTTCAACGTCGGAGTGTCGGACCGCATGTAGTAGCCGGGCCACCGTGTTTCTTCACGGAACAGCACGGTGCGCACGTGGGCGTCGGCTTGCCACATCCGATGGACGTTCTCCCAGCAGCGCATCAGTTCGTGAAGATTCGAAGCAGCCAATTTGGCCGAGTCTTCCGCGAGGAAGGCCAGAAGTTCCTGGGCGCGCTCGAGGGAAGGCTTGTTGGTGGTGAACTGCGCGGTCACGCCGCCGGCGTACTCGTCCATAATCTTCTGCAGGCGGAACATGAACATGCGCGGCTTGATGTACTCGGGGTTCATATCCTCATCGGTCGAGAGGTTCTGGTATTTCTCGAACGTCTCCATCGGCTTGAGGATCTCTGCCGTCAGGGCATCCACCTTCGCCTGATCGAGCTTCGGCGCGGTGTTGTTTTCCACGATGAACTTCACCGCGGCTTTGGCGGCAATGCGGCCTTCAGCATGCGACCCGGACGAGAACTTATGGCTGGAAGCGCCAGAAGCGTCGCCCGCGGCGAACAGGCCTTTGACCGTTGTCATGTTGGCATAGCCCCAGAAGTAATCTTTCTTGGTCTCGCCGGTCTGCAAGTCTTCCGGACCGCTGACCCATGCTCCCGAAGCGCCCGAGTGCGAACCGATGAAGTAGGGCTCAGCGGCTGCGATCTCCGAGCTTCTCTGTTCGGGTTGCACGTTGGTGGCAGCCCAGAGCAGAGCTTGCGAGATGGTCATGTCGAGGAAGTCTTCCCACGCCTCCGACTCCAATTCCTTCATCTTCTTGGCATAGGCCTTGGGGTCGTCCTTGTAGGTGTCGGCGATCTTCTTGAGGGCCTCTTCGGTCCTCATGTAGATCGGGCCCTTACCGTCGAGCACATCGAGCATGCCGAGGTAATTGCGCAGATTGGCGGGAATAGGTTTCACCCGTCCGTAGGGGCCCCACTTTTCCAGTTCCGGCTTACGCTCCACCATGTACTCACCGCCCATGGCGTTCGTGGCCCGAGACTTGAACAGCAGGAACCAGGCGCCGACCGGACCGTACGCGTCCTTGAAGCGCACCGGAATGAAGCGGACTTCCTGGCACGTCATCTCCGCCCCAGCCTTCAGGGTGAAGTACGCGGAGGAACCCGAGTTCCACGGTGGATACCAGGCGCGTCCCATGCCTTCGCCCGAGCTCCGGGGCTTGAACACGTGGACGGCGCCGCCCATGGCAGTCAGCGTTGCTTTGGATTTGAAGATGTAGACTTTGTTCTCGCGCACCGAGAATCCGATAGCGCCAGCGCAACGATCTCCATCCATCAGAGGGCCCACGATGAACACGCGCTCGAAGATCTGTCCCACGCCGCTTTGCAGCAACGCGTTCTTGGCCGCTTCGGCCACGACAACCTTGTAAGATTCGCCGTTGATCATGAGCTGCCAGCGTCCTTCGTGCACGTACTTGCCAGCTTCATCTTTCCAAATGGGCAGGCCCCACTTCTCAAATAGATGCACGCTCGAATCCACGTGACGGGCAATGTCGGCCACTAAATCTTCGCGCGTCACACCCATCAGGTCGTTGCGCACATAGTCGACATAGTTTTGTACGGAGTTGGCCCCGTCGCGGAGACCGACGTACTGGTTAATAGCGGAAAGGCCCATAGCCACGGCCCCAGAACGATCGATGGCAGCCTTATCGACCAAGGTCACCTTCAAACCGTTCTTCTTGGCCCAGTGAGCAGCTTCTACGGCGGCGCCACATGCCGCCATGCCGCCACCGAGGATCAGGAGGTCAGTTTCAACAACGACCGTTTCAAATTTAGGCATGGTTATTTACCTCCCGTCAGAGAGAACACCGCAGGCAGTCCCAGGGAAGCCGGCTCGGTAGCGAGCGCGGTGCTTTTGAGGTCGCCATGGTCAGCGAAACCGCCGTTGGGTACGGCAGTGCCTTCCGCAGTGGTCCGAATGGGGAATTTGAAGCGCTTCAGCGTCCCGTTCCTGAACTTGACCGTCCACATAATCGAGTCGGTCGAGCGCAACGGGGTCGCCGTGGCGCCAAGAGGAACGAAATCGGCGTAACCGCGAACCTGCACGGCCTGGGTGGGGCAAATCTTGACGCAGTTGTAGCATTCCCAGCACATGGAAGGATCTTGGTTGTAGGCTTTCATTTTGGTCTTGTCGAGGACCATCAGGTCGTTGGGGCAGATGTGCTGGCACGCTGTTTTGTCCAACGCTTTGCACCCATCGCACTTCTCAGGAATTACATAGCTTGGCACTAGTCACCTCCGGCTTGCCGCTTTTTCGGCAAACCCGAAATTAAAGATGTGGGAAAAAGCCGATCGTCGGGCACGGCCTGGTAGTTCGGCCGGGCACCGCAGTGGGCCTTCGTCGAAGACCCAGGCAGATCGTCATGAAAGAGGAAGCTCATTCGTTATTTAAACCGACCGCGAATTAAAACGTTCACGAACAAACGATCCTTCAGCAATCGGGATCGTCACGGGGGCGATCTCACCGGAAGAACCACTTCGACTTTCCTTTTTGGTTCCAACGGCGCTACCCGCCGAACCGAGCCGCCAGAGCCTGGTTGCGCTAAGCTGCCGCCGACCGGGCTTTGACGTTCTCGCAGATTTGTCGAGAGCGGAACACTGCCGATCACGTTCCCTCGCTGCCCCATCACACGGCACTCAGTGTGTAAAGCTGTGCCCAACATATCCCCTTCATAGTTTGCCCACCGTGACCCGCGTCACCTCACTGCGTGAGATTGCGCGAACCGCGAGGTACATGGAAGTAACTCGCGTATATGCCCTAATGCAATCTTTATAAGTATGTCCGTCGACTTAATTTTCGACCGATTTGTATCAAAATGGGCGCATACACGTGATGGGAGTCACATCCCCGTGCCACGCTCGCTGCTATCGTGACTTCGTCGGAACGAGCGAGCAACTTCGCTTGCTACCATTCGAGTTTCGGAGGCGCGCATGGCGCTTATCGTTTACATCGCGATTTATGCCGGCCTGCTGATCTTTGTGATCGGCTGTGTCCGCCGCATCTGGCAGTACGCAAGCACACCCGTGCACTTGCGCTGGGAACTCTACCCGGTTCCGCACGAAGCGCCCGAGCGGGTAAAGCATGGAGGGTCCTACTTCGAAACTGGCGACTGGTGGACCAAGCCGCAGCACTCCAACCATATCGGCGAGCTGCGCGTCATGATTCCCGAGATCTTGTTCATGAAGGGACTCTGGGAATTCAACCGGCGCCTCTGGCTCCCGTCCTTCCTCTTTCACTTCGGACTCTATCTGCTGATCGGGGCGATCGTGCTGGTTGGTTTGGGCGCCGGATTTCCGCTGCTGGCGCCCAGTCTCGCCACGAGCGGTTTCTGGATCGTCATCGCGGGCGTGTATCACACCATGGCGTACGTGGGCGCGACGATCTCGGTCGCGGGCGCGATTCTTCTGTTTCTGCGCCGCGCCACCGATCCGGCGCTGAAGAACTACACCAAACCCGCCGACTTCTTCAATCTTGTCTTCTTTATTATCGCCTTCGGCCTCCTGGCCGCCGGTTACTTCCTGCGCTCGCCGCAAAGTGCGGGGGTGGGCGACGTGGCGCGCGGGCTGTTGCGCTTCGACCGCACGCTTCCCGTGAGCCCGCTATTCGGCCTGGGAGTGGTCCTGTCGTCGGCTCTGGCCGCCTACATTCCCTATACGCACATGTCGCACTTCATCGCGAAATACTTTACCTATCACTCCGTGCGCTGGGACGACCGCCCCAATGTTCGCGGCGGCAGTATCGAGTCCGCGGTGGCCGAGTACTTGACCTACCGGCCGACTTGGTCGGCGGCACACGTTGGCGCCGACGGCAAGAGGAATTGGCTGGACGTTGCGACTACCAATCCCGCGCAGGAGGTGCGCAAGTGAACAAGCACATCGATCTTCGCGACATGTCGCAAAGCGAACGCGATCCCCTCATCCATCTCGAAAATACGGACCTCATGCCTCTGCCCGCGCCCCTCGACAGCCCCGAGAAAGACCGCGCCTGGGCTGCTCTTTCGCAACAGGTAACCGATAAATATGAATGCGGTCTCGACAACACCTGCGCTCTGAATCTGCCGCAGCCGAAGACGCCGGAGGAAGAGAAACAACTGGTTGGAAAATTCCTGTCCGGCCTGGAAAAGCTCTTCACCAAAGAGAACAACTGGACCTTTCTGCAGCCGCTTCTGCTCACCATGGAACACTGCACCGGCTGCCAGACATGCTCGGAGGCCTGCCACATTTTTGAGGCCAGCGGACGCAACGAACTCTATCGGCCGACGTATCGTTCCGAGATCCTGCGCCGTCTCTATTTCAAATTCGTCAAAGGCGGCGGCTTGGTCTCGGCCTGGCAGCACGGCGACATTGAACTGAACTGGCCGCTGGTGGCGCGTCTCGCCGAACTGTCCTATCGCTGCAATTTGTGCCGGCGCTGCGCCCAGACCTGCCCCATCGGTTGCGACAATGGCCTGGTAGGGCACGATCTGCGCAAACTGTTCAGCATGGAGATGGGCATCAACTCCAAGGAGTGTCACGACAACGGTTCGATGCTGCAGCTCAAGGTGGGTTCGTCGACCGGAATGAACTCGGCCGTGGTCAAGGACAACATTGACTTCATCGACGAAGACACATCGGAAAAGACCGGCATTGAAGTGCACACGCCCTGGGACGTGGAAGGGGCCGACGTTCTGCTCATCCACAACGCCGGCGAAATCATGGCGTGGCCGGAAAATCCGGGCGCGTTCGCTCTCATTCTGCAACAGGCGGGCATTAGTTGGACCCTGTCGTCGGAGTTGTGCGGGTATGATTCGATCAACTACGGACTGTGGTACGACGATGCGCAATTCGCGCGCGTCGCCATCAAACACGCCCAGGCCGCACAGAAGCTCAAGGTCAAGAAGATTGTCCTGGGCGAATGCGGGCATGCGCACAAGGCGCTCAGCGTGATTGCCGACCGCGTGCTTGGGGGCGAGTTGAACATCCCGCGAGAAAGTGGCCTGACCTTCCTGCGCGACATCGTGAAAAGCGGGCGGATCAAGTTCGATCCTTCGCGCAACAACTTCCCCGTCACCATGCACGATCCCTGCAATCTGGTGCGCTTGATGGGCGTGGTCGAGCCCCAGCGCGAGATCGTGCGCCAGCTCTGCCCGCAATTCCGCGAAATGGAACCACACGGCGTCGACAATTACTGCTGCGGCGGCGGCAGCGGTTTCGCCATCATGCAGGGAAACAACTTTCCCGACTGGCGTTTCCATGTTTCCGGACGCAAGAAGATGCAGCAGGTGCTGACCGCGTTCTCGGACTGTATAGGGCCCGAAACTCCCAAGTACCTGTGCGCGCCCTGCAGCAATTGCAAAGGCATGCTGCGCGACATGCTCGCCTACTACGGCTTGTGGGACAGCAATCGCATTCTCTACGGAGGCCTGGTGGAACTCATGGTGAATGCGATGGTCGACGTGAAGCCCGGCTTCATCGACTGGGAATGGCACTAACTCTATTTATCGGCGATTGTGCTCGGCGAGATAGTGCTCGTCCAGATAGGCATTCGCCTGGCCGTAGTTCGCGATCCCGGCCAGCCGCAGTTTCTTCACCAGCCGATCCTGATGCGTGCCATGCGCCCGTTCCACGCGTCCTTTCGCTTGCGGCGAACTGGCCGCGATGATCCGGATGCCCAGCTTCGCGCACATCCGCCCAAACTGCGTTACCGCCGGTTCTCCACGCTCCCGCTCTTCGGCATTCGGCGGCCGCACGTACACGTTCTTCCAGTCTGTGTACAACGCCTGCGGCACTCCGTAGCGCTCGATCCAGCGCCGCAATACTCCTGCCGCCGCCCAGATCGTTTCCTCCTCCGAGAAACACCCCAGCGCCTTCGTCGTCGCGTCATCGACCATGTGCATCAGACAGCCGCGGGGCCCGCGCTCTTCCAGCCACTCATGAAAGCTGCCGTCCAACTGCACTAACTCGCCAAAGTGCGCCTTCGCTTCTCGCCGCTGCCGATACGGTTTGGGAATGGCACTAGAACCAGCCGTCAGCTATCAGCCGTCAGCTATCAGCTAGAGCTTCCATTTGTTCTTGGTTCTTGGTTCTTGGTTCTTAGCTCTTGGCCCTTAACTCTTAGCAGTTGGCTGTCATCCTGAGCGGAGCAGGAGCTTCACGAAGTGAAGTCCCTGCGGAGTCGAAGGACCCCTACAATCATGAATACGGTCTAACGCCCATCTTTTTTCTGCGAGCGCCGCGTTTTCGCTCGCTCTCGCCGTTGCACGAAGCGTTCGAACGATTCGCGGCTGGCAATCTGATCGAGCAGTCTTCGGCGCTCGGCGGCGGGCAGGTTCCGGCGGCGCAGTTTCTGGCGCATCTCACCTACCTGCTCGACCCAAGCGCCGTAGTCCGCTCCGAATTGGCGTTCCAGTTCAATCCTTAAACGGCGAGCCAGAGCGGGGCTGCGCCCGTTCGTCGAAATCGCAATCTGCAGGGGCCCGCGACGCACCACGGCAGGGTAAAAGAAGTCGCAGCGTTCCGGGACGTCGACCACATTGCAAAGCACACCGCGCTCAACACACGCTTGGTATACCGCTTCGTTGATCGCGTTGGAGCTCGTGGCCGCGATCGCCAGGAAAGCGTGTTCCACGTCCTCGGGCAGAAAGCGGCGGCGGCGCCATATCAGTTTGCCGGCGCGGGCTTGCGACTGAATCCAGTCCGCCGCTCGCGGAGCGATCACAATCACTTGTGCGCCGCTGGCCAAAAGACCGGCTGCCTTCCCGGCCGCGACCTTGCCCGCGCCGGCCACCACGCATTTTTTCGCTCTCAACTTCAGCAGAATTGGGAACAAGGACACGTGAGCGTGTTTCATGCTGCAGTAGATAGTAGCGCAAACGCGGTCACCAAAAAAAACGCACGCTGGCCGACGATGATCAGCGCGCACCGGTAGAGACGGGGCTTGTCCCGTCCCCCGCGGCGCGGCAAGCGAAGACGCGGCAAGCCGCGTCTCCACTGGAGATCGGCGCCGTCCGAACGCAACCTGTCAACCCAAGAGGGCAAAATCGTAGCCGCGAGGTTTCCCACACGTGTCAAGCCCGTCCCCAAACTAACTCCATCGCTCGCGATATCTAACTTAACTAACATACTAGGTTATGTCGATATAGAGTTGTAACAAAACGCGATTGCGCGTTCGCGCAGTATCAAACTCACGTCAAACGGTGACGTGGGTCACTGTAATCGGCCCTACCCCCAGAGCATAGTCATTTCGGTAGCAGATCACAGGCTGGTGTGTGGCCCCGCCTGTGAGGAACGCCAAGGTTTTTGAGAACCACTGTCGAGCCAGGTTTTACCCCAAGGAGACAAGTTTATGGCGGATGGTAGCAACGGTAAGCCCAAAACGGAACTGCTGGACCAGCTAGAAAAGGGGCCCTGGCCGAGTTTCGTCAAAGAAATTAAGCAAGCCTGCGAGACCAGCGATGCGCCCAAAGATCTGTTGGGGCAGCTGGAACTCTCATACAAAGAGAAAAAGGGACATTGGAAACATGGCGGACTAGTCGGAGTGCTGGGATACGGTGGTGGCGTCATTGGCCGCTACAGCGACATCCCCGAGCAGTTTCCGAAAGTCGCGCACTTCCACACCATGCGCATCAACCATCCCGCGGGCTGGTTTTACACCAGCGATGCACTGCGCACGATCTGCGATATCTGGGAAAAGCGTGGGTCCGGCCTGACCAATATGCACGGTTCCACGGGTGACCTGGTCCTTCTCGGCACCACGACCGACCAGCTCGAACCCACCTTCCAGGATCTGGCGCACGCCGGTTTCGATCTTGGCGGGTCCGGTTCCGACCTGCGTACCCCGTCCTGCTGTGTCGGCCAGGCGCGCTGTGAATGGGCCTGCTTCGACACTATGAAACTGGTCTACAACCTGACCATGAACTACCAGGACGAACTGCATCGTCCGGCGTTTGCCTACAAGTTCAAGCTCAAGGCGGCAGGCTGTCCCAATGACTGCGTTGCTTCCATCGCGCGCGCCGACTGCTCCGTCATCGGCACCTGGAAAGACAACATACAGGTGGACGAGGGTGAAGTCGCCAACTACGCCGCCGCCGGCCTCGACATCCAGAAAGAGGTTTGCAGCCTCTGCCCCAGCAAGTGCATGGACTGGGACGGCAAGAAACTGGCCATTGAGAATAAAGAGTGCGTGCGCTGCATGCACTGCATCAACGTGATGCCCAAGGCGCTGCGTCCGGGCAAAGAACGCGGCGCGGTGATTCTGATCGGCGCCAAGGCTCCCATCATGCAAGGCGCTCTGCTCTCCTCGGTCCTGATCCCCTTCGTTCCCGCCGAAGAACTGGAGGAAACGCTGAAGGAACTTTGGGGCCGCATCTGGGAATTCTGGGACGAGTACGGCAGAAGCCGCGAACGCGTCGGAGAACTCATCCAGCGCGTCGGCATGCCGGCTTTCCTCGAAGGCATCGGTTTGGATCCCGTTCCAGAAATGGTGTCGGCGCCCAGAGACAACCCATATATCTATTTCCAGAACGTAGAAGGGGGTGACAAATGACCACGACCGCCCAACCCAGACTCACCGACATCGGCCCGCCGCGTTACGACAAATTTCTGTCTCCGCTGATCAAGAAGAACTACGGCAAGTGGAAATACCACGAGACCGTGGCTCCCGGCGTTCTCTGCCATGTGGCGGAGTCCGGCGACCGCCTGTACTCGGTTCGCGCCGCCTCGCCGCGGCTGACCAGCATTCAGACGTTGCGCCTTTTCGCCTCCCTGGCGGATAAGTACTGCGGCGGCTACCTCCGCTTCACCAGCCGCAACAATGTGGAGTTCCTGCTCGAGGACAAAACCAAGATCGAGCCCTTGAAAAAGGAACTGGCGGCGAACGGGTTCCCGGTCGGCGGCACCAACAACGCCATCAGCAACATCGTTCACACCCAGGGCTGGGTGCATTGTCACTCGGCGGCCACCGACGCCTCGGGCATCGTGAAGTCCGTCATGGACGCGCTCTGCGACCGCTTTACGCACGAGGATCTGCCCGCGAAGCTGCGCATCGCTCTCGCTTGCTGCCTCAACATGTGCGGCGCCGTCCATTGCTCCGACATCGCCATCCTCGGCGTCCATCGTCTGCCGCCGAAGATCAACCATGAGAGCCTTCCCAAAGTGTGCGAGGTTCCAACCCTGATTTCGTCCTGTCCTACGGGAGCCATTCGTCCGGCGACCGTCGCGGGCAAGAGTTCGGTCGAGGTGATCGCCGAGCAGTGCATGTACTGCGGCAACTGCTATACCGTCTGCCCAGCCATGCCCCTGGCCGATCCCGAGAACGATGGCTTGTCAATCTGGGTTGGCGGCAAGGTCTCGAACGCCCGCAGCACGCCGAAGTTCTCCAAGCTGGCGATTCCTTTCTTGCCCAACAATCCGCCGCGCTGGCCCGAAGTGGTGAACGCGGTGACCAACATTGTCGACGTGTACGCCAAGCACGCCCGCAAACACGAGCGTCTGGGAGAGTGGATCGAGCGCGTCGGCTGGCCCCGTTTCTTCGAGCTGACCGGCATCGAGTTCACTCGCTATCACATCGACGACTTCAAACACGCCGGCTTGACCTATGCACGCTCGGCGCACATCCGTTACTGAAGGGCAGAGAAAGAATCGAACATGGCTACGAACAGGGTCACAAAGGTCACCAAAGGCGCCGAGGACGCGGAAGTTCTCAAAACCACGTTGCGGCGCTGGCAGCAAATCGAAGACGAAAGCGTTGCTCAGACGTCGGCCATCATTGCCAAGACGCACAACCCGCTTATCAAGCAGGTCATGGAGATCATTCGCCAGGACTCGGCCATGCACAAGCGGGTGCAGCAGGTCATTCTGGACAGCCTGGAAAAACAGGCTTTCAGTTTGACCCCGGAGGAACTGGGCGACGTCTGGGATCTGATCGAAAAACACATAGCTGCGGAAAAAGAAACCATCGAACTCGCCGAAAAGGCGCGGAAAAACAGCCGCATGTTCGTGCATCGCTATCTGCTGAGCTACCTCAATGAGGACGAGCAGAAGCACGATCACCTTTTGGAACGGCTTGAGGATTTCAAACGCAACCTTTACCCGTACGCATGAGCATGAGGATGGGCGATGGCTCTTTTTAAGACAGTCAAGAAACCGGTCATCAAAGCGGGCGGCGGCAGCGCTGAAATCAGCGCTCTGCGCCCGCGCTACACCCCGAAGGCCGCCCCGTGCGCCGGTCATTGCCCGAACGGCAACGAGATTCGCGAACTGTTGATCACCATCGCGCAATCCGAGGCCTACGGCCGCACCAACGAACAGTCATTCGAACTGGTCTGGAAGCGGATTGCCGAGCGCAACCCCTTCCCTGCCGTCTGCGGCCGCGTCTGTCCCCACCCTTGCGAGGACGCATGCAACCGCAACGCAAAAGACGGCGGAGTCGCGATCAACGCCGTGGAACGCTTTATTGGCGACTTCGGCATCAACAAGAACCTCAAGCTTCCGCGTCTTAATAATGAGAAGCGCGCCGAACGAGTTGCCGTCGTAGGCGCCGGCCCGGCTGGCCTTTCCTGCGCCTACCAATTAGCGCGCCGTGGATACCCCGTCACCGTATTCGAAGCATTCCCGCAGGCGGGAGGCATGTTGCGCTATGGCATCCCCAGATACCGCCTGCCGCGCGAGGTGCTGGACAAGGAAATCCAGAGCATTCTCGATGTCGGGGTCGAGCTGAAGTGCGACTGCATGGTCGGCCGCGATATTTCGGTCGGCGAGGTGCGCCAGCAATATCAGGCAGTGTTCGTCGGAATTGGCGCGCAGAAAGGCATCAAGCTCCGAGTACCCGGCGAAGATGCGCCGAACGTATTCAGCGGAACCGATTTCCTCAATCTGGTCAACCGCGGAGACAAAGTCGACGTCGGGAAAAAAGTGATCGTGATCGGCGGAGGCGATACGGCCATTGACGCCGCCCGCGTCAGCAAGCGGTTGGGCGCAGAGGTCACGCTCCTCTATCGCCGCACCCGCGCCGAAATGCCGGCCGTCAAATCCGAAATCGAAGGCGCGCTCGAAGAAGGCATCAAGATCGAATTCCTGGCCGCGCCAACCGAAATCCTGCAGAAAGACGGCCGCGCCGTCGCCATGCGCGCGATCCGTATGCAACTGGGTGAGCCGGACAAATCCGGCCGTCCGCGCCCCGTGCCGCAACCGGGCAGCGAGTACGAGATAGAGGCGTCCTGCATCATCGCCGCCATCAGCCAGGAGCCCGACTTCAAGGGCTTCGACGATCTGCATTCCGGCAAGGACTGGATCAAGACCGCCGATTTCGGCGCTACTCCGGTCGAAGGCGTCTATGCCGGCGGCGACGATACCGAACTCGGCCTGGTCACGATTGCTATAGCCCAGGGCCGATTCGCCGCTGAAGCCATCGATGCACGTTTCCGGGGCGTCCCGCTGGAAAAACTCCCGCCGTCGCCGATGATCACGAGCGAGAAGATCAAGCTCGATTGGTACAAGGCGGCCGAGCGTCACGAGCGCAAACACGTTGCCGTCGCTGAACGCGAGCCTGATACCGAGATCGAACTTGGCCTCTCCGAAGCCGAGGTTCTCGAGGAAGCCAAGCGCTGCATGTCCTGCGGCATGTGCATGGATTGCGAGACCTGCTGGATGTACTGCAGCAGCAGTTGTTTTGTGAAGCTGCCGAAAGGCGAACACTACAAAGTCAAACTGGAGTTGTGCAACGGCTGCAAGAAGTGCGCCGACGCGTGCCCTTGCGGCTATATCGAAATGAACTGATCGAAACGAACTGACAGAGAGGTGACACTGTGCCGACGTTTGAAGTACATGGAAAATGCTACGCAGTCGATGAGGATGGCTTTCTGGAAGAACCGACGCTTTGGAACGAAGACGTTGCCAAGGACTTTGCCGAGTCCGAGGCCATCGCGGACCTGAGCCCGGATCACTGGAAGGTCATCAACTACATTCGCAATTACTATCTGCAGTTCGGTATTGCGCCCATGATTCGCAAGGTGTGCAAGGAAACCGGATTCAAGCTGAACGAGATCTACAAGCTGTTTCCATCCGGGCCGGCAAAGGGCGCATGCAAACTGGCCGGATTGCCGAAACCGACTGGCTGCGTCTAGGGAATGCGATGAGTTCGCGTGATCCCATCCTCGAGCGGTGGATTGCCGAGACGATCCAGTCCTACCCCCCTTCGGCCGCCCCATTTCTGGCTGGAGAGAATGATCCGTTTCGCAATCCGGTGGGCCACACGCTGCGCGAAAGTCTCACCGCTCTGTTCGACGAGTTGCAGGGAAACATGGACCCGGACCGCATTGCCCACGCACTGGACGCGCTCATCCGCATCCGTGCGGTGCAGGATCTCACGGCGAGCCAGGCGGTAGGGTTCGTGTTTCTGCTGAAACCAATCCTGCTCGAGCTCCAACCGGAGCGCAACCCGGCGGCGCGCGACGTACCGCTGGGCGTTCTGCTCAACGACCGGATTGACCGGCTCGCGCTCATGGCGTTTGACAAGTACATGCAGTGCCGGGAGCAACTCGCCGACATTCGGGTGAGCGAAGGCCGGCGCAGGATTCACGTGCGGCAAGTGACGGGCTAAGGCAGGAATTATGAACGTCCTCTATTCGCTGATCGCGGTAGTAGTGCTGGTCCTGGTCGGCGTTGTGGCCGGACGAGGAGACGGCGGGCGCGCATTCATCGCGGTGGCGATTCCTTATACCGCGCTCGCCGTCTTTCTCGTCGGCTTCTGCTATCGCGTGCTGCGCTGGGCCTGGACTCCGGTGCCTTTTCGCATCCCCACCACTTGCGGACAGCAGAAATCGCTCCCCTGGATCAAGGCGAACTCCATCGACAATCCTTCGAGCGGCTGGGGCGTCGTGGCGCGCATGGGTCTCGAGGTGCTGGCTTTCCGTTCGCTGTTCCGCAACAACCAGGCGCGAATCGACGACAAGAACCGCCTCGTGTTCGGCGAGAATAAGTTCCTCTGGCTGGGCGCCATCGCTTTCCACTGGGCGCTGCTGATCGTCATACTTCGACATCTGCGGCTGCTGGTCGATCCCATTCCCGCGTTCGTGCTCACGCTGCAGCATGTGGACGGTTTTTTCCAGATCACCGCCCCGGACCTGTATGCCTCCGACGTCATTCTCCTGGTCGCGCTTGGGTACTTGCTGTTCCGGAGACTGCAGGATCCGCTAGTCCGCTTCATATCTTTGTTCACCGATTATCTGGCGCTGTTTCTGCTGCTCGGCGTCGCGATCTCCGGCATGCTGATGCGTTACGTGGTCCGCGCCGACGTCACCACCGTCAAGCAGTTTGCCATGAGCCTGGCCGCGTTCCACCCGGTCGTCCCGGCGGCTCTGGGTACTGTCTTCCTGGTTCACCTGCTGCTGGTGAGCATGCTGGCCGCCTATTTTCCGTTCAGCAAGCTGGTCCACATGGGAGGAGTCTTCCTGAGCCCGACCCGCAATTTGGCCAATAACAACCGCAGGGTACGACACATCAACCCCTGGAACTATCCAGTCAAAACCCACAGCTACGCGGAATGGGAAGAGGAGTTCCGGGACAAGATCAAAGGCGCGGGGATTCCTCTTGACACCTCGCTGGAGGCCGATCATGCCGGAAAAGCTTCTGCAGATTGAAACAAGGCCCCCGCAGGGCGACTGGAAGAATCCGAAAGTTGATTTCCACAAAGGGGTGTTTTGCTACAGCGCCCTCCCCAAGAACCTGAAGTATCTGGGCCTGCCCAACGCCCGCGAGTGGCAACCCTTCAACGAAGACTGGAAGCTCCCGCCCGATTGGAAGCGAATCATTCTCGAGGGCATGAAGGAACGGCTGACCAAGTACCGCTCCTTCCGCCTCTTCATGGAAACCTGCGTGCGCTGCGGAGCCTGTGCCGATAAGTGCCACTTCTATATCGGATCGAGCGACCCCAAGAACATGCCGGTGCTGCGCGCGGAGCTGATCCGCTCCGTGTATCGCCGCTATTTCACGCTTACGGGCCGCATCTTTGGCTCACTTGCCGGCGGGCGCGAGCTGACCGAAGACGTCATCAAGGAATGGTTCTACTACTTCTACCAATGCACCGAATGCCGCCGCTGCTCGGTGTTTTGCCCCTACGGCATCGACACCGCGGAAATCACCATGATGGGCCGCGAGTTGCTGAACCTGATCGGCTGCAACATCAACTGGGTGCTCGAACCCGCCGCCAACTGTTTTCGCACGGGCAACCATCTGGGAATTCAGCCGCACGGCTTCAAGGACAGCATCGATTTCGCCGCCGAGGAATTGTCGGAGATCGTTGGCCTGCCCATCGAAGTTCCGATCAACAAGAAGGGCGCGGAAATTCTTTTTGTGATGCCGTCGGCCGACTACTTCGGCACTCCGCACTACTACACGCTGCTCGGCTACCTGGCGCTGTTCAAGGAAATCGGCTTGGACTATACCGTCAGCGCGTTTGCTTCCGAAGGCGGCAACTTCGGCCTCTTTACTTCGCACGAAATGATGAAGCGGCTCAACGCCAAGATCTACGACGAGGCGAAACGGCTGGGAGTGAAGTGGATTCTCGGCGGCGAGTGCGGACACATGTGGCGCGTGCTCCATCAGTACATGAGCACCATGAACGGCCCGGCGGATTTTCTGGAAGCGCCCGTCTCCCCGATTACCGGCACCGTCTTCGAGAACGCTCGCTCCACCAAGATGGTACACATCTGCGAGTTCACCGCCGACCTCATCCATAACGGCAAGTTGAAGCTCGATCCCAGCCGCAACGACAGGTTGCGAGTCACGTACCACGACTCCTGCAACACGGCGCGGGGCATGGGAATTTTAGAAGAGCCTCGCTACATCCTGAGGAATGTCTGCAACAACTTTTTCGAGATGCCGGAAAACACCATCCGCGAGCAGACTTTCTGCTGCGGCAGCGGAAGCGGCCTGGGCACCGACGAGAACCTGGAGATGCGGCTGCGCGGCGGCTTCCCGCGCGCCAACGCGGTCAAGTACGTGAAAGAGAAACACGGCGTCAACCTGCTGACTTGCATTTGCGCCATCGACAAGGCGACGCTGCCTGCTCTGATGGACTACTGGGTCGGAGGAGTCGAGGTCGCGGGCGTGCATGAGTTGCTGGGCAATGCCCTGGTCATGACGGGCGGGAAGGAACGCACCACCGATCTCCGGGGTGAGCCGTTCGTGGAAGAGAAAGAGGAGGAGGCCGTCCATGCATGATCGGCCTATGATTTTCGCGGGTCTGCTTGTCTTTGTCGGCTTATTCACGTTTCCGCTGTGGTACGCGCACGCGGGCAAAACCTCGCCGGCCGCACCCGACATTAAGCTGCCCACACAGGAGAAACAGTGCGTAGCGCCCCTGAACTACATGCGCAATTCGCACATGCAGTTGCTGCTCGACTGGAGAGAACAAGTCGTGCGCGCCGACCAACGCCAGTTCACGGCGTATACCGGCAAGGTTTACGACAAGAGCCTGACCCGAACCTGCCTGACGCAATGTCACACGAATAAGGCGGAGTTCTGTGACCGCTGTCATACCTACGCCGGGGTCTCCGGGCCATACTGCTGGGACTGCCACATCGACACGAAGTTGACCGCCAGGACCATGCCTTCCAGGAGCACGCCATGAAGATCACGAGAAAAGACTTTCTGCGCCTCTCCGGTCTTGGCCTGCTGGCGGTAGTGGGAAAGAAAGCGGTGCGCGCCATTACGGAAGCCGCGCCATCGGCGATTGCCCCGAAGAAAACGAAACAGTGGGGCATGGTGATTGACCTCGCCAAATGCCGTCAGGAAGCGGGATGCACCGATTGCATCAAGGCCTGCAACACGGCGCACAACATCCCGCAAATTGCGGACCCTGCTCGCGAGGTGAAGTGGATCTGGGATCAGCCCTTTGAGACTGTGTTTCCGCTGCTCAAGACCGACTATACCAAGCAGATCTACACTGGCCATCCCATCGCCGTGATGTGCAACCACTGCGCCAATCCGCCCTGCGTGCGGGTTTGCCCCACCCAGGCAACCTGGAAGCGCGAGGATGACGGCATCGTGATGATGGATTGGCATCGCTGCATCGGCTGCCGTTATTGCATGGCGGCCTGTCCGTATGGTTCGCGCAGCTTCAACTGGCAGGATCCGCGGCCCGCGATTGCTTCCTACAACCCTGACTTCCCCACCCGCACGAAAGGTGTGGTGGAAAAGTGCAATTTCTGCGAAGAACGGTTGGCCCGGGGACAGCGTCCGGCCTGCGTGGAAGCCTGCCCGGAAAAGTCGATGGTCTTTGGAGATTTGATGGATCCGGATTCAGAACCGCGTCAGTTGCTGCGGACCCGTTTCGCGCTGCAACGTGAGCCGGAGTTAGGCACGAGTCCGTCGGTGTATTACCTGGTCTGAATGCGCATGCGGTGAGTAGATCGGGTGTGAGTCGATTATGTTCATGTTTGAAAAAGCGATTGTCGGAGGCCGCCGCTACTGGGTGTGGATCCTGTGTCTGATGGGGATCATCCTGGCCGGCTTCCTCTGCTACCTGCGGCAGTTGACGTATGGTTTGGGCATTACCGGGCTGAGCCGCGACGTGACCTGGGGCCTGTACATCGCCCAGTTCACATTCTTTGTGGGCGTGGCGGCGTCAGCAGTCATGGTCGTGCTCCCTTACTATCTGCACGACTACAAACAATTCGGCCGCATCACCATCCTCGGAGAGTTTCTGGCGGTCGGCGCCGTCACCATGTGCATGCTGTTCATCTTTGTCGACATGGGGCAGCCCACCAGGGTTCTCAACGTCATGCGCTATCCCACTCCCTGGTCGCTGATGTTCTGGGACATGATCTCTCTGAGTGGCTATCTGGTGCTGAATGCGGTGATCTCGCTGGTCATGCTCAGTTCGGAGCGGCAAGGCGTTTCGCCCCCCAAATGGATCCGGCCCATCATCATTCTTTCCATTCCGTGGGCGGTCAGCATTCACACGGTCACCGCGTTCCTCTATAGCGGCTTGCCCGGCCGCACTTTCTGGATGACTGCGGTCCTGGCGCCGCGCTTCCTGGCCTCGGCGTTTGCCGCCGGACCCGCCCTTCTGATTCTCCTTTGCCTGGTTTTGCGCAAAGTGGCGGGTTTCGATGCCGGCCGCGAAGCCATTCACCAGCTTGGCGTCATCGTTACTTATGCCATGGTGGTCAATGTTTTCCTGGTTGCGATGGAAATGTTCACCGCCTTTTACAGCCGCATTCCTGAGCACCTGGAACATTTCCGCTACGTTTTCCTTGGACTCGACGGCAATTATCATCTCGCTCCCTGGATGTGGCTGTCGACGCTGCTTGCATTAGCGTCTCTGGCGCTGCTGCTGGTTCCGAAATGGCGTAATAGCCCCCGCCTGCTGCCCGTCGCTTGTGTTTTCGTTTTTGTCTCGCTCTGGCTGGATAAGGGGCTGGGGTTGATCGTTGGCGGATTTACCCCTTCCCCGTTCGGCGCCATCACCACTTACACGCCGACCTGGCCTGAGGCCACGATCGCCCTGGGCGTCTGGGGCATCGGAGCCTTGATCATCACGGTGTTGTACAAAATTGCGCTTTCTGTACGGGAGGCCCACTGACGGACCTCAACTCCGTTTTGGAGGCATGTCATGCCAACTCTGCTCGAAGAAGCACCCGTAAAACACGCGCCCCCTCCTCCGCATGAAACTGCCATCGAGCAGCATCCGGGGATGAGTGAAGATTGGTTGGCGCTCTGCATCGGCTTGTTCGTCTTCGTGCTGTCACTCGGCTTGTTGTTCGGCAAGGACGTCCTGGGTTGGGCCGTGACCACTTCGGTCTGGACGATTCCCGGCAAGGCCCTTGCGCCCTTTTCCAAGACTTACGCCACCCTGCCGCCGCTGGCTTCGCTGGTCGCAACCTACGTCTTCCTGCTGGTGGTGATGTCAGTGGGGGCGAAGCTGCTGCGCGCCGATCTCAAGCGCTTCGTCGGCGGATTCACCGTTGTGTTCGCGCTCAGCTATCTGTGCTGGTTTCTGGGGAGCTGGGCCTACATCGCGGCCACGCCCGATAAGCGCGCGGCGCTCAAGATTCCCTGGTCGCTCAACCTGACCAACGAGTCCGGATTCATCATTGCCTTGTTGGCTGGCCTGATCGTCGGCAACTGCTCCACGCGGGCCTGCGGTCTTCTCAAGGAAGCGATCCGGCCTGAGCTCTACATCAAGACCGCCATCGTGATCCTCGGGGGGTTTCTCGGAATCGCGGCGCTCGAACAGCGTGCGCTCGCAACCTCGGTCATGTTCCGCGGCGCCTGCGCCATCGTCGAGGCCTACCTGATCTACTGGCCGATTGTGTACTTCGTGTCGCGCCGCTACTTCGGTTTCAGTCGCGAATGGGCAGCGCCATTGGCATCCGGCATATCCATTTGCGGAGTGTCGGCGGCCATTGCCACCGGCAGCGCGATCAGAGCGCGCCCGATCGTCCCCATCATGGTCTCATCGCTGGTGGTGATCTTTGCCGTGGTCGAACTGCTGTTCCTTCCCTTTGTCGCCCAGCACTTTCTCTACGGACAGCCGATGGTGGCGGGCGCGTGGATGGGCTTGGCAGTGAAGACCGACGGCGCGGCGGTGGCGAGCGGCGCGATTACCGATTCGCTCATTCGAGCCAAGGCTCTGGCCGCAACCGGCATCGCTTACCAGCCCGGATGGATCATGGGCGTAAGCGCCACGGTCAAAGTCTTCATCGACATTTTCATCGGTGTCTGGGCCTTTGTTCTGGCTTGGGTGTGGGCGGCCAAGATCGAACCTCGCAAGGGAGAAAAGGTCCGAGCCCGGGAAATCTGGCAGCGCTTCCCGAAGTTCATCCTGGGCTACGTTGTCACCTTCGGGGTCGTGTTAGCCCTCGGGGCGGCCATGCCGGCTCTGGTGCCGAAAATCAAGGCATCCATGGGCCAGGCCAACGTGTTCCGCGCCATCTTCTTTGTGATGACGTTCTTTGCCATTGGAACGCTGTCCAACTTCCGCAAGCTCTGGCAGGAAGGCATCGCCAAGCTGGCGGCGGTCTACGTACTTTGTTTGTTCGGATACATCATCTGGGTTGGGCTGCTCATCTCGTGGCTGTTCTTCCACGGGGTACTGCCTCCAGTCGTGAAGGGGTGAGCTTATGACCGAACCTCGTTTATTGGACGAACTGCAGAAGATGGAAAGGGAGTATGAACCGCTGCTTCCGGTTGAGAAAAAGTTGATCTGGTACACGTTCGCAACCGGGGTCGTGCTGTTGGCAGCCTTGGTACTGATCAGCCGGGCGTTTATTTAAGAAGTGATAGTAGGAAGAGAGAAGTCATGACGCAAGTTGGCAAAGTCTATTTGGTCGGTGCGGGGCCGGGAGACCCCGACCTGATGACCGTTAAGGCAACGCGCCTGTTGAGAAGGGGCGACGTTATTGTGTACGACCGCTTGATACAGGAAAAAGTCCTCGCCCTGGCGAAAGCCTCGTCGGAAAAGATTTTCATGGGCAAGGTTCTGGGCTGCCATTCTTCCCGGCAAGATGAAATCCACCAAGTCCTGGTCGAGAAGGCGCGCGAAGGCAAGACCGTCATTCGGCTGAAGGGCGGCGATCCCTTCCTTTTTGGCCGTGGCGGCGAAGAAGTGGAATATCTGGCCGAACACGGCGTGCCGTTCGAAGTCGTTCCCGGAGTCTCTTCGTGTCTGTCGGCGCCGTTGAGCGCCAATATTGCGGTCACTCACCGCGAGGCGTCGTCGGCGGTGGCGATCGTAACCGGCCACAACGCCGTCGGAAATCACGAGCGCTTGGACTGGCAGGCCCTGAGCCGCATCGACACCGTGGTCTTTCTCATGGGCGTGCACAACGTCGGTACGATCGCCGAGAAGCTGATCGCCGCCGGACGTTCGCCGGATACGCCGGCGGCCATGATTCAAACCGCATTCTGGGACGGCGAGCATGTCGTCTCGGGCGTCTTGCACAACATCGCCGCCGAAGTGCGGCGGGCGGACGTGCAACCCCCGGCCACGCTGGTGGTGGGTGAGGTCGTCCGCCTGCGCGACAAACTCAAGCGCCTCATTGCATCCAACTCTGTGAAGTCAGAGAATTCAGAGATCACGAATAAGGAAGAGGTACCAGTATGACCGACGTTTCCACTGTTCCCATCGAGACCTTAGCCGAAGACATGTTCCAGTTGGTAACCGAGTGCGCGGGCAAAAAGAACCTAAAAGCCGGCGACCTCGCCAAAGCGATGATCGCGAAACATGGCGAGCAGGCGTGCAGCAAAGACGACTGCAAGAAGGCCATTCGCATCCTCATCGACTCCGGCCGCTGCGTGTACGGATATTTTGGCGGCTCTTTCATCCAACTGCCTCCCAAGGAAGGGACGACTCCGTAGTCCTCCACGGCCGCATCGTGAGCGAATTTCGCACACTTCCGCGCCTTCTGGTCGCCGGCATGTCCGGAGGCTCCGGCAAAACGCTGGTCGCCTTGGGACTGCTGCTTGCCCTGCGACACGCGGGCGTGCCCGTGCGTGCCTTCAAGAAGGGGCCCGACTACATCGATGCCGCCTGGCTCAGTTGGGCCTCCGCTCAGCCGGCGCGCAATCTCGACACCTACCTCATGGGCGCCGGCACGATCCTTTCTTCGTTTGTCGACCATGGATTGAGCGACGGAATCAACGTCATCGAGGGCGCGCGCGGGTTGTACGACGGCTTCGATGTCAACGGTTCCCACAGCAGCGCGGTGCTCAGCAAACATCTCAAGACCCCGGTGGTGATCGTCGTAAACGCCGCCAAGGTGACCCGTACTGCGGCGGCGCAGGTTCTTGGATGCCAGAAACTCGATCCTGAAGTTCCCATCCGGGGCGTGATCCTGAACAACGTGAACGGCCGCAGGCATGAACAGATTCTGCGCGGCTCCATCGAATCGGTGTGCTCGATTCCGGTCGTTGGAGCCATTCCCAAAGCAGCCGCCGGCCACCCGCTGCCCGAACGCCACCTTGGACTGATTCCGCCCGAAGAACATAGTGACCTGGAAGACCTCGGGCGCGATCTGCTCCAGGTCGTGGGCGGCTTCATCGATTTGGATGCGCTGGTGGCGATGGCGCGAAGCGCGGTCCCGCTCGAAGTCGTCGCGCACGAAAGCGTGCCCATGCCCCGAACCCGCGACGTCAAGATCGGGTACCTCAAAGACTCCGCCTTCAGCTTCTACTATCCCGAGAACCTGGAGATGCTCGAGCAGGCCGGCGCGGAATTGATTCCCATCTCGGCGCTTGACGCAGCCGCCTTGCCCGGCGATCTCAACGCGCTCTACATCGGCGGGGGTTTCCCCGAGACTCACGCCGCAAGAACTGTCGGCGAATCGGACCTTCCTCGGATCGCTGCGGCAGGCAGCCCAAGAAGGCCTCCCGATCTACGCCGAGTGCGGCGGACTGATGCTGTTATCGCGCGCCCTGACGTGGAAGGGGGACAGATATGAGATGGCCGACGTGTTCCCGTTCGAGGTAGAGGTCTCCGAGACCGCCCAGGGTCACGGCTACATCGAATTGCAGGTGGATACGGCGAATCCATTCTTTCCGGCTGGCACCAGCCTGCGTGGACATGAATTCCACTACTCTCGCATCGCGCCGCAGTCCGACTGGACGGCGACTGCCTGCGAGGTGCGCCGAGGCACCGGGTGTTTTAAGGGCCGCGATGCCGCACTCATAAAGAATGTCTGGGCCGGCTATACCCACCTGCACGCGCTGGCCACGCCGCAGTGGGCGCAAGGTGTCATCGAAGCGGCCAGGAGGTTCGTCGCTCATCCCGTTCTCTGAGGGCGAGCGCCTCGCGGTGTTGGTCAAGGGCCTATGAAGAGTTTTCTCCATACCGTCGACACGCAGAAGTCTTTCGAGGCTGCGGTCGAGGCCGTGGAGGCAAAGGTGGCGGAGCACAACTTCCGCGTGGTCAATACCTATGATGTGGCGGCCACCTTGACCGAACAGGGGTTCCCGCGGAGTCCGCTGAAAATTATCGAAGTCTGCAATGCGCGTTTCGCCAGCGAGGCCCTGGAAAAGGACATCAACGTCGCGCTCATGCTGCCCTGTCCAATCGCCGTCTACACTGAGGCCGGAAAGACTTTCATCAGCACGATGCGGCCGTCCGCTATGGTTGCGCTCTGCCCCGCTTCAGGTCTGGAGCAAATCGCCGCCGAGGTCGAGGGAGTGGTCCTGCAGATTGTCGATGAGGCCGCGCGGGTCGGTTCCCTGCCTTCGGCACGAGAAGGCGCCGTCGTTATCGGTTGAATGGCTGCCGTAGCGCCGGCCTCCTTCGACTCCGCTCAGGACAAGCCTTGCCGGCTGTCGCGAGGGCGTCTCGCCCTCGCCGCGGCGGTCGAGACGCACGCCGGAGAGCCGCCGAGACAGCGGCACTACCGTCGGTGGCCGCCGTCAAGCCTCTTACGCGGACGGTTTCGCGTTCGAGTAACTCCCCAGCACTACCTCAACCCCGAACTTCTTTTCCAGCATGGTCTTGACCTCGCCAAAATCGAGCGGGCAGTTGCCGGTTTCCATGGCTGATTTCATGCACGTCCCCAGATGGAGCACCTCGATGTCCCGGCCCATGCTCTTGGTAGTGTCCGTTAAGAGTTTGACGCGCGGCACGATCAAACCGGGACAATCGCCGCAATCGGTCATGGCGACCAGATCGATTTCGTCGTGCCGCGCGAATTCGCCGTTCTTGTCGTGAATGCCTTTGTGGCAGTTGGCGCAGGCGATGCAGGAGTGGTCTTTGATTTTTTTACAGTACAGGATCGCGATTCTTGCCATGATCTTCTCCTCGATGATCTTCTCCTCGATAAACCCCGCACAACGGTCACCGCTTTCGATATGCAGTTTCGGTCCCTCCGGAGGGGCTGTCTGTGAGCATGGTCACGCACGTTTGTGCGGAGCGCCGCAAGGCAGATCAACCACGCTGGCAGTATCTTGACTATCTAACTAAAGATACTGTCTTCGCGAGATGTTCTTGCGCATGACAGCATCGTCGCCTCCCCTGGACGGCAAGATCCAGTACGCCCGTGGTGACCGCGATCACACAACGGTGTGACCCCTCCCCCGGACGACGGCGAGATACGCCTCTACAATCCTGAATAGAGGCATTCGTCTTCATCATGGAACCTCGTGGAGCTGCCCGGCAATGATCCCTGCATTCCCTGACCCCGTTCAGCAGGTTGCATCCGTGGATTTTCCGACGCAGTGGGGAAAGTTCCGCATGATCGGGTTCGAGCGAGACCTCTCCCAGAACGGGTGGCGACGGCGGGAGAGCGCGCTGGCCTTGCTCATGGGCGATATTAAGACCAAGCCACCCCTCTTGAGAATCCATTCGCAGTGCCTCACCGGCGATGCCCTCGGTTCCCTGCGCTGCGACTGCGGCGAACAATTGCGCATGTCATTTTCCATGATCGCGCGCGAAGGCGCCGGCATTCTGATCTACGAAGAGCAGGAGGGACGCGGGATCGGATTGCGGGCCAAACTGGAGGCCTACCAACTACAAGACCTTGGCCACGACACGGTCGAGGCCAACGAGGGACTCGGGCTCAAGGCCGACTACCGCGACTTCCATCTGCCCGTGGAGATTCTAAGGCAGCTCGGAATATCCGCGGTTCGTTTGATTTCGAATAGTCCGGACAAGATCGCCGCCTTGCAAGACGCAGGCATCACGGTTGTGGAGCGGGTTCCCTGCGAAGCGGGACCGAATCCGAATGCCCTCAGATATTTGAAAACCAAGAAAGATAAACTTGGTCAGCTGTTGACCATGTTGTGACCGTGAATGAATTGTCATCCGGGTAATGAATTGTCATCCTGAGCGAAGCGAAGGACCTGCTTTTTTTCAAAGCGGAGAAGAGCAGGTCCTTCGCTTCGCTCAGGATGACAAACTATGGTGAATTCCATGACCACCAACTCAATTTTTACCGATGTGGAGAGCGCGCTCTCAGAGCTTCGCGCCGGTCGAATGATTGTCGTCTGCGACGACGAAGACCGGGAAAACGAAGGCGATCTGACCATGGCGGCGGAGAAGATCACTCCCGAAGCCATCAACTTTATGGCCAAGTATGGTCGTGGCCTGGTGTGTCTGGCGCTTCCGCCGGAGCGCCTCGACTACCTGCGACTGCCGCAGATGAGCGCCCAGAACACTTCGCAGTTCGGTACGGCCTTTACGGAGTCGATCGACGCCATTGGCCGCGGCGTGACCACGGGTATCTCCGCCCATGACCGCGCCAACACGATTCTCGCCGCCATCGATCCGGCCACGCGCCCCGCCGACTTGGCGCACCCGGGCCACGTATTCCCTTTGCGCGCGCGCAAAGGCGGCGTGTTGGTGCGCGGAGGCCAGACCGAAGCCTCGGTCGACCTCACGCGATTAGCCGGGTTGGTGCCTGCCGGCGTGATCTGCGAGATCATGAACGATGACGGCACCATGGCCCGCGTCCCCGACCTGGCGAAGTTCTGTCAACAACACCAATTGAAGATGCTGACGGTCGCCGAACTGATTCGCTACCGCATGGCGCACGAGCGTCTGATTCATCGGGTGGGGGAATCGAAGCTTCAAACCGGCCACGGCCAGTTTCGTATGCTGGCGTATGAATGCCAGGTCGATGGCGAATCGCACGTGGCCTTGGTCCACGGCGATGTGGAGCATAGCGATCGCCCGGTGCTGGTGCGCATGCATCGTCACTGCATGGTGGGCGATCTCTTCGGCAGCACCGAGTGCCAGTGCGGAGCCGCCCTGCGGGGTTCGCTCGAACAAATCGCCCGCGCCGGCGTGGGTGCGCTGATTTACCTTCACCAGAATTCGCTTGGGTTCAAGATTGAGGAAAAGAGCCTGGCCTTTCACCGGGAACTGCCCAACCTCGCTTCGCTCGAAGACCAGCGGCGGCACCAGCGTGAGATTGGAATCGGAGCGCAGATTTTGCTGGATTTGAATTTGCGGCGAATCCGTTTGCTCACCAACCATCCCCGCCGCGTGCTGGGTCTGGAAGGCTACGGCATTGAAATCGTGGATCAGGTCCCGATCACAGCCAGACCGAGCGCCAGTTGCGAACAGAATGAGCCTGATTATCGTCCAGAAGGGGCGCTAACCTAGAAACGGGAAACCTCTGACCACATCGTCTGGCGCTTTCCTTTGCGCCCTTAGCGAATCCTTGGCGGACTTTGCGTTAAAGGCCTTTTTGCCGCCAAGCAAGAAACAGCCGCAATTTTGAAACTGCACCACTACCATCTGAAGGCATCGCTTTGATGCGGGCCTCTTATTTCCAGTAGTATGGTGAGCCGGCCACAATGTGCACCGCTGCAAGCGGCTGCTGGCCGGCACTCTAGATAGTTGCGGCAGGGCCAATTGGCGAAGGAGAGCAATCATCATGGCGATAGCGACGACGAATCCAGCGACCGGCGAGGTCGTGAAGAGTTTTGAGCCTCTTACCGGGGCGCAGATTGAGCAGAAGTTGCAACTGGCGGCGTCCGCGTTCCGAAGCCATCGGCAGACCACGTTCGCGGAACGCGCGAGCAAGATGATGCGCGCGGCCGAGATCCTGGAGAAGGAAAAAGACGAGTGCGCCCGCTTGATGACGCTCGAAATGGGCAAGCCTCTGAAGGCCGCGGTGGGCGAGGCGTTGAAGTCCGCCACTGGATGCCGCTACTATGCGGAGAACGCCGAGAAGTTTCTGGCCGACGAAATTGTGGAGGCGGGAGCGAAGCGCAGCTTCATCCGCTATCGGCCGATTGGTCCCATCCTGGCCATCATGCCGTGGAACTTTCCCTTCTGGCAGGTGTTTCGTTTCGCGGCGCCCGCGTTGATGGCGGGCAATGTTGGGCTGCTGAAGCACGCTTCGAACGTTCCACAGTGCGCGCTGAAGATTGAGGACATTCTTCACCGCGCCGGTTTTGCCGAAGGTGTGTTCCAGACGCTGCTGATCGGCTCGGGTCCCGTGGATGGCATCTTGAACGACCCTCGCGTGGTGGCCGCGACGTTAACCGGCAGCGAACTGGCGGGGATTCAAGTCGGAATTTCCGCTGCCAAACGAATCAAGAAAGTCGTGCTGGAACTGGGTGGCAGCGATCCTTTCATCGTCATGCCCAGCGCCAATCTGGATGCGGCGGTGGCCACTGCGGTCGACGCGCGCATTCAGAACAACGGCCAGTCCTGCATCGCGGCCAAGCGCTTTATCGTGGCGGAAAAAATCGCGGACGAGTTCGAGCGCAAGTTCGTCCAACGCATGGCGGAGTTGCGCATCGGCGATCCCTTCGACCCGAATACTCAACTCGGTCCGCTGGTTAACGCCGACGCAGTGACTACTCTCGATGCCGACGTGAAAAAGACTGTGGCTGCTGGTGCGCGCGTGCTTACTGGTGGACATCCCCTGGACCGTCGCGGTTACTTCTATGCGCCGACTGTGCTCGCCGACATTCCGAAAGATTCGCCGGCTTACAAGGAAGAATTCTTTGGTCCGGTCGCGTCAATCTTTCGCGTGAAAGATGTGGATCATGCCATCCAGATCGCGAACGACACTCGTTTCGGATTGGGCGCTAGCGCTTGGACGAACGATCCTGCGGAAACTGAACGGTTCATCAACGAACTCGATGCCGGAATGGTTTTCCTCAACAAGATGGTGGCTTCCGATCCGCGTTTGCCTTTTGGGGGCGTGAAGTCGTCGGGTCACGGACGCGAACTGGCGCTGCAAGGGATCCGCGAGTTTGTGAACGCTAAGACGGTTTGGATCCAGTAGTTTTCTCCGTCTGTTCGCCTGAAAATAAATTTCTTCGGTGGTCGCTTGGAAGGATGTATTTTTCTGCGTTTGGTGTTTACTGGTCGGTAACGGGGGTACCCCCCCTCCCATGGCCGGTCTTTTGGAATCAATACTTTAGCTGGGTTCTCCAGCCAGGTCTTTGAGGAATAAGGACTTATTGGTAAAGTCTTTATTCTTCTTTCACTTAGGGACGTTTCCGCCGCCGGTTCGGGCTCTGGGATGTTCGTCCCGGCGTTGGACCCCCATTTCGTCCCGATCAAAAAGTCAAGCTGACGGTGCAATCCGCGCGGCCTCCCACCCTTCGCGAAAACCGCGAAGGATGGGGCAAATGGCGATGGTTGACCTATATGACCCCGAAGGGGATTAACGGCACCGGAGTGATGACGAGGTGAACGGGGGAATCGGTATGAGCACATTGGATCATTACCTCGCTTTGAACTACCACAAAAGGTTGTACCAGGATGACGAGGGCGACTGGATCGTGGAGATCGATGATCTTCCCGGCTGCCTGGCGGATGGAAAGACACCCGACGAAGCAATCGCGAACAGTCGCGAGGCGATGCGGTCGTGGATGGAGTCGCGCATCAGTTCCGGTCTCGACATTCCAGAGCCCAGCATCACTGAGGATTACAGCGGACGCATACTGCTGCGTATGCCGAAATACATTCACCGCAGACTGGCGATCCAGGCGCAGCAAGAAGGCTCCAGCTTGAATCAGTACATCGTTTCGCTACTTTCATTCGGTTGCTCCCAACGAACCGGCCCGAATCTACAGATGGTTTCATCGGGTTATCAGTTAGTTCCGGGAGGCCATGACATTGGGTCGAAAGTGCCTCTTGTCGTAGGAGGCAAAGATTTCCAATTCGGCCAAGCCACTGAACTCGACGAAGTTTTTGGTGGGCGTTCCGGCACGAGTAGTCAGTTCTACAGCGCAGCAGGAGGTCGTGCATAAATGGAGTTAGAGTCGGTTCTTTTAGCAAGGGCTTCAGCTTGGGTTGAACCTGTCGATCTAAATCCGAGAGGCGCGGTGTTCTACCCTGACCTGACCAAAGCTCTGGTCACCCGCTACAACTTCCAGAAGTTTCCTCAGAAACTTGAGGACTTCGACGAATCTAAAGGAGTGACCTTTGGCGTTGGGCGACTGGAAAACACCGTCATTGAGCAGCTTGTCATCTACACATACGGAATTGTGCTGGATACGAGGGTTTCCACTCAAGAATCCAGGCGTTTACTCGAAGAGGCATTCGAGTGGGGACACAAGGAGTTCGGATTTGTGTATAGACAGGACATGATCAGAAGGTGGCAGTATGCGAGTCAGGTTACATTCCGCAGCGCCGCTCCGATGACCGGGGCTAATTCAGCAGTTGGAAAGCTGGCTGCTGCCGTTGCCAAGAGCGTCGCAGATGTCACGGGAGAGAATCTGAAATACGATCTGGCGATCCTGGGCATCGACTACGACCAGCTAACGAGGAAGCATCCGCTTGGTCGGTTCTCTATTCAACGCCGAGACAACACACCGTTTTCTGAAAACAAGTACTTCTCCGACGCCCCGCTGCCGACGGACATCCATATACGGCTTCTAGAGCAGTTTGAGAAAGACCTTCACGGGAGATGAGTGAATAGGCTCGCTGGCGGGTGGCGAACATCTCCATCCAGTAAGCCTAGCCCCTCGCAATAGCTGGGGGTGCGCCACTTCTCACGCATTTTGAGAAGTGGCTCGCCGCGGTGCTGGCCGGTGGCGGGAAGCATGTAGGGGTCCTTCGACTCCGCAGAAACTTCACTTCGTGAAGTTCCTGCTCCGCTCAGGATGACAGTTTTGTTGGGCTTGAGGACGAGAGCGCGAACGTTAAGTTCTCACGCACCACTCTAGCTCTGGCTCCTAGCAACAGGTTCTGAATCACGTCGGCCGCGGTGTAGGTGGAGGCGCCGGGCGGCAAGAAGCGTTTGATTCCTATCAGGTCGTTTCCGGAGGTGACCATGCCATCTTCAACGAACTTGCCGTTGCGCGCCTGGGGATGGCCGATGTTCGCCATCAGAGCATTGCAGAGGCATTTCCTGCCCACCGTATTCTCCGCCTTGCCGCCCTTCGAAACATAAACGGTCACCGGCTCGGCCGAGCAGCGGTAGTCTATGGTTCCTTCCGGCGTCCGGTAGGATTCCCTTAGATAGCCCAAATCGCAGATCCGGGGACGGGCGGCATAGACTTCGGGCTCGGAAACCGTGCCTTCCAATCGCGCCACTTTGAAGGGGAAATTGGTCGGGGACGCCACCGAGTCGGTAAACACGCGAGCATCGCCAGAAACAGCTTTTGCCAAAAGCGCTTGCTTGTAGTCGTCTCGCAGGCCCGATTCCTCGCAGAAGGCAAAGGCCGTCCCCACCTGCACGCCAGCGGCTCCGGCGGCCAGGGCCTCGGCCAACTTCTCGGGCCAGCCGTATCCTCCCGCCAGCCAGAAGGGGACGCCGAGAGCGCTGACTTTTTCCAAATCGACTTGATCGCGCTCGCCGTAGATCGCTTCTCCGGCTGCGTCCAGTTGGAGCTTGCCGCGCGGCGGCGCGTTGTGGCCGCCGGCGGTCCATCCCTCAATTACGAATCCATCCACCGCGCCGTCGGCTTTCTTCAGCATGGTGGTCGCCAGGGTATTGGAGGCGATGATGGCCAGGAACTTCGGCCGGGAGAGTGGTGGGAGATCACTGCCCGTCCTTCGACGCGAAGAGCTGCTTCGGCGCGAAGAACATGGTTCGGTCGTCATCTTCTTGCGCTCCGTTGACCTGCAGGAGATAGGTGGCGGGTTCGTGATTGGCGAAACGATCCAGGACTCCGGGAATCTTTAGGGGCACGCCGGCCCCCATCAGAATGTAGCCCACGCCCGCTAGCATGGCTCCGTAGATGGAAGGCAAATGCGGGAGTTGAACTTTTTCCAGGTAATTGATTCCTACTGGATGGTTGTGGCCTTCGCGCGCCAGAAAGACTTCCACAAAATTGGCGACGACGCAAAGCTCCTGGAGTTCGCGGGGAGCGTCCTTGGAATGCGAGGGTAGAGCCTTATAGGGAGCTCTTTCGGTCTTGCCGCCTGCAATGTGATACGTCTGCCAAATACGCTCGGCAATTTCGGGAATCGGGAAATGATCCAGGCCGTGGCGCATGTGGCCTCCGGGATCGCCGTCTTGCAGGCGCCGGGCGAGGATCGAATCGAGGGCTGTTCCTGAAACCACGCCGAGTTGGCCGAGTTTGGACACGGCCCGCGCCAGCCGCCAACTGGATACCCCGGCACCCATTCCGCCTTGAATAATCGCTGGAAAATTGCTCATGATAAACCCGCAGCAGCATATTGATTGTTTCAAAAATGGGGGAGGCGAATTGTCTGAGTTCTGTAATAGTTCGGCGGGGCTCGCCCAGGTCGGCGCCAAATTTTGTCATCCTGAGCGTCTGCAGGCACATTTTATGCAGCGCGTTGGCGTTGGACGCTGCAAACAAAATGCATAGGTCCTTCCCTTCGCTCAGGATGACAGGCTTAACTTATGGCAGAAATTTGTGGGACACGACACTAGGGCAGATCGGTTACGAGTTTCACTTTCCTTCGGCCCGCCATTTCTTCGGCCATGGCCATTTTGTCGGCATGGGATAGCATCCGGGCTGCTAAAGGAAACACCGCTGTCTCCTCGACATTGATGTGCTGCTTGTACATGGCTGCGAGATTCGCAACGTCTTTGCGAAATTGGTCGACTTCGGAACTGGAGAGACTGCCCGTTGCAAGATATTGCGTTCCGAGGCGTTCCACATTGGCGTGCAGCGGGGCTGCCCAGCGATGGTCATCCTCAAGCTGTTTCAGTTTTGAAAATGCAGACTTGATTTCAGGATCGCGGATCCGGCGCAACCGGGGGAATAGCGACTCTTCCTCGTCGGCCGTATGCTTCGGTGCGGCTTGCGCGAAGTAGCGCAGGGCAGACTCCAACGCCCGGCTGGTTTCCTCAGCCGGAAAATGATCGATGACCTCCGCGACCGCCTGGAGTGTGCCGAGAAACATCTCTACGCGGCGGTGGCAGTCTGTGAGCAGGCCGGTAGGGTCGCTAAAGTTGTGCGCCTTGGCTCCGATTTGAACAGGCATAGTATGTCCGGTGCATCTAGCGCTGAAGGACAGGCTCCTCCTCCTGCGGGCGCACTTCCCACTCGCCTTCGGCTACGTATCCACGCTTGTCGTAGGAATGTCCGGTCAGCAGGCCGAGAACAAACCAGCCGAGAACTACCGCGCCCGCCGCAAAAATGGTGTCGCCGATCATTCGCATCCAGCGCAGTTGGTTCATGCCGCCGGAGTGCAGGAACTCCGCCGAGCGTGCATACCACGTGCCATATTCCACCGACGCCCAAGCCTGCATCAGGCCGATGGGAAGCATGCTGAGCAGGACCATGAGCGCAAGTCCGACATTGATAGCCCAGAAGGAAAACCACAGCGGACCATTCTTCCACGCCATGCCGGGACGCAGGGCGCGCAGGCAAAACAACATCAAGCCCAGGCCCAGCATGCCGTAGACACCGAACAGGGCGGTGTGTCCGTGCACGGGAGTCGTGTTCAAGCCCTGCATGTAGTAGAGCGCGATGGGCGGATTGATGAGGAAGCCGAACAGGCCCGCGCCCACAAAATTCCAGAACGCGACCGCGACGAAGAAATAGATTGGCCACTTGTAGGCAGCGACCCATATATGCTGCTGCCGCGAGCGTGCCAGGCGAATGTTCTCCCAGGCTTCGAAGCCGATCAGCACCAGGGGAACGACCTCGAGCGCGCTGAACACCGCTCCCAGGCCGAGCACGATATTCGGAGTTCCAGCGAAATAGAGGTGATGGAAGGTGCCAATGATGCCGCCCGAGAGAAACACGACAGTCGAGAACATGACGGCGCGCGTTGCGGTGGACACCGAGAGCAGCTTCAACCGCGTAAGCAGGAATGCGATTACCACCGTGGCAAAGACTTCGAAGAAACCCTCCACCCAAAGATGCACCACCCACCAGCGCCAATACTCGGCCGTCACCAGGTTGCTGCGTTGCCCGTACATCAGGCCGGCGGCGTAGAAGAGCGGGATCGCGACACTCGAAAGCAGGAACATCAACAGCAGGGAGTGGTTCTCGTCGTTCTTCGCGAGCGCCGGCTTCAGCGCGCGCCACATGAGCCACAGCCAAAAAGTCAGTCCGCCAAAGAGCAGAATCTGCCAGAACCGGCCCAGGTCCACGTACTCATAGCCCTGTGTACCGAACCAGAACCATAGATTGCCGAGCTTGTGTTGAATGCTCATCCACTCGCCCGCAAGGGAGCCGACGACCACAAAAATCAGCGCGCCAAACAGAACATTGACGCCAAGTCTCTGGCCCTTCGGTTCCACTCCACTCACCGCCGGAGCCACGTACAGCCCGGTCGCGAGCCATGAGGTTGCGATCCAGAAAAGTCCGATTTGCAGATGCCAGGTGCGCGTCACGCTGTAGGGAAGCCAGTGATCCAATGGGATGCCGTAGAAGCCGGAGCCTTCCACGCCGTAGTGGGCCGTGAGCGCGCCCAGGCCGACCTGGACGACCCACAGCGCGGCCACCACAAAGAAATATTTCACCGTGGCGCGCTGCGAAGGAGTCGGCCGGAGCCCGAGCAGCGGATCGTTTCCCGGAAGGAGTTCTTCCGCAACCGTCCGGGGTTGCGAGGCAAAGTACCAGACCATGCCACCCACGGCAGCCAGCAGCAACACGAAGCTGATCACGCTCCACACGATGGCGCCGCCCGTCGGCTGATTTCCGATGAGCGGTTCGTGCGGCCAGTTCTGGGTATAGGTGACGTCAGTGCCCGGGCGGTTCGTCGAGGCGGCCCACGAAGTCCACCAGAAGAATGCGCTCATTTGGCGAAGCTTGACGGGATCGCTGAGGGCATTGGGTTGGATGGCGTAGTCATCGCGCCCGCGGCTGAAGATGTCGGAGTAATAACGATAGAGTTCGTCAAAGGCCTGGGCGCGGACGGGATCGAGCGTAATCTGGCCGGTGGCGGGATCATAGGTGTTGTGCCGCATGATTTGCTGCAGGCGCGCTTGCAGTGCAGCTCGCTGCTCGAGACCTAAGGCTGCGTAATCGGCAGCGCCCGATTCTTTGGCCCAGTGGTCGAGGATGAACACACACTCGCGGTGCAACCAGTCGGCGCTCCAGTCGGGGGCAATGTAGGCGCCGTGTCCCCAAACCGTGCCCACCTCCTGGCCGCCGATCGATTGCCAGGCTCCCTGGCCGTCGTGAATGGCGGCGCCGTCGAACAATACGCGGCCATCGCTTGTGACCACTTGCGAGGGGATTGGCGGAGCGCTCTTGAGGACTTTGATTCCAACCCCGCCCAGAACCGCGAAGGAAATCGTCACCACCATTCCTAAAGCGATCCACAACTTTCTATAAGACATGAGCAAGAACCTTTCTTAACAAATTATTGAATTGTCGTTTAATTATATCGCTTCGCGATATGTTATACCGGCGCGGAAGGCGGGCGTTGCGCAAAGGTGGCGAATAAATTCACTGCAAAGAGCGTCACGGCCGTCATTTCGGTCAGCGCGGACACCGGCAGCCACGACCACGCCCAATGGGCAAAGCCTTCATAGGCGAGAATTTCAGAGCTGACGCGCAGCAGGCATCCGGCGGTGAGAGTCAGGAGCGCCAGAAACATAAGCTTGGTGCTGAAGAGCAATCGCATTCCGGAGAATGCGGGCAGAACTCTCTGGCCCACGCAGAACACCATGGTGGCCAGAAAGCCCACAGTCAACGCGTGGCGCGATGCACCCCAGATGCCGTGAGAGTCCTCGACCCAACTGGCCCAGATTCCCAGGGCGGCCGCGACGACGGCCCAAGCGTACGCCAAGCGCACAAAGACAGGAAAGCTGGTATGGACTCCCTTCACCTTTGCCGGCTGCTGTGTAGGCTCGACGAAGCGGAGAGCCCCAATCGCAACGATGATCCCGCCCAGTAACAAGAGCACCGCCGCTCTCATCCAGCCCATCATTGCGACAATCACTCCGGCGGAATTCACTGCGACTGCCAGCAGCAGCACGCGCCCGCGCACCGGGCGCAATCCCAGGAAAACCGGGAGCCATTTCGCGCTGAATCCCCAGACGAAGGGGACAAGGAAACCCCAGGTCTGGAGCACGAGAAAGCGCTGGTCGAAATCGGCCGGCAGTTCGGGGGACGCGCCGCGTAGAGCAAGAAACAAGGTGGCTCCCAGGTTGATGAGGAGCGTGAGCAGCAGACCGACCGATCCCGCGATCACCACCCACACCCATTCGTCCAGCTTGCCCTTTTCCTTTTCGTTGTCGTTGCCCTTGCCTTGCGGGCGGTGGCCGGAAACGGTGCGAAAGAAAATCACAAAAGCAGCCAATTCGAGCACCGCCGAGAGCGGCAGCAGCACTCGCCAGTGCCACGGGTAGACGCCGGTCAGCCCAGCGCAGCGTGACGCCGGAGGTCCACAGCGCCCAAGCCGACCACACCACCGATAGCGCGAACGACTTCATCCGGCGCAACTTGGGTATGGAATAGAAACCGATGCCCAGGATGAAGGTGCCGATCCAGCCAAAGATCTGGGCGTGGCCGTGCGCCTGAATCCAGGCCGGAGATACAGAATCGGCCGCGCGACGGCTGCTGATGGCGATCAGGTTCCAGACCCCCAGGAAGGTCCCTGGCAGCAGCATGAAAACGAGGCCGGTGCCGATGTAGAGCATCAGTAGGCGGGACAGGCTGGTCTCCCTGGCCCGCGTGATCTCGAAGATCTCCCCTGGCGTGAGCGCCCGGCCCGCGTTCGTCTCAATGCGTGTGGCCAGTGCAGACATGCACGCTTCCGTTCTTCGCCGTGGCGGGTTCCATGGCGATCGCACGCGGAAAGAGGATGTTGTTTTCCAGGTGGATATGCTGATGGAGGTCGGCCTCAAAAACTGCCAAGGCTCGGTATAAAGTCTGGAAGCTGATGCAGGCATCGCCCGGGGGAGTATAGCCCGCGCTGGCCTGACGCATCGCGCGCAGCGCGTCGCCGGCGGAGTCGTGTTCCTGCATCATCATCGTCACCGGGTTTTGCACGCTGCCGAAAGGCGACGGCAGCACCGGCTCTTTCTGGATCACGGACTCTTCCATCCTCACGATGTACGGGAACAGAACCTTTTCCTCTTTCATCATGTGCAGGGTCAGTTCCTGGGCCAGACCCTGAAAGCTGGCGCGCATTTGCGGCAGTTCGGGGTGGTTCTTGCCATGCACGGAGCAGACCTTGTCGAACAACGGACCGAGGCGAGCGATCTCTTCGCGTGTGTACTTGTGATGGGTGTTGGTGATGTGCGCCACCAGGTCGGCCAGCGGCTCGGTTGGCCAGTCGCGGTCCTTTTGGACGGCGCGCGCGGACTGTTCGGCCAGGTCTAGCGAATCCAGCACCTCGTCCATCTTGAGATTCGCCTTACGGCAGACTTCTTCCAGCGATTTGTTGCCTCCGCAGCAGTAGTCGATGCCCAGCTTTTCAAAGACTCGGGTGGCGGCGGGGTTTTCCACGACCAATTCCCTTACGGTTTTCTCGGCGGTAATGCTCATCACATCCTCCTCGTGGCCCGGCTCGATGCCTCATGCCACGGTTGATATTCCGAAGGTAGCGGAGCGGCGGAGGCGTGCCGATGACTTTTGTCACGGCGATCGCAAACTAAATTTTGAAAAGGTTATTCGGCAGACTGCAGTTCGGCTTCCAGGGCTTTCGAATCGCAGATCGTGACGCTGCGGCCATCGATCTTGATCATTCCTTCCGCTTGCAGGCGCGAGAGATTGCGGGAGACGAGCTCGCGCACCGTGCCGATTTGCGACGCCAATTCCTGGTTGCTGACGGGTACGGTGATTTCCACGCCTTCGGCGGTGCGCTTGCCTTCCTTCTGGGCAAGACGTACGAGAAAGGAAGCCAGGCGGTGGCGCACGGTGGTGAATGAGAGCTCTTCGATGATGCCGACCAGGCGGCGCAGGCGCGCGCCTACCACCCGCAGCACCTTAAGGGCAACCTGCGGATGCGCGAGACAGAGCGCTTGAAAATCCTGTTTGCTCACGAAAAGAAGAGTGGCATCGCCGATCGCGGCTGCCGAGGCCGGGTAGCTCCCTCCATCGAAAACGGGTAACTCGGCGATGGAACTACCCGGGCCATCAATGCTCAGTACCTGCTCGCGTCCGCTGGCCGAGCTCTTGAAAATGCGCACTTGGCCGCGCTCGACCACATAGAGTCCGGAACAGGGCTCGCCTTCCCCGAACACGGTTTCGCCCGCCGAGTAGTGGCGCGGGATGGCGCGTTGGGCGAGAAAACCCAGCTCGTTGTCGGTTAATCCAGAGAAGATGGCAACCTTCGCGAGCGTCTGTCCAGGGGTGAATGTGGATTCGGGCACGATCGCTATTGTACCGGAGGGTCCCGGCGGAGAAAGGACCGTGTCCAGCGCGGTACTCGACCTTCCCTGCCCTTCACGCTTTTGAAGCACCGGCCGTGACATTAGTCATAGGCGTCCTCGGATACGTCTGTCAGTCTGTACCTGTCGTAATTACCGCAGTCAGTATCGCGAACAGGGGACCGACTTGGAACCGCGACTCGATTTTGATGAACGCCCATTCATTGTGATCTGGGAGACGACCCAGGCATGCGATCTCGCCTGCGTGCACTGCCGCGCGTGCGCACAACCCATCCGCAGCCGCCTCGAACTGAGCACCGACGAGGCCAAGCGCCTGATCGACGAGGTCGCGGCCTTGGGAGCCCCCGTCTTTGTGCTTACCGGCGGCGATCCGCTGAAGCGTCCCGACATCTTCGAACTGGTCGAATACGCTTCAACTCACGGTGTGCGAATTTCCCTTACCCCGAGCGCCACGCCGCTGCTGACGCAGGAAGCCATTCGCCGGCTGAAACAGTGTGGTCTGGCGCGGCTGGCCGTCAGCCTGGATGGGCCCACGGCCGAAATCCATGACGCCTTCCGGCGAGTCCCGGGTTCCTTTCAGTGGACACTGAACGCAGTCCGCTGGGCGCGTGAGATCGGGCTTCCCGTTCAGATCAACACCACGATTACGCGGCACAACTTGCAGGATTTGGATGCGACCATAGCGTTGCTCGAGCAACTCGATATTGTGCTATGGAGCGTCTTCTTCCTGGTGCCGACCGGCCGCGGCTCCGCCATCGACCTCCTCTCGGCCGAGGAGTTCGAACAGGTCTTTGAAAAACTCCACCAGACCTCAGGCCGGGTGAAATTTGATATCAAGAGCACGGAAGCGCAACACTACCGCCGCTTCCTCCTTCAACGCCGGACAGAGGAAAAACGGAAAGTCAGCGGCCAGCGACTGCCGCCGATGGCCGGCACGGGTACCGCGGACGGGATAGGACGCGCCCCGCGCGGGATCAACGACGGCAAGGGCTTCGTCTTCATCTCTCATCTCGGCGAAGTCTTCCCTAGCGGGTTCTTGCCGGTCTCAGCGGGAAACGTTCGCCGGCAATCGTTGACGGAGATCTATCGGCACTCGCCGCTTTTTGTCTCTCTTCGTGACAGCAAGAACTTGAAAGGCAAGTGCGGCATTTGCGAATTCCGCGAGGTCTGCGGCGGATCGCGGGCACGGGCGTACGCTCTGACGGGAGATGTGTTCGCCGAGGAACCTTGCTGCGTTTGGCAACCCAGAGAGATTCCGCACCTGCGAAGAGCTTGAACCGCGGGGTACGCTTCGGCTCCGCTCAGGGCAAGCCGCGAGTTGCACGGTGACGCCCGGAGGCTTAATCAGAGTTTCCCTAAGGTTCTTTAGCGGAACCGGGGAGATTCATCAGTCGAAGATCGTCGGAGCGAACAAAATCGGTCAGCTTCGACTTGGCCACGATGAAACGTCTGGCGTCGCGTTTCAGGACGCCCATGCGGGTGAACCGGTTGAGTTGTGTCGTGACCGTCTCCCGGCTGGTCCCAATCAGGTTGGCCAGATCTTCATGGGTCAGGCGGACGTTGATCAGCGTGCCGTTAGGAACTTCCTTTCCGTAATCCTCCGCCAACTGCAGGAGCACTCGAGCCAGGCGGTGGTAGGACCAGGTGTGACCAAATTCCGCCAAGCCTCGCTCTACCGAGGCTAGTCTTTTCGAGAGCAGCCGAATGAAGGTCAGGGCCACGCTGGGGACGGTCGCCAGAAGTTCCACAAAGGACTCTTTGGAAATGATGGTGACCAGAGAATCTTCGAGGGCCACGGCGGTGAAGGGCCGCTGCTGCTCGGAGAGAAGAAGTTCGCCGAAAACTTCGTCGGGCTTGAGGATGTGCAGGATGGTTTCTCGCCCCTTGTCGGAAAGGGAAGAGAGCTTGACCATGCCTCTCCTCAAGATGTAAACCGCGTCGGCCGATTCCCCTTCACCGAAGATCCTGGTTCCTCTGGGGAACTGCTTTTCGGTGGAGAGGCTGGAAATCTTCCGAGCGTCGCGCTGCGCGGTGCCCTGAAAGAGGTCCACGGCAGTGACGAAGGGCGGCAAAACGTTCTTGGCGAGGATAGGTGGTTGCACCGTGGAGCACGATAGCACCCGGGGAAGGGGAGTTCAACGGCTGAAAGTAAACGTCAGGCAGGACTTCAGAAAGGTGCGGAGCCGTGTAACGCTTCCCTGCTCGTATTCCGCCTTCAACCCCGACAGCCATTTGAAGCGCTGCCGGCGGAGGACCAGGTCGAGAAGCGTGAGTGCGAAGAGGGCCCCGCAGCCGTATAAATAGGCCCACGGAAGCAGATCGCGAGATAAGGCGAGTTGGGCCGAGGCCGGAGGCGGATCGGAAGCATAGAGGGAGCCTCCAAAGGCCAGGGGGGCGGCCCAGGCTACCCATTGGGGATCGAGCGAGAATAGGATCGAGGCGCAGACAACGGCGTAGATCGTCCACAGCAACACACCGTTAACCGTGAACAGCGGGCCTTCATCTCGATCTTTCATGGCAGGCACCCACACCCCTTGACGGGAACTGTAGGGCAAATATCAGGCCAATTTCCGTGAGAGTTTTCACAGTGCGCCGGTAAATTGCACCGGGGAAAGGGAGCGAAAGACACTTTTTCCGCAAAATTGTGAAAGGTTTAACAGATATTGTGGGAGGGTACACCGACAATCTGCCCTTCTGCTCAACAAGGTACGGAACCGCAGTTTGCGGTGGACCCTTGCGGAATCGCTGCCGCGTCGACCCGGGCGGCAAGGGGGACGGAAGATGGCAGAACGGGAGCAGAAATACAGCACTCCACCGAAGCTGGCTAACCGTCGTCCTCTCGGTTCGGGATAAGGACGAACAACCATCAAGGAGAACAACTATGGCAGAGGTAACCGACAGCGGGATGTTGAAGGAGTGGTGGGCGAATCCGGCCGTAGTAGGGCTCATGGGATTCGGCTTGACAACGATGGCGACGGGCTTGCATAACGTCGGATACTGGAGCGCCGGGCCGACTCTGGCACTGGCCATCTGCTTCGGAGGCACGGCGCAATTCATCGCGGGCATTGTGGACCTCCGAAAAGGAAGCATCTTCGGCGGGTCTGCTTTTATGTCCTACGGCGCCTTTTGGTGGTCGCTGTTCGTGCTGCTGTATGTGCAGCCGAAGACGGGCATCCCGGCGGGTCATCCCGAGGAACTTGGGTTCTTCCTCATGTGGACGCTGTTCACACTCGCTTTTTGCGTGGCGGTTCATGGCGTTGGAAAGTTCTTAGCCGTCCTGTTCTGGCTGCTTCTGCTGGCCTTCATTTTGCTGGACTTCGTAGTCGTCGGCAAACTCGGGGCGCCCGTGGCCGGGTGGGAGATCTTTATCACGGGTTTGGTCGCCTGGTATATCGCGATGGCGACGTTGGCGAATACGGTTTACAAGAGGAAGGTGCTGCCGCTTTCCTAGGGTCGCATAACCACCTCAGGCAAGGCCGCCACCGTCGACGACGAGGTGCGCGCCTGTGATCCAGGTTGACATCTCGCTGACGAGAAACAGCACGGCGTTGGCGACATCGCCGGGAGTGCCGACGCGGTGCAGCGGACGGCTGGCGGCCTCCTTCATAAACTGCTCGGGGTTCTCGCCCAGTTGACGGCACTCACTGGCCAGCATCGGAGTGTCGATATCGCCCGGGCACACGCAGTTGACGCGAATGTTGTCTTTGCCATGGTCGATCGCCATCGCCCGGGTCAAGTTCAGCAGTCCACCTTTCGCGGCACAGTAGGAAGCCGCCTTCGGTCCGCCCTTTAACGCCCATCCCGAGCCAGTATTGACGATCGCCCCGCCACCGTTGCGAATCATGTGTGGAATCGCCTCGCGGGAGAGCAGGTATGCGCTTTTCAGGGTTACATCGAGGACCGCGTCCCACTCTTCTTCTTCCAATGCCAGCACGTCTTTTCGGAGGGCGATGCCGGCATTGTTGCAAAGGATGTCAATTCGGCCATAGGCAGCGGCCGTGCGGTTCACCGCTTCCCGGCAATCGGAGCGCAGACGGACGTCGCACGGGATCGCCATGGCCTTGCCTCTACTGCGCTCGATTTCGGTGACTGTCTCCATTCCGCCCTCCGCGTTCTTGTCGAGAACGGCAACCGCGCTTCCCATTTCCGCCAGACGCACCGCGATCCCACGGCCGATTCCCGATGCGGCACCCGTCACTACGGCAACCTTGCCCTCTAGTGACAGCAGTTGCCCTGCTCGATTGCGAATGTCGTTCATGTCCATATCTAAGGCACCTCGGCGGAAAGCGATTTCAAACTGGAGGTTATCTCCTCGATTTTGGGTGGCGCAGCGGTTTACCGCTCTTGCAACTGATTTTGGGTGCGCAAAGGTTTACCGCTGCGGTAAGTGCATTGTCTTGAATTCGGCTTTAGCCGCTGAGGAAAGTCTCGCACCGCCGCTTACCCCAACGCTTCCAGCGCACTCTCCATCGCGGCAAGGGTCAGCTTAACGTCTTCGGCGCTGTGGGCAGCGGTCACAATCGAGTGCAAAGTCGCCGCGGGACTGGTGTACACCCCGTATTCAAATAACTTCAGCGACAGCCGCTGATATCGTTTGCGGTCGACATGCTGGCAGAATTCCCGATAGTCGCGGATCCGCTTCCGCTCGGTGAACATGATTTGAAACATCGGGCCAACGCGCTGCACGATCGCCGGTGTTCCCTTCCGGAGAAAAAGTTCGCTCATCCCGGCCGCGAATTCGTCGGCCAGTTCCCGTATTTGCCTGAACAAAGCGCCGCCGTTTCGAGTCAACTTGCCGAGACTGGCGCGCGCCGCATGCAGTCCGATGCGCGAGGCGTTATGCGTGCCGTAATGCAAGACGCCTCCGCTGGCTAATGCGCTCATCACCTCGGCGCGTCCGGCAAAGGCGGCCACGGGGAGTCCGCAGCCCAGCGCTTTTCCGAACGTAACAATGTCAGGCGAGAGCCGATAGTATTCCTGGCAGCCGCCTGCCGCAATGCGGAACCCGGTCACGGTTTCGTCGAGGATGAAGAGAATGCCGTGTTGGCGGGCCAGTTTCTGCAAACCCTCCAGGTAACCCTCGTCCGGCGGAATCACTCCCATATTCGCCATCACGCCTTCGGTGATCACGGCTGCGATCTGCCCGGGGTGGTTTTGAATGGCACGCTCCAGGGAAACAAGATCGTTCCAGGGAACGACAATCGTGTCCTCGAGCGCGTGGCGATTCAGGCCCGAACTATCGGCAATCATGACCGGATCGCTGCGCCACCCCACTGCCGAAGGCGGCAGCGGGTTCGAGGCGACGAGAACATCGTCGTACCAGCCGTGATAGTGCCCCTCGAACTTCAGGATCTTCGGTCTTCCGGTCGAAGCGCGCGCCAGCCGCAGCACGGCCATCACGGCTTCGGTTCCGGTGTTCGCGAAGCGGACAACCTCGGCATTGGGCACAATCTGCTGCAGCAACTCGGCGACTTCAAGTTCAATTGCGGTTGCGGTCGCGAAATGAGCGCCGGTGGCTGCGCCTTCCGCGATCGCCTGCGTTACGTCCGGATCCGCATGACCCAGGGGCAGCGCGCCGAATCCCATCATCCAGTCGATGTATTCGTTTCCATCGACATCGAATAAACGGGACCCCTGCCCGCGCTGCATGAAGATCGGATACTCGCCATAGTTCGCCGGTCCGCGCGAGGGAGAGCTTCCGCCCTCGACCAGGATGCGATTTGCGCGCTGATACAGTTGTTTCGATTGCTCGGTACAGAAGGTTGCGGTGCTTTTAGTCGCCAAGTTCCCTCCTCAACTTCCTCTTCAACACGCGCGTCCGGCACGACGAAGGTATGAACCGTTGATGTCCCGGTTCCCCATCGGCTTACACTCGCGTTCGGACGAGATAAACCTTACTATAATCCGGTAAGCAAGGGGAGGATGGAAATGAGAAAACGGTACCTGGGTTGTGTTCTTCCTGTAACGCTAGCCGTGTTTTGTTTTGCGTCGGTTTCATGGGGCCAAGGGGCGGACCAGACCGCACGCGTGCTGTTCAATGCCAAAGTATTCACGGCCGTACCCGATCACCCCTACGCCGAAGCGGTCGCCATTCGCGGCGACAGGATCATAGCGGTCGGCAGCCTGGCCGAGGTCTCAGCCATCGATGCCGACGCAACTCGAGTCGACCTGCAAGGAAAGTTCCTGCTTCCCGGTTTCATCGACAGCCACGCACATCCCATCGAAGGTGGTCTCGCCCTAATCTCCGCCGATGTCGCCAATGAAATGCCCTCCATGGAAGCTTTGGCCGCCTTTGCCGCCGACGCGAAGAAGAGCGGAAAGGGCATGCGCGGCGACGTCCTCTTCATCAGCGGGATGCCCTTGGTCTACTGGTCCAAAACGAACGAACTCAATGCCCGCTTCAGCGGCGGAGCTTACGCTGACGTGCCGGTATTTCTCGGTGGAATGGACGGCCACACCGGCTGGGCCAATCGGGCCCTGCTCCGGCGAGCTGGAGTCACCAAAGATTTCTTAAGCCGTCTTTCGCCGTCAGAACGGGCCTACTACGGGCTTGACTCCAGCGGTGAGCCTAATGGTTTCGCCGTCGATGCCGGCCGGGAGAAGATCGAGGCTGTGGTCCCGGCGCCATCCCAGGAGCGGTATCTCGAGGGCGGACGAGCGGCTGTCCGGTATTTGCACAGCCTGGGAATCACGGCGTGGCTTGACGCCGCGGCCGAGCCGCCTTTCCTTGCCACCTACCGCAGCCTGGCCGAGCACGGAGAGCTCACCGCGCACGTGGTCGCGCTTCCTGTGGTCAATCCGCGTAACGATCCGGCCAAAGAACTGGAGGCGGTGCAAAAGATCCGGCAGGAATACGCCAACCTGCCGAATCTGACCCTTCCGGGGATTAAGGTGTTCGCCGACGGTGTGATGGAGTATCCATCGCAGACGGCGGCGATGACCAAGCCTTATCGAAACACGGGGAAGCCTGGAGACTTGTTGTTCGATCCGGCGCGCTTTGCCGAGTTAGCCACCCTGGCAGACAAACAGGGTCTGATCGTGCATGTACATGCCTTAGGCGATCGTGCGGTGAAGGAGGCGCTCAACGGGATCGAAGCGGCGAGGAAAGCCAACGGAAACAGCGGCCTTCCCCACACGCTGACCCATGTTCAGGTGGCTGACCCCGAGGATTTCCCCCGCTTCCGGCAGCTTGGCGCGATCGCGGCGCTCCAGTTGCTGTGGGCGACCGCGGAACCGGACACAATTGAACTGCTCAAGCCGTATCTCGACCCGGAGTTGTACCGGTGGCAGTATCCGGCGCGCTCGATTCTCGATGCCGGCGGCATCATCTCGGGGGCGAGCGACTGGCCGGTTTCCAGTCCGAATGTGTTTGAGGCGATCTACCAGGCCGAAACCCGTAAGGGACCGGAAGGCGTGCTCGATGCCGCTCAAGACATGCCGCGCGAAGCGATGCTTTACGCCTACACCCGGAATTCGGCGCGGGCGTTAAACCAGCAGGACAAAATTGGATCGCTCGCGCCGGGCATGCAAGCGGATCTTGTGCTGGTCGACCGCGACCTTCTGACGGTACCACCCGAGGAACTGAAAGATGCCAAGGTTTTGTGGACCATGGTAGGCGGTATCACGGTTTATCGCGCACAGCCTTAGGCGCATTGTCAGCGGCTGTCAGAACGACACCCTGGCGCTCAACTGAATTTCGCGTCCCGGCGTCATCGCCATCGTGATCGTGCCGAACTGCGGAGTATTCACGAAGCGGTTCGGCGTTCCCAGATTGACTTTGTTCAGCGCATTGAAGGCCTCACCGCGGAACTGAAAACTGGCCTTCTCGGTGAGCCGAAAAGTGCGCGCCAGCGCGAAGTCGAGAGTCTGCATCGGAGGACCATAGACCGAGTTCCGTCCAGCATTGCCAAAGGTGTAGGCGGGCGGCGCCGCGAAGGCTGCCGGGTTAAACCACCTGCCGGCTGTGCGCGTTCCTGGACCGAAGACGGGCTGGCCGGTAACGTTGGCGCGAATGGGATTCTCGCCTAACACGGTACCGGAATTCGCCGTATCTCCGAAGACCGAGATGGTCAAAGGCATTCCGGATTGCGCCTGGTAGAGGGTGGTGAAATGCCAGTGCTCGGTCATCATGCGAGTCCAGGCCGACGCGGCATAAGCCGGAATGTCGAGCACGCTGCTCAGCGCGAAGCGGTGCCGCACGTCACAACCCGGTCCTTTTTCCGCCGCCAGGTCGCTGTTGTTCTGCGGAATGGCGGCCTCGTCCATTGGGGAGCGGAAGTCGGGCGCATTGGTCAAGGTCTTCGAAAACGTGTAGTTCGCCAGAAGGCTGAGCCCGTGGGAATACCTTCTGCGCAGGTTCACGTAGCCCGCGTCATACCAACTCTGCGCCGTGTCTTCCAGCCGGTTGATCGTGCTCACGGGAAAGGTCTGACTCTGGATAATCGCGTCGGGATCGCTGCTGGGCGTGAGCACTGTGCCATTCACAAAGGTCAGCGTCGGGAAGGGTCGCCGCGGTCCGATTGGACCCGGTCCCGGAGGAGCATTGTTGATCAGGTGAGCCCGCTGCAGATGAAACCCGCGCGCGCCCAAATAGCCCACGGCCAACGTGGTGTTGCCGCTAAAGCTCTTTTCCAGTTGCGTGTTCCACTGCTGCACGTATTGTGCGGGCGCGTTGGGATCGAACGCCGTGAAACTCACCGTGGTTGGTTTCAACGTGCCGTTTCCGAGCACCGGCGTACCGAAATTCATGCCGCTCGTGAACAAGGCTGCAGGCGGCGTGAAGTTGTCGGCCTGCTGCGTTTCCGGAAACACATAGGGCACGTTGTGCCGCTGATTGCACCACGTGTTCTCATCCACGGGGGTAAAGAAAATGCCGTATGCGGCGCGGAATACCAATCCGGCGCCGGGCAGGTTCTTCGCGATTCCAATGCGCGGCGCAAAGTTGTGCTTGTTCGAATACAGCAATCCCTTTGGATATCCCTGCTCGCCGCCGATGAAGACTTCCGGCACGCCGCCTTGGAAAATCAGGTTTGAGTTCGTGTTGTCGAGATCGTAGAGCGGACTGGTGTATTCGTAGCGCAGCCCGAAATTCACGGTCGTGGTCGATGTGATCTGCCAACTGTCTTCGGCGAAGGCATCCCATCCCCAGTTGCGCAGGTTCATCTGCGGCACGCCGGCTTGGCGTTGCTTTACCGTCGGCAGGCTGAGCAGCAGGCTGGCGAGGCCGGATCCGCTGCCGTCGTTGAATCCGAATTCCGTCGTGTAACCGGTCGTGTACTGGTAATAGCCGCGGTTCTGGAAGAAGCCCCACATGGGCCAGATGTAACGGCGAAAATCGCCGCCGAACTTCATGCCGTGCCGTCCGCGCTGCCAGGCAAATGTGTCTCGGAGTTCCGCCGTCGTGTCCCAGGCGTGCATGGGCGTGGCCGCGAAGGTGTCTCCGATTCCGGTGTAACCTTGCGCCGCGAACCAGGGAGCGCCCCACGCGCCCGGCCCGCCGAATCCCACGCCCTGAATCCCAAGCTGCGCAACGATGTTGTTGACCCCATCGTTTTGCGACGTGCGATCCATCGCTAAACGCGAAAATGCGAGTGAGAGCGTATTCAAGCGGTTGCTGGAAAACGCGTGGTTCCAGTTCGCCACCGCTTGCTGCGACAGATTATCGAAATTCACGCCGAAACCGGGCAGGTTTTCCGTGGTCGACGTCATTCCACTGCTCGGCGAAAACCCGCGTTCCGAGCCCACCGAGTAACGCCCGAAAACGGTGTCATGGTTCTGGAACACGTGGTCCACGCGCGCGGTGCCCTGATCCTGAGTGTGGGTCTCGTTGCGGATGTCGAGATAGTTATTGGAATCGACTCCTGAACTCGTCCCCATCGTCATGTTCGCCATCGGCAGATACTGCATCAGAAACGCTTCCAGTTGCGGATTAATCCGATCCAACGGAATCTGGTTATTGGGAAACTGGCTGCGCGTGTAAGGGTAGTTACTAGGCCCGGTGGGCTTGGTGGGGTCGTAATTCGGGTTCGCGACGGCTGTCGTCGGGTCGTAGATCTTGGCGTTGCTGCATACTGAAGTCGCCCTCGATTTCGTCCGAGGTCGGGACCGTCAAGGTCTGCGCGTCTGCCTGCGCCAGCCGAAAGCCTTCATAGTTGAGGAAGAAGAAAGTTTTCTTATCTTTTCCCAGCAGCGGCCCCCCAAACGAGGCGCCGAAATTGTTTTGCACCAGGTGATTGTTTCCCATCGACGCAAACGTCGTCGCATCCATGGCGCCGTTGCGCAGGAATTCATAGGCGGTTCCGTGATACTGGTTGGTGCCGCCGCGGGTCACGATATTGATCTGTCCACCGCCCGCTCCGCCCATGTCGGCGGTGTAACTGCTGGTTTCGACCTGGAATTCCATGACCGCGTCCGGCGACGGACTCAGGTTTTGCGTGTTGAATGTCGGATCGGTATTGGTCGCGCCATCGAGCAAGAAGAAGTTGGCATTCGGACGGTTGCCCCCAATCACAATGGCCGACCGCTGTCCGGGCCGCCAATACAACGGATTCGTCTCCCCAGTCTGCGCGCCAAAACCCACGTGCGCACCCGGTACCGTGAGGACGAGGTCAATCAACATGCGGCCATTCAACGGAAGTTCCTGCACCGACTGCCGTTCCACGACCTCGCCCACGCTGGCATCGGTGGTCCGCAGAACATCGGCCGCGGCGCTCACCTGCACGCCTTCCTTCACCGCGCCGACCTTCAGTCCGATTTCGATCGCTAAGTTCTCCCCGACCTCAAGATGCAAAGATTGCTTCACCGCGGCAAATCCCGCAGACTCCGTGGTTAGCTCATAGTCGTCGGGCGGAAGCGCGGGAGCGAAGAATAATCCCTGGCCATTGGTGGCGAGGACGCGAATCGCACCCGTGCTCAGCGCCTTGAACCGAACTGTAGCTCCCGAAACCGGAAGAGATTGCGAATCGGTGACCGTTCCCGTAACCACCGCGTAATTGCTCTGACCGATCGCGGGCAGTGCTAGCCCGATAAGACACAACAGTAGTAAAGATGTTCGCATCGACCCGCCCCACGTATTCGGGTGCCCCGAAGATTTCACCCAGGATTAAGTGGAGCGATTATAGGGATGCAGACGGGTGGGTCAATAATCGGAAAGCAGTAGGCGTCATGAGTCCTGCGGTGGAGAGCCGGGCGTCCCCGCCCGGCTGGACGGGCGAGACGCCCGTCCCTCCATTGGCAAGCCATGCGCGAGAAAGTTGAACTCACTCCCCCACGAGCCAAGCGTATTGCGCCGCAGTCAGCGGCACTACGCTCAATCGTCCTTGCCTCACGAGGGGAGAATCCGCGAAAGACGCCCGCGCCTTGATTTCCGTCAGCGTCTTTGCTCTTGCTATCGCCTTTCCAACTTTAATCTTCACCTGCGGATTTCTGGGATCGCTTGCATCCACAGCTATCACCGACGCCGTCCCTACCGCGCTCTTCTCGTCGCCGGTGTGGTAAATCACCAACCGCTCTCCGGGCTTCATTTCGCGCAAATGCTTCACGGCCGCCGGATTGGTCACCCCATCCCAAATCGTGGTCTTCTCTCGCTCAAGATCCGCAAAGGAATACACCGTGGGTTCCGTTTTCAGAAGGTAGTCCATGGGCAGGTATTGTAAACACAAAAGGATGCAGAAGAAGAAATCAGATCCTACGAGCCAGTTCGGCCGCTTTGTTACCGCGGACACTTCCCTTCCGCGCCGGTTTCGCCAACAATAGAAGCGTTCAATGACTGAAGTCTCCGTCAACCCGGGCGCCATCACCATGGCCAAGGCTATCGAGCGCTACTTTAATGTTGCGCTTTATTTGCTAGTGCTCAGCGGCTTCAGCACTCTGGCCTTGACGGGAGGGCTGGATCTGCCGGCGGTGATTCTGGTGAGCCTCGCGCTTGGGCTCCGCGGAATCCAGCTTCTGACGCGGCGCGAATTTGTCATCCCAGAACGCTGGACCACCGTCCTGACTCTGATTTACGTCTTCATCTATCTTGCCGACTACTTTTTTCTTTCACGCGGTTTTCTGGCAGCCACGGTTCACCTTGTGCTCTTCGCCATGGTCGTCCGGCTGTTCTCGTTGCAGCGCACGCGCGACCATTACACCCTCGCGGTGCTCTCGTTTCTGATGGTGCTGGCCGCCTCCGTGCTTACGGTCGGCAGCGTATTTCTTTTTTCTTTTGCGGTTTTCCTGTTGATTGCCATCGTCGCTTTTGTGCTGATGGAAATGCAGCACTCCGTCGCCAGCGAGCCAACGCACGCTCAAGATCCGCGCGCGGCCTCGTCCAGCGCTGTTTCTCCCCGCGTTGTTTCTCCAAGCGTTGTTTCTCCAACCCAGCGCATGGCCCACGCACTGCTGGCGATTGCTCCGGCGCTCATGCTGATGATTCTGGCGGGGAGTTTCCTGATCTTCTTCCTGCTTCCCCGCGTTACGTCACGCTACTTGACCGCCTACAGTCCGGCGAACGATGTTTCCACCGGCTTCACCGATCGCGTGCAACTGGGCCGTATCGGTGAGATTCAGCAGTCCACTACGGCCGTCATGCACATCGAGATCCAGAACGATCTGCACGGTGCATACGATTTGAAGTGGCGTGGGGTCGCGCTCGACAATTTTGACGGCCGGGTCTGGTCGAATTCATTCGCACAAACCGAGGTGCGACCAGGGGGAGACGGAAGCTATCGGCTGGGGTCTGTGGCGGACCCGCGTACCGCGTCCGTCGTCGCGAGCCGATCCATTCGTTATCGCGTTCTGATGGAGCCGATTGGAACCAACGTATTTTTCCTGGCAGAGTGGCCGCGGAGTCTCACAGGAACGTTCCGGCAGGTGAGTACGGACGCCGGAGGAGCGGTCTATGACGTCGATGCCGAGCACCCGATCAATCGCTACGAAGCCGAATCGCAACTGCCTGAAATCGACGCCGACGAGCTTCGTCTGGCGGCGAACACCGCACCGGGGGGAATGGACCGGTATCTGAAACTACCGCCGCTCGATGTTCGCATTACGAAATTGGCGGAGGATATCACGGCGCAGTCTCCTAGTAACTACGAGAAGGCGGTCGCTATGGAGCGGTATCTATCCACGCATTTCTCCTACACGCTGGAGTTGCCGAGCAGTGTGCCGGCGGATCCTCTGGCCCATTTCCTGTTCGAGCGGAAAAGAGGCCACTGCGAGTACTTCGCCAGTTCGATGGCGGTGATGCTGCGCTCGCTGCGCATTCCGTCGCGAATGGTGACGGGCTTTCGCGGCGGGGAATATAACGATCTCACCGGCCAGTATGTGGTGCGGGCCAGTGATGCCCATTCGTGGGTCGAGGCTTATTTCCCTGGGTCGGGTTGGATCAGCTTCGATCCGACTCCCGCGGCGAGCCTGGCGGCGCGGACCGGGTGGTCGCGGATGGATCTCTACCTGGACGCGGCGGCATCGTTTTGGCGCGAGTGGATTATCAACTACGATGTCGGCCACCAGCGCACATTAAGCAAGGATGCCACCGCCAGCACCCGGCTTTTCTTTGAACAGGTTCGCGGGTGGATCGAGCGGCAACATAGCGCTATGCTGCGATGGGCGCGGCGCGCGCACGACCACTTCACTGCTTTTCCGGTGCGATGGTTGGGCGGACTCATCGCCTTCTCCACAGTCCTGATCGCGCTGTGGAATGGCCGGCGACTGGTTGGCGGACTGCGTGCCCGCAGTCTGCGAGCGCATCCCGAGCGCGCCCCGCGCGAATCCGCCGCGCTTTGGTATGACCGGATGGTCGACCGCATGGCGCGGCTGGGCTGGCGCAAGTCCCCGTCACAAACGCCGCTGGATTTCGTCGCCGCGATTCAGGAAACGACATTGCAGGAGAAGGTCGCCCGGTTTACCCGCGCTTACGAATCCGCCCGTTTCGGCAAGTCGGTCGATGACGCGCAAAGCTTGCCCGAGCTTTTCAAGGAAGTCACGGCCGGGGAAACGGCGGATTTGAGAAAGACCTCAAACCGCGCAGCCACTGGCTAGCCAGGACGTTGGCTTCTCGAGTTGACGGCCCGTGGTAAAACTCAGACGCCGAGAGCCAGCGCCTACCTTCTGCATTCCGCCGATTGGAATTATTCACTCCTGCCACAACTTGCTGCACCGTCGTACTCTTCGCAAACAAACTCTGACGGAGTTGGTTCCGTGATCCCCTACGATCACGTGGGAACAGTTGTTCCGAGTGCTAAAATGCCTCCAGAACTGTTCTGTAACTTCGAGAATACGGTAACGCAATCAAGGAGTCGAAAATGAAAAAGGGTCTTTTTCTGCTATTGGCTGTTAGCGTGGTCCTTATGCTTGCCGTTGGCCTGAGCGCGAAGAATCTCGACACGAAGGGCAAAGCATGGCTTGACGCCCATAGCGAGGCTGCTGCCATCAATGTGAACGGCAACTGGCATGCAAAGGAATGGGGCAAAATTGTCCTGAATCAAGCTCAGGGCAGCAAAGACTTGACCGGAAGAGGCGACGGCTGGGACATCACGGGTGTCGTCAGCGGCAAGCAAGTCTTCCTTCTCTTTTCCAATCGAGGCACAGTTGTGTATTCCGCCGAATTAACTTCCGAAAGCGAAACCAGCCTCAACGGGTCTTACTCCAAGGGATTCATGAGTGAGAAGACGAAGGGCAAGTCCATGCACCTGACCAAACAATAGCGAAGAGACAGCCCCAAGCTCGAACTTCAGCGGATTGCGGAAATGCGTGTGCTCCCGCGCAGAACCGATGGCCTACCGGCGGGTGGCGTGCGCGATATCTCATCCAGGAGCTACTCGTCATGAAATTGCGATGGAGTACAGGCGTGGCGCTTTTGTTCGTCCTCGTTGCGCCCGTGGCAGTCAGGGCGGAATTGTCCAAGCAAGACCGCGATCGTGCCAAGAATATGATCGCGGGCACGTTGTATCTGCGGCTCGATGTTCCTTGCCGGTACGGCAGAGGACGATGGGGGATTGCCAAGGCGATCCACCACGTGGAATCTCTGCTTGAGGTCTCGCCGGCTGGGTCTACGGCGGAGCGGAGGCTCGCCCTGCCCGGAAAGCACAAGAGGGACAGCGTCTATTGGGGATTTTCTCCCAACGATGCCGTGCACTACGGAAAACTACTGTTTGAGGGCGATACGGTGCAGGTATGGATGGAAGGAGTCTCGCCCCACGACTACGAAATGCTGGTCGACTTCATCCACATCAAAAACCTGGATGATTTTACCAAGGCTTTCAGCCGGACGTTCTCGAAAGTTCCGCTTCAAGACGAGCATCCGGACTGGCCGGCGGAGGTGCGGAAGGCCATCGGCGAGCGCAAGGTGATTGCGGGCATGACGGAAGAGCAGGCCTTCAGCGTGGTGGGCGCTCCTGTCAAGGTCACAACGGCAGAGGAAAACGGCGCTAAGGCGGACACATGGTTCCCCCGCCAGAACAGAGGTTTTGTAACCGCATGGGGCCAGACCGAGGGGATACCCACGGGTTTTCCCGTGCGACTGCTGTTCCTGAATGGAAAGATGCAAATAATGGAGAGAACGTCAGGACCGGATACGAAAGGCAACTAGCTTTAGCTAGGACTTGCAGCATGATCAAGATAAGCTTGACACGTGACCTTATAAGCTGTCATCGATACGGCGCATGCTTGCGGCAATAGAGTTGGCGAACACGGGGATCTGGACATGAGTTTCGTTCGATGCCCCACATCTACTGTGGGTGGGAAGTGCGGGAAAGCGCATCAACAGTCAATCGTACGTCATACGGCGGTATAAGACAGAAGCTTGGAGGAATGTTAAAGATGAAAACCGCAATGCGTTTCTTCGTTGCAGCGGTTGGGATCTTTCTTTTGACGCCCCACTGTCTGCTGGCTAAAGACAACATCAATGAAGGAAAGGCGTGGCTGGCCGCGAAAACGGAACCGGCGGAAATTAATGTCGACGGAACCTGGGACTCCGGTGAATGGGGAATGATGCTTCTGCATCAGGCTAAGAACGCGCGCGAAGTCACCGGCACCGCGGACAACTGGGAGATCGAGGGAGTAGTGAGCGGCAAGAAGGTTTTTCTCGTTTTCTCCAATAAGGGAAGACTAGTCTACACGGCGGAGGCTTCGCAGAAAGAGGATGGGTCGCTTTCCGGGAGCTACCTAAAAGGCATCATGCAATCCGACTCCGGCAACAAAGCAATGCTTCTACGCAAGACTGCGGAAGCGCAAACCTCTCAGCCGGCGGATGCCGGCAACGCGCCAACTCACGTTGTCGTATATCGCAAGCACTACCACAATTGCCCGCAGGTTAAGGCGCCTGTGTATGTCGACGGGAAAGAAGTCGCGGACCTCCAGAACGGCCGTTACCTCACCCTCAATCTTTCTCCCGGAAAGCACATGATTGGAACCACGAAAATCGGAAAAATGGGCAGTCAGGCCGAATATTTCGATGTGGCGCCGGGAACAACATATTACGTCAACTTTGAATTTCCTTCGGCATGGGTATGCACGATCGAAATTCAGAAGACCGACGCATCCGAAGCTACCGAAGCAATTGCCAAACTCAAGCCGAACGACGCTAAGCGCGTAAAGATTCCGGAGATGGTCTCTCTGGATCCGATTGGAAAATGACGACGCGGTTATTTCGAAAGAGGAGTTTGGATCTATGGCTTTGATAATGCTGATGTCCTTTAGAAAGGGCAAGGTATCCCGCACGACGGCTTAGCGTCGATAAGGCTCCCGCGAAACCAGTCTGAGGAGCAGTCGACGCGACCGACGTGTTGGCGCCGACGATGATTTCGTTGAGCACAATTTCGCGAAGACGATCTGTGACACTACGATCCACACTAAGGAGAACATAGTATGAAACGCATCGTTGTCACCTCCCTCTTGCTGTGTTGCATGGCTCTGCCGGCATCCCTGATGGCGCGCGACAAGAAGCCGAGCGTTGACATGAGTAACATGAACCGCATCTTTCTCGGATGGGTCGATTTGGACCCCTATAACTTTGCGGAGTTGGGCTACTCCAAGGCAGACTGGGCTGATGTGATTCGCAACGCGAATGCAACCTTTCAGCAAAAGTGCCAATCGAAATACCTGGCTGGGCGAACCATTACCTTAGCCAAGGACAAGGGGGACGAGAACGCGGCGGGCAACGATCTCTACATCAAATTTTCCGACGCCGCCTTCGGCAGAGACTACCGCCTCAGACTTTCCATGCACTTCATCGACGCCAAGACGAATTCTGAGATTGCATCGATTCCCCTCAAAAAGTATACCGGGCGGCTTTGCGGCCTGGTGAGTTGCCTGGATAAAGAACTAGAGGAAGTGGGCGGCAAGCTGCAATTGAACGTTACGGGGGACACGAAAAAGAAGAAGTAGAAGTTTGAATCACAATCTGAACGATAGTTTCTGAACGATAGTTAAGAATAGGGAGATCTCTCATGAAACGATTTTCGGTCACGGCGATATTGCTCTTGCTCTGCATTTCGTTCCCAACTTCCCTGGAAGCGCGCCACGCCGTGAAGCGTTACCTGACGAAGGAATCGACCGTGGACATGAGTAAGATGAACCACATCTTCCTTGGGTGGGTCGATATGAACCCCGACGAATGGGCGTTCCACGGCTACAGCACCAAGACCGAGTGGGCCGACGTCATTGGTTCCTTGAACGCCGAGTTTTTGCGGAGTTTGCAGGTAACGTACTTGCCCGGCCGGACTATTAGCGGGGCCAAGGAAAAGGGGGATGAGAACGCGGCGGGCACCGACCTCTACATCAAGTTTTCCGATGTGCAGGTCGACTACGACCACTATCACTTGATTCTTTCCATACATTTCATCGACCCAAAGACCAACTCCGAAATCGCAACGGTTCCGGTGAGGCCCTATTACGGGAACGATTGGGGTCTGAGGAATTACCTGAAGGCGGCACTCGACGAGGTGGGCACGAAGCTGGGAGTGGAAATCACGGGCGAACTGCAAGGGAAGAAGAAGTAAACGGGTGGATTGTACGGGCCTCCCTACGCGAGCGGCTTGGCCGTCCCTACACTAGCTGAATCCGCCGACTCCGGCACGTTGGCCAGGCGTTTACGCCAGGAAAAAGGCAGGCGCTGCTTGAGCAGGCTCCATCGGGTGTCGCGGTAAGGGTCTTCATGGCTGGCGTAGACCGGATGGTAGGCATCGGTCCTTGGGCGGCCGGGGATGGCAATGCCAAAATCGTTCAGTTGCAGGAACTGGCGCATCTGCAGCTTGTAGCGGCCTTCGATGCCGAAAATAAGTTCGAGCAACCTTTCATTCAGCCACACGAGATGACGAAAGCCAAACTCCCAAACATAGGTATATCCCTTGAAAAACTTCCAGTCGGCTTTGGTGGCGCGCCACATGCCGATGATCTCGCGGCGAATCTTCCAACGCACGAAATTAAGTTCCGCAGGCGTCAATTGATGGGTGCGCACATTGCTGAAGTATCCGTCGTACCAGCGAAAATCGGAAAGATTGGCTATCCGATCGTCCGCCAGCATTTCGTCGCGCAAGGGAGTCTTGGGATACGGCGTCATGATCTGGTCCATGACGCTGGAAATTCCCATTTCTTTGATGAACTGGTAGTTCTCGCGAATGCTCTCGGGGTCGTCATCGGGAAGCCCGTTGATAATGCCGGCGATGACGATAATGTCTTCTTTCTGCAGAGCGGCTACGCCGCGCCGGATGGTGTCGAGGGTGTTGGGCTTGTGCATCGTCTTCAGGTTCTTGACCGACACATTCTCGATGCCCAGAAAGATGGACACGAACCCCGCCTGGGCCATTTTTCTGGCAACGTCGGGCCGGTTGGCGAAACCAATCGGGCTCGCCTGAGTGGTAAAGATCAGGTTCTTCAACTTCAGGCCAATGACGCCGTCGCACAACTGCTCGAAGCGTTCCATGTCGAGGGTGATGTTGTCATCGGTGCAGAAAATATGGCGGGCTCCGCGGCTGTACGCGTCTTCTATGTCGGTGAGTACGCGGTCCAAGGGGAAGAGGCGGAAGGAGCGGCCGTACATTTCGCGGATGCTGCAGAAGTTGCAGAGATGGAGGCAGCCGCGCGAGGTCTCGATGACGTCGGCGCGGCGGAAATACATGTGAAATCCCTTGGCTAGACGCTTGTCGCGGGCAGGGATGCGGATCTTATCCAGGTCTTCGAGGGGCCGGGCCGGGTTGTGATGGAAGCCGTCTTCCTCTTTGTACGAAAGCCCGAGGATGTTTTCCATTCCCTTCCCCTCGGCCTCGATGCTGTTCAGTAGCTCTCCAAAAGCAAAGTCGCCCTCGCCTCGCACCAGAAAGTCCCACAGGGTCGCGTCGGGACCGGCGGCGATTTTTTCGGAAAATAACGTGGCATGATAGCCGCCGAGCACGGTTCGAATCCGGCTGTCGAACTGCTTGGTCAAATAGGCAAAGCCGACGGTGGTGTCGTATTGGAACGTCATGGACGTGAAGCCCACGACGTCGGGCTTGAAGTCGCGCAAGACTTCCAGGAAGCGCGGGACCGCCTGCTTGCGCCAAACCACCATGTCGGCCACTTTGACATCGTGGTTATCGATCTGTCCGGCAATCGTTGCCATCGCGACACTGGGCGGCTCCCACTGCCTGCGCGGAACCCAGGGCGACGTTGCCGGGCTTTGAACGAGTAAGGCTCTCATTTGGCCTCAACCTGACCTTGGCTAGCAGTATGTTCGGCAGTATGCTCAACCGCAAGATGAAACTTTAACATTTGTGGCAGAACTGAAGACCAGTATTTCCAGGTGTGCCCTCCGGGCGCGGTCGACCACTGGTGCGGGATGCCGAGTTCCGTCAGCTTCTGGTGTAAGCCACGCATGGCGAAGAAGAGACGATCGTCCGATCCACAAGCGAGAAACAACCGGGGAATGGGACCGGGCACGACGACGGTATGCTTGCCCCGGCCTTGGGAATCGAGGGGGCCGGGCGGGGGCGGTTGCGACGGCCAGAAGCTCCACTCTCTGTCGACGAGTCCACTCACTACGCTGACGCTCGAGAAGCGGCCGGGAAAGCGGCGTCCAACATCCAGCGACAGATAACCGCCGAAGGAGAATCCGCCAATCGCCCAGCGCTGGCGTTCGAACGGAATGCCGTAACGGTGGGAGACCGTTCCCGCAACCTCCTCCGCGACCAGGGTCAGATAATTGGGGTAGGGAAAGCGGTCGGAGTACTCGCGGTAAAAGTTGCTGAAGCGAACGTCAGGCAGGATCACGATGGCGGGACGGACCTCGCCCCGGCCGAGCATCTCGTCGTACACCTGGTCGACTTTGAGATGTTCCAGCAAGTCCTCTGGGCGGTCCCACCAGCCGTGATTCAGGATGAATACCTCGGAGGGCGGAGCGTGCGTCTTAGGGATAAGGGCGAGGAAAAAGCGAGGCTCGTTCATTTCGTTGGACCAGAAACGAACCCGTTCCACGCTGAGGTTGGCGCGCTCGGAAAGACGCGCTACCTTGATCTCGCCCGGGGCAAGCGGCTCTTTTTCAAAGGGCTCCTTGTGCATTCGCCGGCAGGCGGGCATGAGCAGCGTTGCCAGCAGGGTCAGCCCTCGCAGCCTCCAGTGATTGCTCACCGCTACACCTCAGCGAACTTCTGGTTGGTCACCCGTCGCGAAACCGGCTTCAGGACCAGCCATTTTCTTGCGGATCAGATCTTCGATCCGGTCCAAGTTATCCAAGCTATGTACGTCGATTTCTCGCGGCATGAATTCGACAGCGAAGCGGTTCTCAAGGAAAGCGACGAGACCGATCATGCCGATCGAGTCGATGAGACCGCCGGTGACCAGGGGCGTGGCGTCGTCGATCGTAGTCTGATGCAGACCCAGCAGAACATTTTCCGAGATGAACTGGCGGACCGCTTTTTTGATGTCCCCGCTCTTGATGTCGCCGCTATTAATCCCCATGGTCCAGTCCTTACTCCGGTTCTTTTGCGATCTTGGCTAAAGCCATGTAATCGATCTTGCCGCGGCTTCCCTTGGGCATGGCATTCAGAAATACGATGCGGTCGGGCACCATATACGGGGGCAGTGTCCGGGCACAGTGAGCTTTCGCTTCGACCAAGGTGACAGCGCCGGCGGAACGGGCGCGGACGAAGGCAGTGATACAGGTTCCCATCTGCCCGCCGTCGACATTGACCTCGGCAGCGACCGCGGCCGCTTCCAGTATATCTTTCTGCCGCAGGAGCGCGGCCTCGATTTCGCCGAGTTCAATGCGGAAACCGCGGCGTTTTATCTGGCGGTCGAGCCTTCCCAGAAAAAGGAAGTTGCCGTCGGGTGCTCGCGATACGCGGTCGCCAGTACGGTAATAGCGGCGTGCCTCGCTCGGTGACGAAGGCGTGTTGCGTGTCTTCAGGACGGTTCCAGTATCCGCTCATCACCGAGTCGCCGGCGACGAGCAGTTCACCGGTTGAGGAATCCAGCATCACCGTCGCGTAGGGGCAGGGCTGGCCGATCGGCGGCGGCTGCGATCCGGCAAAATCGCGCGGCACGCGGTACCACGTCACCACATTAGTTTCGGTGGGGCCGTAGAGGTTCGCGCAAACCGCTTGTGGGAGTGCGGCCTGCAAGCGTGCGACGTATGGACCGGCGAAGACCTCTCCGGCGAAGAGGATTACGCGCAGGCCGGGATAATCATGCTCCGCCAGTCGTCCATCCTGTAACATGCCGGCCAAAATCGAGGGCACGGAATACCAGCAGGTAATGCGGGCCTGGCGCACGAACTGCACCAAGAAGCGGGGCATCCACACGATATGGCCGGGCACTAGAACGCAGGTGGCGCCGCACAAGGCCATATTGAAAATGTCGAAGGTGGAAAGATCGAAGCTTAGAGGCGACGGACATGCGATGCGATCCGTTGGACCGATCTGAAACTCGCGCGCCGACCATCGTACGAACGCGCTTACGGCGCGGTGGGAGAGGACGACTCCCTTCGGCCGGCCCGTAGATCCGGAGGTAAACAGAATGAGAGCCGGATCGCCGGCGTCGGCTCTGGGCAGCGCGTCTCCAACAGCAGTGCCGGCAGGAGCAGCCGGCGGCGCCTGCCAGGGGATGCTCGCGCCGGTTTCGCGATCGGTGATTCGCGGCGGGAGATTCTCGCCTTTGTTGTCGGCCCGCTTGTCGCCCTCGATCACCAGCCGTGCGGCGCAGTCCGCCAAGGTGGTTTCGATTCGTTCCTTCGGCCATTGGGGATGGATGGGGACATAGACAGCACCGGCGAGAAGGGACGCGAAGACTGCGACGATCGCTTCGGTGGTCTTCGGAAGCACCAGAGCGATGCGGTCTTGCTTCTGGATGCCGTGTTCGACAAACCGCAGGGCGAGCGACGCGGATTGCTCGAATAACTCGCGGAACGACGTGACCCGATCTTCTTCGACGATCGCCGGAGCCTCGGGCGTGGCCGCTGCCGTACGCCGAAGCCAGTCGGAGAGCAGGTCGCTTTCAGGCCCGGGCAAGCGTCACCCCCCAGGTAAAACCGATGCCCGCGGATGCGAACAGCAACAATTGGCCGGGATGAATTCGGCCCTCGCGCCGCATGTGCACGTAATTGATCACGAGATCGCTGGCGAAGGTGTGGCCATACTCCGCCATGAGAGTTGGAGGCAGGCCGCCTTCGGGCAGTCCCACCATCTTGCGGAAGCCCTCGCGGTCGCGGAGGCTGATGTTGGAATAGATGAAATGGTCAATATCGTTCAAGCTCAGCGAAGACGCTGCCAGAACTTTTTGTATCACGCGAAACAGGTTGAGATAGTAGATCGGCATCACCTTGTTCTCAATGCAGAGAGCATCGACCTGAATCTCGAGGCGGCCGTTGGTCCGGACAGAAGCAATGGCGTTCTGCAGGTGGCCTAGCGTCATGGCTTCGACGCCCAAGAGCAAAGGGCCGTCCGTGCCGTCGCGGCGCAGGATGACGGCGCTCCCGGCGTCGCCTTGCACGGTGACGGGAAGCAGCGAGCGGTTGTCGGAAGGCGGGCTGTCGCCGGTGACCAGCAAGGCGGTCCGAATGTTTTCATCGGTGCTCATCCAGCCCAGAGCGGTCTTAATGGCTAGGTGAAGCGCTCCGCAACCACCGGCTTTGAAACTCAGGTTCAGCGAAGTTTCGGCGCCGAGTTCGGCGCTGAGTTTGTGAGCGAAGGAGAGACCCTGCGATTTTTCTCCGGGGAGAGTGCTGTAATCCAGGATGAGATTAATGTCCCGCGCTGTAATCCCAGCTTCCGCGATCGCGGTGGAAGCGGCTTCGAGGACTAAGTCATAGGGCTGCTTAGCGCCGCAAACGCGAACGTGGCTCAGTCCGAGACCTTCCACGGCTTTTCGTCTCGACAGCGGGCTCAATGGAGCGAGCGTCGTCTCCACTCGAATTCGTTCCCGCTGCAAGACCGCTTCCACGGCCTCAACGTCGGGAGGAACGGCGTACGCCGCCGATGCAATTCGCACATTCATGCTCGACAACCTGCGGTGAAACTTGAATTTCGAAAACCAGCGCCTAAAGGCGCGGTGATGCTGATGTGCATTCGGCACGCCTGAAGGCGTGCCCTGATACGAAACTCGCTCCTACGAAGCTCAATTTCACTACGAGCTGTCAAGGCAGCTCCAGCAAAATTGCCGCGAATCCATTGTCGCCCGATGTTCCTAACAAGAGCAGTCTGCCCGCTATCTGAGCGGGCTGCTTGAGTGCCAGGATCAAGTGGAAAAGGGCGCTGGTGTCGGCTAAACCCGCGGCTACGGCCCGCGGGGGGATGATTGGGCCGCCGTCACCGGCAATCTCGCGCGCCACGGCGGCTACCGGACTGGTCGCGCACGGCGCGCCGTTTGTGGTGCAGACGGTGAGACTTGGAACGGAATCGCCGAGCATTTGGCGGATGGTCTCCACCGGTTGGCCGCCTGCGGCCCAGCGGCCCGAACGGAGATGGGCATACGAACGTGCTTCCCGGCGGCCCGCCGGTTCCAACACCAGTGTGGCTACACCTTCGCTGGGGATGAAACCGCCGCTTTCGAGCAAGGGCTCCGCGTTGTAGCAGGCCGGCGACAACAGATTTGCGGTCTCGTACCATTCGTAGACGGCGCGCGTCAGCACGTCACCCGCCAGGACAATGGCCAAGTCCGCCTGTCCGTGGCGAAGTAAGGAAGCGGCTTGGATCAGCGCGCTCTCGCCCGCAAACGCCCTGCCTCCCACCGTGATATTCGGACCTCGCAGGCTGTGAAACAAAGCCACGTGGCTGGCCGGAGCGTTGGCTAACGTCTCCGGGAACGTCGCGGGATCGGTCCCGGACCAACCGTGGGTTACCGCGCTTTGGTAGAAGGCTTCCGTCAGTTCAACACAACCAAAGGTGGTGGCGAAGACTACCGCAACCCGCGACCGGTCCACCTGGGTGAGGTCGATCCCGGCATCCTGAATGGCTAGAGAAGATGCCACCAAGGCCCATGCTGACAGGCGATCCAGACGCCTTGTCTTCAGTCCCGGCACTACGCTGGCTGGGCGAAACGGACTTACGAGAAACGCTCGCCGCAGTCCGGGGGTCGTCCAGGCCGTGATGGCGCTCGGTTCCACCGTCGACGGCGGGATGAGTCCGGCGAGCGGACCATAGGGGCTCACGGAACCGATACCGGTAATATTGACGGCCGGTGAGTTCGTGGTCATGCGCCGACGCTCCCGAATATGAGCACGGTGTTGCTGCCGCCAAACCCCGCAGAAGCCGACATGGCGAGCGGCAACGGTTGGCGTCGAACTTCTTCTCGCAGCCAATCTACGCCGGGGCTTTCGACGGGGTCGGTCAGGCGCAGCGTCGGGAAGAGCGCACCGCTTCTGATGGCGGTGATCGTGATGGCGGCCTCCAACGCGCCGGCTGCTCCTAGACAGTGTCCGAAATAGGACTTGGTCGAAGATACGGGAATGGGACGGCTGCGTCCGCGGAAGGCGGTTTCGTAGGCGCTGGCCTCAGCAACATCGTTCAGGGGAGTGCCGGTGCCGTGGGCGTTCACGTAGCTAATCTCATCGCAACTGACATCCGCCATTTCCATGGCGCGGAGCATGCATTCTGCTAAGCCGCTTCCCTGCTGGTGGGGCGCCGTTGGATGAAAGGCATCGTTAGTCATGGCCCATCCACGCAGGACGGCTAGAACTTTGGCATTGCGCGCCTTGGCCCCGGCGAGCGTTTCCAGCACCAGGACCGCGGCTCCTTCGCCCAGGTTCAGGCCCTTGCGATTCTGGTCAAAGGGGCGGCAGGGGCTGGGGTCCAAGGCTTGCAGGGAACTAAATCCGCTTAGGGTGAATGGACAGAGCGCGTCGCTGCCTCCGGCAAGAATCATGGGCGCGACTTCGTCGAGCAGCAGGTTGGCGGCGAGCGCGATTGCCATGGCCCCGGAGGCACAGGCGACAGAGACGGCACAGCGCGGTCCGCCAATGCCCAAATGATCACCGACGGCATCGGCTACATGCGCCACCGGATAGGAAGCGGCCCGCTTGAGACCGCCATGCCGATACCAGGCGGCAGGGTCTTTAGCGATTTCGGGATCAATCTCGGTCAGGCCCGCGACCGTGCTGGCCATCACGACGCCGCTCTCCCGGAAGAGAGCGCTCTCGCAGTCGATGCCTGCTACTGCGTCTTGAGCCGCCACCACCGCGAGTCGATCGGTGCGGGAGTAGCGGGAGTTGGATTCTTCCGCCAGAAGCGGCACGGAAACCGGCGCCGTTGTTCCTTCGAAGCCGGGATACACGTCCTTGGCCGGCGTGAGACAGCACTTGCCCGATACCATGCCCTGCTGCAGGCAGTCCACGCCGATGCCATAGGGACTGACGACGCCGACACCGGTGACGACGATTGGTTTTCTGGAGATCAGTCACGAGAGGCAACCGGCCAAAAATCAAAAAAGTTCAACCACTGATCGTAATGGGTTGCCAAGGTTTTTTCCAGAAAGCCGACCGCTTCGCGCAAACCGGCTTGCGGGTCGGGATCGCCGGCTTCGGATGAGGGCGAGGAGGAGGTGGGCGGCGGGATCGGATCGCCCATCAGAACGCGGTAACGCAGCCAACCCTGGCGAATCACAAAGCCGGGCAGCACTGGCGCACCTGAAACCTGCGAAAGGACGAAGGGGCCTAGCGGGAAGGCGGCGGGTTCGGAGAAGAACGGGACATCGGCACTGTGACGCCGGTAGACGCGGTCTCCCTGGATCGCCACAATTTCGTTTCTTCGCAAGGCCTGCAACAATTCGAGGGTGGCGCGTACGCCGCCGCTTAGGTCGACAATTCTTAGCCGTTCGTTCGACATCAAATTGCGCAGCATGATCTCGGCCGGCTTGTCTTCGACCAGGCGGGCCACATTGACGGGCCGGCCGTGCATTTCAAGAAGGCGAGAGGCGAATTCCGAATTCCCCAGGTGCGCCGTCCACACAATGAGCCCATGGCCCTCGGCCAGACACTGGTCGATCGTGGCGGCGCCTCGCGCTTTGTCTTTGTCCTTTTCCACCAACATGGAGAGCAGTTGCTCGTGGGTGGCATGGGGGACATAGCAATAGGCAACCATGAAGTCGCAGAACGAATAGAAGACGCGGTAGACCTTCCACTGCAGCGCGAGTCCGCGTTTGCCCGAGATCCGGCGCAGATTGCGGGCTACCGCTTGGCGCTCGCGCTTCAACAGAAAGAAGAAGATCAGCGCGGTTACGACCGCGATGGGAGGATGGAGGAAGCGCGGGACCAGCGGTATGGTGGAAAAGACGATCCGGTGAGTCGTGACGTTGTGAAAGCGGTGCTGGTACCAGCGCGTCAATTCCCGCCCGCCGTCATGAGGTCGCCCACATGATGAATCACTTTCCTTTTCAACACCGAGTACATGTGAACGATCTCGGTGTCGCTATAGCCAATGGAGCGGAGGGTGCGGACCGCGCCGTCGACGGCGGCCGGATTGCTCAGTCCAAAGCGGCGGTGGTACTCGAGCTGAATGCCGTACATGTCCTGCTTCGACAAGGTGGGAGTGCCTAACGGCATATCGTTGTAGGAGAACCGACTGGTGAGCCCCAGACGGCCGGGGTCCCAACCGGCATCGAGCGCCTGCTGATTGATCTCGCAGCCGGGAAAGAAGCGCAGGCAAAAGTGGTAGGGCAAGAGCGACGGTTTGGGCAGTTCGCTTAGCCAATCCAGAGTGCGCTGCGCCAGTTCGCGGGTTTCCGTGGGAAAGCCGTACATGGTGGAGACGTTCACGGCCACGTTCTGGCGCTGGGTATAAGCGATGACGCGCCTCGCTTTTTCCAGATCGAGGCGCTTCTCTACCAGGCGTTGAATTTCGTCTGTGCCCGATTCGACGGCGTAGGTGAACCAGACGGCGCCCGCTTCGATCGCTCGATCTACGAACGCTTCGCTGGTGATATCGGCACGCAGGCCATTGACGAAGTAGAGACGCACTTTTAGCCCCGCGGCCACAATCAGGTCGAACAGCCCCAGAGCGCGCTTCGCATTGACGTTGAAGATGTCGTCGACCACATAGAAGTCCTCGATTCCGTGCTGGTCGTGCAGTTGCTTGATTTCCTCGAAAATGTTGGCGGCGCTCCGCAACCGGATGCCCTTCCAATGGGTGAAACAAAAGGTGCAATGGTAGGCGCATCCGCGGCTGGTCAGCAGGATTCCCTGGCGCCGGTGATTGTAGGCGTAGCTTAGTTGACGCTGGTACTGATCGAGGTCGATCAAGTCGTAGGCGGGGAAGGGAAGGCTGTCGATGTCCTCCACTTCCAATTGGTCCTCGTTTTCCACCACCCCGTCTTCCGTCCGATAGAGAAGGCCTGCGATCGAAGAGCAGCGGCGCTCCTGCAAGGAGGTTGGCGAACACTCGCTCGCCTTCCCCTTTTACGGCGATCTCCAGTTCCGGCACCTCCTGGAAGAGCCGGCGCTTGTACGCCTGTACGATCGGTCCCCCGGCGACGAGCGTGGCGTCGCTGTGGGCGCGCACCAAACTGGCGATGCGCTGGAGTTCCTCCAGAAAAAAGGCAATGGAGCGGACGCCAACGATATCCGGTTGAAACTCGTTCAAGATGCGGATGAAGCGATCGTTCTCAAGGGAAGAAAGGTCGGGAGACGAAAGCGAGGACTCGACGATGCGGAACTCTACGCCTGGCAGAGCCTTGCGGGCGTAGGACGCGAGATACATAAGGCCCAGGGGAGGGATATGTACCTCATAGGGCATGGTGGTCCCCACCCACTTGCCCATGTTATTCGCTTCTACCAGCAAGACGCGGGCCGCTGGTTTCGTCTTACCGCAGGCGCGCATGGGGTAACTTACTCATGGGAGGTCGGAGTTAGGTTTTCGCCGCCGCCATTTTGGATTCGATGGTGGCCGCCAGAGCGTTGATACTCCCCCACTCTTTCTCGTCGAATTTGGCGCCCACCAGCTTGATGCCGAAATGTCTTTCAATCTCAAGCACGAGTTGCAGGATATCAATGGAATCGATTTCGAGGTCGCCACCGAGCAGGGGCTGATCGTCGCGGAGGTCTGCAGGGGTCAAGTCGGTAATCCGCAAGCTCTTTAGAATAATCGGCTTAAGTTGTTCTTTCACACTTGCCATAGGGTTTATTTGCGGCAGTATAGCATAGCCCCTGAAGTCACCGTATCAGGCCAAGCGCTGAGGTGAACCGCAGAAAACCTCGGGACGCAACGCCTGCTGGGTCCAGAAACACGGTTCGGTCCGCAAGCAGATCGCGAACCGGCTGACCGCGGAAATGGCCGATCTTCCGGTAATGGGCGATGAAGTAGAGGACGCGCAAGAAAAGTTTCCAGTGCAAGGGAGCGAAGTACGGCGGGGTCACGAGCGGCACGGCTCGGCCGTCTTTCACTTCTGCGGCGAAATCCCGATAGCTGGCTGCCTGCGTTAGCGAGAGGACGGAACTGGCGAGCAGGAGATGGCTGTCTCCGCCACCCACTACGGGCTTGTTCACATGCTTGGCCAATTCGAGGACGCGGTCGTTTTCCTTCTGGCCCCGCATTCCGTTGTACTCGAGGGCATGGATTGCCCAGCCGTAGCGGCGCAGAAGGTCTTCTACTGGAATCTTCCGGTGCGGGTCGTGGGCCTTGTCTTTGTCTTTGCTCCAGGGAACCAGCGGGTGGTTCAGCACTACCAGACACTGGCTGGCGCGGAGTATTTCAAACAGGTCATCGAGCCGTTCGGCCTGGGCTGCCGCTTGCAGACTGGCATGGGTCTCCTCGACGGCGGACTCGGGTAAGCCGGTGACTCCCAAGTGGAAGAGATAATTCTGAAAGCGGACGGATAATTCCTCGCCGAGAGGAGTGCGGAGCGCGTTGGCGGGATGTTTTCGCAGCAGTTCCACACTGCCGGCAACTTCTTCGTGGTCGGTAATCCCGAGATGGACGCCGTCGAAACCGAGAGGGGCGACGGCGGCCGATTCCGTGAGGAACACGTCCTCAACCGTCAGCGGCGCGCGATAGTAGACGTCGGCGTAATCCAGGTCGGGAACGTGCGCCAGTCCAAATGCCCACTGGAGAACTTGCCGGAACGGGCGCATGAACCACAGCTTTACTACCTGATTCAGAGAGGCGAGGTTCTCAATGGAGTAGCAGGAGTGGTTGTGAGGAGAAACGGCAAAGTGGAATTCGCGCGCCGGTTCGGGACACGGACGGTAGGCATAGTTTTCGATCGCCCAGCAACCCGTGCCCCTCATCGCCGTCCCTCTCCATTTGGCCTAAAACTGTTGTCCGAGAACTGATGACCGAGAACCTAACTGATTTCACAAATGCCCTTCAACCGAGAAGGCACGTCCCTCAGGGGCTAAAGCCCGCATTTCTTTAGGCCTGGGGCGGCACGGCTGAAGCCGTGCCCTACCCAAATCGATCTTGAAACCAGTTAACCAGTTCTATAGCAAGCCGCCGTCGACAGCGATCACTTGTCCCGTGATGTAGCTTGCCTCGGGAGAAGCCAGGAATGCCACGAGCGGGGCCACCTCTTCGGGCTTGCCAAAGCGGGCTAGAGGGATCTCGGCGAGCAAGCGCTTTTCTTCCTTCTCGATGTACTTGGCGGACATGGGGCTGGGAATCACGCCTGGGCAGACGGCGTTAACTCGGACATTGAATCGTCCCACCTCGCGGGCAAGCGCTTTGGTGAAGGCGATAATGCCTCCCTTCGAGGCCGAGTAATTGCATTGGCCGGCTTGGCCGCGGACTCCGCTGGGCGACACGATATTGCAGATTACTCCGCTTCTCTGGCGCATCATGCCCGGCAAAGCCAACCGCGAACACAAATACGTGCCGCGGAGATTGGTGGCGATCACTTCGTCCCATTGCTCGTCCGACATGAACGCTAACAGGACGTCGCGGTTGATGGCGGCATTGTTAACCAGACAGTCGACCGGACCGTATTGCTGTTCGATGCGCTCAAACATCGGCGCTACGCTTTCCCGGCGGGACAGATCGGCTTCGACGGCCAAGGCTTGTCCGCCGGCAGCAACGATGCTTGCCACCGCCTTATCCGCGGACTCTTTCGCGCGATGATAGTGCGCGGCTACGCGGAACCCCGCGCTTGCCAGTGCCTGCGCGATGGCGGCGCCGATGACCCCCGAGGCGCCCGTCACTAATGCAGTCTTCAATGCGGCCTCGCGACCTTCCATTCGCATTTCAGCCATAGGCTCGATTAAAAGTGCAACGGCTTGAAGATGAAAAGATACGCGCCCCAACGGGAGTTATAGCGCGGTATGTTCCCGTCGAGCGCGTACGAGACTGTGCCTTGTATCAGAGTGCCCTTCGGGCCGGGGGTATTGAAATTGAACTCCAGGCCGTCAAACTTCTTGAAATGGCTGGACTCCTCCAGGTTGCGGGCGCGTGCATAGCTGTACATCCCATCGAATTTCAAAAAGTCCATCACGTTGAAACCGTAGTGCACGTAGCCCATGGCGATGGCGTCAAAAGAGTCGGTGCCGCTGGGGATGCCGTGGAGATGCGGCTCGGAAAAGAAAAAAGGAAAGTATCGAGAAAAGCGATCCAATTGGTTGCCGCCATAGTAGGAGAAATCGTATCCGCCCTTGGTGAACTTACCGATGTAGTAATCCTTGTTGAAATCGGCGTGGTAGAGCGTGTATGCGCTTTGCGGCGGCTGGACTAACAAAGTAGTTGGTGTTGGCGTGGTCGTCGAAGAAGAGCATGGGTATGGCGGCTGGGTTACCAAGGGACATCCGAACCGTCTCCAGCTAATGCGCTGGCCCCGCGTCCCCTGAGCGGTGAACACATAACCTCTGCGCGTGTACTTGATCTCGACGCCCGGAAGGAAGGTCACGCCGTTGCGTGGCAGCACGTAGAGTTTATCCGCGTCGCTGGTCCCGCGGAAGAACTGATAGGACAAGTAAGTCGAGGCCGTCAGACTGAGGTGCGTGGTGGCCTGCCAGGACGCCCGCAGTCCGGTCGTCTCTCCCCACGCCCATACGTCTCCTGCCTTCAATTCCGTGTTGCCGCTGTAGATGCGGTTCTCGCCGGGGAGCCCGGAGAGCGCCAGGTCCCACGCCAGGCGGAACTTGGGTTGGTACTGCTTGGAGAGATCGGAGACCAGGATGGGCCCGGCAAAGAAAGTTGAAAGCTGCGCGCCGGTGTTCCGGAAATTGAAATCGGCGACGCTGATGCCTGCAAACGGAATGGGAAAGTTGTACGTGCCCTCGTACATGGCCCCAGCGATGAGAGAGGTTATGCGCGTTTCCTTCTTCTCAACCAGGACGCGCTCGCCGCCTTTCTTTTCCAGCGACCGCAGCCCCTCGTCGGTTTCGCGGTACATTGGGTCTTTGGAACTGTGCTCGGCGTCGAGGTCGTAGGCAAAGAGCGGGGTATTGATGATGTAGTCGGAAAACTGCACGGTCCTCTGCAACACAAAATCTCGTCCCGCAGCATTCAGCAACTGTTGTGCGGAGATCGACCGCAGCAAGTTGAACTGATTGCCCTTGTCGTCACGGACTAATTCGAAATTCTGGGTTTCGACGTTGACCAGGACGTTGTTCTTCGAACCGCGCTGGCTCAGGGTCTGCCTAACCTCACGAAAGGTCGTGCCGTCGATCCAAATTTTGCCGCTGTAAAGGTTCTCGTCGGCGGCCAGGGGTTCGACTCCCACTACATAACACAGGGCGCCATTGACTTGCTCCGTACCGAGAAGCTTGTACTTATAACGTTCGTTGAGCTTCAATTCGAGGGGCTGCGTCAGCACCTTTTCCGGTTCGAGTTGGGGCAGCGGGAACTCGTGGTTCTTGCCGAACTTCACGCCGTTGACGTAAAGCTCGTTCTGGGCAATTTCCATCTGTCCCGCGCGGTTGAAAAACTGCTTGAGCTGCATGGAGATGTCGAACCCCGGCCCGAGGCTGGTACTCTCAAAGTGGAGGTTCATGAAACTGGAGGCCCGATAGTTTTCGAGCTTCTGCTTCTGCGTCTCGCGGTATTGTTGCCAGCGGGCAATGATTTCTTCGACTTTGAGTTCTATCCCGCCCTTAACTTCCACCGAGCTATACACCGTCTTGTCGGCTTCGTCCCGCTTGTGGATGTAAATCAGGGCGTGCTCGCTGGTGCACGCGCAGGTCTGGGCAAAGCCCTTGCCGGATTTGACCGGTTCGCCAGCCGGGAGGCGGGCGCCAGTGGCGGGGTCGTACCACTGGATCTCGAATTGTTCTGGCTCCGCGGCAGCGGTCTGGAGCCGGACCGTCTTCGGGCGGTCGGGGCTGGCATTCACGTGCGCGACAATTACCTGGTCCGGTGATTCCCCGCCGCCGAACCAATGGTGTTCCTCTTTCCCTGTGCCCTCTACCGCAATACTGAACGGCGAGGTTGCGGGATCGGCCGGGAACATGTTGCCGGGAATGTAATGCGTCAGGAAGGTGTTAACGGCGCACACTCGATCCGCGGCGGTGGCGTCTGGGGGCACTGACCAGACGATTTCTACGGAAGTGCCCGTGGCCGCGAGCGCGGCGGTGAGATAGGGCGCGGGGGCCGCTGACGTTACAGCGTCTAACTTGAGAATGAGGGGCTTATTCAGCGCCTGCTCGGCGATCCATGCAGCGTCCTGACGCCAGGTTGGGGAATAAGTCGTGCCCAGCATATCGGAATAGGTGGCAAGCCGGGTTACTATATCGCCGTGCCGACCGACAAACCCGGGCAGGAAAACGAATGCCAGACGCAGGTTTGCGTTGCGGGCTTTCGCGCCCACCCCCAGGCGCAGCAGGGCAAACGCGAACAGATCGGGAGCCGTCAATGGTTCCTTGATTTCTACAATTAGTCCGCGCACGGCGGGGTCTGACAGAGGCGCCGCTTTCAGGAAAGCGTCAACCTTCTCGGTAACCTGTTTCTCCGTTTCCTGACCGGTAAGGGGGCCCGATCCTGCGACGATGTGCAGCCAAACCTCCGATCCCTCGGGCATGGTCTGGAGGGCTCGTGCTTGCTCTTCGAAAAGGCCGACCGGGCTTGCGTCTCCATCTACCTGGAAGAGCACGGGCGGCAACACGATCAACTTGCCCGGTAGCGCGCACCGTTGCGCTGCGGCTAAGCCCGCGGCAAGATTCTGGTCCGCGGGAATTGAGATGGCAGCCTTGGGCAAGCCCGCCGTCGCCGTGCGAGGCAAGAACACGAAAATAAAAAACAGAAAAAAAGCGGCAATTCGCCTCAAACCTGCCACCCTTAGGGAAGGCAGCACAGGCAACTGCGGCGACGATTTCATTGTATTGTCCTAACTTAAGTGCGGTGCCTTGAATTATCTATGATGCGTCGTCGGCTAAATTCGTGTTGCTAAAGATATGAGTCAGGCGATGACCGCAATTCGTAGCGGATCGCGTATTGACTCGGCAATACCGAGTTGGCCTACTGCCGTAAGCTACTCGGCTTGCATTGGGCGCTCACTTTCAAGCGCCGCGGGATCGGCATCACCTCAACACTCTGGCTGGGGCAACGGGTTGTTCTTGAGCCGAGCCGATTCCTCGGCATTGCGGAGTCTGGCACCTGCGTTGTAATTGCAGAAAGGAATCAGTTGTCCATCGGTGGCGACATACTGAATGATACAGCGCTTAAGGCGGCGCAAATTGTAACTGCGCGCGTCCATGAAGTGCATGCCCGCCACGAATATGCCATTGAAGCCTTTGCGGAACCAACCGGCGGACCTTCCCTTCGACTTGTCCTCCCACCCTTCGATGCTACGCAGCATACGCTGGAACGTGAGTCCGGGCGGAGCCTTCCGCTTATCGAAACATTGCGACAGCCGCGCGAACTGGCGGAGGCGCGAAACCTGCCGCTCGATGACGCCCCGGCCGGTATCGGGATTTACTTCATCCATGCCGCGAAAGAAGCGGTCGAGGTCGAAGAAGCTGCTAAGACAGGTTGGCTTGTTGTGGTCGTCAACGTAGAAGAACGTGCCGAGCGAACAATGGGCGTCGCTGACAGGGGGAATCGTCGCGTCGCGGCGGACGCGGTCGAGGGCGCGGCTGATCAAGGATAACGAATTCAGCGGGAACCAATCGTCGGGGAAGCGAGTCAATCCGGTCTGCTGGCCAAACTCGCGCGCCATAGTCGCGAGGTTGAAAGGTTCGGAGTTGGGATCCGCGACCTCTACCCTGCCGACATGCGCCGCCGGTTGAACGCTGATGCCGGTGACGTGGCTGCTGTGTTCGAGAGCGAACTGGAATATGGGCCCCAGTTGATCGACGTTGACGGAGTTCATGATGGTCGGCACCAGCACGAGCCGCATGTTCGTCTTCTGGACATTGTTCACGGCGGCAATTTTCTTGTCTAAAAGCCGCTGGCCCCGCAATTGGAGATAGACCTCGTCGTTTACGCCATCGAACTGCAAGTACAGCGTGTGCAGGCCCGAATCCTCACAGAGCTTGGCGTAGCCGGGGTCGACAAACCGGCTTCCGTTCGTGGCCACCTGGATATGATTGAAACCAAGATCGCGAGCGGTGCGAAGGATGGCGGGAAATTCGGGGTGGAGGGTGGGCTCTCCGCCGGAGAACTGGACGTGGCGGCACGGGACCGGCCGGTCCAGCAGCGACTGGAGCATTGCGCCTACCTGTTTCGTCTCGAGGAAATAGTGGTTCCCGTCGCCCGTGGCCTCCGCGAAACACACAGGACACTTGTAATTGCAGCGGTTCGTGATGTCGATTACGGCCAGGCATGGCTCGTTGTGGCTGGCGGTGGCACAGTCACAAGCGTCTGGATCGACGGGCTCCGCCTGCTGGGCATCGGGAAAGATCAGCTTGTTCCAGTCGTCCAGCCGGCGGTACAAATCGGCGTCGGAAAAGATCAGGGATTCGGTGGATTCGTGGCAGGAACACCGCGGACGCTGATAGACCTTGCCTCCTTGATCGGCGATCACGGAGGTAATCGGTTTGCCGCACTCGGGGCAGCGCGACGAAATGGTGTCGATGACGGTATCGCCAACGTGCGGCTTCGTCATAATCTTTTCATCGATGATTAATGCTTAGAACGGTCAAGTATATACGAAGGTCTGGGGGTTCCATAGTAAGTACTGGTGCGACCCCTCAATCCCTCTCAAAGGTCGTTCGTAGTAGATGTTCGACCCCTGTTCGGCTTTCGCGACTCACTCCGTTGGGCGGCTCATCTCCGCTCTCTTCGGCTCTTCCCCCTGGAGAATGACGGCGGGAACCAGCCAGAGGCCGCCGGCCAGTGCCAGAGCGACGCCCAATGAGGTTACGAGACCCATTTCAGCAAGCGGCGCAAAACTGGAGGCCATGAGCGCTCCGAAGCCGACGATGGTCGTCAGATTCGACTGAATCAGGGCCGCGCCCGAAGCTTTCGCGGTCACGAGAATCCCGTTGCGCTCGTTTTCCAGGTAGCGGCGGACCAAATGGATGCCATTGTCGATTCCAATGCCGATGATGAGGGGAATCGCGGTAATGCACATGAAACTGAAGCGGTGTCTGACCAGCAACAAAAGCCCGAAAGTTACGATGATGGCGAATGCGATCGGCATCAGCACAACCAGCGACACCCGGAGGTTGCGAAAACACAGATAGACGATGAGGACGATGGCGGCGGCTGTCCATAGCAGCGCCCGGCGGCTGTCGTGGAGGACTCGGTTTTGCATGTCGCGGTTGATCTTGTCGAACGAGAACTCTACGAACGGACCAAATTGGTGCCGCCAGGACTCGAGGACAGTTTCCGGAACGACCTGAACCGCATTGGGATCGGTGGCATAGAAGGCGACGGCGGCGACGTAACTGCCGTCGCGGGTCCGGCGAATGCTGTTGTCGAGCAGCCCGGACGGCAGAAACTCGGCGGCCTGTTCCAGGGTAATGGGCTCAGCGCCTTGCGCCAGTTTTTGCATCCGATCGATGAAGGGCTGTTCTGGTTCGGTTCGAAAACCATTCTCGCGGAGGGACTCCTCGAGGGCACGGGCAGAGGCGGCCAGATCGATGCCTGCCAACGACGCGGCGCGTTGTTGCTGCGTGCGGACTGAGGGAAGCAGGTTAGTCGGGGAGAAGATGGACTTGAGGACGCCGCGCTGGCGATAGGCTTCCAGACCGGCAGTGAGATCTTCGGCCCGCTGCAGGACTTCCTGCTGGCCTCCGGCAATCAAGAGCACGTCGGGGCTGCCTTCAATGCCGAACCTGGCGGAAAGACGATTCTGCGCGGCCACGGCTGGGTTGTCGGCACCAGTAATCTCGAAGCGCGCGTTCATTCTGACCCTGGGCAGAAAAAACAATGAAAGCAGAAATATCACCGACGAAAACGCGATGACGAGGCGCGCATGGCGGCCCACAAAGTCGACGGATTTCCGCGCCAGGAAAGGAAGAAAGCGGAAGGTAATCGTCTCCGGGGCACGCGGCTTGGAGAACCGCCACCAGAGCTGCATCAGCGCGGGCACGGTCAAGAGCGTGTGGAACATCATCATGAACATGCCGACGGTGAGGATGAAGCCAAACTCCGCCAGGGCCTTGAAACTGGAGGTGGCCAGTGCCGCGGTGGCGGTGGCCGCCGTCAGGATGCAAAAGAAGACGCTCGCCCCCGTGGTTTCGAAGGTGCGCAACACGGCCGCGTTCAGCGTCCCGCCCTTGGCCCATTCCTGCGGCACGCGATTGAAGAAATGTACGACCTGGTCGTCTCCCAGGCCCGCCAAAATTGCGATGAAGGAGAGGCTGATGAGATTCACTTCTCCCGGATAGAAGCTGGCTACGCCCGTGGTCCAAAGGATGCCTAAGCTGGTGGGCAGCAGCGACAACAGCAGCAAGGGAATCCGGGGATAGATCAGCAGGCACAACAGCAGATTGCCGACGATCGAAATCACAGAAACTCGACGAATATTGGCTTCGATGAACCTGTGCTCCTGCTCGGCGTAAACGTATGCGCCGGCGGCCACGGCGCGCACGCCGGCATCCCGGAAGGCTTGCTCTGCGCTGATGGACTGGATGCGCGCCCGCGTCCATTGGACGACTTGCTCGGCGAATTTGTAGTCGACGGCCGGCTGCTTGGGCTCGGCAATGATGAGCAGGGCTTTGTGATCTTTACTGAAGAACCGGTTCCCTTCTCCCCAGGTCAGGTCGAAATTGGCGAACTGCGAGAAGCCTCGGCTATTTTGCGACGCCACTTCCATCAGGCCCAGGGGATCGGCGACGAAGTAATTCGTTCCCAGGGAGGAAAACGGCGTGACCAGTTCGGTGGCGGCGCGGCGAACGGTTTGATGAATTTGTTGCGGGATCCAGCCGCCGTTTGAGATCTTCGGCCTGCTCGGGCAAGACGAACGACGGAAAGTTCCAGGTGAAGAACCGCACCATATTGAGCAGTTCCTCTTCCTGCAATCCGCAGCGCGCCTGCTTGAACAGGCCGCTGGACATCATGTCGGCGGTAAGACGGTCGGCCATTTCCTCCATCTCGCCGGTGGTTTCCGTTCCTCCCTCCGGGGCCTCGATCAGCACGAAGAGCTGGTTGCCGTATCCCAACTCTTTACCGATCTGGCTTGCGGCTCGCCATTGCGGGTCGCGTTCGCCGAACAGGTCGGTCAGGTCGGTGCCGGTGCGCAGGTTGTGGATGTTCGAAAACAAGAACAGGGTGAGAACCAGGCTGAGGGCCGTGACCATCCACGGATGATCGACGACGACGCGGCCCAGCACGCGCATGAATCGCATCATCATGGATTCGACGATCACGGCGCGGGCTCCGCCAACGGTTTTTTCGCAATGAATAGGATATGGGCCAGGGGCAGACGATTTCGGAAGCGGCGCTGTTCGACCTGCATACCGGCGCTCTCCAGCACACTATGGTACTCGGCGGCCGAAAGCATCAAGGGCCGGACGCCGGCACGCCCGCAGGCGAAGATCAGCCGGTCGAACGCCATGGTGATGGTGGACCACAGGCCGCGTTCGCGGTCGTGGACGCGGAAGATCAGCGTTCCCTGGGGCGCGAGCGCCGAACAGCAACGTTGCAGCAACGCCTGCTGATCATCGGCGGGCAGATATTGCAAGACATCCAGAATCAAAATCAAGCCGGCTGGCGGAAGCTCGAGACGACGCACGTCGGCAACGCTCAGGTCCGCGTTCAGCGTGCCGAGGGCCGCGCGAGCGACTGCGATGCGATGCGCATCCAAGTCGCAACCTACCAACCGCCGACTGCTGTCGCCGAAAGCTGCAAAACCGAGAGCCATGCCGTAGCCGCAGCCGAGATCGACCACCGTGCCCGATCCCAGATTTTCGGCGGCCAGCAATCCAAAGATGCGATCCAGTCGCAGCTTCCACCGGACGAACCCGCGGTCGGCTCGCGCGCATCGGGCAAACAGGCCGTTCACAAAGCGGACGCGGTCCCGCAACCCCGGATTGGCGGGCGCTTTAAGCTGGACCACAGCCGCGGTAATCGCCGCGCCAACACCGCCGACGAGGATGCCCAGAGGCACGCTGCCAATCACCCAGGCGAAAAGCTCTTGCTTCAGGTGCGCGCCGGTCAGAGAGGACGCGTTCCATGGCGGAAAAGGGCTGCCGCGCAGAAAACATCCGAGGTCCACCGAGGCCACGACAATCAGAGGCTGGAGCAGCGGATTGTTGATGAAAGTGCCGGCCACGGTCAGCGGCTTGTTCAAGCCGGAAGAGCAAAGCCACACCCACGGCCGCAAGGGTTTGAAATCCATAGATGGGAACGATGCCGATGAAGATTCCGAGGAACACGGCAGCGGCAGCGTGGCCGGGGTCGAGCTTTTCCTTCAGCAAGAAGGCTGCGAACTGCCGCGCGCGGGTCCGGAATGCATGGATCACGGGGCGGCCTCTTCCAGGATTCGTTCGCGCGTTCGTTTGCGCATCAGGCTGACACCACCGACAACTCGCCACTCGCCACGATCTCGCCGTCCACCCACACCGTGCCGCTGATGTAAGCCATCGGCCCGGCGTCGGTCAGCTTCCTGGTTTCAATGCGCAGTTCCTGGCCCGGAGTTACGGGCTTGAGAAACTTGAAGCGGTTTACGGCCGCCAGCAGGGCCAATTGTCCGCCACTGCTGCCAGGGCCGTGCGGCGCGGCCGATCCCAGCATCACGCCCGCGGTCTGGGCCACGGCTTCGATCAGCAGAACGCCCGGGAGAATGGGCTTGGCGGGAAAATGCCCGGCGAAAATCGGGTTTGCCGGATCGACAAATTTCAAGGCAACGCAGCGGACGCCCGGTTCCAGTTCTTCAACCCGGTCGATCCACAAGAACGGAGGGCGATGGGGAATCATCGTCTCGATTTGGCTGCGCTCGATCACTTGGGTTTGTACACCTCGAACGTTTCCGCCGGAATCTTCGGGTTCACGGAATTGACATCGATGACGAACACACTGTTCACACCGCTCTTGCCGTCCACTTCGAGCGACCGCAGCAGGAAGTCCCGTTTGTCCAGCTTCACTACAAGATAATTCAGCCGGCGGCGAAAAGCTTCCGATCGCGGGACGAGTTTCATATCGTAACTCCCGCTGTCCTCTTGCACGATGATGGTGAAATTCTTCTTCAGGTTGGCGATGGAGTTTTCGCGGCTGAAATAGGACTGGGCGCGGCGGACATTGCTTCCAACCTCCATCACCTGCGTGTGGCTGCCGATCGTAACGTTGAGATAATTTTCATTGAATCGAATGCGCAACGGGTGTGGTTCGAAGTATTCCAGCGAGAATCGGGTTGTGCCCTCGGCACAGAACTTGCCGTGCAAGCACCATGGGCCTCACCATCAGGCTGGAGGTGCGGGTTTCGGTGATGGTTCCGCAGCCGCTCGTGTATTTCTTCTGCGCTTGCTGAACGCCGTCCCAGATGCGGGTCAGCAGATCGTCGGACTGGGCAGCCAGCATTCCCGGAAAAAGCAAGAACGCAAGCAGCCCGCATAGCCTGAACCGCGGGATCATGTCATGCTCCCAGGAAGCGAAATGCGAGCGACCACAGGCAGATACTGATCGTGTCTCGCACCGGCTTCATCTTGGAGCGCGCCTGGCCATCGTCATAGACCATATGGACGGGGGCGTGCGCGATGGTGCAGCCCGACCTCGCCATCTTGATCAAGATTTCCATCTCTAACTCGTAGCTCCGGCTCCGCAGTTTGGTTTCACGAAGTTTGTCCAGCCGGAAGAGGCGGAATCCGCTCTGGCTGTCGCGAATTTCGCAGCCCACGAGCGCCGAGGCCAAGCGGCTGCCAATGGTGTTGGAGTAATAGCGGGCGCGAGGCATGCGGGCGCGATCGAAGGAGCGCGCCCCAATCACCAGATCCGCTCCCGTCTGTTCGGCGACGCGCAGCATGACCGGGACATCTTCCGGCAAATGCTGGCCGTCGCCATCGAGCGTGATCGCGTGGGTGAAATTCTGGGCGCGCGCGAAGGCGATGCCGGTGCGCAGGGCCGAGGCTTTGCCGCAATTGGTTTCCGATCGCAGACACATGGCTCCGGCAGCTTGGGCAACTTGGGCTGTTTCGTCGCTTGAGCCATCGTCAATCACCACGACCTGTTCAACATGCGGTTGCGTCCCCTTAACTACATTGGCGATGTAAGGGGCTTCGTTGAAGGCTGGAATCAGCGCACAGGTTCGCATGGCGCAGGCTCCAGTGTTCTTCCGCTGACATGCTCCCGGGAGCCGGCCAGGACAAATTCGAATCCCCGTTCCCTCAGCTCATCGATGACGCGCGGCAAAGCTTCAAGCATTACATCCGTTCCTGCCGGTAAATGATCGTGCAGCAGGATGATGTCTCCGCTCGCGACCTGGCTCAAGATGCGCTGGGCCAGAACCGTGGAATTCGCCGTGAGTGTATCACGCGTCCGAACACTCCAAGAAATATACTCAAGGCCCGCCTGCTGGAGATAGGGCCCCAAAAGGGGATGGCGCAGGCCCACCGGCGAGCGGAACGCGCGCGGCCGGAAACCACAGCTGCGACGAATGCTGTCCGTGCCGCGCTCGATCTCGGCGCGCAGACGCCCGGGCATGAGAAAACAGAACAGCGAAGGGTGCGACCAGGTGTGGTTGGCCACCAGGTGACCTTCGGCCCAGGCGCGGCGCACGATTTCCGGATACTGGTCTGCGCGCTTCCCAACTACGAAGAACGTCGCTTTCACGCCTTTCTCCCGGAGCAAGTCCAGTAACCTGGGTGTGTCCACAGGGTCGGGACCGTCGTCAAAAGTCAGGGCCACACAACCCTCGCCATCTACCCGCGAGCGATTGGCAACCAGCCATTGGTTGCGCGGATGAAACAGCAGGTAGAGCATGAGCAAAGTGCCGGCGGCGTAAATCAAGACAAAGAGAAGGAACCGCGAGAGGGTAAAAGGATACAGCAAAGCCAAGGAAGCGTTGGTCGCAAGAAACAACAAGAAAAAGATCGCGGACCTCGTCATATCGCCCGTCCCAGGCTCTCGAGATGCTGCGGGGATTGAAGTGCCATCTTAGCATCGGCTGCTTGCGCCGGGGAAACCCAAAAGAGTTGGCGGCCTCCTGGTGGCGCCGAAGCTCCTTTAAGAAAAGGCTTCCCCAAGGCGTGGGAGCACACTAGAATTGGGGCGCGTTTTTAAAACAAAATTGGATGGTTCCAAATTCAGGAGAACATACTTGATGAGAGCTCGTTTCTTGTCCATGCTTGTTATTGTGGCGTTGTTAGTCACGTGTTTGCCGGCTTCGGCTGCGGACTTGGTTTCGCCTAAGCTGTTGCCTCCGGCGTCCGGATTGCGCGCGGGCATTCCGAACCGGAATGTTGCCTTCGATACGGGGACGGGTTCATCCGACCGGCCGGCGCCGAGGCGGCACTGGAGCAAGACGGGAAAGATTCTGACGATTGTCGGCGGGGGCTTGATCGTCGGCGGCACGGCCGCGCTGGTCCACGGGCAAAACACCAGGGTGGCTTGCAGTTCGGGCACTTGTGCGGAAATCGGCTGGAGGGCCACGGGAGCAGTTTGGATGGCTAGTGGCGCCGCTTTGGTGATCGTCGGGGTGACCCGGCGCACCACAGACTAAGCGTTTGCAACCGTCGTGAGTTACTTCCCTGCCCAAGATATCGCTGGAAGAAGGGGCTGATTTCGATTTGAGGGTCTTGCTCGTCAAACCGCGCTCCTCGGCCGCTCACTTCGGACTCGCTCCCTTTTTCCGGACTGAGCCGCTGGGGCTTGAGTACATCGCGGCGGCGCTTGGAGCGCAGGGGCACCAGGTCCGCATCGTGGATTTGGGTTTCGAGCGCCAAACCATGGCGCGCCTCATAAAGTCTTTCCGGCCGGAAGTCGTGGGCATCTCATGCGTGCACATTCTGGACGTGCAGGCCACTCTGCAACTTGCCGCCGAAATTAAACAGATTGACGCGGCGATCTTCGTCGCCGTGGGCGGCCATGCCGCGGCTTCTTATCCAAAGGCATTGGAGCAGAGCCGTTCGCTGGATGCGATTTGCGTCGGCGAGGGCGAGAGCGCCATGCCCGCCTTGTGCAATGCCCTGTCGCAACACAAACCACTCCACGACGTTCCCTCTCTGCTGTTGCCCACCGGCGACGGGCGGTTTGCCGCAACCGGCGAAGCGCGGGAATGGCTGGACTTGGACCACGTCCTCTGTCCCGACCGCGCCTCGGTGGAATCGTATCGCAAGCACTACGTCTGTCTGAATTACATGCCGGTCTGGACGCTGGAGACCACGCGCGGATGCCGGCATCGGTGCAACTTCTGCTCGGTCTGGCAGTTCTACAAGGGATCATGCCGCTTTCATGCCGCCCGAAACGTCCGTACGGATTTCGAGCGCACCGGCAAGAATGTCTTCATCATCGACGATTACTTCTGGGGAGACACGGCGCGCAGCGAGGAACTGGCGCGTGAATTGCTCGCTTCGAGTGAGCGCAAGAACTGGATGCTGGCGCAGTCGCGCGTGGATCTGGTCAGCGAGAGTTCGGAACTGCTGCGGCTCTGGCGGCCCTTGGCGCGGAATTTCGACATCTTCTTCGGCTTCGAATCGCCGACGCGAAAGGGCCTCGACTCCCTGAATAAGGGGACGGACATATCGAAGACACTGGATGCGGTCCGCGTGGCCCGGGAATGCGGCTTTGGAGTGACCGGCAATTTTATCGTCGATCCGGATTTCTCCGAGGAAGATTTCGCCGAGCTGTGGAACTTCATCGAAACTCACAAACTCTACCGGGTGGGTTTTACCATCCTCACGCCGCTGCCGGGCACCTATTACTTCGAGCAGAGCAAGGCGCAACTCAAAGTTCTGGACTGGAACCAGTACGATCTGCACCACCTGCTGTGGAAGCCGCGCCTGCCGGTCGAGCGCTTCTTTGAACTTTACTGCGAGACCTGGAAGCGCACCGTGCTCAACGCCGCCGGGAGAAAGAAGTGGTGGGAGTGGGCGCGGGATATCGATCTGCGCCACATCGGCCATATGGCGAGGATCCTCGCTCGCGCTCAGAAGATGATGGACCCGCAGGCTTATCTGGCGGAGTTCAGCGTGCCCGCGGATTCGCCCTAGGGTGTGCGATGCTCACGTCCTGGCGGGACGAAATCCGCTATTTCGCTGGGGCATCTGTCCCGGTCTGAGCCACATTTTCGAGAGGGAGCACATTCACCCCCTTGTCCTTACGCGCACGAAGCGCGAGATAGTCGCCAAGCACATTGCCCAGGAACGTGGGAAGGTTCTTGTCGTTGAACGACCAGGCGGCAGCGAAGGCGTTGTTCTCGGTGGAAACCTCCCGCTGGAACAGCAGAGTGCCGCTCTTGCCGTCGTGAACTTGCACCTGGTAGGTAATGTAGGACGTGCCCGCAATCGCGCCTGCAAAGAAACGGGACTTCTTCGACACCATCCGGTAATTCAAGAGCTTGCATTTGACGACGAGGGATGGGTCCTCCGGCAATGGGTCCTGCTTTTTCGCAACGGTGGTGAAAGCGTGTGTACTGGAAAGGCGGCTGATGGCTTGTTCTTCGGTTGCGGTCACCAGTTTTCTAGCTTTCGCTTCCCATTCTGCGGGGACGATGAAGTCCTCGAATAAGATGGTGCGATAGGCCAAGTCTTCCGCATTGACGGCCGGGGCCGTTTCATATTCGGCCGTGGCATACGGGTCCTGGGGATTCCGCTTTTCCTTAGCGGCAACGGAAACGCACATCAGGACGACAATCAGCAAGAAGGGTAGAAGATTTAGTATTGGCGACTGAGTGGCCGGTATCTGCCGGCCATCTGCCCTATGAATCTGCGATAATCGGTTTTTCATGTTCTTTCCTCCAAGTTGACATGTATGAATTCCTCGGCCCCGCAGAGTCCTCACGGGACCAGCGGAAATAACTAGAACTACTCCGTGCCGGTCGCGCGCTCTCGCAAATCGCGCTCGTACTCGGCAATCTGCCGGTTGATGTCCGCTTGCTTTTCCTTCCGGTCTAACAGATCCTCCCGGTAACGCTTCAAGAAATAATCGATGGTTTCGACGCGCAGCTTAATGGTATTGGCGGGGCGATTCTCGTCCATGTCTTTGAACGAGAAATAAGGCGTCCCTGAGCGCTCCACGATCTGCTCGATGACGTTGTAAATAGGTGCGTCGTGGCCGCACTTGAAACTGGAAATCTCCACCGCCACCAGGTTGGGATGGCGGGCCGTGAACTTGGCGGCCCAGATCTTGTGGTTGGAACTGGCCGAGTTGGCGGTCTTCCATACATCGGAGATGTCGAGCGGGTGGCTGATTACACCGGCGCGCACTTCGTCGCCGAACAGGCGCTCGAGCAGGTCCTCATCCAGCGGCAAGGTACTCTGCGAGAAGATCGGGTAACCCAGCTTCTGGAACTGCTCCGTGATCTCGTGGTTGATGCCGGGATCGTGGTGGTAGGGGCGTCCCAGGATGACGATGCCGAACTTCCTTTCTGATTCGAGTTGATCGAGCACTTCGCGAGCTCGGCGGCGAATGGTCGATTCATATCGTCCCAATTCCCGGTAGCCGATCTCGATGGCGCGTTCATTTTCCGCCTGCGAAAGGCCTAGAATGGGCGCCCACGCCTGGAACATCTGCCGCGCAAAAAGCTTGCGGTCCGAGAGGTTCACCAGCGGATGTGCATAGCGAATGCCGCGCTCGGCGAAGAGGTCGGTTTCCTTGGTGTAAGCCGCTTCCACGGTTTCCGGCGTCACCGCAACCGTGGGACAGGCGTTGTGCCCCTTGGCGTTTACCAGCGGGGAGGCGAGCACGTCGAACATGGGGAAGAAAATCGCCTGCAGCGGCTTGTGCGCGTGTTTGTTGAAGATCAGGTTGTGGACGTGCGCGAGGGCGATCTTTGAGGGGAAGCAGGGATCGATCGAACCGCGGCTCGATCCCGCCCGGTACATATCCGCGGTGGTGAAGTCCGAGTACACAATGCTTTCCGCCTTCACGCCCAGGCTTTCCAGATAGGAACTGAACAGCGGCGCGTAGGCATACATGTTCAGGACGCGAGGAATGCCGATGCGCAGGTGTTTGCGGCGTTTCATGAGCGCGATGCGATGGCGGGCGGCGGAGTTCCAGGCGCGAGTGGGAATGGGATCGGCTACGCTTTCCGGGTAGCGCGAGCGCCACACTTCGCGCGCGGCCATCTCCACCAGGTTTGGATTGGCGGCTTTCGTGGCATCGAGGCGCGCCTTAACGCCGCGCATGGTGGCCAGGTCTTCCACCGCGCCTTTTTCGCAGGTGGCGACGACGATGCGTTCCTCCCCGGGCTGCAGCGGCACTTTGGTGGGGAAGGACGGCGAGACCCAGTCTTCCACCGATCCGGCTTCCACATCGAGGAAAGTTCGCAGGCAGGCATTCTTGCAGTAGTTGCAGCGCGTTTCCTCGCTGCGCGTCGTGCGGTAGGTGATCTTGCGAACGGCATCCAGGCCAATGAAGGTGGTGAAATGGCCGTTGCGCCAGCCGCGAATGGCTTCGATGCCGGCGCCAATCGCTCCCGATTCGCCGCAGTGCTGGTGAACAACAATCTCCGGTTCTATCCCCAAGGGGCGGAAGTTGGCGCGCAGGAAGTCCACCTCCGCCTTGACCGCGGCGAGATTATTCTGCGTGCCGCCCTGCAGAACGAACCGTGTGCCCAGGGCCGCCAGGCTTGGCACCTTGGCGACATACAAGAAAACATTCCTCGGCAGCACGGTCGCCAAACCGGCCAGGATTTCTTCCGCCCGCCAGCCCTGGCGCTGGAAGTTGACGATGTCGGACTGCAGGAACACGGCGCAGCCGTAGCCGAACACAGGCATGGTGGCGGCGGTGAAAGCAACCTCCGCATAGTTCTCGATTGGAATGCCAAATCCTTCCGCCGTGGCTTGCAGAAAATAGCCGTTACCCGCGGAGCATTGCGTGTTGAGCTTGAAGTCTTTGACGCGGCCATTTCTGAGGACGATCATCTTGATGTCCTGCCCGCCGACGTCGACGATGACTTGTGGATCTTTGTAGAAACGCATCGCCGACTCGGCATGCGCCACCGTTTCCACCAAGGCGACGTCGGCGTGCAACACTTTTTGCAGGATGTCCTTGGCATAGCCCGTCGTGCCCACGCCCAGAATTTCCAGGGTCGCACCTTGCGTTTCAACCTGTTGGCGCAGATTGTCGAAGAGGTCAATGGTGTCCTGGATCGGGTTGCCCTTGGAGAGTTGGTAGGCTTTCGACAGGACCTCGCCGTGCTCCGACAAAAGCACGGCTTTTGTGGAAGTGGAACCGCCATCGAGGCCGATAAAGGCCCGCACGGGCTCACCGCGCCGGAAGGCTGCCGGCACGAATTTCGGGCGCGAGTACTTGGCTCTGAATTCTTCCAATTCTTTCTGGGAAGCGATCAACCCACGGTTACCCGAAGCCGCTCTTTCCTGGCGGCGTTCTTCGTAGACGTAGTGCTCAAGATTCTGCGTCCCCAGGTATTGCCCAATTTCCGCGTCTTCTCCTTTGCCGAATTCCACCGCGCCCATGGCGGCGAAATACAGCGCGTTCTCCGGGGTCTTGATCGCGTCCTCGGCAGTAACATCCGGCGGCAACTTGATTCCCCGCTCTTCCCAGAGCAGCGGGATGTTGTGCTGCCAGGCCTCGCGCATGCCGCGAATAAAAGTGTTTGGCCCGCCCAGCAGCAACACATGCGGGCGCAGCGTGTGTCCGCGTGTGAGGACGGTGAGGTTCTGCAGCACAATGGCGTCGAAGAGCGAGGCCATTAGTTCATCAGGCGGGATGCCCTGCTTCTGCAGGCCATTGATGTCGGTCTCGGCGAAAACGCCGCACTTGCCCGCGACAGGATGGATTTTGATCCCCTTGTAGCCCTGGTCGCACAGCTCATTGGGCGGAATCTTCAGCTTGGCGTTGATCTTGTCGATGACCGCGCCCGTGCCGCCCGCGCACTTGTCGTTCATCGATGGGATCTTCTTCCTGCGGCCGTTTGCGCCATCCTCTTTGAAAATTATGATTTTGGCGTCTTGCCCGCCGAGTTCGACCACCGAGTTCACTTCGGGATGGAGCTTCTCCACGGCGAGCGCGACCGCGTTGACTTCTTGTACGAACTTCGCGCCAATCAGAGCGCTGAGGGCGTTGCCGCCGGAGCCGGTGATGAACATGCGGCAATTGTCTGGAGTGATGCCGATTTCGATTTCCATGCTGCGGAGGAATTCCAGGACTTTCTCGGCTTGGCGGGTGTCGTGACGTTGATAGTCGCGCCAGAGAATGCCGTCGGTTTCTGGGTCGATGACGACGGCCTTGACCGTGGTCGATCCCACGTCGAGGCCCACACGATAACATGCCTGGTTTGGGGCAGCGCAGCGCGGAAGCGCTTGAGAACTCGGTCGTCCCTCCGGGACTGGAATCACTTTTCCCACTTTCCCCAGCGCTAAACCGTTGGGCTAAGTTCGGCCGCCCCTCCGGGGCTGGATACTCGAGAGCTTCGCTGCACGCTGGGACTTCGCTGCGCGCTGGAGCTTCGCTGTACTCGCCTCAAACCTCGCCCGGCAGCTTGGCCAGGTGCGCCTTGCCATCGATGAGATCGCTCACGTGCAGCACAAAGTTGGCGGCAACCCCAGCGATGCCTCGGCGGCGCGGCACCGGATAAAACGGGCTCCGCAGTCGGCGATGCTCGGCGGCGTATGCCTTGATCGCATCGAGCTTCTTGCCGGTCGAAACCAGGGCCTGCTCGAACTCCGCCTTGGCCTTAATCTTGGCTTCGCCCAGGGCCATTTGCATGCGGCTGTGCGCGTTAATCTCTCCCTCCCCCGAAGTTTCGATGGACAGGAAGATCATTTCTGGAAAACGGTTCACCACGGCGGACTGCACGCCGTCGGATTGTGAAGATGGCATGCAGCCGAAAGGCTTCAAAGCCAGCACCATGTGACAGAGGCGGTGCGTGGTGTAGTAGACGTTTTTGCCCACTTCGAGATGCCCTTCGCCGCCCCGGGCGAGTGAATGATAAAAGGGATGCGCCATACGGGCCAGTTCGCGCTGCGGAGCGAGACGGGGCGCGAGTCCGCCCAGGTGGTGGGCGACGCGTGCTTGCTGGCGATTCCACATGCCTTCACTCAAGCGCAACAGCAACCACCTTTTGCGGAATTTCCACTGGTTCGCAAATTGCTTTTTCAATTCCCACCAGCGGGCGCCGGGATGTGGCGCATCCAGTCCTTTTCTCTCGCCCATGCTGGCCCGAGCCTGATACATCAGATAGGTGATCCAGCCGCCGATTGATTCCACATATACCTGAGCGCTTTCCTGCTCCAGAAAGGCAAACATGTTGAAGTTGCCATCGCTTTCGGTGAGTTGTGCCCAGAACTCACCCGTAATCTTGACGATGGGCTTAACGCGCGTGCGGTCTACTTCAACCCGATCCAAGCGCTCACGGGCGAGGCGCATCGCTTCGAGAAACTCGTCCCCGTAGAGGTGATCGAGAATCTTACCCAGTGTGTTGCAGGTCTTTTGGAGTTTGCCGTTCCGGGCCAGGGGGCGCGAAATCCATCCCGGCGCACGTTGAAGAATTTCGAAACGCTTCCGGTGCTCCAGAAAATCGCTGAGTTGATCCACGACTTCCTTGATGGCCTGGTCGGTCGCGCCCGGCACAACTTCGTAGGGACGGATCTGGTAAACCATGTCGTTGATCACATCGCCCAGGTTCACCGCGTTGGTCTGGCCCGCGCCAAGATCGGCGGAGAATTTCAGCCCGGTATTACCGGTCATGGCATTGACACCATGGTCCTGCTGGAAAAGCAGGACCCGAAATTGTCCGAAGCCCGCATTCTCCAGCGCCATTCGATACTCGGACTCGTAGGTGCCGAAGCGGCAAGGCCCGCAGGATCCCGCAGTAATAAAGATGTAATTAGCAACGATTTCCTGGCGGGACAGACCACGAGCTTCGAGCGACCGCAGGAACTCGATAAGATTGCCCACGGTGAAGTAAGTAGGATTGCACTGGCCGTTGTTGCCGTACTCCTTGCCCGTCTGGAACGCGGCCACATTGGGGTTCGGCAACATCTGGAAGCGATAGCCGCAGCCGCGAAACACGGCCTCGATGAGGCGTTCGTGTTTCCAGGTAAAGCCTCCGAAAAGAATGGTGACGCGGTCGCGTTCTTCCGCAGTGAAGGGCCGCTCCAGGGGGCGGTGGAAGTGCTGGATGGGCTTCTCAACCAGCCCCGCAGCCTGCTCCAGCCGCAAGCGCTCCGCCAACACGCGGCGAGCGATCTCTTCTTCCCCCAGCGGAGGAAGCGCGGACCCGGCGGAGTTCGTGGCGGAGCTCATGGCTTCAGAGTCTCTCTCTTGATCAAATCACCTTGGCCAGGTGCTAGAGGGTGTTACCCGAACGCTGTAAGGCGATTGTAAATCGAATATGGGAGGTTGCGGAATCTATCCGCTTACAGCAGCATCAAGTTCACTTGGAGCTTTGTGTATCCCTGTTTCTGCGCCCAGAGATCGAGCGGGATCGAGGCCATTTCATCCACCACCGGATCGGCCAATCCATTGCGCGTCAGGTCTACCGTCTTGATGTAGTTTCGGCAGGTATCGCAGCATTCCACGCGCACGTGTTTGAACTCCTCTGCCGTATAGACCGGAAGTTTCGCATGCTCTTCTTCTCCGCATCCCGGACAAACGATTCGGCGGAACTCCCACTCGCCCAGGCAGAACGAACATATCAGCGAACGTTGTCCGCCGTCTCCCAATGGCCGCAGAACTCCTACTCCCGGTTTGCGCGAGCAGAAGGGACACAGACAAGGCGTCGGCCCCTTCTGCTGTTTCCCCACTCGCTCCCGGACGAATTCCGCGTAGGGTTGGAGAAACGCCCGCGCGAAGAATTCTTTGTTCCCGTCTCCCCGATCGGACACCGCAGCCCCGGCGCTTGTCCAGAAAGCACTCAGCAACTCGCGCTGTTGGTTCGCACTTTGATTCCGCAGTTCGCGAGCTGCTGCCGCAACCGGGCCGGGTCCGGTTTCCTCAACTAGGGACAGGAATTCAGGAAAGCGATCCGCAACCTCCCACGCGAGTGGTTGTGCGAACGAAACACCTTGCTCCTGATTCTTGAACGCTTTCTGGGCAGCGCAGTACGACTCGTCCTGAAAGCGAGCAATAGGCACGAAGAAGCGGAGTACCTCAGCCGCAGATGGGTATTGGGCGGCCAGCTCTTCGGCCCTGGCAATCCGGCGCTGGCGCAAGCTCTGCGACATGGCAGCGATTATCAGCCCCACTGCTCCGGTTGGCAATGCCCAGCACTTTTAGTCAGTGGGTCCGTTTCCGGGTTATGGTCTCAGCGACCAACCCGATAGGCGTGCAGCGGCGCTTTCGCATTGGTTTCCGGCAAAGGCTCCGAAGCCTTCATCATGCTCCAGAGGATTTGATTGAACCTCGTGTCATCGACCCGATCGGGCGCACTGAAATCCAACCCCGCGGACGCTCGGGCCGCTGCGGTTGCGGGGGGGTTGGTCTCATTCATATCTACCTGAGGAACAATCGACATCCACGGCGAAAGGTCCGGGGTCTCGACAAAGATGTCGGATAAGGGTCGGCTGAAGTAGTCGAACTTGGAGAGCCGCTCTAATCCCAGAATGTCTTCAATCGCCGCTACAACGTCGGTTGTATTGACAAAGCGGTGGATGGTGCCGGCGCGGTTGTAGGCCGAGACGGCGAAGAAACACGAGCGATGGGAGTCGATGTGGTCTGGCCCCGACTGCGAATCGTCTTCCAGCACGAAGATCACAGTGTCTTTCCAGAAAGGCGATTTCGAGAGCGCTTCGACAATCCTGCCGAGCGCGAGATCGTTGTCGGCCATGAAGGCGCGGGGGGTTCGATAGCCGGCGCGTCCGCCGGCGGTGTGGTCGCTAGGTAAGATGCATGACTTCGAGCTTCGGCATCTCTCCCTTGCGAACGAAGTCTTCGAGTTCGGCGATCCAGGCATCGGCACGCGCCTGGTCGGGGGTCTTCAAGTCAAACGCAGGGTAGGTCGGACTGACGCTCGACGCTACCTCGCGCTGGGTTACCGGCCAGCCCTCGGGCACTTTGACCATTTCGCCGTAATCGCGAAAACTGATCCCCTTTTTCTTGGCCAGCGTCCAGAGAAAACCGTTGATGGGCTCGTCGATCTCCTCGCCATCCACACCCTCACGCCTGTCGGAGTAAGCGGAAGGGATCACCTTCTCTCCGAAATCGGTGACGTACGCCGCCGTCGACCAGATGTGACCTTGCGAGCTCACCTCCGCATTGGTGAAAAAACGGTCGAACAGTCCGAAACGTAAAGCGAGGGCGTGATGATTGGGGGAGATGGCTTGTCCGAAAAAGACCAGCGAGGGATCGCCGTCTCCTTCTTTCATGTCACCTAACACCTGGTCATAGGTGCGATTCTCTTTAATGATGTAGACCACGTGCTTGAAAGGCGGATATCCCTTTCGAACCCGCTGAGCCTGCCAGTTGTTCGCTTCCGCAACCCGCCGCGAGTATCCGGCCAACGTGCTGGAAGAGAGTTGGTCCGGACTCGATCGCAGGGTTCCATTGAGCTGCCCCAAGTCATAACCCAGAGGTCGCTTGATCCCCTCACCCGGAATCGGACCGTCAGGATTGGCATGACTTCCGTGGCCTTTGCCATTGAGCACAAGAAGTTGCGCCACCGGTATCGAGGACGGCCGTCGGGTACCAATCGGTTGGTATGCGGCCCTGCAATCGCGAGGAGTCGGTGCCCGAGCGCTTTTCAGAAACGTCGAAGACGGCGACTGCATTGTTGTCGGCCTCGGCCACAAAAAGCTCCGACTCGTCAGGCGACAGAGCCAACGCATTCGGTGTGCTTCCTTCCGCAGGTCCGGCCGGCGCGGCATCGCTTAGGTATCGCAGGACCGTCTTGCGCGCAGTGTCGATGACGGCGATCTGATCTGTGCCAGCGAGCGCGGCAAACAACCGCGAGCCAGACCGATTCGAAAGCAGAGCCGAAGGCCGAGGCCCCACCTTTAGCTTGCCTATGGGAGTCAGCAACCCATCTGGCTTCGTCTGAAATTCCGCAACCGTATCGGCTGCCCATGCGGAAACGTATACCTTTCCGTTCGCGGCAACTTCGACAGCATAGGGGTAGTGATCGGTCGGAAACCTCTGCACGACTTTTGCCGTGGCGAGATCAACCACCGCCAGGCTGTCAGCCACGTTCTCGGCGACATACAGATAGTTCCCCGACGCGCGAGACGGCGAGGCTTGCAGGGTATCGTGAGCCAGGCTTCTCCGGCGCTTTCTCAGCCAGCATGATCTTGCGCTCCAAAGCCGCCGCCCCGTTTCGCCACGCGTAGCAGAAAATCGTGTCATCATTGCCGCCCGATACAAAGAGTTCCCTGCCATCGCGAGAGAACCCAATGCCAAAGAACGCCGCGGGCTGAATCAGCGTCTGCACGACTTGACGCGATTTCAGATCGACGATCTGTACACCCTGCTCGCGCCAGCCACTAAGCACGACGGCGAGTTTGTCGCCGCCGGGCGCAAGGGCCATCGCCAATGGCATGCTGCCCAAATCGATCGCGTCTCCGACCGCGTCAAGACGTACTCCTGTGGACAAGAGCGCGGTGTTGGCTGTAGCTGCCGCGTCGTCGCCTACCTCAGCCCGGATGGGGATTGCGGCCGCTGAAAACAATACAAACAGAAGAATCCAAGGAAACCAACGGCGAGTTCTCATAGTGCCCTTCGAAGAGACAATTGTAGCCCGAGGTTCAAACTGCATCGAGATGTCTTCCACGGCTGTTCTTCAGCGCCGGAGGCTTTGGCCACGAAAAGTTCCTAGAACTGGTTTCATAAATGCCTTTCAACCCGGAAAGCACATCCCTCAGGGGCTAAAGCCCGCGTGTTTATTGGTTCTGGGCGGCACGGCTGAAGCCGTGCCCTACCCAAATCCCATTTATGAAACCAGCTCTAAGTTAGTTCTGGCCAAGAACCTGACAGACTACGGTTGAAACGGTATTGACGGCTCAGAAAACAATGAGGTATAGTTCTTCGCGTTCGAGCAGTCTAGGCTGGCCGCCTTCGCGGCGGTCATAACCATAAACTCCGTACTTCCCTGATCGCGCCATGCGGAGGCAGTTATGGAGTTCTCCCGCAGGACCTTTTTGAAAGGTACCTTGGCTGGGGGCGCAGGACTTTCCGTCCTGGGATTCGATCTGACCCCTCTTCACGCCCAGACCCAAGGGCTTAAGATTTCCCGAGCCAGCGAAACCCGCAGCACCTGTCCTTACTGTGCCGTCAGCTGCGGCGTGATCATCTACACGCTGGGGGACAAGGCGAAAAACGCAGTCCCCCAGGTCGTGCACGTCGAAGGCGATCCCGATCACCCGATCAACCGCGGCACGCTGTGTCCCAAGGGATCGTCGCTGGCGCAGGACATTCTTAACGATCGCCGCCTGCTCAAGCCGCAAGTGAGGCGTCCCGGAGCCACCGACTGGGAAGACATCTCGTGGGACCAGGCCTACAGCGAAATCGCGCAGAAGGTAAAGAAGACTCGCGACGATACATTCCTCGAAAAAGATGCCGCCGGCCACACCGTCAATCGCTGCGAAGGCATTGCCTTCACCGGAGGATGCACCGACACCAACGAGTTCAACTATCTAGCCGTAAAAAGTATGCGCAGCCTGGGGGTCTGCTACCTGGAAAACCAGGCCCGGGTTTGACACGGCCCCACGGTCTCCAGTTTGGGGCCCACATTCGGACGCGGCGCGATGACCAATGGCTGGATCGACATCAAGAACACTGACTTGATGCTGATCATGGGCGGCAATCCCGCGGAGAACCATCCCTGCGGATTCAAGTGGGCGATCGAAGCCAAGCTTCACCGCAATGCCAAGACGATCGTGGTCGATCCGCGACTGACCCGTACCGCCTCCACCGCCGATCTCTTCCTCCAAATTCGCGCCGGGACCGATATTGCCTTCCTCGGCGGCCTGATTAACTACGCCGTTCAGAACAATCGCATCGCGCACGACTACCTGGTCAACTACACGAATGCTGCCTTCATTATCAAAGACGGATTCAAGCTGCCCGAAGACGGCTTGTACTCGGGGTTCGATCCAGCGAAACAGACTTACGACAAAGCGACCTGGAACTATGAAGAGGGCGGGGACCTTGCCGGCAAGCCCGTGGCCGGCTCGCCTCACGAGAAACTGGCCCCCACAAAGCCCGGTGCTCCTCCACCCGCGGCGGCGCTTCCTCCGAAGACTGCCTTCGATCTCTCCCTGCAACATCCACGCTGCGTGTATCAACTGCTGAAGAAGCAGTATGAACGCTACACACCGGAGATGGTCGAGCGCATCACCGGAATTCCGAAGGAACAATTCCTCAAGGCGGCCGACCTGTTCACCTCCATCCGCAAAGATGGCGACATGAAGAAAGTCGCCACCATCATTTACGCGGTGGGCTGGACGCAGCACAGCTTCGGCACGCAGATCATCCGCACCGCCGCGATGCTGCAGCTCCTCATGGGGAATGTGGGACGCGCGGGCGGCGGCGTGAATGCGCTTCGCGGCCACTCGAACATCCAGGGCGCAACGGATATGGCGGGCATCTTCGACATCCTTCCCGGCTATTTGAAGATGCCGTTTCCGACGGATGTGGACCTGGCCGCCTACCTGAAGCGCACCACACCTACGCAAGCCAAGCCCGACCCCTGGGATTCGTTCAACTACTGGTCGAATACGCCTAAGTTTGCCGTCTCGTTCCTGAAGGCGATGTATGGCCCGGCGGCCACTAAAGAAAACGACTGGGCCTTTCACCATCTGCCCAAGATTGACCGGAATTACTCCTGGGTGAATATCTGGAACGACATGTACGACGGCAAGGTTAAAGGCCTCTTTGCTTTCGGGATGAACGGCGTCATGATCGGTCCCGACTCGCGGAAGAACATCGATGCGCTGAAGAAGGCCGACTGGTTGGTGGTCTGCGAAATCTATCCGGATGAGACGAGCGAATTCTGGAAGGCTCCCGGCATCACCCCTGAGGAGCTGAAGAAGATCAACACGACCGTCTATCGCCTGCCGGGCGCGGGTTTTGCGGAAAAGGATGGGACGTTCGTCAACTCCGCGCGCTGGCTGCAGTGGAAGAACATTGCGGTCCCGCCACCCGGTGAAGCCCGCCTCGATCAGGAAATTCTCGCGACCATCTTTCTGAAGGTCCGCGACCTTTATCAGAAGGAAGGCGGCAAGTTCCCCGATCCAGTCCTGCACGCCTGGTTCCCGTACACGAACCCGTACAACCCTTCCCTGGCCGAGGTCGCGAAAGAGATTAACGGCAAAGCACTCGTTGACATCACCGACCCAAAGACCAACACGACCATTAAGGCCGGGCAGCAACTCCCTGGTTTTGCGTGGCTCAAAGACGACGGCACCACGCTCTCCGGCAATTGGCTCTACTGTGGTTCCTGGACCGAAGCTGGCGCCATGATGCAGCGCCGCGGAACCGACGATCCGTCCGGCCTCGGCATTTATCCCAATTGGGGATGGTCATGGCCGGCGAACCGGCGCGTCCTTTATAACCGCGCATCCTGCGATCTGAATGGCAAGCCGTGGGATGCTTCGCGGCGCCAGGTCTGGTGGGACGAAGCGAAAAAGAGCTGGGTGGGCAACGATGTGCCCGACTTCAAGCCCGACTCTGCTCCCAAAGATCACATGGGGCCGTTCATTATGAATCCCGAGGGCGTGGGGCGGTTGTTCGTGCCGCTCGGTCCGATGAACGATGGGCCTTTCCCGGAATACTACGAGCCGATCGAAAGCCCCATCGCGAATCCGCTCCACCCCAACCAATCCACGAATCCAGTGGTGAAAAAGTACAAGACACCTTTCGACAAGTACGGAACCGTGGCGGATGGATTCAATGTCATTTGCACCACCTATCGCCTGACCGAGCACTATCACTACTGGACGAAGAACAACCCGATGAACGTCCAGCTCGTGCCCGAGCCTTTTGTCGAAATTCCCGTCGAATTGGCGGACCAGATGGGCATTCGAGGCGGCGAGAAAGTCAAAGTCACCAGCGCGCGCAGCCATTACATCGCGAAAGCCATGGTGACGCGCCGTATTCGTCCGATGAAGATCGACGGCAAAGAGATGTTCCAGATCGGAATCCCCATTCACTGGGGCTTCCGCGGCATTGCGGAAGACGAAGGCAAAACCGCCAAAACTTTGGCCAACGAATTGACGCCGACGGTGATTGATCCGAACGCATTCACCCCGGAATTTAAGGGCTTTCTGGTGAAGATCGAGAAGGCCTAGGAGGGAGGGACGAGATGCCAGACCGCAAAATATTACAAGAAGAAATGATCTCGGCCCATCCGGGGCCGGTTCCAGGCCAAGGCATGCAGCGGGATCTGGAAGTCTGCAAACTGGTCGACACGACCATCTGCATCGGCTGCAAGGCCTGCGAAGTGGCATGTGTCGAGTGGAACGACATGCCGTTTACTCCGACCACCTTCGACAACACCTACCAGACCATGCCGGAAACGCGCTGGAACTTCTGGAACCTGATCAAGTTCAACGAACACCCGACCGGGGATGGAACGATCCAGTGGCTGATGCGCAAGGATCAGTGCATGCACTGCGCCGATCCCGGCTGTCTGGCCGCTTGCCCGGCGGACGGCGCCATCGTGAAGTACGCCAACGGAATCGTCGACTTCAACCAGGAGAACTGCATCGGGTGTGAGTTCTGCGTCTCCGGATGCCCGTTCGATATTCCGAAGTTCAATCCCTTGACCAAGCGAGTTTATAAGTGCTCGCTCTGTTCCGATCGCGTGAGCGCGGGGCTGGAACCGGCGTGCATCAAGGCTTGTCCTACGGGTTGTTTGAAGTTCGGCACCAAGGACGATATGAAGTTCATTGCCGAAGAGCGCGTCACGCAACTGCGCGACAAGTTCGGCATGGAAAAGGCCGGCGTCTATGATCCGCAATCCATCGGTGGCACGCATGTGATCTACGTGCTCCATGACGCCACCGATCCCGAGCGCTATGGCGGACTGCCCAAGAATCCGCAAATCCCCTGGAGCTACACGGTATGGAAGTGGCTGTTTAAACCCGTGCTGGGGACGTTCGCGCTGTTTGGACTGCTGGGAGTCGGCCTGCACTATGTAACGTCAGGGCCTCGCCGCGCGCAGCCGGACCTGCCAGAGGCGCCGAAGAAGAAAGGAGAGCCCAATGGCTAGCGCCGTGGAGCGTTTTGACGACAAAGCTCGCAATACCTTCGAATCCTTCGGCCAGACCACGGTCTACCGCGGAGAATTGCTCCGCCATCCCGTGTACACTCGCGCTCTCCATTGGATGGTTGCCCTGTTCTTCTTTCTGGCCCTGTTCTCAGGATTCGGAATTTACCTGCCCTGGCTGTTCCGCTGGTTTACGCCCATCTTCGGCGGAGGCCAACTTAGCCGCACCATGCATCCCTGGTTCGGCGTTGGCTTTGTTTTCTTCTTCGGCTTGCAGGCGCTCAACTGGCTGAAGCCGATGGCGTGGACCCCGGCCGATACGAATTGGATGCGGGGCATGAAGAAGATCGTCACCGGCGAGGAGAAGATGGATCCTCCCGAAACCGGATTCTTCAATGCCGGGCAGAAAGTTCAGTTCTGGGAGATTGTGAGCGGGTGCGTGGTGTACCTGATCACCGGCATTGTGATGTGGGCGGGCGCGGGCACGTTTGGAAGAATTTCGGTCGCCATCAGCTACGTGCTGCATGACATTTCCGCGCTCATCATGCTGGGCGGAATCTTCATCCATGTCTATGAGAGCACCTTCGGCCAGCCTGGGACGTTTCAGGCGATGACCCGCGGCGCGGTCAGCGAGGCGTGGGCGTGGACCTTTCATCCTGCGTGGTACAAAGAAATTACGGGACGCGATGCGCGGCAGGCTTGCGAAGAAGAGCGCGCACGAATGGGCGGTAAATAGTGGTTACCGCGGCCGGCCAGGAGAGCCCTTCTGCATAAACCAAGCGGCATCGATGTGACGCAAGTTAGCGAATGGCAAAATGGGCAGGTGCGCCTCACCCAAGACTGCCTGGTTGCGGAGGAACCGCTTGCGATTCACCTCAATGGGACGCCACTCAGCGTTACCATGCGTACTCCCGGACACGACCTGGAATTGACCGCTGGTTTCCTCTTTGCCGAAGGCTTGCTCGAAAGACGCGAACAGGTCGTCTCCCTGGATTACGGCAAGACGGATTACGGCAGAACGACGAACCCGCAGGCGAGCGGCAACACGGTGCATGCACAACTCACCGAGACCTCATTGGATCCCGAAAAGACCCGTCGCAACTTTTTCATGAGTTCCAGTTGCGGCATCTGCGGCAAGGCTTCCATAGAAGCCATTAAGGCTCACGGCATCCGGCGTCCTAATCCGAACTTTCTTCTCGACCCCGAGATGCTGTGCACTTTCCCCGACACGTTGAAGGCGGCGCAGAGCATCTTCGATCGCACGGGCGGGCTGCACGCCGCCGGACTGTTCGATGTGCAGGGAAAATTGATTGTGCTGCGCGAGGATGTGGGGAGGCACAACGCCGTAGACAAGGTGGTGGGTTGGGCACTGCTCGCCGGCCGGCTTCCGTTGTCCGATTACGCCCTCATGGTCAGCGGTCGAGGAGGCTTCGAAATCATCCAGAAAGCGCTGCTGGCGGGAGTGCCGTTGCTGGCGTCGGTTTCCGCGCCCTCCAGCCTGGCGGTGCGCCTGGCCCGCGAGACCGGATTGACTCTGGTGGGCTTCCTCCGCGGACGGCGTTTCCTGGTGTATTCCGGCGAGGAACGCTTGCAGCCTAAAGCGGCCTCGCCCGATCAGCCCCGCTCAGCCCCAGTTCCTGACGGGCACGCATAGCTAAAGACGTTGGGCTCTGACACCACTCATGAATTGTCATCCTGAGCGCAGCGAAGGACCTGCTGTCTCGATCGCCGAAAAGAAAGCAGGTCCTTCGCTTCGCTCAGGATGACAAAGTTCGGCAAAATTAGGCGTCAAGAAGCGGGTTCTCGTTTTCATTCTCATTTTCACCACGGGCTGTACAGTCAGTGGAACATCTCCGAACACCAGACTCGTTTCCTGCTATAAAATCTTTCCGCTAAGTGCCGCATGCCGACTTCCGACGCTCAATCCGTTGCTACGACTCTTCCGGCCCGCTACTACACGGACCCCAACCTCTTCCGCGACGAACTGGAACGCTTCTACTGCCAAACCTGGATTTGCGCCGGCCGCTCCAATCAAGTGGCGACGCCGGGCGACTATTTTCTGCGCGAGGTTGCGGATGAAAGCATCATCATTACTCGCGACGAGAGCAACTCGTTGCGGGCGTTTTTCAACGTGTGCCGGCATCGCGGCACTCGCATCTGCGCCCGCGCCGAAGGGCATTTCGATGGACGCATCCAGTGCGGCTATCACGGTTGGACCTACGGGCTCGACGGGCGCCTGATCGGCGCTCCCCACGTACACGACGGCTTCTGCCGCGAAGACTATCCCCTCAATCGCGTTCATGCCGATGTCTGGGACGGACACATCTTCATCAACCTCAGCGCAGAACCCGCCCCGCTCGCCAGCCAGTTAGAAGATCTGCCGGAAAAGATTTGGCATTGGCAGATGGGTGACCTGCGCACTTATCGGCGCGTCGTTTATGAGGTAAAAGCTAACTGGAAACTCATCGTGCTGAACTACAACGAATGCCTGCACTGTCCCATTCTGCATCCCGCGCTCAATGCCATCACCGATTACCTCTCTGGCGAGAACGATCCGCCCCATCGCGGATACATCGGCGGCTCGATGGAATTTCGGGGCGGCGCCAAAACGATGAGCAAAGATGGTAAGCTGCGGCGCGCGTACCTTCCCGGACTTACCCCGGGCGAACGCAACAAAGTTTATTACTACGCGATTTTGCCTAACCTGCTGCTGAGCCTCCACCCGGATTACATCATGACGCACACGCTATGGCCGCGTGCCGTGGATCGTACCGACGTTATCTGCGAATGGCATTTCCACCCTGACGAAATGGCCAAGCCCAACTTCGAAGCCGATGATGCGGTTGAATTCTGGGACGTCACCAACCGTGAAGACTGGGCTATCTCAGAACTCTCGCAGGCCGGAATCAAGTCCCGCGCCTACAAACCCGGCCCCTACTCCCGCTGCGAGTCACTGCCCCATGCGTTCGACCAAATGGTGCTGGAGCGCGAAAAGCAGGGACTCAAGAAATAGGTCCGCTAAAATCGACATGACCATGCGGTGCCGTCATTCGTTGACTCGCGGTGGCCGCGTCCGTAAGATGAAGCGACCTGAAAGCCAGGCGTCTCCCGAATGATCGGCCAAACTATGATCAGCCAAACCATCTCGCACTATCGCATTGTCGAGAAGCTTGGTGGTGGCGGCATGGGTGTTGTCTACAAGGCCGAGGACATGACCCTTCACCGGTTTGTAGCCCTGAAGTTTCTGCCCGATGCCGTTGCCAAAGACGCTCAAGCCCTGGCCCGCTTTCAGCGGGAGGCGCAGGCCGCCTCGGCGCTGAACCATCCTAATATCTGCACCATTTACGAGATCGGGCAGGCAGATGGTCATCCTTTTATCGTCATGGAGTTTCTCGACGGGGTGACGCTGAAACATCGCATCACCGGCCGACCCATCGAAACCGATGTTCTGCTCGGATTGGCGATCGAGATTGCCGACGCGCTCGATGCCGCCCATGCGGAAGGCATCATCCACCGCGACATCAAACCGGCCAACATATTTATCACCAAGCGCGGACACGCTAAAATTCTCGACTTCGGGTTGGCGAAGGTGATGCCCGCGGCTGGCCGAGGGTCGGACGCGACAGGAACAACCGCCCAGGAGACGCTAAATCAGGAGCACCTGACCAGTCCCGGCTCCACGCTCGGCACCGTCGCTTACATGTCGCCGGAGCAGGTGCGTGCGAAAGAACTGGATGCGCGCAGCGATTTGTTCTCCTTCGGCGCGGTGCTCTATGAAATGGCGACCGGCACTTTGCCCTTCCGTGGAGAGAGTTCAGGAGTCATCTCCCACGAAATTCTGGATCGTGATCCGGTTCCCGCTGTACGACTGAACCCTGACCTTCCGCCAAAGCTCGAAGACATCATTAATAAGGCGCTGGAGAAAGACCGCGAGCTGCGCTACCAGCACGCCGCGGACATGCGGGCCGATCTTAAGCGGCTGAAGCGGGAAACGGAATCGCGTCACGGCGTACCCACGAGTTCAGGGACGGTGGCGGCCGCACTGGAAAGCACCCCGCCGCCATCCTCAGGATCCGGTTCCTCCCCTGCCCTGGCTCCATCCGCATCATCGAGCGCTGCCTCTGGGAGCCAAGCGCCTGCGGCTTCGAGTCAGAACCATTCCTTCGGAAAGATCGCCGGAAAAAAGATCGCCGGAATCATTGCCGCGGCAGCCGTCGTGCTGGGCATTCTTTTTTGGCTCTTCAACCGGCGCTCCGCACCGGTTGTGGTAACGGCTAGTCAAACAACCGTCGCCGTTCTTCCTTTACAGAACCTGAGTTCCGATAAGGATGTGGATTTTCTGCGCCTGGCTCTAGCCGACGAAATCGCAACCGCGCTCAGCTACGTTCGCTCGTTATCCATCCGCCCGTTCGCTACCACCAGCAGGTATGACTCTCCGACTCTCGACTTGCAAGAAGCCGGCAAGGCCATGCATGTGACCGACGTCGTCACTGGACACTTCATGAAAGAAGGCGATCAGCTTCAGATCACTCTCGAAGCCGTGGACGTTGCGGACAACCGTACGCTTTGGCGCGACACCATGACCGTCTCCTCTCCGGACATGATTGCCATGCAGAGCCAGATTACCTCGAAGGTTCGCCAAGGGCTGGTTCCCGCTCTGGGCGCGGGAACGGATGCGGGGGAAGCTGGCACCCATCCCAAGAACGAAGAGGCCTACGACCTCTACCTGCGCAGCATTGCGCTGCCGCATGATGCGCTTCCGAATAAAGACGCCATCGCCATCTTGGAGCGCGCGGTAGGACTGGACCCTACCTACGCTCCCGCCTGGAACGCGCTGGGGCGTCGCTACTATTACGACTCGGAATACTCGAACGGCGGCGAGGCAATATTTCAGCGCTCGAACGCCGCCTTCGAACGAGCCGTGGCGCTGGATCCGAACCTCGTCGATCCGGCCAGTGCGCTGATCACCAATCGGGTCGAAAGAGGTGAGCTAGGAAAAGCCTATCAAGATGCGAAGGCGCTGGTGGAGCGCCATCCAGAGAGCGCAGCTGCCCACTTCGCTTTGGCTTATGTTCTGCGCTACGGAGGAGTGCTTGAAGAATCCGCGCGCGAGTGCGACGCCGCCTTGTCCCTGGACCCGGGGAACTATCAGCTGCGTTCGTGTGCGTCCACCTTCGACCAACTTGGCAACTACGAGAGGGCGATGGTTTTCCTCCAGCTCGACATTGGATCCATTTGGGTCTCTCGCAACCTCGTGCGCCATTACATTCGTGCTGGCAACTTGGCGCAAGCCCGGGAGGCGGCCGAGAAATTGGGCGATGACTCCAGAGATCAGATCCTCAACAGATGTCTCAACCACGCGCCGTCCGGAGATGTGGACAACTTCGCCATGGAGCTTGCGCCGAAAATTTTGGCCATTCCCGACCCCGAGAACAGGTACATGGCTGCACCCACCTTCGCCTTCTGCGGGCAGAAGGACATCGCGCTTCGTCTGCTCAAAAGTGCCGTTACAGGGCATTACTGCGCCTACAATGCCATGCAGACTGAGCCCCTGTTCGCGCCCCTGCGAAGCTCGCCTGAGTTTGCGCAGTTGCTTTCCGCCGCAAAACAGTGCCGGGACGACTTTCTTGCCCAGAGATCTCAGGCTGCGCACTAAATCCTGAACACGCCCCGATATTTCCGGCCGGACGCACTGAGGATGTGATGCTCGCGGACACTTTGTCGCGCAGGGCCAACCGCAGCCGGTCATCGCTAGCAGATCATTGCTGCTGGAATGGGGAGTCGGATCGGGAAATGTCGACCGCGTAGAATGATCGCCGCCCCCAGATGCGGGCTTCGTGAGCATCCGCAAACAGGATATCCACGACGGGGCGCGTCTCGGTTTGCGCCGTGCGGTCCACAAAGCGTGCCAGATGCTTGCGGGTGCGATTTCTGGACATGAGCACAATCGTGTCGTTCAGGTTGGCGTGCAATTTCCGCTCCGCTGTCGGCGAAAGTGCTACGTTCAAGACTTTCCCTGTTGGGAGGGTGTGCCTGGGCACCGCATAAGCACTCCGTGCTGGAGCATTGTTCGAGAAGACCGGATCGGGACCGAAATCGCCGGTCAGCGCATAAGCGGTCACCTGGACGCGAGCTTTAGAGGAATCGAGGAACGCGAGTTTTTGGTTTGCCGCTGACAGTCGTACGGTAACCTCGACAAGCTCGGATTTGGTCTGCTGCAGTTGATCATTGAGTTGGCGGAGTTGGCGCACCACCGCCGCGTTTCGGGCGTTTTCGGAATGGTGAAGCCCGACACTTGTTCCGAGTACGAAAGTAACCAAAAGTGCCATCGTCAGATTTCGCATTGTCATAGCGGCCTCCGTCCCGATGGCATATTCCGGTGCTTGCAGTGTTCCATTTCAGGAAACACGAACCGCTAGGACCGGGTCGCCGGCGAAGGCAGCGGTAACGTGCAGTGCAGGCGGGAGTTCCAATCCGGCTCTTGGCAGGGTTGGCGGGCATTCGAGGTGTCGGCGACTGCTTTACGCTCATGGTCACCTGGAAAGTAACGTTGCATAATCTTGCGCAGAAATCCGAATCGCTGCGACACAGTGGTCGCACGGGGTAACTCTCACAATGGTTACGAACCGAGGAAGGTAAACGGGATACTATCGGGACCAGTCCAGTGTTATTTGGCTAACGCACGCTGAAGACGGCGAGTGTCTGAGCCTGCAATACGACGTGCACGTTACCGGCTACAAGCTCCGCGGGCGTGTTCCCAAACACTGCCTGCAAGTGGTGCGCCGCTTCAAGAGGCGTGTTTTCGACCGGGATCGTGAGTTCGGTCGTCTTCGGTGCGTTGTTGTAGACGATGAGCAGTTTATCTTCCTCTTGCGGCGACTCGCGCAGGAACGCGTAGTAAGTGTCGCCCCAGCCGATATGCCACTGCTTTCCGGTACGCAGGGCGGCGTGACTCTTGCGCAGCGCCAGCAGCGATTGCACGTGCGCGAATACATCCTGTTGTTCGGCGGTGCGGCCGCTGGCGATGAAGGCGTTGTGCGGGTCGCCGGGAAAGCCTCCGGGAAAATCGCGGCGGTTGTCGGGATCGTCGCCGCCGTCCATTGCAATTTCGTCGCCGGAATAAATCTGGGGAATTCCGCGCAACGTCAGCAGCAGCGAGAATGCGGCCTTGAGTTTGGCCGGGCTGCTGCCTTCTTCACTCACAAAGCGCGGCTTGTCGTGATTCCCGATAAAGGTGACTAGCATCTCAGGATGCGGGTAGAGTTCGTCGTGCCGAAGAACGTCGACGATCTTCTGCATCGGCGCGCCCTTGATGACGACGTCGCGCAAGGCATAGTAGAGCGGGAAATCGAAGACCGTGGCGAGGCCGGAGTCGATGCCATCGAACTGTTTTCGTCCGCCTGCAAAAAATGAAGTGATGGTGGAATCGGGGTCCGCCACTTCGCCGACGTCCATGATGTGCGAAGCAACGCTCTTCTGATCGACGACCTGCGGATCAACAAACTGCGGATAAACCTGGCGCAGCCGCTCGTGCCATCCGCTCCAGAACTGGCGTGAAGAATAAGGAAACGTGTCGAGGCGGAAGCCATCGAGTTGCGCGGTTTCGGTCCACCACATCGCATTCTGCGCCAGGTAGGTGGCGAGCTCGGGATCGTCCGGATTCAGGTCGGGCAGCTTGCCCGCAAACCATCCGTTGAGCGTGGCCAGATACTCGCGCGGCGAAGCGTGCGGGATCGACCAATCCTGAGAAGTTGTAGGACGGTTCCAGATGGTGCGCCGGCGTGCCATGAAACCAGGTGGGCGTCGGCGGATCGTTGGCCCAGGGATGATGCGGGCCGGTGTGATTGACGACGTAGTCGATCAGCACTTTCATGCCGAGCCGGTGAGCGTCAGCCACCAGCGCCTGGTATTCCTGCATCGATCCCCATGTGGTCGTCGAGAGCGTAGAAATCGACGGGGTGATAGCCGTGGTAGTCGGAATCGGTGTTCTTCCAGACGGGCGTGAGCCAGAGCGTGGTGACGCCGAGGTCGTGGAGATAGTCGAGGTGCTGGCGAATGCCGCGCAGATCGCCGCCGTGGTACGCCATCTGCTTGCTGCGGTCATAGACGCCGTTCGAACCCGACGGCTGGTCGTTTGAAGGATCGCCGTCGGCGAAGCGGTCGGGCATGATCAGGTAGAGGACGTCGTCGCGAGAGAAACCTTGGAAGCGGGCGGGGGGATCGGCACGCGCTAGCAGCGGCAGTTGGACGGAGGTGGAACCGGAAGCGGTGTTCACCCGTAGCTGCGCCGTCGCGGGACGCGAGGCCGAAATTTTCAAATGCACGAAGAGATAGTGGCCGTCTTGCGAAGCGTCCGAACCCAGCACGGAGACGCTTTTCGACGCGCTCACCACGTGCGCGGCGGAAAGATTTTCGCCAGTGAGGAGCAGCGTGAGTTCGGGCGTGTAGTTTACCCACCAGTTGGGGGGATCGACTTTGTGAACTGCGGGGGCTTGCGCCTCCACCAGAGCAGAGAGCGCGAGAAAGACAGCAATTGCTCCGAGTGGGCGAGTGCGCAAAAATGGATTTCATATAGCGGCGGAGGGAAAACTGGGGGGAGCAGTGCGACCTGCTCCCCCTCATCCTGATCGGGTCTAGAAGGTCACGCGGAGCGATAGTTGGATTTCGCGTTGGCTGTCGAAGCGCAGGCTGGTGATCTTCCCGAAATTTCCGCCATCGTTCATGTTTCCATCCGGTTGGTTGAACTGCGGTGTGTTGAACAGGTTGAAGAAATCGCCACTGAACGCTACCCGGAAGCGCTCGGTAACAGCGAAGGTCTTACTAAATGTCAGATTCACAATCCTTCGTGCCCGCGGCCGGTGAATGGATTTCTCGGGGAATTGCCCGGACCTGAGGCACCGGATGCGTTCGGTAGGAGAACCTGTTGGACGAAGGACGACGTGTCAAACCACTCTTGCAGGATTGTTCATTTGATGCAGAGGCCCAACCAGATTTGGCCTTGTGCTGGGACTGCTGCAGTAATTGCAGACCACATCAATTGGGAAGCCACTGGCAAGAGTCAGAATCGGGCTCACTTGCCAGCCGCCCAAGAGCGCATTGGTAGCGGTGTTCCAATCATGGCCGAACGTGCGACCTCGGCCGAATGGAAGTTCATAGAGGGCATTGAACACGAACCGATGTCGAACATCGAGACCCGAGTTGGCGCGCTCCTTGGTTTGCCACTGGAAAGGATCAACCGCGTTGCCACCATAACGGTAATCGCTATCAAAGCCGGGCTGCGTGTCGTCGATGGCATGCGACCAGGTATAGGCGCCGCTGAATTGAATCCCATTGCTCAGGCGGCGTTCCACTTGCGCGTGCGCACCGTGATAGATGGAATTGCCGCTCGTGTCGTTGACCGGCACCGAGCCCAGCAGTGGGTAGGGTCTTCAAGCCGGTGGTGTAGGACTGACGGTTCACGTCGTAGAACGTGGAAAGATGCGTCCCCTTGGTGCCGACGTACGCGAGAGTCAGGGCCGTCTTCGCATCAAGTTGCCGCTGGATCTGCAGGTTCCACTCCTGCACGCTGGAGGTAGTGTCCTTCGGCAGCCAGCCAGTCAGGCTGACGTTGGCCGGGGCTGTGAGGTTAATATTCAGTGTCTGCTTGCTGGGGAAGCCGGTGGCGGTGATCGTACTGATATTTGGAGTTCCGTCGGCGTTTGGTTGCGCAATGCCGCCCAAAGTCAGCAGTCCATTCCCGAAGAAGCCGTTCGCGTATGAGTAGGATGCGCTGCCGCCAAACGGAGCGTTCTGCGACATCTGTTTGTCGATGCCCTCGCGGTCGATGAAGTAGAAGATCCCGTAGCCGCCGCGCAGAGAGGTCTTCTGATCTCCGAACAGGTCGTAAGCAAACCCGATGCGGGGAGCAAAATTATGCTTCGGATTGGTAAGCGTGCTGTCGGAAAGCCATTTTGACCCGCCAGAACGATCGCGCCCGTCGCCAGATCAAAGTTCGCCATGCGATTGTTGACTTCGGTCGGCCACGTGTACAGGTCGTAGCGCAGGCCGAGATTGAGAGTCAGACGGTTGTTGACTCGATAATCGTCCTGGCCGTAAAATCCATTCTCCCAGCTGCGAGTGTGGAACGTTCCACTCGCAGGACCGACCTGGTAATTATTCATCCAGCCCACCAGCATGTCCGACTGTTCAAATCCGGTCGACCACGCCTGGGTCGAATCCGCCTGGAAGAAGCCTTTTCCGGCAATCGGGTTGAAGAAGTTCACCTGCCGCCAAATGACGTTGGCGCCAAACTTGAAAGTGTGGCGTCCCTTGACCCAGGAAACGTTGTCGGCGATTTGATAGGTGTCCTCGGGCACGAAGTAGTCGCCGTAGTCTCCGGTGTAGGAAATTTGGTTGCCGCTGTTGCCGATCAGCGCTCCTCCGCCAAGCAGCGGGCTGGTATTCGCGTTGGGAATCCCGAGATTGGCCGAGAGCGGAATGGAGCCGTCCGGCGGCTGATAGCCGAGGAATGAGCGAACGTAGCCGAGACGGAATTCATTGATCACGGTGGTTCCGAAGGTGTGGGTCTCGCCCAGCACGGCACTGCGTGGATGCTGGAACTGAAAGCCAGAGCCATAGCCTGCCGGCAGAGTCGGCATCTGCGAAGTTGTGAGGTCCGTATCCTGACCGTAGCTGTATCGGCCGAATACTTGGTCCTTGGAGCCGAGAATGTAGTCCAAGCGCACGTTAAAGTCGTTGTACTTCTGCAACTGGACGCGATGCGGCCTGGTAGTTGTTCTCGAGACACGAACCGTCGGTTCCTGTCAGCGAACAGCGCGGGTCACTGCCCAAGGGATGTTGGGTAGCGGGAAGGCGTTCAGGTAGTTCTGCCCGGCAGGAACCAACCGAAGTGTATCAGAACGTTGTTGCCCGGCACCGCAACCCGTGGTAGCCTAGCAGTGCTGGCGCCCGGATAGTAGAGCTGGCTATGGATAGCTGCCGAGAAGTCGCCGGTCCGCTCCAACGCTGTAGGAACCGTGATTGTTTCACCAGCAAAGGGTAGCGATCTGGCGTACGCCTTGGTAGTCGCCAAAGATAAACAATTTGTTCTTGAGCAAGGCGCCGCCGCCGGAAAATCCAAACTGGTTGCGGTGGAATAGCGAAGCTCGGCTTCTCCTGAGAAATAGTTGGGGTTCGCGTCGAGCGCACTGTTCCTATCTGCCAGAAAGCCGTCCCGTGCCAGTTATTGGTGCCCGACTTGTAGGTGGCGTTCACCACGGCTCCGCCAGCTCGGCCATATTCCGCGGGGGCCACGTTGGTGTCAACACGGAATTCCTGAATGGCATCAGGATCTACGAAGAAGACGATGGTGTTGACAAGCGATTCGTTATTGTCAATGCCGTCAAACAGGAAATTGTTGGCCTGCACACGGAGGCCATTGGCCGAAAGCGCTCCGCCACCGCTAGCGGCATACCTGAAGGTTTCGGCCTGGTTGCCCTGCCCCGGTTTGCTGGTTCCCGGGCTGTCCGCGCGTGACGCCTGGAACCAGCTGCCGCCAGGTCGATGAAATTGCGGCCGTTCAGCGGAAGGTCCGTCGATCTGCCGGCCAGTGACTATATTGCCTACCCCGGAGGTCGAGGTGTCGACAATCGGAACCTCGGCCGTCACCTCTACCGTTTCGCTGGTCGAGCCCGGTTGCAGTTTGAACTCCAGGTTCAGGACTTGAGCCGTTTGCAACGTAACCTGCTGCGTTGTGGCCTTGAAGTTGGTTACCTGAACCTCTACCTTGTAAGGACCTGGGTCCAAAGCCGGCAGGCTGTACAGGCCCTCCCCGTTGCTCGTGACCACAATCGCGCGATTGGTGCCCAGATTGGTGACGGTCACGGAAGCATTCGGGATAACCGCTCCGTTGGCGTCAGCCACCGTACCCTGTATGGTTCCGGTGCTGGACTGGGCAAAGGCCAAACCGGCCAGGCAGAGCACAAGAATGAGAACCAGAAAGAACCTGCTGTTCATATTTCCTCCAATTGCGGGGATGTCTTCTTGGACATCCGCGGGCACATCGGGAGTCTTGAAACCCTACGCACTCCCATAGGGAGTTGCAACTTTTAGTACAAAGGCGTGCCCGGGGTACGTTTCACTAGGTCTTTAAACGGTTACTGCGGTAAAATGGCTTGGTTGCACCACCATACGATCCCCTGTTACATGAGTGTTAAATGGCTGTGACACACACTCTCGCCACCTCGTCCGAACAGTTCTTCCAACAAATAGATAACATTATTAAAAGTCATAGTTTGCGGGGCTCCGAGTCCCTCTGCAAGCTGCTGCAATATCTCGCAAAACAGGCCCTCGATCATCCCGACTCCCCGGTGAAGGAGTATCAGATTGCCACCGAGGTGTTCGGGCGGCCCGCGGACTTTGACCCGCAGTCGGACTCCACCATCCGCGTGCAAGCCGGACGTCTGCGGATGAAGCTGGCGGAGTACTACGCCGGAGAGGGAGCGGCGGATCCCATCCTGGTCAAAATTCCGAAAGGAAGCTATCACCTTACCTTCGAAACGCGACCGATCGAGCCGCAGGTGCAGACCGTGCCTTCGCGCGAGGTGCCGCCGGCGAGCACCGTGGTTGAAACCGTGCCGGCACGCTGGCGGATTGCCTTCATTCTGCTGCTGGCCGGCTTCATCACTTCGCTGGTCGTTTTGGGAAGCCTGCTGTGGAACCGGAGACTCCCCGAACCCGCGATGGCGGCGCCGAGTGTAACGCGGGCCGCCGGGCCTCTGGCTGCGTTTTGGCGACCGTTCACCTCCGGGGTCGAAGAACCTTGGGTGATCTTCAGCAACGCTGCCTTCGTCGGACGTCCGGAGACCGGGATGCGGTACTACAACTCGCGCGCGGATTCGAAGGCCACCGTCTACGACCACTACACGGGTGTGGGAGAGGTGTTGGCCATCCACGCGCTCGACGATGCGTTCGACACGCTCGGGCGGAAGATATTGGTGAAGCGCGGAAGCCTGTTCACGCTCGACGACGTGAAGAATAACAACCTGATCTTTGTCGGCTCTCCTTCAGAAAATCTTTCGCTGCTCGACATTCCAAACACGCAGGAATTCGTTTTTCAAAGAGTCGCGTCAGGACCGCGTCAGGGTGATCTTTCGATCGTCAGCAAACATCCCAAGCCGGGCGAGGCCGGGGCCTACCTTGCCAGTCCTTCGAGCGCTCCGCTGACGGAAGATTATTCGGTCGTCGGATTGATTCCAGGAATCGGTTCCGGCCGCTACGTGATGATTCTGGCGGGAACGACCACGTTCGGGACGCAAGGCGCGGTGGAGTTTGTTTGCCGACAGGAGTCGTTGGAGAAATTGTTGCATGAGATTCCGGGCTCTGGCGCGGGACCGATAAGGCCCTTCGAAGCGCTGGTCCGAGTGAAGATCGCACGCGGCGTGCCGGTCGAAACCGAACTCGTCGCCGTGCGGGCACGGTGAGTTGTTGCCGGTGGAGAGCCGGGCGTCCCCGCCCGGCCACCGGGCCACTGGACGGGCGAGGACGCCCGTCGCTCCACTCTTGGGTTCAAGACTTTGCCGTAACGGCATTGCCTGGAATCGAACTGCTCGGTTGGCGCTGGTCGTAGAGGTCCTCCACGCGTTGCGTCAGGATTGCTCGCCAGGATGAAGAAGACTCCGCCTGCTACCACCGCGGCAATCCGGTTGTTGTTTAGCAGGTGGCCCATGACCCAGCCGAATCCAAGCGAGGCCGTGATCTCCGGAATCACGATGAAGAAGTTGAATATCCCCATGTAGACTCCGGTCTTTCCGTGCGGCAGCGATCCGGCAAGAATGGAGTAGGGCATCGAAAGCGTGCTGGCCCAGGCGACGCCGACTCCAGCCATGGAGAGTAAGAGCAGATACTTGCTGTGAATCACGGCCACGGAAAGCAGGCCCAGGCCGCCGCAAATCAGGCAGAGGCTGTGAGTGGCCTTGCGCCCGTACAGCCGGGCGAGCGCGGGCAGCACAAAAGAAAATCCAAAACACACCGCCGAGTACATTCCGAAACAAACGCCCGCCCACTCCACGCCCGCGGAGTACAGGGGAGAGTTCGTGCCGGAAGCGCCGAAGACATTGCGCGCCACCGCGACCGGGAAATAAAGCCACATGCAGAACAATCCCAGCCAGGTGCAGATCTGGACCCACGCAAGCTGTCGCATGGTGCGGGGCATCTCGCGGATTGACGCCACGATTTCGAGTACACCCGCGCCGAAGCCCGCGCGCTCGGCCTTTTCTCTCTGAAACTCCGCCAGATTGTCAGGCGGGTATTCCTTCGTTGTCACGATGGTCCAAAGCACCGCGCCCAGAAACGCGGCGGCGCCAATGTAAAACGAAAGTCGCACGGTGAAAGGAATCGTTCCCGCGGCCCTGGTCCCCGCAACGTGAAACACATTGGTCAGCAGGTAAGGCAGCGCCGAGGCAATGACCGCACCTAGCCCGATGAAGAGGCTCTGCATGGCAAAGCCCCGAGTGCGCTGAAATTCGGGCAACAGGTCGGCGACAAACGCACGAAACGGCTCCATGCTGATGTTGATGCAGGCGTCGAGAACCCATAGCAGACCGGCGGCCATCCAGAGCGTGGAACTGCGCGGCATCAGGATGAGCGCGATCGAACTCAGAATTGCGCCCGCTAGGAAATACGGGCGCCTACGCCCGAGCGGCCCCCACGTGCGGTCGCTGGCGTGTCCGATGATGGGCTGAACGATCAATCCAGTCAGCGGCGCTGCCAGCCAGAGAATCGGAATCTGATCGGCCCGCGCGCCCAGGTATTCGTAGATGGCGCTCATGTTCGCCATCTGCAATCCCCAGCCGAACTGTATGCCGAGGAAACCGAAGCTCATGTTCCAAATCTGCCAGAACGTGCGTGGTGGTTTTTCCATGAATTCTCCCGACGGCGATCTCTCACTGGTTATTATCTGGGACTGGCGGTTGTCATCCGCGATTCGGAGGGGCTGATGCCTGGTGGAATGCTTCGAGCGCGGCGCTCAGCCGTTCCAGCCCCCCGCGGACCGTCTCTGTAGCTCCGCAAAATCCAATTCGGAAGTGTTGCGGTTGCTCGAAGAACTCTCCTGGCACTACGCTGGTCTCGAACTGCTCGCGCAGCATCCCCACAAATTCGGCCGTACTGCCCAGCCTGAGCCGCGGAAACACTGTCGTTCCGAAGCGGCTTGGCTCACAATCGAGGTCCGGATGCCCAGCCAGGAATTCGTTAACCAGCGCACGATTCGTTTCCAGCAGCGCCCGGGCGCGATTGCGCACCCGATCGAGATTATCGAGGGCAATCACTGCGAGCAGTTCGGCGGGATGCACTGGGCTTCCATATGTGAAATCAATGACCTGCCACATGCGCTCGACCAGTTCCGGCTGTGCCAGAATCCATCCACAGCGAATGCCGCTCAATCCATACGCTTTGGTCAAGCTGCTGGTAATCACGAAATTCGGTCCCAGATGAAATGCGGAACGCCAGGGCTGGTCAAACAGGGTCTCGAGATACACCTCATCCACCAGGACGCGCGCTCCAACTTTAGCCGCCATCTCACCTGCCTGCCGCATACAGCTATCGTCGGTGAGGGCGCTGCTGGGGTTGTGCAGGTTGCAGAGAACCACCAGACGCGTTTGGGGCGTGAGTTTGCGCTCGAGTTCTCCAAGCCCTAGCTTGAATCCCTTTTCCGCGAGACGCTCGAAGCGACCTACCTTGGCCCCAATGTGATCGAGAATGGCCAGCAGCGGGTCATACGTGGGCCGTTCAATCAGTACTTCGTCACCCCGGTGGACGAGTGCCGTCAGCGCCACGAAGTTTGCCATCGATGCGCCCAGGGTGTAGACGACGCATTCCTTAGGCACGCCCGCCTTCGCGGCCAACCGCTCCATCAGCGGCGGATAACCGTACGGTCCAGTCCCGCCGATCTCGAGCTCCTCGAGGTTCACCGGCAACTCAGCCAGCGGACAGTCCAAAACCCCACTCGCCGCCAGATTGAAGCGCGCATCCGAATGCAGCTTGGCCCAGGCCAGGTAGTGCGAAACTGCGTCCGATCGCAAACCATTCATGTCTTGCCCTCCGGATTGCAGGAATTGGCGGATCGCGTCCGTGCTCGCCGGCTCCAGAACCAGTACACGGGAATGCCCGCCAGCAGCAGACCGAAACCGATGAGGCTGTTCTGAGGATAGCGGTAGATCGTATTCCCAACGACCCACCAGCATATCGCGACGAACATCGTCGTGCTCACCGGGTGCCCTGGCATCCGATAACCCTGACTGGCGCTCATCTCGCCGCGCGCGGCCCGCCGGCGGAACACGAAGATGGTGGTCGCCGTCAGCCCGAAAAATAGAAAATCCATCGCAATGACGTAATTCAAAATCTGTTCATAGCGGCCCGAAAGGGCGATGACCATCGTCCACACACTCTGCAGGACGATGGCCACTGCGGGCACGCGCGTGCGGGGATCGAGCCACGCGATCGCGCGGAAGAACAGGCCGTCCTCGGCCATGGCAAAGTACACGCGAGGCGCGGTCAAGATCGACTGGCTTAGAAACCCCAGAGTCGAGATGGCGATTGCCGCCGCAATGAACATCGCACCCCGCTGGCCCCATGCCATCCGCATGACGGCGGTGGCGGGGGTGTGGGTTGCAGCCAGCGCCTGCGGCCCGAGCGAGCGGAGACAGACCCAGTTGACCGCGATGTACAGCACCACTACGCCGAGAACTCCGAGTAGTACTCCTCGGGGAAGGTTTTTCTTTGGCTCTTTCACTTCTGCCGCAAGGAAATTCGCCGTCTGCCATCCTCCGTAGGCGAACAGAACTGGCACCATCGCTGCGCCAAACGATGCCAGCGACGAGGCCCGCTCCGCTGCCGTAGTGATGGTCACATGCTTGCCGGTCAAGACCAGCCCGGCGATTACCAGGGCAGAGATGGCGGCGATTTTCATTACCATGAGCGCGCTCTGCGTACGTCCGCCGATCTTTACGCCAAAACAGTTGATGAGCGTCAGCGCAGCCAGTGCTGCGGTCGCAACGACCCAATCGTGCACCTGCAAACCCGTAAGTTCGACAAAGTATCGAGCGAAGGTGATCGACACAGCCGCCATGCCCCCGGTCTGAATGACGAGCAGCAACACCCATCCATACAGAAATGCGATCGCTGGGTGATAGGCCTCGCGCAAGTACGCGTACTGACCGCCCACTTCGGGCAGCGTGGCCGCTAATTCCGCCCATATAAAGGCGCCGCCCACTCCAACAACCCCGCCAAAAATCCAGGCTCCCAGAATCAGAGCCGGAGTGTGCACCTGTTGGGCCACCACATAGGGATTTATGAATATGCCGGAACCCACGATGCCGCCCATGACGAGCATGGTGGCGTCGAACAGCCCAAGTTGACGTGCCAGGCGTGGCTTGAGAGCGGATCCGTGATCCGCGCTCGGAAAGTCAATCACGTTGCCCGCTTAACGGTAGAGCCAGGATTTCAATCTTCATAAGGGACATGCCGGAAGCTGAACGCCCTTCTGTGCGCAAAATCACGATAATCTGTCCGCGACTAGCTCGCAACCTTGCTCAATACGCCACGGGCCTGCCGATTGCCTCGATGGGGCGGAGGCGGGCGCGCGGTGGCCTCTCCAGAGCAACTCTCACAATGGTTCCTAACGATCTACCGCACAAGGTGCATCGCGTAAGTTTGTGCTTCCTCACCCTGGCAAAATCCATCGAATTGGAGATGGCCAGTCCGGTGTGCGTCACGGAACGACAACGCGGTTTCTAGACTCCGGTATGCTTGGTGCGCATATGCCACTGACAACCCCAGCCGATCCAGCCATTGAATTCCGCGACGTGGCCTACCACGTGGCCGGTACAGACGCGGTCGGTGGGTTGAATCTTGGAGTCGAGCGCGGAGAAACCTTGGTTTTGCTGGGGCGCAGCGGATCAGGAAAGACGACGACCCTCAAACTTGTCAACGGTCTGTTGCTGCCTACTGCCGGAGAGGTGCGGGTGAACGGCGCGCCTACGAGCGCTTGCGACCTCATTCCTTTGCGTCGCAGTATCGGCTACGTGATCCAGGAGGTCGGTCTGTTTCCCCATTTCACCGTGGAGCGAAACATCGGCCTGGTCCCCAAGATCGAAGGTTGGCCCGCGGAGCGTACGCGCGCGCGCGCGCAGGAGTTGCTGAAAATCGTCGGTCTGGCAGCGGAGTTGGCAACGCGATATCCACACCAATTATCGGGCGGGCAGCGGCAGAGGGTAGGTGTGGCGCGGGCCCTGGCCGCAGACCCCGCAATCCTGCTCATGGACGAGCCTTTTGGCGCGCTCGACCCGCTCACGCGCGACGAATTGCAGCGCGAATTTCTGTCGTTGCAGCAACGCCTCCATAAGACGGTGATCTTTGTCACGCACGACCTTCGGGAGGCGCTCCTGCTCGGCTCGCGCATCGCACTCATGGAAGCAGGGCGGCTGGTCACGGTGCTGGCGCCCCAGGATTTCTTGCGGTCCACAGACCCCTGGGCGTCAGCATATGTGAGGGCGTTCACAAATGGACTGCAGTCAGTCGTTGATCGGCCAATCAATGATCGGCCGGTCGCTGATCTGCCACTGAATGATCGAGGCGCGTCATGAACGTATTTCAATTCATCTTGCAGAACCGCAGCCAGGTGCTGGAACTGACGTTCGAGCACCTCTGGCTGGTTGGCTTCTCCACGTTGCTGGCAATGCTGGTCGGCATACCGTTGGGTATCGCGATCGCACATCGCCCGCGACTGAACAAGCCGGTGCTGGCGAGCGCTAACATCATCCAGACAATCCCCAGTCTCGCCCTATTCGGATTTCTGCTGCCGGTGCCGTGGCTGGGAGACCGCGCGGACCGCCTGGCAATCCTGGCGCTGACTCTGTATGCCCTGCTGCCCATGATCCGCAGCACCTATGCAGGAATCCGCGGAGTCGATAGCGCCGTCGTGGAAGCAGGACGCGGCATGGGGCTAACGGACAGGCAGCTCTTGTTTCAGGTAGAGCTGCCGCTGGCGCTCAGTGTGATTCTTTCGGGAGTGCGGGTCGCAGTGGTCATCTCGGTGGGGCTGGCTACGATCGCGGCAGCAATTGGCGCCGGAGGTCTCGGGGAATTTATCTTCCGCGGCCTGGCGATGGTCGATAACCGAGTCATTCTTGCCGGAGCAATTCCGGCGGCGGTCCTGGCGCTCTTGGCGGACCTCAGCGTGGGATGGCTGGAGAGGCGTTTGCGCCCACGATGAGGAGTCATCGCTCGAGCGTTATCACCCTCGTGCTGTTGATAGCGGCTTTGCTGCTTCCTGCTTGTTCGCCCTCACATTCTGGCCGCATCGTCATCGGCTCCAAGAACTTTACCGAGTCGTTCATTTTGGGCGAACTGATGGCGCAGCAGATCGAGGCGCACACCAGCCTGAAAGTCGACCGGCGCTTCTATCTTGCGGGAACCTACATCTGCCATCAGGCGGTGCTGGCTGGGCGCATCGACATCTATCCGGAATACACGGGCACGGCTTTAACTGCGATTCTCAAGCACGAAGCCGCGGGCGACAAGGCGGAGGTTTATCAGAGGGTCAAGAGTGAATACGAACGGCGCTTTGGACTGACGCTCGGTCCGGCGTTCGGGTTCAACGATACTTTCGCAATGGAAATCCGAGGAGAAGACGCTCGCCGCTTGAACATCAAAACCCTCTCGCAGGCGGCCGCATTCGCGCCGCATTGGCGGGCCGGGTTCGGCTACGAGTTCATGGAGCGGCCGGACGGTTATCGAGGCTTGGCCGCTGCCTATGGGCTGCACTTTGCCGAGAATCCGCGCTTGATGGACCTGGGTCTGCTGGCCCGGGCGCTACGCGACCGTCAAATCGACTTGGCCGCGGGCAACGCCACCGATGGCCTGATTCCGGCGTTAGACCTGTTTGTGCTCGAAGATGACCGGCACTATTTTCCTCCCTACGAGGCCGTACCGGTGGTGCGCGAGCAGGTCCTACAGGAGCATCCGGAGGTCAGTCAGGCCCTGGCTGGATTGGCCGGAAAGATTTCCGACCAGGAGATGCAGCAAATGAACTACTCAGTCGACGGCCAACATCGCGACGTGAAGCAAGTGGTACGCGAGTTCCTGCGGGGCAAGGGATTGATCCCTTAATACGAAGAAGTAGGCGCTAATCTAAAAAGGAAAGGAATCAGAACCATGTCCAACAACAAAGCTCTTCGCCAACATTTGCTCAAGCTGCTCAAGGGCGGCGACGCCCATGCGGACTTCGAATCCGCCATCAAGAATTTCCCGGTCAATCTGCGCGGGAAAAGGCCGAAGGGCGCCGAGCATTCAGCTTGGGAAGTGCTCGAACATCTGCGCATCGCGCAGTGGGATATCCTGGAGTTCTCCCGCAACTCCGGCCACAAATCGCCCGAATTCCCAGGCGGGTACTGGCCCCGCACGCAATCGCCTCCGAGCGAAAAAGCCTGGGACCAGAGTGTGCAAGCCTTTCGCAAGGATCTTGAGGCACTCTGCGAACTGGTGTCCGATGAATCGACCGATCTGCTGGCCCCGATTCCGCACGGCGACGGTCAGACTGTCCTGAGAGAGGCGCTGCTCGCAGCCGATCACAACGCCTATCACTTAGGCGAACTGGTGCTTTTACGCCGTATCCTCGGCGCCTGGCATTGAGGCAGGCGATTGCGGATCGTGGCTCATTTGCGCATAGCTCGTCATTGTTATTGTTGTCCACTGTCCATCGCCATGAAGAGGTTATTCAGCGATTCCGCAAGGGTGGGATGGGCGAAGGTGCCGTCGCGCAATGCGGTATAAGGTAATTTGCCCATCATCGCAATCTCCAGCGCGGACATAATTTCGCCGCCCTCAATGCCGAGGATGGCGGCACCCAGAATCTGTTCACTCTCAGCGTCCACGACGGCTTTCATGAAGCCGCGCGTTTCGTCCACCTCGAGAGCGCGGGCAACGGAAGTCATCGGCAACTTTGCCACGCGAATATTGCGGCCTTGTCCGCGGGCTTCCACCTCGGTCAGGCCAACCCGGCCGAGTTGCGGATCGATGAAGACCGCGTAGGGAACCTGCCTGTCTTTGGTCGAGGCACTCCCCTTCTGGAGCAGATTGGTGCGGATGATCCGAAAGTCGTCATATGAGATGTGCGTGAACGCCGGGCCGCCCTTGATGTCGCCAAGGGCGTAGATGCCGCTCGCAGACGTCTCCAGCCGGTCGTTGACCTTAATGAAGCCGCGGGTGTCGGTTTGAATCGCCGCGGCCTCAAGGTTCAGCGTGTCCGAGTTCGGCACTCGCCCCGTAGCCACCAGCAGATGGGAACCGGCAAGCGCGGTCGCTTTGCCTTGCTGCTGAACTTCAAGTCGAATTCCACCATCCGCCTGGCCTACATGAGTCGCTTTCGCGTTCAGCACGATCTCAACTCCGTCTTGCCGCAGGATCTTGGCAACTTCCTCCGCGATGTCGGGGTCCTCGCGGGTCAGCAGTTGGCCAGCCGACTGCACAATCGTCACCCGACTGCCGAAGCGGCGGAACAACTGTCCGAATTCGAGTCCAATGTAGCCGCCGCCCAGCACCAGCAACTGCTCCGGAACCGCATCGAGTTCCATGATGGAGATATTGTCCAGGGCCGGAACGCCGTCCAAGCCGTCCAGTTTGGGGCGGGAGGCACGTGTGCCGGCGTTGATGAAAACGTAGTTTGCGGAAAGAACACGCTGACCACCATCCTTCACGGAGACCGCCACCGTCTTTGCACCACTAAAACTGGCCTCACCGAAGATCAACTCGAGGTTGGCGGTCTTCTCGATGCGCGACTGGCTGCCGCTGCGGAAGCTATCCACGATGTCGCGCTTTCGCTGGCGGACCCTTTGCAGGTTGATGTTGATCGGGCCAGTATGCACGCCGTAATCGGCAGCGCGCCGCGCCAAGTAGGCGACGCGTCCGCTGGCCACCATGGTCTTTGTGGGAGTGCAGCCCTCGTTGATGCAGGTACCGCCAACATGTTTGCGCTCGATCAGAGCCGTGCGCATTCCGGCCTGAGCCAGTGCCATGGAAAGTGGCGTACCAGCCTGCCCTGCGCCCACGACGATGGCGTCGTATTGCTCCGGAGTGGTCATAGGCCTCAAATTTTATGCAGACAAAACGTTAGACTGCTAGGCCGGAGCTTCCGCCAACGGAAGCCATACTTGAAAGCGTGTATCCCCTGGTTTTGAGTCGAGCTGAATATTCCCCCTGTGCTTCCTTACAATGCGCTGCACAGTATCAAGGCCGAGCCCAGTTCCTTCCCCGACTCCCTTGGTCGTGAAAAAGGGTTCGAAGATATGGGACTCGATTTCGGGCGAAATCCCTGGGCCGTTGTCCCCGATCTCCACCACGGCGCAACCGTCATCGCGATACGTGCGCACTCGCAGTTCGCCTTTTCCACTCATCGCGTCGATTGCATTGTCGATAATGTTGGTCCAGACCTGGTTCAATTCGCTCCCGAACGAATTCACCAGAAGAGGAGCGCCACGATAATCGCGCTGCACGGTTACACCGCGTTTCAGCTTGTGGTTCAGGATGGTCAGCGTGTTTTCCAGGCTCTTCACGATATCGACGTTCTGAATCTTCGCCTGATCCATGTAGGTGTATTCCTTGATTGCCCCGACCAGATCTGAGATCCGCGACGTGCTGCTTTCGATTTCGTTCAACAGATCGGCGACTTCCACCAAAGCTGCGATCCTTACCAGCGCCGCACGGGCCGTGCCCGCCTCGAGCGCGCCGAATAAAGTTTCCAGCACCTCTGGCCTGACGTTCCTCCGGGCAAGAGCAGCCGAGAGTTGCCACAAGTCGTTCTGGCCGTGACTTCGCAGCAGGGAGTCGATTCTGTCTTCCAGGTCGCTAACGGTCAACGCGTCCGGCGGAGGACCATCCAACTGGGTGAACGAAGTTTCCAGCTTCTCGATTTCTGATTTCTGTGCAGGAGTAAGTTCGCGCCGGCCTAACTCGTGGCTCGCGTTCTTGATTTTCTTCACAGTGTCGCGCAGCTGGCTGGCGGCGCGCTTTGCCGCCGAAGCGGGGTTATTGAGTTCATGAGCCAGCCCCGCGGAAAGCTTCCCTAACGAAGCCAGCCGGTCTCGCTGTTGTTCGATCCGCGTAGTTTCACGGATGCGATCCGACATTAGACCCACGAGCCGCTGGGTCAACTCCGGCATTTTCTGTACGAGATCAGGAAACAGCGCTGCTGGAAATCGCAGGATGCGGCCGTCGGTTATGGCTCGCCCGGTCACCATGAACTGTTTCATGCGTGAAAAGGGCAACAGCCCGGTAACGTCCCCCGGCTTCGTGGAAAATACAAACGCTTCGCCGGCGAATTCTCCCCGGGCCTCAAGTTGTCCCTCGAGAACCACAAACATGGCATTCGCGGGATCGCCCTGGCGCACGTAACTATCGCCCGCCTTGATTCGGAGCTCTTGCGCCTGGCTGAGGAACCAGGCGAGCTGATCGTCCGGCAAGTCCGCGAACACGGGGACGCGACGTAATTCCGATTTCTCGGCCATTTACACCTTGCTCAAGTATTGATGGATGAATTGAACCGCAACCGATCCTTCGCCGACTCCCGAAGCGACCCGCTTCACCGAACCGTGCCGCACATCGCCCACTGCAAACAAGCCTGGAACATTCGTCTCGAGCAGGAACGGATCCCGGTCGAGCGCCCACCCCTTGGGGCGTTGTCCGTCCCGGATCAGATCGGGGCCCGTCAGGATAAATCCACGCTCATCCCGCTCGACCACGCTCGCCAGCCAGTCAGTTCGCGGCAGCGCCCCAATAAAGATGAACATGGCGCTCGCCGGGACGCGCTCCACTTTGCCGGTGTCCGAACAAAGCACCGAAATTTCTTCCAGATGCGTATCGCCGTGCGCCTCGGCCACGCTGGCATGCGTCCACAGTTGAATGTTGGGCATCTCCTTAACCTGATCGATCAGGTATTGCGACATGGTGCTGGAGAGAGATTCTCCGCGCACCAGGATCACGACCCGCTCCGCATACTTGGCAAAATTCATGGCGGCTTGCCCGGCGGAATTCGCGCCGCCCACCACGTAGACGATTTCGCCCTTGCAGGAGAGCGCTTCCGTGGCGCCTCCTCCGTAGTAGACGCCGGCGCCGCGCAACCGGTCGATTCCCGGAGCTTCCAGGCGCCGCCACTGCACTCCGGTAGCGATCATCAGGGCGTGGCAAGAGATCTCATTGTTGTCGGCGAACTTGATGATCCGGTAAGGCCCCTCGGTCCGGACGCCGACCGCTTCCTGCGAAAGGATTTCCACTCCGAAACGCTGCGCCTGCACCATCGCGCGGCGCGCGAGATCGCCACCACTGAGCCCGGCGGGAAATCCAAGATAGTTTTCGATCCGTGAGCTCATTCCGGCCTGGCCCCCCGGTGCTTCCCGCTCAATCATCACCGTGTGCAGACCTTCGGACGCGCCATAAACCGCCGCCGCCAGACCGGCCGGTCCCCCGCCGATGATGGCCAAATCATAAAAGTCGGTTTGCGCGCGCGTCCGCAAGTCCAACTTTTTGCGCGACGTCGGCCGGCACGCTCTCCAGAAGCTTTGTTCCATCCGGGAAAAGCACGACTGGGAGGCTTGTTCCCTCCGGTCCCAGTGCCTCCAACAGACGCTTGGTTTCCGGATCGTTGGCGGAAAGTTCCACGTCGATCCATTGATAGGGCACGTGATTCCGCGCCAGGAAGTCCCGCAGTTCATACGATCGCGGCGACCACCGCGTGCCCAGCACGCGGATACCCTCGAACGCCGGACGATACGAAGCCTGCCAATCATCCAGCAGATCATTCAGTTGGGGATAGAGATGTTCGGCGGGCGGATCCCACGGCTTCATGAAAAAATAATCGATGTTGGCTTGATTGATGGCGCTGATCGCCGCGTTGGTGTCGGCATAGGCGGTGAGCAGGGCACGCTTCGCCTCGGGATAAATCTGCCTCGCCTCCTGCAAAAACCCGACCCCGTCCAGGTTCGGCATCCGCTGGTCGGCCAGGAGAAGGGCCACGCCGTCGTTGCGCACCTTCAGCTGCTTCAACAGTTCCAGCGCCCCCGTTGGAGAATCACTCCCGATCACCCGGTACTCCGCACCATACTGCGAGCGCAAATCGCGTTCGATCGCGCGCAAAACATCGGAGTCGTCGTCCACACTCAACAGAATCGGTTTCGCCATGGTGGTCTCAGCCCTACTGATAAAAGATGAAAGAGGTAGTTTTCCGTTTGCCGATCGATCCCCGAATGCTTTTCACCCGATTAACTGCATTAGATACCGAACGTTGTGTCCCGGTCGCGCAATTATCGTCGCGCAATTATCAGGGCAGCGACGGGCTCCGGTCGAGCGTCAAGCCGCCAAGTTCCGCGCGGATGAAATTCAGGCCACCAGTTCGCCGGGTTCGATCTCGTCCACATAACACCACACCCAGCTTTCCCCCGGCTCGATGGAGCGAATCAAGGGATGTTGCGTTTTGTGAAAGTGCTTGGTGGCATGCTTGTTCTTCGACGAGTCGCAGCAGCCAACATGCCCGCACGTAAGGCACAGTCGCAAATGTACCCACGTATCGCCGGTTTTGACGCACTCCTCACACACGTGTTTATTCGTTTCTCTGATCTTGATCTGATTAAGGTGCGTACATTCTTCCGGCATCGGTTCCTCCTCCATTAGTGAATATTTTGCCTGCGCTACTCACCCGCCGGCATCGACAGCAAGAAAACACCTTCTTCAGCCCGGTGACCTTGGTCATGTCACCAATGGCCACACGTCACTGAATCAAACGTCGCACGCGCTCAGAATGATACTCGGAGGTATTTTCATTCGTGTTCAGGCTCGATTATCTTTCTTGCGTGCTGACCATCCTCTCTACAATTTTGGTCGGACGCCGGTGCTGGGAAGGCTGGCTCCTGGCAACCGTGAATAGCGTCATCATGTGCATGATTGGCATCAAGACCGCCCAGTTGGGTTTTATTCCCGCCAACGTATTCTGCATCGTCATCAGCGTGAACAACCTGCGCACGTGGCGCAGGGCAGGAGTTGCGTCTTCTTGAGACCCCACTCCCAGAGGCGCAACTGGCCCCGACTCGTCACGCCGCAGTGAGCAGGTTCTCCGCGAAAGGCCACTGCTCGTCGATCCACTGTGCCTCGCAACGGAAACCGGCACTCCATGCCATGTGGAAAATTTCCTCCGTCGAATACTTGTGGCTGCTTTCCGTCCAGATCGTCTCCCCCTCCAGGAACTCGACCTGAAGATCCGCCGCCGGGATGCTGACCCTCTGCCGCCGCCTGGACCGCAGGTGCATCTCGACCCTCCGAGCCTGCGGATTGATCCTGGCCACATGTGAAAACTGTCCCAGGTCAAAGTCGGCATCGAGTTCGCGATTGATGCGGGCCAACAGGTTGAGATTAAAAGCCGCCGTCACTCCGAGTTCATCATCGTACGCCGCGAGCACCTGTGCGCTCGGCTTTTCCAAGTCCGTTCCCAGCAGCAGTGAGTCGCCGGGCTCCAGAATCCGCCGGACCTGAGCCAGGAACTTCACACCCGCGGAACGATCGAAGTTCCCAATCGTGCTCCCCAGGAACAACACTAAGAGATGTTGGCCGCTTTTCCGCTGCGCCGCCACCTCCAGCAATCCATCGAGATATTCACGCTCAAAACCCAGAATGCTGATCGAATCAATATCCCGGAGTTCGCGCTCACACATCGCCAGGGCTGAGCGCGATATTTCGACGGGATAGTAGAACGTACGTTGCTTCCGGCAAAGCGCTTCGAGCACCCAGCGGGACTTTTTGCCGCTGCCGCTCCCCAACTCCGCGACTGCGACCGGCGTGGCCAGGCGGCCAACGATCTGGCTCGCGTGCCGCCGCAGCAAACGCTCATCCGCCCGCGTGAGTCCGTACTCTGGCAGATGGCTGATCACTTCAAACAGAGCCGAGCCCACGTCGTCGTAAAGGTACTTCGAAGGAAGTTCCTTCTGTCCCGGCCGCGCAAGTCCGGCACGGACGTCAGAGGCGAATTCGTAGTTGAGGTCGCTCGTAATCGCATGGACAAGCATTTCTCAAATTCCTCCGATCAGCGGCTAACACAGCGGAAACCCGCGTACACATATTGGTAGTGGGCCTGGAACCAGTTGCGAAACGTAGGCCGGAGCATGCATGCGGCCGTGCGCGCCGACCCTCCCTTCATCACGAAGTGCTTGCCGTCGAAGAAATCGGCTGAGTACCCTCGGTAAAACGGAAATGGTTCAAAACCAGGAAACGGCGCAAACACGGTGGAAGTCCATTCCCACCCATTCCCCAGCATGTCGGCGATGCCGAAAGCGCTCTGACCCTCGGGAAACGCGTTCACCGGCGTGGGGTCCCAGCCCTGAAAGTCGAAATTGCCGAACGTCGGATTGCCGAACCTGGCATTGGGCGCTTCGTTTCCCCATGGATAGGGATAAAGACGAGTCTTTTCGGATTCACCCGCCGCGCCGTACGCGGCGCGATGCCACTCCGCTTCCGTGGGGAGCGACTTCCCCGCCCACCGAGCGTATGCGCTTGCTTCCGCATGGCTCACATAGACGGGCCAGTCGAACGGCAGCGGTACTTCGTCGAACATCGTCCGGTAGAGCCAACGATCTGCCCGCTTTCTTCCAGAACGCCGGATGAGAAATCCCGTGGTCGGTTTTCCAATCCCAATCGTCATCACTCCAGAGACTGCGCGTGTCATACCCGCCAGCCGCCACAAACTCGAGAAACTGCCGGTTAGTCACTTTGTACTGATCGATGACGAATGCAGGAACGTCCACCAGGTTGGCTTCATACTCATTGTCCCAACCAAAGTTTTCGGAGCCCCGGCGAAGGCCGAGTGTCGCTACGCCCGCAGGCACCTCAACCATCCGGTGAACCACCGGAGCGCTGTCGAAACTCTGCCGATCTTCTTGCCGCACCTTCTTGTCGAGTGGTAACTGATGCAGCATGTAGGCCAGTGTCTCGACATGCATCAGCCGATGCTCAACCGCCACGTTGAGTAAACTGTCCAGCGGAAAGCCGTCGCGCGTCTGGGCAAGTGATTCGAGCCCTCCCTCGCCCAACTTCTCGTCCAGAGCCTCCCGGACCCTGGCTACGTAATCGTGCACCGCATCCAAAGAAGGCCAGTCGGACGGTTGATCGCTGGGCAATCCGCCGCTGACTGGGTCAATGCCAAAGGCAAACAAGCGGTCAAATTCAGGATGAAAACTCTTCACGCCGAAGATGTTTTCGTGGAGCAAATTCCAATCGAACGCCTCCAGGTGCCCCACATAGAAGATGATGCGATGACGCTCCGGAATCGGCCGCTCGTAGAGGGAACCTGCGCGCACCACACTGAACAGCGCATCGCTTCGTCGGCGTGCGTCGCAGATCCGCTCCATGAGTCCAGGACGGATCGCGACGCCATTGTGCGCAACAACCATTTGTGCCTCCCACCTGGGCCATGACGGCCGGACGAAGCGTTGGCGCCACAACACTCAAAGGCGATCGAGACTGCCTGGCTCTGCTGCAAGACCCAAGCGTCGCAAGTCCAGCAGAATTTGCTTTGAGCGGTTTGGCCTGGCCCGGGTCACCCCAATGTCCCGGACGATGGAAATTCGCTGACGTGCCGACGAACGGGACGCTTTCGCGGCCAGTTCGAACCAAGGCGACCCGTTGCGCTTTCCTTGCTCGGCGGTGTTAGATGATGGATTGCTGAGGGTGGTCGCAACGAAATACAGATTCTTTTCGCTTGTCGATCCCCGCGACCACATCGCTAGCAGACTGGCATCTGGCTGAGGCAGACCGGACGCGCGGACCAGCAAGTGGTTGATAAGGTTGGCGTCCCCGACGGGATTTGAACCCGTGTTACCGCCGTGAAAGGGCGATGTCCTAGGCCAGGCTAGACGACGGGGACGTTTCTGGGTGAGATGGTGATTTTGCCGGCGAAGTCCATAGTAACAGGGCGTTTTTTCCGCGTCAAAACCCGATGCGCTCGCCCCTCCTCCGCCGAACCCAACGAGGCTTCGATTTAGAATACATCCATGGGCGATTCGCTTTATTTGAGCCTCTGGTTTCCCAGTTTCGATGAGTCGGAGATTCTGCCGCGAACGGTCAGCGTGCTCCGGCAAATTCCGTTTTCTGCGGCGCGAGATGGGGTAACTTACGCGGCAATCCAACCTGTCTCGTGGAGTGAGCCGACCATTCTGGAGCGCCGCTTCCATCCCGGAGTGGCTCCGGAAGAAGCCGTGGCCGAGGTCGCGGAACTTCTCCACGACGACTATGCCTACTTGTTCGAGGCCTATTGGGATTTGTGGACTCCTCCGGAAGGGGCGGAGAAATGGGTATTGGAGCCGTCGCTGGTGCGTCTGATCGCCCACGGGATGGAATTTGAAGAGCGCGCCGCGGAACAAGCCGGCCACATTCAAATTGATTTCGGGTTGGACACGTCCTTCCTCCACGAAGAAGTCGCCTTGACCTCCGAGGCGGAACGCAACGTCCGGAGCAACGTCCAAAAACTGGTGGAGCTTACCGCCAGGATGGAAAAGAATGCGGGCGCAACAGGGCGCTTGCTGTGGTCGGAGTCGGAGGAAAATCTGGCGCAGAAACTGATCGCACGGCTGCAGAGAGTGCAGTGAACGCCGCAGTGACGGTTTCAGCGGATGGTACGATTCGGTTCCAAACAAAAAGGGCATCGAAACCAGGATTCGCTGGCCTCGATGCCCTTTCACAATTCCTTCATTTATTTTGTCCGTCCCGCTTCGCTTTGCAGCTTCTCGCCGGCTGCTGCCTGGGCCGCCGCCAGCCGCGCGGTCAGCACGCGGAACGGTGAGCAGGAAACATAGTTCAGGCCGGTCTGGTGGCAGAACTCGACCGACGATGGTTCGCCGCCGTGCTCGCCGCAGATGCCGACTTTCAGATTCGGACGCGTCTTGCGCCCGCGTTCGGTCGCCATCTTCACCAACTGCCCGACGCCTTCGCGATCGAGCACGGCAAACGGATCCTGCTTGATGATTCCATCCGCCAGATAGGTGGGCAGAATCTTGTTGACGTCGTCGCGCGAGAAGCCCAACGTGGTCTGCGTGAGATCGTTGGTGCCGAAGGAGAAGAACTGGGCTTCCTTGGCGATCTCGTCGGCGACCAGCGCGGCCCGCGGCAACTCGATCATGGTGCCGACCAGGTATTCGACGGTGCGTCCTTTTTCTTTGAAACTTCTTTCGCCACGCGATTGACGATCGCCGCCTGGTTCGCCATTTCTTTCAGCGTGGCGGTCAGCGGGATCATCACTTCCGGAAACACCTTGACGCCGTCTTTCGCGACTGCAACCGCCGCTTCGAAGATGGCGCGCGCCTGCATCTCGGTGATTTCCGGATAGGTGATGCCGAGCCGGCAGCCGCGATGTCCGAGCATGGGATTGAATTCGTGCAGCTGCTCCACGCGGCTCAGCAGCATGGGCATAAGCTTCTTCAGATCGCCCACTGCTTTCGCTCCGTAGTCGCGGTACTTCGCGACCAGCGATTTCTTCTCCTTCGCGTCTGCGTACTGAGAGTCGCGATATCCACCATCAGATCTTCGCGGCGCGGCAGGAACTCGTGCAGCGGCGGATCGAGCGTGCGGATGGTGACCGGGAAGCCGTCCATGGCGCGGAAGACGCCGATCGAAATCCTTGCGCTGCATGGGCAGCAGTTTCTTCAGCGCGGCGCGGCGGTCTTTTTCGTTGTCGGCGAGAATCATGGCGCGCATGTGCGGAATCTTCTCTTCGCCGAAGAACATGTGCTCGGTGCGGCAGAGGCCGATGCCCTCGGCGCCGAACGCGCGCGCCTGAATGGCATCGCGCGGAATGTCGGCGTTGGCGCGGACTTTCATCGTGCGGTACGGGTCCGCCCAGCCCATGAACTTCTGCAGCTCCGGATCGTCCGGCGACGGATCGAGCGTGTTCAGCTTGCCCTTGATCACGCGGCCGGTGGTGCCGTCGAGCGAAATCCAGTCGCCCGCCTTGAAGACCTGGCCTTTGACCCGCATCTCGCGCGCTTTTTCATCGACGTCGATGTCGCCCGCTCCCGGCCACGCAGCACTTGCCCATGCCGCGCGTGACCACGGCGGCGTGGCTGGTCATGCCGCCGCGCGAAGTCAGAATGCCCTTGGCGACTTCCATGCCGTGAATATCTTCCGGCGTGGTTTCGGCGCGCACCAGAATGACGGGCACATTCTTGTCCGTGGCCGGCTTTTTCGACGGCTTCATCGGCGGTAAAGACGATCTGTCCGACGGCCGCGCCCGGCGAAGCCGGCAGGCCCTTCGCCAGCACTTCAATCTTGCTTCCCTTTTCGTCGAGACGCGGAACCAGGAAGTCGTACAGCTGGTTCGGCTCGACGCGGAAGATGGCTTCTTCTTTCGTGATCAAGCCCTTCGTCCACCATCTGCAACGCCACGCGCACCGCGGCCAGCCCGGTGCGCTTGCCGTTGCGCGTCTGCAGCATGTAGAGCTTGCCGTCCTGGATGGTGAACTCGAAATCCTGCATGTCTTTGTAATGCTTTTCCAGCCGCGTGGTGATGTCGCGCAGCTGGTTGTAGACCTCGGGCATGATCTTTTCGAGTTCGAGGATCGGAACCGGAGTGCGCACGCCCGAAACCACGTCTTCGCCCTGCGCATTCAGCAGGAACTCGCCGTAGAATTCCTTCGTCGCCGGTGGCGGGATTGCGCGTGAAGCCGACGCCGGTGCCGCTGGTGTCGCCGAGGTTGCCGAAGACCATGGCCTGCACGTTGACCGCGGTGCCGAGCATGTCGTCGATATTGTTGATGCGGCGATAGTGCTTGGCGCGATCGTTCTGCCAGGAGCGGAACACGGCGTCGCGCGCCATGACCAGCTGCTCGTGCGCGTCCTGCGGAAAGTCGCGCTTGGCGTGCTTCTTGACGACTTTCTTGTATTCCTCGATGACTTCCTTCAGCGCCTTGGCGTCGAGGTCGGTGTCGAGCTTGGTCTTCTTCTGCTTCTTCTTGGCGTCGAAAATCTTCATCGAACACCGGCTTCTCGATCTCCAGCACGACGTTGCCGAACATCTGGATCAGGCGGCGATAGGAGTCATAGGCAAAGCGCGGATTGTTGCTGCGCTTGGCCAGCGCTTCGACGCTCTGGTCGTTCAGGCCGAGGTTGAGGATGGTGTCCATCATGCCCGGCATGGAAAATTTCGCGCCCGAGCGCACGCTGACCAGCAGCGGGTTCTCGCCCTTGCCGAGCTTCTGGCCCTGCAGACTTTCGAGCTTGGCCAGCGCTTCGTCCATCTGGCGGTCGACTTCCTTCGACACCGCGTTGTGGCGCATGTATTCGCGGCAGGCCTCGGTCTGGATGGTGAAGCCGGGAGGCACGGGCAGGCCGGCATTGGTCATCTCGGCCAGTCCAGCGCCTTTGCCGCCGAGCACATCCTTCATTTTGCCGTTGCCGTCGGCCTTGCCGCCGCCGAAGGAGTAGACGTATTTTGTGCTCGCGGATTTCGTTTCTGCGGGCTTCGTTTCCATGATTCCGGTTCAGGGAGAGTAGTCGTTGCCATGATGTGTCCTCTCTTCTATTCGTTCCTGGATGTTACTTCGTAGATTCCTTGCCTTCGGTCACGATCTCGGAGAAATCGGCAATGGTGGAGAATTCCTTGACCAGGGTCTGCAGCAGGGCCAGGCGATTGGCGCGCAGATTCTCGTCGTCCACCATGACCATGACCTTGTCGAAAAACTTGTCGATCGCCGGCCGCAGCTTCGCGATTTCCAGCAGCGCCTCTTCGTAGTCGCGAGCGCCGCGCAGCTTCTCCACCGCGCCGCCGTCTGCGGCATCAGCGCGGCCAGTTCCTTTTCCGCTCTTCCTGCAACCCAGCGGATTCGACGCGCATGGCAATACTTTAGTCTTTTCCGCGCCTGCCGCAGAATATTCTTCATGCGCTTGAAGGCGATCGAGATCGATTCGAAATCCGCCGAGCCCGCGCACTTTGCTCACCGCCTCCGCCCGGGCCGCCGCATCCACAACATCGTCGGAATCGGCCGCCAGCACGGCGTTCACCACGTCGTAGGCATAGGCCACGCGCATCCTTCAGATAAAACTCCAGGCGCTCGCGGAAGAACCCGCGCACCGACTCGGCATAATCGGCGTTGGAAAATTTCTTCTCCGCCTCCGATCCCTGATAGCGGCTCCGCGCATCCGCCATCATCTCCGACAGACGCAGCGGCAGCTTGTGCTCGGCAATTGTCTTCACGATGCCATTCGCCTGGCGGCGCAGAGCGAACGGATCCTTCGATCCCTTGGGATGCAGCCCCAGCGCAAACATGCCCGCAATCGAGTCCGCCTTGTCGGCGATCGAAAGCACCGCGCCCTCGACCGTCGCGGGACCGCATCCTCCATCGACTCCGGCTTGTAATGATCGTAGATGGCATCGCGACAATTTCCAGCTGCACGTCGGGCTTCATGTCCTCGATCGAGTTCCTGCACCCGCGCGTAAAGCCCGCCCACAATTCCCTGCAGTTCGGTGAACTCCTTCACCAGTTCGGTGGTCAGATCGGTTTTCGCCAGCAGCGCCGCCTTGTGCACGACGCCCGGGCGAACCGCCATGCCACTCTGCTTGACGATCTCGGCCAGCCAACTGGCCAGCTGCTGCACCCGCATCGTCTTTTCGTAGTAGCTGCCGAGATCTTTCTGAAAGGTGACATGCTTCAGCAACTCGACGCGCTCGCGCAGAGTCTGCTTCTGGTCGGTCTGCCAGAAGAAGCGGGCATCGTTGAAGCGGGCGCGCAGCACCCGCTCGTTGCCGTGGCGGATCAATCCGTCCGAATCGGCGGCCGTATTCAGCACCGCCAGAAAATGCGGCAGCAGCTTTCCGTTCGCATCTTCGATGGCGAAATATTTCTGGTGATCGCGCATCACCGTGACCAGCACTTCTTCGGGCAGAGCCAGAAACTCGGGATCGAAGCTGCCCAGGATCGACCGACGGAAATTCCGTGAGATTGACGACGGTCGCGAGCAGCGGCTTGTCTTCGCGCCAGCGCGCGCCGGGAATCGTGCGCGTGGCCGCGTCCAGCGCCTTGCGGATCACTTGCTCCCGCTCCGCGGCGCCCAGAACCTTCGCGGCGCGCAGGGCCTCGACATAAGCACTGGGCTTCGAGACGGCGACCGCTTCGCTGCCGGACTTGCCAGATGATGCGATGTCCGCGCGAAGTCTTACCCGCGCGATGCCGAACAATTCCATCGGCACGACCTGCTCATCAAGCATCGCCACCAGCCAGCGCACCGGACGCACAAACACTTCCCCACGCTTGCGCCAGTACATATTCTTAGGCCAGTAGAGCGAGGAGATTTCCTTGGGCAGAGTCTCGGCCAGAATCTCCGCGGCGGCGCGGCCTTTGCGCGTGACCGTCGCCGCCAGGTATTCGCCCTTGGGAGTCGCTGACTTTCTCCAGCCTGCCAACATCCACGCCCACTTTCTTCGCGAAGGCATGCGCCGCGGGAGTAGGCTGGCCATCCTTGAATGCAACCTGCGCGGAGGGTCCCGTCACCTGCTCAGTAACGTCGGGCTGCGCCGCGGGAATTCCGGAAGCAAGCACCGCCAGCCGGCGCGGCGTATCGAGCGTACGAAACCGCTCCGGCGGCGCCAGACGCTCGCGCTGCAACAGCGTGTCCACGCGCTCGCGCAACTCCGCGAACGCGCCGTCAATCATCCGCGCCGGGATTTCTTCGCAACCAATTTCCAGTAAAAAGTCAGGCATACTTTACTCTTTGTCATCCTGAGCGCAGCAGAATGATTCGCGATGCGAATCATTCTGCGAAGTCGAAGGACCCCTATGGCGGCTCTGCTCTGCCTAGGTGAGAACTGGAGCCGGCTTGGCCTTCTTATCCTTATTCTTTGCCTTTGAGGTCTCGCCGCTCTTCTCAGT
>CAVQHM010000018.1:0-105384 GCA_963712295.1 uncultured Acidobacteriaceae bacterium
GCCACTCTCCGTCAGAGATGGAAGAGCGTGATGGCAACGCCACAGACGGCGATAGTGGCCCCTGCCAAGGCGTGGGCATAAGGTTCCAGCGAGGGCAGCCGGAGGCGGCCAACGCCCATCTCGCAGGCCAGCACGAGCGTGAGCATGGTTACGAGCGTGACCGCACTGAAGACGATTGCGACCAGGGCCGTCCCGGTCCAGTTGTGACTTGCGGCGGGATACATGAAGAGCGGGATCATCGGCTCGCACGGCCCCAATAGAAAGATGGTAAACAGCATCCAGGGCGTCGCCGCGCGCAGGTTGCTGGGAGTCGCGTGCGGGTGGAGATGCTCCGCCTCGTGGCTGTGGTGGTGATCGTGCTTCGTGCCGTCGGCGTGCACGTGAGCGTGCTGGTGGGAGTGCCTGCGGCGGGCGCGGGTGAATCCCCAGGCGAAGTAAACCACGCCGAAGGCGGTCAGTCCGTAGGCGGCCCACGCGCCGTGCAGTGTCTCGAACGCCTGCAGGCGTACCAAGCTGAGGCCCAGTGCGATCCCGATGCTCCCGAGGACGATCGAGCCGAGGACGTGGCCGACGCCGCAGACTAGCGTGATCCACACCAGCCGTTTACGCGACCAGCGGAAGGCACGCGCCATGCCAGCGAACGGCACGTAGTGGTCCGGTCCGAGGATGGTGTGCACCAGCGCCACGCTTGCGGCAGCCGTAAGCAGCCAGATGTTCGATTGCGACATCGCGTCTATCCCCTCACATCCGGTACGGGCTGGCTCCGAGCTGGCGCACCTGCTCGGTGAAGTTTTGAACTACCTGCGCGAAGCGCGGGCCCTCGGCGGCAGAGACCCATTCCAGCCGGAAACGTTCCTCTTCCAACCCGAAATCGGCGAGCATCAGGCGAATCGCGTCGGCACGCTTCTCGGCTTTGAGGTTCCCCTCTTTGTAGTGGCAATCGCCGGGATGGCAACCGCACATCAGGACGCCGTCGGCGCCTTTGGTCAACGCGTCGATCACCAGGTTGGGGTGCACCATGCCGGAGCACATCACGCGGATGATGCGCGCGTTGGGCGGGTACTGGATGCGCGAGACGCCGGCCAGGTCGGCGCCGGCGTAGGAGCACCAGTTGCAGCAGAGCGCGATGATCAGCGGTTCGTAGCTGTCACTCATTACCAAACTCCCATTAGGAAACTCCCAGGGCGGCGTGGATCTGCGCCTCGATCTGACCGAGGGTGAAGCCGCGGACGAAGATGGCGTTCTTCGGGCACGTCGCCATGCAACAGCCGCAGCCCTTGCAGATGGTCTCGTTGGACTCGACCACCTTCTTTACGCTTCCCTGCCACATGTATTCGAGCAACGAGATGGCCTTGAACGGGCAGGTGTCGACGCAGTAGGCGCAGCCATCGCAGCTGCCGTCGAGAACTTCGGAGACGTTGGCCTCCATCTCGACGCGATCCTGCGTGAGGATGGCGGCGGCGCGCGCCGCAGCCGCCTGCGCCTGCAAGATCGTCTCTTCCACGGTCTTCGGCGAGTGTGCCAGGCCGCAGAGGAAGACGCCGTCAGTCATGAAATCCACCGGGCGCAGCTTCATGTGCGCTTCGAGGAAGAAACCTTCCGCATTCACCGGCACCTTGAGCAACTGCGCGAGTTCGCGGTTTTCCTGATGCGGCTCGACGCCGGCGGAGAGCACGACCAGGTCGGCCGCGATCGCGATCGGCAGCCCGAGCGTCTGGTCGAAGACGGTGACCTGCAAGCCGTGGTTGCCGTTGGGCGCGACCTCGGGCTTGCGGTCTTCTTCGTAGCGGACGAAGGCTACACCTTGCTGCCGTGCCTGCGTATAGTAGGACTCTTTGAAGCCGTAGGTGCGGATGTCGCGATAGAGAACGTAGACGTGCGTCTCGGGGGCGACGGCTTTGATGCGCAGCGCGTTCTTGATGGCTTCGGCGCAGCAGATACGAGAGCAGTGTGGATGCTCGGCATCGCGCGAACCGACGCACTGGATCATCACCACGGTCTTGGGTTGTGGCCGTCCCCCGTTCGAAGATAGCCCGGCGTCGCTGGAGACGAGACGCTGCTCCAGTTGGCGCTGCGTCAGCACCTGGGGCTCCTGACCGTAAAGGTATTCCTTCGGTTGGTATTCGTGCGCGCCGGTGGCAACGATCACTACTCCATGCTTGAGCTCGATCGTCGTTCCAGTTCCTGAGGTCCGGATGGTGCTGGTGAAGTCGCCGATGGTGCCGTCGGTCTTCTCGAGCGTGGACGAGGGGAAGACGCAGACGCGATCGTTGCGGGCGATCTCATCGCGCAGACGTTGCAGCTCCCCCTGGGGCTGCTCACCGTTGAGCATGTACTGGAGATGGCGCAGGTTGCCACCCAATTCCTGCTCTTTCTCGACGATGTAGACCTGGAAGCCTTGTTCCGCGATGGAGAGCGCCGCGGTCATACCCGCCAAGCCGCCGCCGAGCACGAGCGCTGCGTTGCAAATCGGCACCGAACGCCGCTCCAGCGGCTGCAACAGGCGCGCCTTGGCCACGGCCATCCGCACCAGGTCCTTGGCTTTGATGGTGGCGGCTTCGGGTTGGTGCATGTGCACCCACGAACACTGGTCGCGGATGTTCGCCATCTCGAACAGATACGGATTCAGTCCGGCCTCGCGCACGGTATTACGGAAGAGCGGCTCGTGCGTCCGCGGCGTGCAGGACGCGACCACCACGCGATTCAACTGGTGCTCGGCGATCGTCTGCTTGATCCGCTCCTGCGTATCGTTGGCGCAGGTGAACAGGTTGTTGTCGGCGTAGACGACGTTGGGCAACGTCTTCGCGTACTCCACCACCGAGGGCACGTCCACCACTCCGGCGATATTCGTGCCGCAGTGGCAGACGAAGACGCCGATGCGCGGCTCCTGCCCGGCCACATCCTGCTCCGCGGGATACACTTTCGGGGTGATGAGCGAGCCGCGGACCTCGCGCAGCAGGGCCATCGCCTGCGCCGCCGCGGCCGACGACTGCATCACGGTTTCCGGAATATCCTTGGGTTCAACGAACGGGCCGGCTACGTATACGCCGGGCCGCGTCGATTGCGCCGGTGTGAAGGCCGACGTCCGGCAGAAATTGAAGCGGTTGAGATCGATGCCAAAGCGCTCGCCGATCGTCTTCACCTGCTGCGGCGGCTGCATGCCGACCGAGAGCACCACCAGGTCATACTGCTCCGAGAACTTGCGGTCGTTCTCCACCAAGTAGGTAAGCGTGAGGTCCCTGGTTGCGGCGTCTTCTTCCACCTTGGGCACGCGGCAGCGGATGTAGCGCACGCCCAGTTCCTTCGCCCGGTTGTAGTACTGTTCGAATCCTTTGCTGAAGGCCCGCAGGTCCATGAAGAAGATGTCGCACTGCAGGTGCTCGCCCAGGTGTTCCTTGGCGATGATGGCTTCCTTGGTCGCGTACATGCAGCAGACCGAGGAACAGTAATCGTGTTCCGAATCGCGCGATCCGACGCATTGCAGGAAAGCGATGCGCTTGGGCTCCTTCCGGTCGAAAGGCCGCAACACGTGGCCGGAATACGGGCCGGACGCAGACAGGATCCGCTCGAACTGGACGGAGGTGATTACATTGGGGAAGCGTCCGTAGCCGAGATCCGGTTTCAAACGTGCATCGAAAATCTCGTATCCTGGAGCGAGGATGACAGCGCCGACGTTTAACTCGAGGGTTTGTTCCCGCTGCGAGTAGTCGATGGCGTGAGCCTCGCAGGCATTCGCGCAGAGATGACAATCGCAGCAGATGCCGCAGGCCAGACAACGCTTGGCCTCCGCTACCGCTTCTTCCACCGTGTAGCCGACATGAACCTCGGCAAACGTTCTACCGCGCGTCACGGGGTCGAGCGCTTGCATGTGGATCTGGCGTTGCATGAGTACGCCAGTCGTATCCACAATGTATTCAGTTTGGTAAGGGCCCTCCCACTCGCGCCCGATGCGCATGTCCTCGTGGTTGAGCTAGCGATCGATCGAGGTTGCAGCTTTCTTGCCGGCGAGTTTGGCATTCACCACCACGTCGGGACCGGTGACACAGTCGCCACCCGCAAACACTCCGGGCAGGCCGGTTTCGAGTGTCCGCGGATCGGCTTTGAGCGTTCCCCACTTGGTTGTTTCCACACCCAGGCGTTCTCCTAACCCGCCCACGTCGGGAAACTGGCCGATGGAAACGATGACGCCGTCACACGGCAAAACAAATTCGGAGCCGGGAATCGGTTCGGGAGCGGGGCGCCCGGTGGCGTCAGCCTTGCCGAGCTTCATGTTCAGGCACTCAAGCCCAGCCACGCGTCCGTCCGCCCCTGCCTGGAACGACTTGGGGGCGGTAAGAAACATGAACTTAATGCCTTCGCGCTCCGCGTCTGTGATCTCGCGCGGGTCAGCCGGCATCTCGGCGCGGGTCCGGCGGTAAACGATGGTGACGTCTTTGGCTCCGCAGCGGAGAGCGGTGCGCGCCGCGTCCAGAGCGGAGTTTCCCCCGCCAATCACGAGCACGCGCTGGCCGGGTGCAACCGGTTTTTCGAGATTGACTCGCCGCAAGAATTCCACGCCACCGGCGACGCCGGGCAAGTTTTCTCCGGGAATCGCAAGTTTCCGCTCAACGTGAGCGCCAATCGCAATGAAGACGGCGGAAAAACGCTTCCTCAATTCTTCGAAGGCGATGCTGCGGCCGACTGGCGTATCCAGAAGGATTTCGATTCCGATGGCGCGCAGCCGGTCGATTTCAGCATTCAGCAATTTGCGCGGCAAGCGGTAGGACGGAATCCCAACCGTCAGCATTCCGCCGGCAGTGGAAAGCGCCTCGAAGATTGTCGGACGATAGCCTTTTTGCCGGAGCTGATAGGCGCAGACGAGTCCGGACGGGCCCGAACCAATGATCGCAATTTTTTCCGGACGGTCGGGAACGGAAGGCGGCGGCAGTTTATAGTCGGCACAATAGTCGGTGATGAAGCGTTTCAACGCGGGAAGGTTGACCGCGTCGTCCACTCCGGCACGCGTGCAAGCCGTCGTGCAGGGGTGGGTGCAGACCCGCCCACAAATGGACGGCAGCGCGTTATCGCGCAGAATGACCTGGAGAGCTTCGTCAAATCGACGCTGCGCAATCAGAGTCACGTACCCTTGCCCATCCTGATGAACCGGGCATGCGGCCTGGCAGGGAGAGGTTCCACGCCGCGAAATCGAGAAGACATTGGGAACGGCTTGCGGGAAAGACCGGAAGATCGCCTTTCGCTCTCCAAGGCCATGGTCGAATTCCGAGGGGAGCGTCACCGGACACTCCGCCGTGCATGCGCCACAGCCGGTGCACTTCGTCTCATCCACGAAACGTGGCTGCCGCTTGATGGTGACGGTGAAATTTCCGGGCTGGCCCTCGATGCGTTCCACTTCGCTGAGGGTCAGGATATCTATATTTTTGTGGCGGCCGATCTCGACCAGGCGCGGCGCCATCGTGCACATCGCGCAGTCGTTGGTGGGGAAGGTTTTGTCCAGCTGCGCCATCACGCCGCCAATCGCGGGCTGTTTCTCGGCGAGGTAGACCTTGATGCCGGCCGCGGCAAGATCGAGCGCGGCTTGCATGCCACCGATGCCGCCGCCAACGACCAGCGCGGCCCCGACTTTGCTTTTGCCATTGGGCTTCGCTTCAGGCGGCATGGAGGGCCTCCACTGCGGCGGCGTCACCCGCCGCTCTCTGCTTTACGGCTAGGAAGTACAGCGCCAGCGGCCGGTAGATCATATGCGACCACTTGCCGAACGACATCTCGACGACCAGCATCGGCGTGGCCACGACCACGTGCAGCGCGTACGCGAAGTGGCAGGCGAGAGCGAATCCCGCATAACGCAGGATGTGCGCGGTCAATCCGGTGAGCGCCGTCAGCAACAGCAGGATGGGGAAGGTCCAATCCTCCACCTTGGTTTCTTTGTCAGAATCCATTCGCGTCCGCAGGCGGTAATAGAGGATGTCGGCGACTCCATAAATGATGAACGCGGCGGCCAGGTATCCGAGCCAGCGCTGCGGGTGGTAGAGCGGGTAGATGTTATCGGTCTGGAACCAGCGCAGTGCGAAGGTCTTGATGGTCAGCATCATCACCGTGCCCAGCGCGAGGAGCCAGTGCCCCAGCCAACGGCCGCGGTTCGGACACTTCCGCAACAGCGTGTGCGCGACCGAGTGATAGACGTAGGTCCAGGCTTCGGTGAAGTAATCCGAAACGCGGATCGGCACGGCGGGCGCTCGCATCGTCAACCGCCAGACGCGGAAGACGCGCGAGAGCACAAGCAGTAACGGAACGAGCATCACCGTGAGCGTGTAGTACGTCATCAGCGGGAACATGTGCTCCATCCCGAAAGGCGTAGTGGCGAGGTACTGGAGCGAGAGATCCAACCGCCAGAGGTGGTAAACCAGGATCAGCAGGAAGACAAAAATCGCGCCGCCAACCAGCGAACCGAGATACCACGCGCGCGACGACAGCACCTTGGTGGAGATCCCGGTCCAGTCGTATTGCGCCGTGAGGAAGCGGCGCAGGGTCATCATCGAGATGCGCGGCTCGGCCTGGCGCGGGCAGGCGACCGAGCAGTCACCGCAGTCGTGGCAGACCCAAGGCTCCAGGCTTTCCAGCAACGGCTCGCGCAGTCCGAGCATGCCGTAGCGGATGCTCTTGCGGGGGAAGCTGACGGATCCATCGACGAGATCGCAGGAGAGCGTGCAGCTGCCGCACTGATAGCATCCGGAGGCGTCGAACTTGCCGTAGCGCCGAATCTCGCCCCATAACGTGGGATCGCTCTGGATGGGCACCGTTCCGGCCGCCATTGCCTCACCTCCTGCGACTTACTGCTGAACCTACTGCTGCACAGCGACGGCGACCTGCCCGACGAGCCGGCGGGTATAGACGAGCGTCTTCCCCTCTTCGTCTCGCAGCTGCACTTCGAAGCCGTTCTTCTGGTAGAGATCCGCGGCGCGCAATGCTTCCTCCCGGGTGTCGTAGGGACATCCGTCCCACATGAATTTCCGGCCTTCGGTGAAGATCGCGATCTGAGGATCCATAACTTCGCGCGGATTATATCCCGGTTTGGCTGGGCTGCAACAAAAATATTTAACTACAAATATATTTAACTAAGTTGATCATCAATCTAGATGATCATTAATTTAGTTGACAGATGTTTCGGACTGGGCTACCGTGTCACCCTACCAATCGCGCGTCGCTCGACGCGAAGGCTAGCGTCGCTCGACGCAAGGACTAATAGAACCCGCAATTCAGCTTGGAAGGAGGTGCAGCATGGCCGTTCGCCTTGCCGAAGAATGGTTCGCCATCTGTGGTGGTTGTGAGGTGACGATCCTCGATATCGGCGAACCGCTGCTCGAGGTACTCAAGCAGGTGCAGATCGTGCACATGCCGGTGCTGATGGACCACAAGCTTTACGGTCAGACCGGTGAAGGTACGCAGATGGAAATTCCGGAAGCCGAGGTCGGCATGATCGCCGGCGGCATCCGCAACGAAGAACACAAAAAGATCGCGCAGGAGATGCGCAAGAAGTGCAAGACGCTGATCGCGCTCGGCTCCTGCGCTTGCTTTGGCGGCATTCCCGCACTCGCCAACCAGTACGCTACCGAGGAAATGCTTGAAAAGGTGTACCGCGGCAGCGTCACCACCGAATCGAACGGCCTTCCGAAGGAAGAGATTCCCGCTCTCACCGATCGCGTCTATGCCGTGCACGAGGTCGTGAAGATCGACCTCGCCCTGCCTGGTTGTCCGACGACCCCCGAAATGGTCACCGGCGCGCTGCTCGCACTGCTGGGAGGCAAGCCGTTCACGCTCTCCAGCAAGAGCGTCTGCGACGAGTGCCCAACCAAGCGCGAGAAGAAGGCTGTATCCACGCTCAAGCGGCGCCTGGATAAGCCGGATTTCACGCCGGGCAAACCACTGAGCGAGATGCGCTGCCTGATGGAGCAGGGTTTCCTCTGCGTCGGGCCCGCAACTCGAGGCGGCTGCGGCGGCAGCGATGGCGTACCGCGCTGCATCCGTGCCTACATGCCGTGTGAGGGCTGCTTCGGTCCGCTCTCGGACAAGGCGAATCCCATGGTCGACATGATGGGCGCGCTTTCCTCGATTGGGCTCGATCCCAAGCAGATCCCCGATCGGCCTGCAACTTTCAACCGTTTTGCCGGCGCCGGCCGTCTGCGGCCGCTGCCTCGGAGGTGAGCGATGGCGAAGACACTGGTGATCCAACCCGTAACCCGGATCGAGGGCCACGCCAAGGTGACGATCCAACTGAACGACGCTGGCGGCGTGGACACGGCCCGGGTAAACGTCATCGAACTGCGCGGCTTCGAGAAGTTCTGTCTCGGCCGTCCGGTGGAGGACATGCCGCGCATCACGCCGCGCATCTGCGGCGTCTGCCCGTGGTCGCACCATCTCGCTGCGGCGAAAGCGTGCGACGCGGTTTTCGGCGTCGAGCCCCCTCCGGCCGGCAAGAAGCTGCGTGAGCTGTGCAACAGCATCGCTTTCATGGAAGAGCACATTCTGCACTTCTACTTCCTGGCAGGAGCGGATTTCCTGCTCGGCCCGGATGCCGACTACTCGATTCGCAACGTCATCGGCGTGCTGCAAGCTGCGCCCGATGTCGCCAAGCGCGTAGTCAGGGTCCGCCACATGTGCGCCCGCATGCTGGAGATGATCGCCGGCAAGTCCATCCACCCGCAGGCGGCGGTCCCTGGCGGCTTCAGCAAACCGATGTCGGAGGAGGAACGCGAAGCGCTGCGTCCCATGGCCGCGGAAGCGCTTGAGCTGGCGAAGTTCTCCATTGCTTTTGCCAAGGAGAACATCTTCCCCAAGTACCTGGACGTGGTGAAATCGCTGGGCGTCATCACTACCGGCTTCATCGGCACGGTCACTGACAACGGCGCTCTCAACCTGTATGACGGCAAACTGCGCCTGATGTCGCCCGACGGCAAGTACGAGGACTTCCCTTACGAAGACTACACGGACTTCATCTCCGAGCACATCGAATCCTGGAGCTATCTGAAGTTCCCATACGCCAAGAAGTGGGGCAAGTTCTCCATGGACGTGGAGAACCCGACGGGCATTTACCGCGCCAATACGCTGGCGCGCATCAATGTCTGCGACCACATCGACACGCCGCTGGCACAGGCGGAGTTGGAAGAGTTCCGGCAGAAGTTCGGCCGCCCCGCCCAGCTCACGCTCCTCTACCACTGGGCGCGCCTGATCGAGTTGCTCTACAACGCTGAGAACGCGATCCGACTGCTCGACGACCCGCAGATCACCAGCACGGAGACTCGCGTGCCGGTGAAGCCGCGGGCCGCTCGCGGTATCGGATGCACCGAAGCGCCGCGCGGCACACTCATCCACGACTATCAAACCGACGCCGATGGCATGGTGACCAACGTCAACCTCATCGTCGGTACCACCCACAACAATGCTCCCATCAACATGTCGGTGACCCAGGCGGCGCGCAGCCTGATCGTCGGCGGCAAGTACGACCAGGGAGTGCTGAACATGGTCGAGATGTCGATCCGTGCCTACGATCCCTGCTTGTCCTGTGCCACCCATAGACTGGATGGCAAGCTTTCGGTCAAGCTCGACATCCTCGATGCGGACGGCAATTTGCTGGACTCGCTGGCTAACTAGCGGGACCGGAGGAACTCATGCGGCAGACCGGCGATTCCGATCTCCCCGAGTTTTGCCGCACGGCCACCCTGGTGCTGGGGTGCGGCAATATTTTGTTTGGTGATGACGGCTTTGGGTGCGCGCTGGTGGATTATGTTGACTCCCACCACCGCGTACCTGAAGACGCCTGCCTGATGGACGTCGGCACCGGCGTTCGCAAGCTGCTATTCACGCTGTGCATCAGCCCCGTCCGCCCGCGCCGGCTGCTCGTCCTCGACGCCTTCGACGCCGGCCGTGAGCCGGGCAGCGTCTTCGAACTTGACCCTTCCGGCATCCCCGCCGTGAAGCTCGACGATTTTTCCCTGCACCAGCTTCCAACCTCCAACCTGCTGCGCGAGCTCCAGGAATTCTGCGGTGTGGAGGTGCGCGTGCTGGCCTGCCAGACCGGACCCTTGCCGGAGGAGATTCAGCAAGGGTTGTCGCCGGAGATCGAGGCAGCCCTTCCCATCGCCGCCGATTGGCTGGTGAACACCTACCTGCCGAACTCCGGCCCCGCCGCGCGTGGCACCATCGAGATCGCCGGCCCCGCGCGCCGGTCACCCGTGGCGTTGACGAATGTCGTTGACGCGCGCGCCAATATTACTTAACCTATGAAATCATTTCCTTTGGAAAGGACTCGCCTACAGCGCATGAGCCGGACGCCGCACGACGAAAAGACGATCGACGATTTTCTGGGCAGCGCGCAGGTCTTCACCTCGGCGGTGAACGACATCGTCGAACAGCGATTGCTCGAGGAAGTTGCGGGCAAGACCCTGACCCTTTCGCAGTTCAGGCTGCTGAAGATGGTGTCGCTCACCAACGCTCGTACCATCACCGACGCTACCCTTTTTCTGGGTGTGAGCGCCGCCGCCGCCAGCAAGGCAGTCGACAAGCTGGTGCGTCGCAAGCTGCTTCGGCGCGTTGAGGGGCATCCGGACCGCCGCGAGATTCAGCTCTCGCTCACGCCCGCGAGCCGGCGTTACCTGGCGGCTTACGATGAAAAGAAGCAGCGCAAGCTGGCTAAGATCTTCCGCCAGTTCGCCGCCAGCGACCTGAAGAGCGCCGCCAAGCTGCTCGACAACCTCTCCGCTATCCTCGTCGACTACGCCACCGATCCGAACGAAGTCTGCCTGCAGTGCGGCATCTACTTCCGCCAGCGCTGCCTCGTCCGCCAGTTAGCGAAGCGCAACTGCTTCTACCTGCTGAACGGAAGTCATCACAAGCACCACCGGAACGGCCGGCATCCGGAACGTGAGACGCTCGCGGTACCGGCCACGAAGGAATAAGCTGACGGAAGGGGGCACTATGTGCCTGGCGATACCGGGAAAGATCCTTACGACCGAAGAGCGGAACGGCTGCCGGACCGGGAGCATCCGCTTCGGTGGGATCACGCGCCAGGCCTACCTCGACTTTGTCCCTGAAGCGCAGATTGGCGACTACGTGATGGTGCACGTCGGCTTCGCCATCAGCAAGGTCGACGCCGAGGAAGCCGCGCGCACCTATCAGGCGCTCGAGACCTTGGGATTGATCGAGAGCGAGTTGGGACCCGCCGACGGATCTGCCGACGAAACGGGGAGCTGAGCTGCCGTGAAGTACATTGACGAATATCGCGACCCGGGTATCGCCAAGGCTCTCGTCGCCGAGATCCGGCAGCGCACGACCCGCCATTGGGTGCTGATGGAGATCTGCGGCGGCCAGACGCACACCCTGATGCGCTATGGCATCGACGAACTTCTGCCCCAGGCCGTCGAAATTGTGCACGGCCCCGGCTGCCCCGTCTGCGTCACGCCGCTCGAAACCATCGACCACGCCATCGAACTCGCGTTGCACCCCGACGTTACGCTGGTCAGCTACGGCGACATGCTGCGCGTCCCCGGCTCGCAGTCGGACCTTTTTCGCGCGCGCGCTGCCGGTGGCGATGTCCGCATCGTCTACTCGCCGATGGAGGCGCTGAAGATCGCGCGCCAGAATCCGCAACGCCAGGTCGTCTTCTTCGGCATCGGCTTCGAGACCACAGCGCCGCCGAACGCGATGGCGGTCTGGCAGGCACAACGCGAAGGCCTGCGCAATTTTTCGATGCTCACGTCGCACGTGCTGGTTCCGCCCGCGATCCGGCTGCTGCTCGGCTCGAGCCGCAATCGCGTGCAGGGATTCATCGCTCCCGGCCATGTCTGCACCGTGATGGGATACCGCCAATATGAAGAACTGGTGCGCGACTTCCGCGTCCCTATCGTGGTCGGCGGCTTCGAGCCGGTAGACCTGCTGGAGGCCATCAACATGCTTGTCGCGCAGCTCGAAGCCGGCCGCACTGAGGTCGAAAACCAGTACGCCCGCTCGGTGAGCCGCGAAGGCAATGTGCCGGCGCAGCAGTTGATGGAGAGTGTCTTCGAGGTGTGCGACCGGAAGTGGCGCGGCATCGGTACCATCCCGCAGAGCGGCTACCGCATCCGCCAGGAATTCGCCGCGCACGACGCCGAGCAGGTCTTCGGATTCTCGCAACACGGAGTGGAGGAGCCTCCCGAATGCGTCAGCGCCGAGGTGCTCCAGGGCCTGAAGAAGCCGCCCGACTGTGCTGTCTTCGGCACGCGCTGCACGCCCGAGAACCCGATGGGTGCTCCGATGGTCTCTTCCGAGGGCGCATGCGCCGCCTACTACCACTACCGGAGGAACGCGCTCTAGGAGTCCCGATGGCCGGCCCAGCCAAGCTCGATCAGCTCCACTGCCCGCTTCCGTTGCCGGCGCGTGACACCATCGTGCTCGGCCACGGCAGCGGCGGCACGCTCAGCTCCGAACTGCTGCGCGACGTCTTCCTGCCCGCCTTCGACAACCCCACGCTGGCGCGCCTCGACGATCAGGCGATCCTCAACGTGAACGGATCGCGCCTTGCTTTCACCACGGATTCTTTCGTCGTGAAGCCGCTTTTCTTCCCGGGCGGAGACATCGGTTCGCTCGCCGTGTACGGCACCGTCAACGATCTCGCCATGGGCGGCGCGCAGCCGCTTTACTTGAGCATCGCGTTCATCCTTGAAGAAGGGCTGAAAATGGAGGTGCTGCAGCGGATCGCGCATTCGGTTCGCGCCGCCGCGGCCGCCGCCGGTGTGCAAGTCGTCACCGGCGATACCAAGGTGGTCGAGAAAGGCAGCGGCGACGAATTGTTCGTCAACACTTCCGGGATCGGCCTGGTGCGCGAGGGCGTGCGCTTGTCGGCGGACCAGGCGCGTCCCGGCGACCGCGTGCTGCTCAGCGGCTCGATCGGCGACCATGGCATCGCCATCCTCGCCCAGCGGGAAGGCCTGGAGTTCGAGAGCGCGATCGAGAGCGATTCGGCGCCGTTGCATACCCTGGTCGCGGCCATGCTCGATGTTACGCACGACTTCCGCTGCTTCCGCGACCCCACGCGCGGCGGCGTGTCGAGCACCTGTAACGAGATCGCGGCACAGTCCAAGGTCGGGATCCTGCTCGAGGAACAGACCATTCCGGTGCGCGAAGAGGTGAAGGGTGCGTGCGAGATGCTGGGCCTCGATCCCCTCTATGTCGCCAACGAAGGCAAGCTGATTGCGATTGTCGATCCTCGCCGCGCCGACGAGGTGATCGAGACCATGCGCCGCCATCCGCTCGGCGGTGAAGCGCGGATCATTGGCACAGTGACCGAGTCGCACCCAGGATTGGTCGCCATGCGCACGACGCTGGGGACTACGCGCATCGTCGACATGCTGGCGGGCGACCAGCTGCCGCGCATCTGCTGAGGCCTTATGCATGAGCTGAGCATCGCCGGCGCAGTACTGGACTCGGTGAGGAGGGAAGCCGAGTTACGCCCGGGCACGCGCGTGCTCAAGGTCGGCCTCGTCGTCGGCGAACTCTCGGGCGTGGACAGCGACTCGCTGCGCTTCTGCCTGGAAGCACTCGTGCGCGACACTGAGTTCGCGGACATCTCACTGGAGATTTCGCCATCGCCGCGACGGCATCGCTGCTGCGATTGCGGCGAGACCTTTACGGTTGCGGACTATCAGACCGTCTGTCCCGCATGCGCAAGCTGCGACACCGACTGTATCAGCGGCACTGAACTGCAACTCTCATTCGTGGAATTGGAGGAGCAATAGCAATGAACCGTGTTTCCCTGGAACGCAAGGTCCTGAGCGAGAACGATCGCCTGGCCGCCGAACTGCGCGCGCGTTTTGCCGCGCACAACATCCTCTGCTTGAACCTGATCAGCTCGCCCGGCGCCGGCAAGACCAGCCTGCTGGAGCGCACGCTCGAAGGCTTCCCCAGGGAAATGCGCGTCGCGGTGCTGACCGGCGACATCCAGACGGACAATGATGCGGCGCGCCTTGCCCGCTTCGGCTTCCCGGTGCAGCAGATCACGACCGGCGGTACCTGCCACCTCGACGCCAAGATGATCGAGCGCGCGCTGGAACGCTGGGACGTCGCGAACCTCGACCTGCTCCTGATCGAGAACGTCGGCAACCTGGTGTGCCCGGCCAGCTATGATCTCGGCGAAGCAGCGAAGATCGTGGTGTTGAGCGCCGCCGAAGGCGAAGACAAGCCGCTCAAGTATCCCTCCATCTTCTTCAAGTCTGAGCTGCTGGTGCTGAACAAGATTGACCTGCTGCCGTACGTGCCGTTCAGCCTGGAGAAAGCGCGCGAGAACGCTCGCCGCGTCCATCCCGGCATGCAGATCCTGGAAGTTTCGTGCACGACCGGAGAAGGCCTTCTGGCATGGCAGTCGTGGCTGGAGAACCGCCGCGCGCAACTCGCAGACGCGCCCGCCGGTGCGGCGACGTAGTTATGGTGGTCCGCAAGGGCATCGAGGTCTCGGGCGTGGTGCAGGGCGTGGGTTTTCGCCCGCACGTCTACCGCCTGGCTACTGAGCGCCATCTCGCCGGGCAGATCCGCAACACCCCCGCCGGAGTCGACATCGAGATCCAGGGCGAGAGCGAGGTGGTCGAGGACTTCATCGCGCGCCTCACGAGCGAAGCGCCGCCGCTCTCGCGCATCACCGACCTTCACCTGCGCGACCTGCCGAGCAATGGCGACGCCCGCTTTGTGATCGTCGAGAGCGCACGCGGCGCCGCGGTCCAGACCTTGGTCTCGCCCGACGTCGCGGTCTGCGACGACTGCCGGCGCGAGCTGCTTGATCCGCGCGACCGCCGCTACCGCTATCCCTTCATCAACTGCACCAACTGCGGACCGCGCTTCACTATCGTGCGCGACATTCCGTATGACCGCGCCTACACCTCGATGGCGCGTTTCACCATGTGCCCGGAGTGCCAAGCCGAGTATGACAATCCACTGGACCGCCGCTTTCACGCCCAGCCGAATGCCTGCTGGCGCTGCGGCCCGCAACTCCAACTGTGGGACACGTCTGGCGACCAGATCACTTGCGATGACCCGATCGCAGAGGCCGCCGCACGCTTGCGCGCCGGTGAGGTCGCAGCCGTCAAGGGCCTTGGTGGCTTCCACCTGGCAGTGGACGCGACAAACTCGCACGCGGTCGAACTCCTGCGCGAACGCAAAGGGCGCGTCGACAAGCCATTCGCCGTCATGGTCCCCGACCTCGCAACCGCCGAACAGCTCTGCGACGTGGATAGCAGTGCGCGCGCCCTGCTCCAACAGATGCAGCGCCCGATCCTCCTGCTGCCGCGCAAAGCAGAGAGCTTGCCCGAGGGCGTCGCGCCGCGCAACCTCGATCTCGGTATCTTTCTGCCCTACACACCATTGCATCATCTTCTATTCGCGGCCGGCGGCTTCCGCGCGCTGGTGATGACCAGCGGCAACCGCAGCGAGGAGCCGATCGCCATCGACAACCAGGAAGCGGTGCGCCGCCTGCGCGGCATCGCCGATTCCTTCCTCGTCCACGACCGTGACATTCTCTTGCGCTGTGACGACTCGGTTGTGCGCAGCGCTGGCGGAGCGCCGCGCCAAATGCGCCGTTCTCGTGGGTATGTCCCGATGCCGGTCTTCCTCCATGAGGCAATGCCCCCGGTGCTCGCCGTCGGTGGCGAACTGAAGAACACGATCTGCCTGACCAAGGGACGCCACGCCTTCCTAAGCCAGCACATCGGCGATCTCGAGAACCTGGAGAGTTACAACTTCTTTGAAGAAGCGGTCGAGCACCTGCAACGCATTCTGGAGATCGAGCCGCGCGTCATCGCCTACGACCTGCACCCGAATTATTTCTCGACGCGCTGGGCGCTCGCCCGCGACGGGGTGGAAAAAGTCGGCGTGCAGCATCATCACGCGCACGTCGCCAGTTGCATGGCGGAGAACGGTCTCGACGGCACAGAAAAAGTGATCGGCTTCGCCCTCGACGGCACCGGCTACGGCACCGACGGCCACATCTGGGGCGGTGAGGTTCTGCTTGCGGATTACGCGGGCTTCGAGCGCGCCGCGCATCTCGCGTATGTGCCCATGCCCGGAGGCGAGGCCGCGATCCGCGAGCCTTGGCGGATGGCGCTCAGCTATCTCACGCATTACGGCTTGAGACCGGAGGACCTGCCGTCCATGGCGCGCATCGAGGCAAAGAAAACCGGGCTCGTGCTGCGCATGCTGGAGAAGAATGTGAACTGTCCGTTGACCTCGAGCTGCGGGCGTCTCTTCGACGCCGTGGCGGCGCTGCTCGGCGTCCGCGAGACCGTCAATTATGAGGCCCAGGCCGCGATCGAACTGGAGATGCTCGCGCGCGATTCCGCCGACGAACACCCGTACTCCTTCGCGCTTGTCGAAGAGAACAAGGGCGAGAACGTGGACGGTAACGAGGTCGAGAACCAGAGCTGGATCATCGAAACCGAGCCGCTGTGGCAAGAGATACTGGCCGACCTCAAACAGGGGGCTCCGGCATCCGCGATCAGCCGGCGCTTTCATTTGGGACTGGTGGCGGTGCTGGCAGAGGTGGCCCGTCGGCTGCGGCAACGCACCGCGGTGGACCGTGTGTGCCTGAGCGGAGGCAGCTTCAATAATCTTCAGCTCTTCGAGCGCCTGCAGGCGCGGCTCATCGAAGACGGCTTCCAGGTCTTTTCTCACCGCGAAGTTCCGGCTGGTGACGGCGGATTGTCCCTCGGCCAGTCACTGGTTGCCGCGCATCGCTCCTGATCAGAAGAAGAATCTTCGGGTGCCAAACCCTCACGCGCCGAGCCAAGACGCGGTAACGATGAACTCTCCAAAAAAGGAAGCCTGCAGAAAACCGCCATCGCCGCCATACAAGAAAAAGCACGACAAGGGGGAGCACGATCTGCAACTTGAAAAGCCCCAATCCGACCAGGAGCCCCGCCCCAAAATCCCTGCCCCGTTCGAGCAAAACCATAGCCATGGTCAACAGTGTCAACAACAGAATTGAATCCTGTCCCTGCATTAACGCTGCCGCCAGCGGCAGGAAGCCGGCGAAAACAGCTACGGGAAGCGCTGGGTGTACGGCAGCAAGGTTGTCCAGACGCCCACGCAGAAGGCGAAAGCAAATGGCCAGAAGGACGACGTTGACCAGCACCAACGTGAAATATGCCGCTCGGTAGCTCAGGAACGAAAAAGGCACAAACAGCAGAGCCTCAAAGGCTGGGCGATTGAAGGGCAATGGAACGTCCCCTGGCCCCACGAGCAGGCGCTGAAAATGTAACTGCGCGTCAAAGTCATACAACTGCTGCGCGTAACCGGACCGGACCATGGATCCGGCCGTGTACAGTTGGCGGAAGTCGGCGTGACCGCCCAACAATGTGGGAAGCAAGTAAATCCAGGTCCAGAAGTGAATTCCAACCAGATAGGCCGTTACTCCCAGCGCAAGACCTTTAACGTAATAGGGAGGAACTGGCTTGGCGGCATCTTGGGCTGCCTGTTCTCTTGAGTTGTTCAGCAAATCACAACCTCTTGTTGGCAGGCTTGTCCAAAACCGTCGAGTGGCTCATTAGGCTCGCGGGAATCATAAGGTAGTGTGGGACTCCAGCGCTCAATTTATCCGTCTTTGCTACCGAATGATCCGTCTTGTGTGGTATCCATCTAGGGTCCTTCCCTTGCCGAAGCTCCGGATACCGAATAAAATCCGGGAAACTAGCACCAGCGCCCACCAGGAGATTCGCGTGAAAGTAGTGATGCTGTGCGGAGGGCTCGGTACGCGCTTGCGCGAGGAAACGGAGTATCGGCCCAAGCCCTTGGTGGAAATCGGCGGCCGTCCCATCCTGTGGCACATCATGAAGTTGTATGCCCACAATGGTTTTGCTGATTTTGTATTCTGCCTCGGATACCGCGGCAACATGATCAAGGACTATTTCCTGAACTACGAGGCGATGAACAACGATTTCACCATCTGTCTCGGCCGGAACTCCCGGATTGAGTACAAAAACGTCCATCGCGAACAGGACTTTCAGGTCACCCTCGTCGATACCGGGCAGAACACGATGACCGGCGGACGGGTGAAGAGGATCGAGAAGTACATTGCTGATGATCTCTTCATGCTGACCTATGGCGATGGCGTAGGCGATGTGAACATACGAAAATTGCTGGACTTCCACAAGAGCCACGGGAAGCTGGCCACGGTCACGACCATCACTCCGAGTTCCCGCTTCGGAGTCATCGAGGCCAACTCCATAGGGCGCGTGACCAACTTTAAGGAAAAGCCAAAGACCAGCGGCCGCGCCAGCGCGGGTTTTTTCGTACTCGATCGCCGTGTCTTCGATTATCTCGGCAGTGACGATTGCATCTTCGAGAAGGAACCGCTGGAGCGCCTTGCCGACGAAGGACAGTTGATGGCCTATCAGCATGACGGCTTCTTCTACGCCATGGATACCTATCGCGAGTATGAGTACTTGAACCAGTTATGGAGCGCGAACCAGGCGCCCTGGAAAGTCTGGCCAGAATAAGCTTGGCAGCAATAATTTGGCCGAAATCATAATGACGAATGACTTCTGGCGCGACCGTAGTGTCTTTGTCACTGGGGCCACGGGGCTGGTAGGCGGATGGCTCACGAAACACCTGCTGGAGCGGGGAGCATCCCTGACGGCGCTGGTACGCGACTGGGTTCCGGCCAGCACATTTGTGCGCGACGGCTTTACCGACCGCGTCAACGTAGTCCGCGGCGGCCTGAGCAGTCCCTATCTGCTGGAGCGCGTGTTGGGCGAATATGAGATCGAAGTCGTATTTCATCTCGCCGCCCAGACCATCGTGGGAATCGCCAACCGCAATCCACTTTCGACGTTCGAAAGCAATGTACGCGGAACCTGGAATCTTCTGGAAGCGTGCCGGCGTTCGCCGTTGGTGAAGTCCGTCATCCTCGCGTCTTCGGACAAGGCTTACGGCGATCAGAAGGCGCTTCCCTATAAGGAAGACATGCCGCTGCAGGGGAAGCATCCCTACGACGTCAGCAAGTCGTGCGCCGACCTGATTGCGCAGTCCTACGCGCGCACCTTTGGCGTCCCTGTGGCCATCACGCGCTGCGGCAATTTTTACGGCGGCGGAGACCTGAACTGGAATCGCGCGGTGCCCGGCACCATCCGCTCCGTGATTCGTGGCCAACGGCCCATTATTCGCTCCGACGGAAAATTCGTGCGCGACTACTTCTACGTGGAAGATGGCGCCGCGGCGTACATGCTGCTGGCGGAGCGGCTCTTGCACGATTCCAAGCTTTCGGGCGCTGCCTTTAACTTTTCCAATGAAGCGCAGATCAGCGTCCTGGAACTGGTGACTGCGATCCTCGAGAAAATGGGATCGAAGTTGAAGCCCGAAATTCAGAACCAGGCCTCGAATGAGATCCGCCATCAGTTCCTGAGCGCCGAGCGGGCCCGCACGGAATTGAACTGGAAGCCCCTGTTCACGCTGGATGAAGGATTGGAGAAGACGATTGCGTGGTACCGGGAGGCGCTGAAGTAGTGTCACGAGCGGACGAGTTGCGGACAAATGACTTGCGCGACCGGATCCGCGCCTTGGTGGGCGACTACTACCGTGAGGCCTTCCCTGCTCGTCCGTTCGTGCCGGGATCGTCCCCCGTGCCCATTTCCGGCCGTGTTTTCGACGAACAAGAACTCGAGTTGCTGGTCGAGTCCTCACTCGATTTCTGGCTGACGACCGGGCGCTTCGCCGAGCAGTTCGAACGTGAGTTCGCCAAATTCGTCGGGGTGCGCGAAGCGGTGCTGGTAAATTCGGGCTCATCGGCCAACCTGCTGGCGGTCGCAGCCCTGACTTCGCCGAAACTGGGCGACCGGCGCCTGCGGCCCGGAGACGAGGTCATCACCCTGGCTGCAGGATTCCCCACCACCGTCAATCCCATCCTGCAGAACGGACTGGTTCCCGTCTTCATCGATGTCTGCCTTCCCACGTTCAACGTGGATGTCAGTTATCTGGAAGCGGCGCTATCCAGCCGAACCCGTGCCGTCATCTTTGCGCACACGTTAGGAAATCCGTTCGATCTCGATGCCGTAACCGCGTTCGCGAAGAAGCACGGCTTGTGGCTGATCGAAGACTGTTGTGACGCGCTCGGCTCGACCTATCGCGGCGAGAAGGTCGGAACCTTCGGCGATCTCGCGACGATCAGCTTTTATCCGGCGCACCACATCACCATGGGTGAAGGCGGATGCGTGCTGACCAATCAGCCCCTGCTGCGCACGCTCGTCGAATCCTTCCGCGACTGGGGGCGGGATTGCTGGTGTGACCCGGGGAAAGAGAACACCTGTGGCAAGCGCTTCGATTGGCAATTGGGTGACCTGCCCCGCGGTTACGATCACAAATATATTTATTCGCATGTGGGTTACAACCTGAAGGCCACGGACATGCAAGCGGCGGTGGGAGTCGCGCAGTTGAAAAAGTTACCGGCATTTATTGCCGCAAGAAAACAAAATTTTGCCTATTTGAAGGCCGGACTCAAAGACAACCACGCCGATGAACACTTCGTCCTGCCCGAAGCAACCCCCAATTCCGACCCCAGTTGGTTCGGATGTCCCCTGCTTCTAAGGGAGACAGCTCCCTTCTCGCGCAACGCGCTCATAGACTTCCTGAATGGGAGAAAGATTGCGACACGCCAACTGTTCGGCGGCAACCTGGTCCGTCAACCTGCCTATGCGGGCCTCAACTATCGAGTGGTCGGTGATCTCGGAACCAGTGACCGCATAATGAATCAGGCGTTTTGGATCGGCGTCTATCCCGGACTCACGCAGCCGATGCTCGATTACGTTCTGCAATCGATCAACGAAGTAGGCTCCAAGGGACGGGTTCCGATGCCGCACGAAAACTCCCACTCCTATTCCAATTCCAAGGTCCGCTCATGAAGCTTTCCGACTACCTCGTCAAGCGGCTCGCGGATTGGGGTGTACGCGACATCTTCCTGGTCACGGGCGGTGGGGCCATGCACCTCAACGACTCCATCGGCAAGGAACCTCGCATTCACTACGTTTGCAATCACCATGAGCAAGCCTCCGCGATGGCCGCCGAGGCCTATGCCCGCATCAGCGGCCAACCCGGAGTGGTCAACGTCACCACCGGCCCCGGCGGCATCAACGCCCTGAACGGCGTTTTCGGCGCGTGGACCGATTCCATTCCCCTGTTAGTTGTGTCGGGCCAGGTGAAGCGCGAAACCTGCATGGCGACTACGGGCACGCGCGATCTGCGCCAGCTCGGGGATCAGGAAGTGGATATAGTCGCCATGGTGAAAGGCATTACCAAGTACGCAGTACTGGTCGACGATCCGAATTCGATTCGCTACCACCTGGAGCGTGCCTGGCATGTGGCAAAGTCCGGCCGGCCGGGACCTTGCTGGCTAGATATTCCCGTCGACGTTCAATCTGCCCAAGTTGATGAGGCCAATCTGCGCGCTTATGATCCCGCGCAGGATGCTCCTCGATGGAGCGAGAACGAAGTCAGCAAGCAATGCAGCGAGGTCATCGAGCGAATTCGCGCCGCAAAAAGACCAGTGATTCTAGCCGGCACCGGCGTACGGGTAGCCAACGCTTTGGACGAATTCCACCAGCTAGTTCAGAAGCTGCAAATCCCGGTTACCACCGCTTGGACCCACGATCTGATCGCCAGCGATCACGCGCTGTTTTGCGGCCGCCCAGGAACCATAGGTGACCGCGCCGGAAACTTCGCCGTACAAAATGCCGACCTGGTATTAGTGCTCGGTTCAAGGCTGAATGTTCGCCAGGTCAGCTACAACTGGCAGTCTTTCGCGCCCCATGCCTTCAAGATTCAGGTCGATGTCGATGCCTCCGAGTTCACCAAGCCGCTGGTTCGCCCCGATCTGGCCATTTACTCCGATTTGAAATTCTTTCTCGCCGAACTAGCCGCCGCCTGTGCCCGCTCCCTCTATGCGCCCCGCCACCAGGAATGGCTGGAGTGGTGCCGCCAGCGCGTGGCTCGCTATCCCGTCCTGCAGGATCGCCAGAGAAAGCCCGGCCCTCCGCTGAATCCCTACCACTTCATGGAACAACTCTCCGCCCTCCTGGCCGATGACGATGTAGTGATCTGCGGCGATGCCACCGCCTGCATCGTCACTTTCCAGGTCATGCAAATCCGCAAAGGTCAGCGCCTGATCTCCAATTCCGGCTCGGCCTCCATGGGATACGATCTGCCCGCCGCCGTCGGCGCCGCGGTAGCCCGCAACGGCGCCAGGGTGATCTGCATGGCCGGAGACGGCAGCCTTCAGCTGAATATTCAGGAATTGCAAACCGTCAAGCATCACCAGCTTCCCATCAAACTCTTCGTCCTCAACAACGGCGGCTACCTCTCCATGCGCAGCACGCAATCCAATTTCTTCGGACGCCTCACCGGCGCCAGCCCCGCCAGCGGCGTCTCCTTTCCCGACTACGTAAAAGTAGGCTGCGCCTACGGAATTCCCAGCCTGAGAATCGATCGCGCCGCAGACATGCCCCAGGTTCAAGCCGCCCTGGAGCAGCCCGGCCCCACCCTGATCGAAGTCATGCTCGACCCGGCCCAGGAATTCGAGCCCCGCCTGAAGTCGAAGCAGTTGCCCGACGGAAAAATCGTTACGCCCGCGCTCGAGGATATGTATCCTTTCCTCGATGCAGAAGAACTGGCAGCCAACACTATAAAAGGATAGTTAGCAGGGAGGATCAGTCATGACCGGCGCGGATATTTTTAACGAGTTATTCGTCTTGGAGCTGGCCAACAACCATCTCGGCAGAGTAGAGCGCGGCTTGAAGATCATTTCCGCCTACGCGCAAGTAGTGCGCTTCAACAACGTCCGTGCTGCCATCAAGCTCCAGATGCGAGACGTGGATAATTTCATTCACAAGGATTTCCGCGCTCGCACCGACGTCCGCTACATCAAGAAGACGCTCGAGACCCAGCTCTCCATCGAAGATTATGCCCAGCTGGTCCATGCCGTCCGCCAGGCCAGCTGCATTCCCATGGCCACGCCCTTCGACGAACGCTCGGTCGACATCTGCTGCGAACTAGGCATCCAGATCCTGAAAATCGCCAGCTCCGACGTGAACGACTGGATGTTGATCGAGAAGATTGCCAAAGCCAAAAAGCCGGTCATAGTATCCACCGGAGGCTCCTCCCTGAAAGATATCGACGACCTGGTCCGCTTTTTCGATAACCGCCACATCCCCCTGGCCATCAACCACTGCGTCTCTCTCTACCCTTCCGAAGACAACGAACTGGAGATGAACCAGATCGACTTCCTCCGCGACCGCTATCCTGACCACGTCATCGGCTTTTCCACCCACGAGTACCACGACTGGACCACCTCCATGCTGATCGCCTATGCCAAAGGCGCCCGCACCTTCGAACGTCACATCGATATCGATGACGATGGCATCAAGGTCTCTCCCTACTGCTCCCTGCCCGATCAGGTCGACCAGTGGTTCAAGGCCTATCAGCAAGCCAAATCCATGTGCGGAGCCTCCGGCACCCAGAGGCGTCTTCAGCAACCCCGCGAGATCGAATACTTAGACAAGTTGCTGCGTGGCGTCTACGTAAAGCACGACCTGCCCGAAGGCCACATCCTCACCGACGACGATGTCTATCTCGCCGTTCCGCTGCAGAAAGGGCCAGATTTCCTGCCGGGAATTGATGCGAGGAGAAGTCCTTCTCCGCCCCCTGCAGCAGGATGAAGCCATCATGATCGATGATATCGACAGCCCCTACGCCAGCATTCCGTCGTTGAAAGCCGCCATCTACGCCCGCGGACTCGACAGGACCAGCGGCCCGCCACCAGCGAAAGCTGCGCGAAGCGAAATGGGCGAATTTTCGGCCAAATTCGAACTGAGGTCAAAAAAGGGCGAACCGTTATGAAGGATTTGCGGCCTTGCCCCACTTGCGGAAGCACTTCTTCGGAGTTGCTATTTCAGCAATCGTTCCAGGCACTCGACGAAATTGGCCTCCTCGATGGCTATGATGTGGTCGTCTGCCAAGGGTGCGGGATGACATTTGCAGACCACATTCCATCACAAGCCGCATTCGACAAGTACTATCGTGATCTTTCGAAATATGCCTTTGAACATCGATCGGGCAAGGAATCCGCAGAAGATGAATGGCGTTTGCGCCAGGTCGCAAATTCGCTTCGGTCATTCATCCCCGCTCGTGATACCCGCATTCTTGAGATTGGCTGCTCCAATGGCAGACTGTTGGGTTTCTTGAAGGAGGACGGGTATGAGAACGTCTTCGGCCTCGATCCTGCGCCAGAAAGCGTGGAGTCTGCGCGCGCCCGGTACGGAGTGGAGGTTTTTACAGGGTCCATATTCGACGCGCCGGTTCGAGCGGGCGATTGCGAGTTCGTCATTCTGCTCGAAGTCCTTGAGCACATCCGCGACGTTGGTCTTGCGGTTGAAGCGCTGCAACGGCTTGTACCCCATAAAGGTCTTCTCTATGTTGATGTGCCCGACGCGACCCAATTCGTTGCTGAACGGGAAGCACCCTACCAGGAATTCAGCACTGAGCACATCAACTTTTTTTCGCGGGCTGCGCTACAGCATTTGATGGAACGAGCGGGTTTCCGTACTCTCAAGGCTGAGTCCGCGGCGCTTACCGATCGCGCTGGCAAGCCCGTGCCAATCGCATACGGAGTTTTTGAGAACGCAAACATACAACGAACGGATTTCCCCCGTCACTTCGAAGCTGAAGCCGGATTGCGACGATACATCGCCCAGTGCCGAGAAATGGATAAGGCTCTTAGAGGAAGAATTGAACTGGCAGTCAGCGGCAACCAGAGCGTCATCGTCTGGGGTGTTGGAACTCACACGCAGCGCCTGCTCGCGACTGGTGCGTTGAAGCCTGCCACGATTGTGGCGTTTGTGGATTCAAACCCAAAATATCAAGATCAGCAACTGCGGGGAATCCCGGTGCTGCGGCCGGAGAGCCTGAAGGACCGGGCAGAGCCGATCCTGATCTCGTCTTATGGATTCCGGCAGGAGATTGCAAATCAAATACGCGAGATGAAGCTGCCAAACGAGTTGATTTTGTTGTATCCAGATTCCGCTCCTGGAGGATGAGGCACCTTCAATGGCAAGCAACAGAACCATCACGGTGATCACGCCTTGCTACAACGAGGAGGCCAACGTCCGCGAACTCTACGAGCGGGTGCGGGCAGCGATCATTGCGGCTGGAGACTATAGATACGAACACATCTTTATTGACAATGCCTCGCGCGATAATACGCTGCGCGAACTTAAGGCCATCGCTGCCCAGGACAAGAACGTAAAAGTGATCCGCAATACGCGCAACTTTGGCCACATCCGGTCGCCGATGCACGCGTTTTATCAGGCCTCAGGAGAAGCCGTAGTTTTCATTGTGGCCGACCTGCAGGACCCGCCCGAGATGATCGTGGACCTGATTCGCAAGTGGGAGGAGGGCTATGTCGTGGTCATCGGCATCAAGGAGACCAGCGATGAGCATCGGCTGATGTTCTGGATTCGCAAGCAATATTACGAACTGGTGGACCGGCTTTCCGGCATCGAGACCATTCAGAATTTCACCGGCTTCGGCTTGTATGACCGCAAGGTGATGGAGATCGTGAAGCAGTTCGACGACCCCTACCCCTACTTCCGCGGCATGATCTCGGAAATTGGAATGCCGCACTTCGAGATTCCCTACCACCAGCCGGGCCGGAAGCGCGGGATCACCAAGAACAATTTTTACACGCTCTATGACCTGGCGATGCTTGGAATTACCAACCTCTCCAAGGTTCCTTTGCGGCTGGTGACCTTCGCGGGATTTCTGAGTTCATTCTTGTGTCTTCTGGTATCGCTGGCTTACCTGGTCTATAAGCTGATTTTCTGGAGCCGCTTTTCGGCGGGCTTGGCGCCGCTGGTGATCGGCGTCTTCTTCTTCATGTCGCTGCAAATGATTTTTCTAGGGATTGTCGGCGAATATATCGGAACCATCCACACCATGGTGCAAAAGCGGCCTCTCGTCATCGAGCAAGAGCGAGTCAATTTCGAGTACGGCCCCGGCGAGCCGCTAAGGGAGAGTGCATCGAATGCGAGCCCGGTGGGTCGAAGCTAAGATTGCGAGGCTGCCGACTCGTCGCCTCCGACCCCCGAGCGCGATCACAAGTACACTTGTTCGCATGTGGGCTATAATCTCAACGCGACTGACATGCGAGATGCCTTGGGAGTCGCACCGTTGAAGAAAGTGCCTGCGTTCATTGCGGCGAGAAAGCAAACTTTTGCGTCTTGGAAGGCAGGACTCAAAATAAACGAAGTCGCCATTAAAGGGGTCCTTTCCGATGCCAGACAAAAATAACAAACATTCCTCCATCCAGCTGCCAGAGGTTCGATTGGGTTCCAAGGTGATCGGACCTGGGAAACCTTGCTACGTGGTCGCTGAAATCGGAATCAACCACAATGGAGATATCGATCTTGCGAAAAGACTTATCAACGTGGCCTTGGGCGCCGGTTGTGACGCCGTCAAATTTCAGAAGAGAACCATCGATGTCGTCTACTCGGCGGAGGAGCTGGCGAAGCCCCGGGAAAGCCCTTTTGGAAACACCAATGGCGATCTGAAGCGCGGCCTCGAATTCGAGATCGAAGAGTATCGAGAGATTGACCGCTATTGCCGCGAGGTCAAGATTGACTGGTTCGCGTCTTGCTGGGACGAAGCATCGGTCGATTTCATAGCCCAGTTTCATGTTCCATGCTTTAAAGTCGCTTCCGCATCCCTCACCGATGACAACCTGCTGCGCCACACTCGCGCGGTGGGCAAGCCAATCATATTGTCGACCGGAATGAGTACGATCCAACAGGTTGATCATGCGGTGGAAGTTCTCGGCAAGCCAGATCTCGTCCTTCTGCATGCATGCAGTACGTATCCCGCGTACTACGAAGAATTGAATCTGCACGTTATCGGTGTGCTGAAAGATCGGTATGGCGTGCCGGTTGGTTACTCCGGCCACGAAACGGGGTTGCCCTCAAGCGTCGCGGCCACGGTGCTCGGCGCTTGCGTGATCGAGCGCCACATCACGCTCGATCGCTCCATGTGGGGTTCGGATCACGCGGCGTCGCTGGAACCGAATGGCATCACGCGTTTGATTCGAGACATCCGTTTGATCGAAAAATCGATGGGTGACGGCATCAAGCGCGTGCTGGAGCGCGAGCAACCGATCATCAAAAAGTTGCGGCGCGTGGGAGCCGCTTAGTGTCCAAGCTCGTGCGGAAGGTCGTGCCGAAGATCGGGGCCATCGCTATGGATGTCGATGGAGTGCTCACCGACGGCGGGGTCTGGTGGGGGCCAAACGGCGAAGAATGGAAGCGCTTTCACTTTGCCGACATCATGGGTCTGTCGCTGGCACGAAAATCAGGAATCGTGATTGCTCTGATATCGGGCGAGAACAGCCCTCTGGTCGACCGGCTTGCCAGTAAACTTGGCATCGGCGACGTTCATAAGGACTGCAAGGACAAAGCCAGTGCGCTACGCGCATTCTCCGAACGGCACGGGCTGAGCTTGCAGGAGATTTGCTTCATTGGGGACGATGTAAACGATTTACCGGCACTTAACATCGTTGGTCTCAGCGCTTGTCCCGCGGATGCGCGCCCTGCGATCCGAGCGCGTTGCCAGGTGGTCACCAAGCTCACCGCCGGTAACGGCGCCGTGCGCGAGGTCGTAGACATGTTGCTTGCGTCCGCCAGAAGGGCAGTAAAGCCGGTTCGCTAGGAGAGCATGAGACTCGCAGACTATGTGATGAGCTTTGTTGCCCAGCAGGGCGTGAAGCACGTTTTCCTGGTCACGGGCGGTGGGGCCATGCATTTGAATGATGCTCTCGCCCGTTGCAGCGACTTGACCTTCGTCTGCAACCACCACGAACAAGCCAGCGCCATCGCCGCGGAAAGCTATTCGAAGGCTACCAACAATCTGGGCGTAGTCATGGTCACGACCGGACCCGGCGGCACGAATGCGATCACGGGCGTGGTCGGAGCATGGCTCGATTCGACTCCGATGCTGGTCATCTCGGGGCAGGTGAAACGTGCCGATCGAATGTACCGGTCCGATGGCACGCCTCTCGGAGTACGGCAGCGCGGCAGTCAAGAGGTTGATATTGTCTCTCTGGTCAAGCCGATTACGAAGTACGCGGCGACGATCGTGGATCCGCAAAGCATCCGCTACCATCTCGAAAAAGCGGCGTACCTGGCGCGCACCGGAAGGCCCGGACCGGTTTGGATCGATATTCCGATTGATGTCCAGGCTGTGCCAGTTGAGCCCGACAATATGCGCGCCTTCGACCCTGCCGAGTTGTCGCGGCCCGCGTCAGACAAGATGGATACACAAGTACGCGATGTGATCGCTCGTCTGAACCTGGCCGAGCGGCCATTTATCTTCGCGGGTAACGGCGTTCGAGTTTCCGGCGCGGCGGCGGCCTTCGAGAAACTTGTGCGCCTTTTGCATGTCCCCGTCGGCCTGACTTGGCTGGCCATGGATCTGTTGAGCGACGACGATCCGCTATTCGTCGGCCGGCCCGGCACGGTGGCCTCTCGTGGTGCGAACTTCGCCCTCCAGAATGCCGACTTCGTCCTCGTGATCGGAACTCGTCTTGACCCGCCGCTGATGGGTTGGGATCCGCATCAGTTCGCCCGCGGAGCCTACAAAACTGTCGTCGATATCGATCCGGCGGAGTTGCGCAAGCTCGAAGGCGCGATCGACAACCCCATCTGCGCCGACGCCCGCGCCTTTATCGACCACATGCTCCAGCAAGCCGGCTCTGTACTCGACAAGAATAGAGATCGCACCCCGTGGCTCCAACGCTGTCAGGATTGGAAGACCCGTTATCCCCTGGTTTTGCCCGAGCACCGCGCACCGGGACTCGTCAGTGTGTACCATCTGGCGGAAGTCATCGGACAGGAGACCGGACCGAACGACCGCGTCGTTTCCGGAAACTCAGGAAGCGCCATTGAAGTGTTCCTGCTGGCCTACCGGGCGCGAAAAGGGCGTCGCGTGTTTCATACGGCAGGGCTGGGTGCGATGGGATATGGCATCCCCGCCAGTATTGGCGTGTGCCTTGGCAGCGGCGGCAGGAAGACGATCTGCGTTGACGGCGACGGCGGCCTTCAGTTCAACATCCAGGAGTTGGCGACCATCGCGCACCTCAAGCTGCCGATCAAGCTCTTCGTTCTCAACAATCTGGGATACGCATCGATTCGAGCCAGTCAAACCAACTACTTCGGAGGGCCTAACATCGGATGCAGTCCGGAAACTGGCGTGTCGATCCCGGATTATCGTAAGGTCGCTCGCGCCTACGGCGTGAAGACGTCGGTCATCGAGGATCAATCGGACTTGCGCGCCGCCGTACGTAAAGTTCTGCGGGGACGTGGACCGGTGCTTTGCGACGTACACATCATTCCCGACGAGACCAGAGCTCCGCGTGTAACATCGATTCAGCGTCCCGATGGATCATTCGTTTCCAAGCCCCTGGAGGATCTGTGGCCCTTCCTGGATCGCGACGAGTTCACCCAGAATATGATCGTGGAAGCGGTAAAGGAGTGAGCTAAGCTACACCCAGGATTCCTATGACAAAGTTTGGAATAATGGAAGGGAGACTCGTGCCCCCGGAGGATGGCCGATTTCAATGCTTCCCACGCAATCAATGGGAAAGCGAATTTGCGCACGCGGCGAAGGTTCCTTTTGATTACATCGAGTGGGTCTACGATCTTTACGGCCACGATGTGAACCCATTGGGCAATCCCGCGGGCATTAACCGGCTAAAGTATCTCAAGGAATCTACCGGCGTTTGCATTCGTTCAGTGTGTGCCGACTATTTTATGGATAGACCTCTGGTCCGCTGCAGCGAACAAGAACTTGACGAACGCTTGCAGGAACTGGCACGCGTCCTGCGCAACGCTCGCGCTGTCGGCGTGAATCGTGTCGTAATTCCCTTCGTGGATGCCTCGGCCATTCGTTCGAACGAGGACTTTGCCGCAGTGCAAGACGCTCTACAGGCTGCCATGCCATTTGCCGAAGAAACCACAATCGAACTTCATCTGGAAACTTCGCTGGGGCCGGCGGAATTCGCTAAACTGCTCGACCGGATACCCCATCCAAAACTAAAGGTGAATTACGACTCAGGAAACAGCGCTTCGCTGGGATATTCTCCGACCAACGAGTTCGCAGCGTACGGGGAGCGAATTGGCAGCGTCCACATTAAAGACCGTGTGTTGAATGGTGGGACCGTTCCTCTGGGAACCGGCAATGCTGACTTCACCTCACTGTTCTCCTGCCTTGAGCAGATAGACTATCGAGGAGATTTCACCCTCCAGGTCGCGCGCGGAACTCCCGGGGATGAAGTTGCCTGGGCAAAACAGAACCTGGCGTTTGTTCGCGGCTATTGGCACAATTGACGACTTGAATCTCTCCCTGCAAAATCGCGTCGCGCTGGTTGCTGGCTCCTCACGTGGCATTGGCAAAGCAATTGCTGCGGCCTTACTGCGCGAAGGCTGCCGCGTCTGTATCACCGGTCGAAATGAGGGGCCGTTGTCCAAAGCTCTGACTGAATTCGAAGCCGAGTTCGGAAGAGAATGCGTCATCTCGCTCTGTGGTGATCTTACCGACCCAAACACCATCGACCAGGCTCTGCGCAGGACCCACGGCCTGTGGCGTCACCTCGATGTCGTTGTCGCTAATTTGGGCTCCGGAAGCGGTAAACCCGGCTGGCAACTGGGGAGCGAAGAGTGGGAACGCCTCTTCCAATTGAATTTTTGGGGAAGCGTGAACCTGGCCCAGGCCGCGATCCCTTTGCTGGCGGAAAACCAACATGGGGGCCTGCTGTTTATCGCGTCCATCACCGGCGTGGAAGCAACTCCGGCGCCCCTCCCTTATAGCGCAGCCAAAGCCGCGCTCATCAACTATTCAAAGAATCTGGCCAGCCAGGTCGCCAAGCTAGGCGTTCGCGTGAACTGCATAGCGCCGGGTAATGTCTTATTCCCAGGGGGAACCTGGCAACGTCACCTGGAGAAGGACAAGAATAAGGTCATGCAAATGATTGACTCCAACGTGCCGCTTGCGCGTTTTGGCACGCCGGAGGAAATCGCGGGCATTGCCGTGTTCCTTTGTTCGGATGCTGCCACATTCATTACGGGAGCGTGTTTCAAGGCCGATGGCGGACAAACTAGAAGTTACTGAAGCAACCAACCGGGCGCAGGCGCTGTTTGACCTCACTGGCCGCGTGGCAGTCATCACAGGAGGCGCGGGACTGCTGGGCACCAAGCACGCCGAGATCATAGCGGCAGCGGGGGGATCTCCCGTGCTGCTTGATCTTCCTCAGGCGAAGCCGGAAGTGGCCGCAGCCGCAATCGCAAGAAAGTACGGCGTAGATGCCACCGGAATCGCCACCGACATTACCCAACTGGCAGAGGTCGAGAAGGCTCGGGATAAACTGCTGGCGCGGTTCGGACACGTGGACATTCTCATCAACAACGCTGCCAATAACCCTAAGGTCGAGTCCGGCAGTTCCAGTTCCAAAGTCTGGTCGCGCTTGGAGAATTTCCCCCTCGAGATCTGGAATGATGATCTGCGCGTGGGACTCACAGGAGCTTTCTTGTGCAGCCGCGTATTTGGCTCAGAGATGGCAAAGCGAGGCAAAGGGGTCATTCTCAACATCGCTTCTGACCTCGCTGTGATCGCTCCCGATCAGCGATTGTATCGTCAGCAGGGCGTCCCCGAGGACGAGCAGCCCGTCAAGCCCGTTACCTACTCGGTGGTGAAGACGGGACTAATTGGCCTCACTCGCTATTTGGCGACCTACTGGGCTACCTCGGGTGTCCGCGTGAATGCAATTTCGCCGGGCGGCGTTTTCAATAACCAGCCTGAAGCGTTTCTGGCAGAACTACATCAACGGATTCCGTTGGCTCGTATGGCCCACGCCGATGAATATCAGGGCGCGATCCTGTTTCTTTGCTCCGATGCGTCTTCTTACATGACTGGGGCAAATCTCGTCGTGGATGGAGGAAGAACGTGTTGGTAGCCTTGGATCGATCGTCGCTGTTCTCACTTCAGGGCAAGGTAGCGTTGTTGACGGGCGCCTCCGGATTTCTCGGACGAACTTTTGCCGAAACTCTGCTCGCGAACGGCGCTGACCTGATTGCAATCGGTCGACCAGCGAAGCTCTCCAAACAGGAGCACGTTTGGACTGAGAAATACGGGCCGGGTCGTGTGCATTGCTATTACGTGGATATGTACGACCTGGAAGCATTGACGAAGACCCTGGATGAAATTGCGCGGCACCATGCTGTCGATGTGCTGATTAACAACGCTCATGAACTGGCGCCGGCTTCGGGATTCAATACACCCACGGGCTCCCTGGAGCAAGGAACCATGGATGTGTGGATGCGAAATCTGATCGCCGGCGTCTGCTGGCCAGCTCTCACAGTGCAGAGAATTGGCGCGAGCATGAAAGAGCGGGGCCGTGGGAGCATTATTAACATTTCAACGATGTATGCAGTGGTGGCCCCTCGGCCTACGCTGTACGAAGGAACAACGTTTTTGAATCCGCCTGCGTATTCTGCCTCAAAGGCCGCGATGGTCGCCTTCACTCGCTACCTGGCATCGTTCTGGGGACGCTACGGGATCCGCGCGAACGCAATTCTCCCAGGACCGTTCTCTAACACGGAGGATGCGGGTTCGAACTCGGTTCAAGTTGGAGACCCATTCATCGAAAAACTGAAAGCAAATACGTGCCTTGGACGAATCGGTAGGGCTGGAGAGCTTGCGGGTGTCCTACTGTTCCTTGCCTCGGAAGCGTCTTCTTACGTGACAGGACAAAGTATTGTGGTGGATGGGGGATGGACTGCCGTCTAGTCTGGGATTTCCCACTACCGCGGCAATGCATGGGACTTGGTATGCTATGCCGTTCCGGCAAATCGGCTGAGGAGGGCGGCCTAAAGCATGCTCGCAATACTCAGTTTTCTGGGGCATGAGAAATCTTCGTTTTGGACGCCTGCATAATGCGCATACTCATCACCGGCGGGTCGGGGTTCATTGGGCGAAATCTGGCGGAGCAATTCGGCGGGACATATGAGGTGTTGGCGCCCTCCTCGGCCGAACTGGACCTGTTAAAAGAGCGGGGGTGCGCGAATACCTCGGCAGACACAGATGCGATGTCATCGTGCATGCGGCCACCACGCGCTCGAATCGGCGCCTGGCTGCTCCTCCGGATATGCTCGACCGCAATTGCCGCATGTTCTTCAATCTCGTGCGCAACCAGGGACGATTCGGAAAAATGATTCATTTCGGCTCTGGCGCGGAGTATGACCGCGTTCAACTGCCCGCGCGCGTACGGGAGGACTATTTCGACATCCGCGTGCCCAGGGACGCGTACGGATTTTCCAAGTACATTTGCGCGAAATATATCGAGCGCTCCGACCGGCTCATTGATTTGCGGTTGTTCGGTGTTTTCGGCGCCTACGAGGACTACACGGTACGTTTCATTTCCAACGCCTGTTGCCGGGCGTTGAAAGGATTGCCGATTGTGCTCCGGCAGGATGTCGTGTTTGACTACCTGTACATCAAAGACCTGGTCAAGATCACGATGTGGTTCATCGAGAACAACGCCCGCCACAAGGCCTACAACGTCTGCACCGGACGGCCCGTGGCGCTGACCGAGCTAGCCCGAGTGGTTGCCCGGGTCTCGGGGCGCAGTCCCAGTGTGTCAGTCCTGACCGACGGTATGGGGTCCGAGTACTCAGCGGACAACTCGCGTATGCTGACGGAAATGAGTGGGTATCGGTTTTGGGATTTGGAGGACTCCGTCAGGGACCTTTATGCCTGGTATGAGCGGTACGAAGGGCTCGACGTGGAATCGCTAAGGTTCGACGAGCAAACCAAAATCGGAGTGAGCAAGTGACCCCAACCCAGGTACCCGCAAGCAACGACTTGGAGCAACTTGAAAATATCTTGCGGCGGATCGAGGCGGAACCGCCAGACACGGCACGTGCACGTGAGCGCATTACATTTGACGATCTCGCGAGCCCATTTGGCGAAAAGTTAGTGTTATTTGGCGCCGGACCGCTGGGCAAGGGCGTCCTTGCCGGACTGCGCAAAGCGGGGGTTGAGCCGCTGGCGTTTGCCGACAACAATCGCGATCTGTGGCACCAACAAGTGATGGGACTCCCTGTGCTCTCTGTCACGGAAGCAACCAAGCTGTATGGCAACACCGCGTGCTTTGTCGTCACCATATATCAAGGTTCCTCAGTTCGTCGCCAGCTGGCATCGTTAGGCTGTCAGCGGGTGGTGGCTTGTGCCCCACTCCTCTGGAAGTACGCTGATATTTTTATTCCGCAATGTGGACTTGAACTGCCCCACCGGTTTCGGAACAGTTCCACAGCATCCGGCAATGTTACGGCATGTTGGGGGACGAACTTCTCGAAGCGCGAACTGCGCGAACAACTACTCTGGCGGTACTGGCTGGATTTTTCGGCGCTGTCACCACCGCTGGACGCAAAGGATACGTACTTCCCGAAGGACTTGCTATCGCCGGTTCCCGACGAAGTGTTCGTCGATTGCGGCAGCTTTGACGGCGATAGCATCGGGAACTTCAATCGTCACTGGGGTGGCGAGTTCCGACATGCCTTCGCTTTTGAGCCCGATCCAGCAAACCGAGAGGCGTTGGCCTCCAACGTAAGAGCGATGGGAATCGCCGATCGGGTTACAGTAATGCCCTATGCTGTCGGGAACATCAATGGCCAGGTCTCCTTTGCCTTCAATAGTTCTGCTTCCTCACACGTGACGACGCAGGACGCGGGATCCAAGATCGAGTGCCGCCGTTTGGATGATATCAATGGCCTGTGATGCCGACCTACATCAAAATGGATATCGAGAGCGCGGAACCCGAAGCGCTCGCCGGCGGAAGTAGATTATTACAACGCCATCAACCCGTGCTGGCATATGCACATATCACCGAAGCGAGCACCTTTGGCAGATTCCGAATCTCATGCGCTCCATTTCACCCAGTACCATGTATTCTTCCGGCGCACGCCGAAGAATGTTGGGAAGGGGTTTGCTATGCAGTCCCGACCACAGACTGAAACGTGCCTAGCTGGATCGATGCTGAGACCATGTCTAAGACTGTCACCTCCTCACGCCCTATTCAAACGAAAAGGACAACGTCCCCGAGGTGTACCTCCGGCAACCAGTCAGGAATAGCCTTCCAGTTGCCAGCCAGATATTTTATATGAACACGGATGTGCGCAGTCTCTGGCGGTCGCCAGGGTTCGCAATGCGCGTCGGTGATGCAGAGTCTACTGGAGTCCTCGGGATACATGAACGCCGTGATCAAAGTAGTGGCGCAATGACGAAGTGCCTCCGCTCCGGAAACAAGATCCTGTTTTTTGGAAACGGCGGATGCACCGACACCAGCACCTGGCCGCGGAATGAGCGGACGGTATTCGGCGGAACGGCCGGCTCTCGGGCTGGGCGCTGGTCGCTAATTCTTCCGTCCTAACCGCCGTCAGCAACGGTTATTCCTTTGACGACGTTTCGTGCGCCGGATCCAGGGCATTGGCAGTCCCGATGACGTCGCCTTCACCATGGGCCTAGCGGAAACTCCCCTAACGTGTTGCGAGCCGTGAACGTCGCCCGCGACAAGAGACTCGTTACGGTGGCTCTGACCGGAAAAACCGGCGGGAAGTTGCGCAACGCTGTCGATCACTGCATCTGCATTCCGAGCGATCAGACACCGCGGATCCAGGAAGCGCACATCTTAACCGGACACATTCTTTGCGAACTGGTCGAGGAAACACTGTTTGAGCAGAATTGACGATGGGTACTAACCTTGAGGGCGCTGGGAGCGCATGACACCTAGGCTGACCATCGTCATTCCCACGGTCAACCGTGCCACACTCGTCGCCCGCGCGATCGAGAGTGCGCTCACTCAGACCTCGCCCGATATCGAGATCATCGTCTCCGATAATGGGTCAACGGACAAAACCCCCGCTGTCATCGAGCGCTATGCGGGTCGCGGAATAAGGACCTTCCGGCACGATTCCACTATCCCTATCGAAAGGCACTCCGACTTCCTTATCAACCAGGTGCACACTGAGTTTCTCCTCGCGCTCTCTGACGACGACTTCCTGGAACCAGAATTCGCGGCTGAAGCCCTTGCCATGTTCGATCGCCACCCGGAATTGTCATTCGTATATACCGGCTGTTCCTTTCACTATGAAGACCTACAAGTCCCGGCGGTGGTCGGCCCTCCGATCGAATCAGGAGCGGCTTTTCTAGCTGCGCACTACGCTGATCAGCGAGAGATCTGTTGGTGCGCTTGCGTAATTCGCATTCGGGATCTACAAGAAATCGGCCGAGTGCCGGAAGATCGTATTCTCGGCGACATGTTTTTTTGGACCAAACTGGCTTTTAAAGGACCCGTCGGCTGCGTACCACGGGTGCTGTCGCACTATATTCTCTTTCGCGCGCAGAACGACAACATATCCCACGGCACGCCCCCAGCCGTCTGGGCGCGCGAGTCACAACTATTAGCCGACGAGGTGATCGAGGCTTCTCGCCGGGCGGGTGTGGATAAGGATTATCTGTCTAGTTTTCAAACGACCAGCCGTCGCCATATTGCCCGCTCGACCGCCAACCAATTCATTTGGAGCCGCCTCCGAGGGGCGAGTCGAATACAAGCCTGGAGATGGATTCCCGACAGCCTTCCCTATTTATCTTGGAGCCCAACTGTGTTGAGCCGTCTGGTCGCAGCCTTGGTCCTGCCTCGTGAAACCTTGCGGCGCTTATTACTCTCCCGTGCCGCCAAACTCGCCAAAGCACGCGTTACTCGAACTCTCCTACGTCCTTAGAAACGGAATTCTTCCGAACGTTTTTCCCCATGCGATTTTCGCCACTCTCAAGCGGGCGCTATTATCCGGCAAGATATGCTCGCGCGCACTACTGTGCAAGAGCCGATCCCGGGCCACGATCAGGCTGTTCATGGAAGACCGGACCCAACTCCGTTCTTTGAGTTTGTATTCGTTGTCAAATGGTCTTTGACGCTTCAACTCTTGAAGAGCGCTCTTTAGACCTGTGCGGTACTTTTCGTATTCCGAATCCCTGAACGCAGTCGTGTAATCGACTGGCGTAAACGCAGTGAATTGTTCCAGCAGGTACCACAATCGAGCTGCAAACGCGACCGTTTCATCCGGTATCTTCTTTTCCCCATAAGGAAAATCCGGACAGATCATAACCTTGTCGGGTTTTATGGCGAGCACCGCCATAAGGAAGCCCCATAGGTCATCTTCTGTTCGGTTGATATCGCAGATTATGTACTTCAGCCACAATCCGCTGGTTCCACTGTTTCTGTACCTGATCAGGTTCCCAATGACTTTGGAATAGGCATCGACACCCCGCAACTTCTTGTAGGTGGACGCCAAGCCAGCGTCGAGAGATGTCGTCAGAATAACTTTGTTCTTCTTGAGGGCGTCATAGATACTCTGGCTATACTTAGCGGCATTAGAGTACACCACAACTGTTCCCAACTTGATGAGAAGAAGATAGCTCAGAATCTCATCGAGATTCTTGAGCAGTGCCGGCTCTCCGCCACTTAAATCAATCCAGTTATTGCCTCTTAGTTTTCCTTTTTTTCTAAACTGCTCTGGATAAGCGCCTAGTAGGTCGTATTGTGGTTCGACGAACTTGTTTTCGCGTGTCTCGCCGCGATAGACGCATCGTTCGTTGCACTGGGTGTAATGTTGTATGCCCATGCCGCCCGGCAGTGGCTCTCCTCCCAGGTATTCAAAGTTCACGTCTTTTAACTTCTTCTCTTTTGAAGTGGCCACAGATCACGCGGAACCTGTCGGTCCCTCACGGGGTGACGGCCGCAAACAGATCTCGCCTTCTTTGCACCACCAGATCGTAAATATCGGTGTTGTTTCTGATTTCTTCAGCCGTCGTTATCAACTCGAAACTCAATCCAGCGTGCACACAGCAGCGCACTCCTTCCAGCGCAAAATACGTGCCCTTTTCAATAATCTGCAGGATTTCACCGAATCACTGGAGGTCAGGGCTTTGATGGGTGTGTTGACTGAAGATTGTCCTGTCATTTCTGGTTCTCCGCGTGATGTGGTTCGTAAACCTATGCAATTATCGCTTCGGCAGGAGGCATGCGCAACTCGTTGGGTAACCTGTTTAGCGTGCTCAAGAGCCGCTTCATTTTAACTGTACTGTTTACGCCTCCGCACAAGCGGAAACTTCCGTAACTTACGGCTCTGAGCGCTCGTCTTAGGGCGAAGAGACCCACGGGGATCTCCTGCGCGCGATTGTCGGTCAGTTCTCCCACGAGCGGAGTGGGAATCGTCGCCCATCGCCAAATTCGCCAGATCAGGGCCGGGACTCCGATAACCAAGGTTACTGCGGTTGTGCCCCACAGTATCCCCGCAACCCCAGGAGTCGGGAGCCAGCGCAAATTTCAAAGCAAACGCCAGCACTGTGGCAACCGAGTACACGGCGATCTGAAAGCGAAGTATTGACCAGGAGTTCAGCAGAAGGATTGGTACCCGAATTAGAGCCTGAGCAACTACCCATGCTTTGGAATTTGCCAGAGCAGAGTTCTGCCGATCCCAAGGTTGGTACGCAACCACCACTGCAAGAACCGCTCACCGTAGACCAGCAGCAAGGTCGACCCAGCGACCGTAAGGCCAACCAGCAGGCCCGAGCCGCGAACGAGGGCCCGGCGAATCCATCTCCGATCTCCCCTCTCGCCTGCCTCGGCGAACGCCGGCCAAAGGGGCTGCGACATGACCACGAGCGCGCCGACCGCCGTAACACAGATCCGCATAGCTATCGTCATACGAGCCGAAGCCTCAGGTCCGAGAAGCGAAAGAGCCAGGACGTTGTCGAGCAGAAGAAGGAAAGGCCGGAGGCCCGTCAGAGCCAGGATAAAGTACAAAACATGACCAGCCACCTCTCGCATGGCTGTCCAAGACACCGAGAGCGCATCCGGTCGGAGTTCCGGATGACGCAAAAAAAGATGAATCAGACTCCCGATCTATCACAACACCAGACCCGTGTAAACCACCGCCACATACACTCGCACGTCTCTGGTGAGCGCGGGCGCCGCAACCAGCCCAGCAGTGGTCAGTAGTGTCTGTACCAGTTCCCAGCGGCCCGAGACATAGCCTTTCTGCAGCGCCATCCAGACATTGTTACCCGCATTCAGCGGCACATTGACAGCCAGTCCGATAGCAGCGATAAGGTAGACTCCCGCTTTGCCGTGCGTTCCCGCAAAGCCCGAGACCACAAAAGCAGCCAGCAACATCAAGCCCGTCAATCCGCTCCCAAGACTCAGCGCGCCCGCTACATGACGCCGCGCCTGCTCCGCACTCTCGACCGCACTGGAACGCGCAACCAGAGTCACCAACGCAGTGCCCGTCCCAATGTCAACCAGCCCACTCAACCAAGCCAACGAAGCAGCAGCACCCCAAACTCCGAACTCCGCCCCGACCAAGCACCGCAGCGGACCGCGGCATGACCACCAATGTGCTTCCAACCTGCACCAACCGCTGGAATATCCCAACGGTCGCCAAAACCAGCAGCCCTGCGGTTGCGCTTATGATGCAGCACCGCATTGACCGCACGGCCGAAGCGCGTGGTAGGAGGAAATCCCTCCATTTCCGCGGCCTAATCTCCGGACTCATCGACACCCCCGGGAAATACGAGTCATTGGTGCCACCAGCCTCAGATTTCCTACTGTACCATCTTCAGATTTCGTCCCGTGGCACGCATGCTTGCGCCCGCGTGACGGCGCTGGTAGTCGAGCAAGGGAAGATCAATTTCGAATATGGACCCGGTGGGCCCTTGCGGGAACCATTGCAAGACCGATCAGAGAACAGCGAGGCCCACCCCAGTGCGACTAGCGATGCACTCTGGCGTGGCATGCCGCGCACAGCGTGATCAAGTTCTCTTCCGGTCGGCTCCCGAATGGCTGCGGAACTCCCTGTGGTGCACCTCAAGATTCGACATCGTGCCACAGGATTGACACCGCCAGCCGTCGCGACGCAGGATCTGCTGGCGCAGACTTTCGTACGACAAGGGGTCCAGCCGCGAGGGAGCGGCTTTGGGGCGAATCATTCTCAGGACGCCTTCTCGCGCAGGTTTTCGAGGAAAGCCTGCTGTTGTTCGCCGGGCAGGAACTTGTAGTAGCGGGAGATGGAGTTGAGCAGGATCTCCGGGTTGCCGTCGTCCAGGTGGCGCCGGCCAGGAAGTCGGCGCAGATCATCTCCAGGCAGTAGCCGCGCGACTTGTCCGAGCCCAGCATCAGGGCCGCGGTCTCGATCGCCTGCTCGATGACCGGGATCTGGCTCTTGTAGACCTTGAAATAGATCAGCTCCGAGGGTTCGCTGTCCTTGCCCGTCAGCTCCTTCTCCACTTCCCGCTGGAACTCCGCCTTGGGCATCTGCCGGGCTTTGTGCAGCCAGGTTGCACTTTCGAAGTGCTGCCCCTGCTGGCGCGCCAGCTTGGCCAACTCCAGCCCCTTCGTCCATCCCACCTGTTTCAGCTCCCTCCTCACCTGCGGCGGCAGGTGCTCGTGAATCGACATCAGGTAGTAGGCTTTCCTTCTCGACTCCGGGAAACCGCCTCTCCAGGAACTCATCGAACGACTTCAGGTTCTCCAGCCGCCAGTACTGGCCCGCCCGCACTTCGCACAGATACTTGCCCAGTTCCACGAACCGGGTATCGCGCTCTTTCTCTTGCTGCTGTTCCCAGGCCAGGATCTCGTCGATCTTGCTCAGCACCACCAGGGCGCGCCGGCGATTCAGCTTGGGCGGCATCGGCGGATACCTAGTAAACAAGTTCGTCAAACAGACCAAGATCGACTCCCGGCTTGCGCACAAGCGCGGCCTCGACCAGATCGCGCTGGTCGAGGCAGAGCCCGAGGAAGGGACAGGTGGTGCACGGGTTCTGGGGAAAGCGGATGCCGCTGTGCGGCAGGAACAGCCCCGACTCGATCCGCCGGACCGTGTCGTCGACCAGGGTTTCGAACTCCTGCCGCTGTTCGTCGGTGATGGTGGCCCGCAGGTACTGGACTTCGACCATGCGCTTGCGGACGAAGACGACCTGGGCGACTTCGTCGATCCCGGTCATCCAGGAATAGCAGACCAGCTGCGGATCCAGGGCGGCAATGCCGGCCGGCTCTTCTGGATAGCGGGCGGAGGTGGTCTTCCACTCCAGCACACAGGGCGTGCCGTCCAGTTCGCCGATGGCATCGACGAAGGCGACAAAGCTGTTGCCGGAAGCCAAGCGTCCGAGTGAACTGAATCTGCTGGGTGGTCGAGGGCGGCGAATGCGGACGCGGCCGTCCTGGGCGAAGCGCTCGAGCAACTGAATGCCTTGCTGGAGCATGTGGTCCCAGGTGTCGTTGCCCGAGTAGGCCAGGTCCAGGTCCTTGACACGGCCCACTGCTCGAACAGGACAGCCGCTGGGTCTTCGTGGCGAAACAGGGCCGCCACCGCCTGTTCGAAGGCGCGGCCGAAGAGCATGGCGGCGCGCGTGTCTTTCTCCTGCCAGCCGTCGAGATAGCGATGCCGGTAACGGCGCGGGCAGGTCAGGTACTGGGAGATCTGGGTGTAGCTGTAGTTCATCGGGTGACCTCCGCGGTGTTGGAGCGAGAAGCACTCGAAACCGGAGCTGCGGACAGTTCTTCCCACTGGCTGGCCGGGGCGAAGCCGTCGAAGTTCACCAGCGAGATGCCGTTGATCACGGTGTGGCTGATCTTGACGACCCCGATGAGCCCGCGCAGGGCCCTCTCGTCGACCTCGTCCTGGCTCAGCAGTTCGGGGTCATAGAGAAAATCCCGCAGGAACCAGCCCAGCTTCCACATCGCCTTCGGGGTGCAGTAGAGACGGCTGACGATGGAGTGCCCGGCAGAGTGCTGGGCTCGAGGATCGAGAGCCGGAGGACATAGAAGGGCTTCTGGGCGTGCCAGCGGTGCTGGGCGCCATCGAGGCGGACGAGAAAGATGCCGTCGGGAACTCCGGACGCGAATCGCGGGCAGTTTCGGCGAGTCCGGGGACTTGGCGTTTCATGCCACCACCTCCTGTTTCGGGCGTGCGTAGCTGTTGAGCTGGCAGAGCAGGGCATTGCGGTCCTTCTTGGCCCAGTCGGCCAGTTGCTGGACGAAGCTCTCGACCTGTTCGCGGGTGGCGTCTTTGAGCGTCTTGGTGCCGCAGAAGTCGACGGCATAGGCTTTCACCAGTTCGGGATCGAGCTTGTGCTGGCGGATGATCTGGCAGAGCCGGTCGCGGACCTTGTGGCCAGCGCCGTTCCCGTTTCCGTTTGCATTTTGTGGCGGAAGCTTCTCGAACCGGATTCGGAGATTGATCCGATCTCCTCGACCGAGCAGATGCCGATGCCATAGGCCTTGCGCAGGGCGCGATTGACGGCTCGGGTTTCGGCTATGCGCATCTCGGCGCCGCGGACGAGCGAGGAAACATTGGAAGGATCGGCGTCGCCGTAGCCGACGAAGCCCCTGCACTGTTTGGATCTATAAACCGTTGCCTTGAACGCCCAGCGCTGTGAACTCGGATCACAAAACTTGTCTACCGGCGAGACCCTAATACCGGTGCAATGTTTACGTCGGGCGAGCCGGAGGAGGCCCGCGTGTGTAACATACCAGCCACTATTCAACAGAAGCAGATCGCCATGGCTCACGGACAGCTGATGTTCCTTGATCAGAGACTCAAAACTGCTCAGCACTTCAGGACTCAATGGCCCCCACCTTTCTCGTGCTGTTTCTAGGTCGGCTTGGGCTGCGCTTGGTCTTGTTTTCATCGTGCCTCCAATGGACGACAAACGGATGACAAAAGGATGACATTAACCGACGGAAATGTCAACAGCGTTCCCCGAAGCGCAATAGTGGGAGCGCAGGTCAGGTGCTAAGATTCTGCCGATGAAGAAAGATACCCGCCTGACCTTTAGAGTCCGCTCTGATTTGAAGAAGGAGCTTGAGACAATCGCGGCACGCGAAGGGCAGAGTGTCGCCCGAATTTGTGAAGCCTTTCTCCTGGCTGGTTCGGACGCATATAAGAAAGACGGAACTAGATTGCTGCAGCGGCTCATCGGTCGGCTCAGCACAAAGTCCTTGGAGTAAGACGGAAAGCAGCATCACGGAAAAGTGATGGTTCTCTGAGTGAAACAAATCGGCGAAGCACTATATAGAGAGGCCCAACTCGGGCCGTTTTCTTCTTGTAGCGAAATCCCCCGAGATTTTTTATCGGAAAGGGCGCACGGATTCCATCCAAAGACCGGCAATACCGAGTCGAGAAGCTTCTCCTTATGAAACTTTCGTAACCGCTTGAAGTGAGAATGGGCACAGCTCTTTTCTGCGTTCTGCGTAATGATTGGCTGTTCCAAGGCCGACGATTGGGAATGGCCGCCATCGTTATGTTTCGCAGAGTGTCGGAGAAGTGCAATGTTAGATGAATCAAGAAACGGTCGCGTTTCGCTTGAGCCCGTCAAACGCGATGGGAAAAGATCGCAAGGTCGGCACAAGCTCAAGAACGCGGGGTCGGGAACGAACGGCTCCGATCACCAGCCTGATGCGGCTTCGAACGATAACGGCCTCTCGAAACCAAAACCAGAACCGCAGCCATCTGCGCTTCAAAGAGAAACCAAAGGAGTAGGAGCTTCCGTTGAGCCAATTGACGTAGAAGACGTAGAAGTAGGCGGCGCTGTCGTCAAAGTTAGCCTTAATGGCAATGCGCGAATATTTGGAACGAACAACGAAAATTCAACCCTCGCGCTCGCGAAACAGGTTACCTCTGTTGTACCGACCGTCGCCGGCAAGCTCGATGTGCAGAACTTGAAATGTGCCTTCGCTACGATACGCGGCATTGGTCCAAAGGACGAGCTCGAAGGTTTACTCGTCGTCCAAATGATGGGTGTTCATAATTTGGCTATGAAATGTCTCGAGCGTGCGGCATGGGGAAACCAAACGACTGAAGGAATGGAGGCCAACATCCATCTCGCGACGAAATTGACGCGAACGTTCACGGCGCAGATGGAGGCGCTGAACCGCCACCGCGGAAAAATCGGCCAACCGATGGTCGTGGGGAACGTAAATGTCAATGAGGGCGGTCAGGCCGTCGTTGGGCCTGTGACCCATCGCGGTCGTGGAAAAGCTTCCTCAGAACATGACGACGACAAAGTCGAATGAGCAGAAGTTGCCTCCTCGAAGGGGGTGGCTGAAAAATGGGAATCCGCCGGGAGACCCGAACACCGCTCCAAGGTGCGGAGCCAAGACGCGTCGTGGCACGGCCTGTCAGGCACCTGCCATGCGGAACGGCCGATGTCGGATGCACGGCGGCGCCAGTACCGGCCCTCGTACGCCGGAGGGTTTGGCAAGATCGCGGCGCTCGCGTTGGAAGCACGGGCGGTATTCTTCAGAAGGCAGGGCGGAACAAAAACGCGTACGTGACCTTCTCCGACAGAGTCGGGAGCTACTGAAGCAATTGTGAACCAGGCATCCCGTGGTCTTAGTTATCACGCCGCCCTCGCCTCTTGCACCTTCGCTATAGTCTGAGCGCGAATCAGAAAAACTGCATAAAACCTCTCATCGGAAAGATCTCAAGTAATGTCGCCGACCGTTTCTCCCGCCCGAGGCTTTGACTCTCGCGATTTGCCACTCCGAATCGTCATCATCCCGCGGTGCATGGGGTTCATCCCCAATTTTTGTTCAGTTTCCTCCCTAGATTGATCTGACCCAGCGGATCGCTAATCGAGATGCTGCTACGCCTCGGGCCCGAGATCGATCATCTTTCGTGTAAATGCGATCCTTTGTCAACGACGGTATAGCCTCCGAGTTGCCGACGAACCGCGAGAGGTTGCAGCGGCCCGAGTCCAGATGCCGGGCACGGCCACTTCCACAGATATCCCGGTTAAAGGACAAGTGTTCTGGATTCGCCACGCTCGGGCCAGGCTGCCTTTCGCTGACTAGCGGATGCCGCGTCCGTAAGATGAAGGGACCCGGCAGCCGGGCGTCTCATAGTGATCGGCCAGACCAAATCGCATTATCGAATCGTCGAAAAACTCGGCGGCACGGGCTGGCCGGCGCACCGCAGGCCACACCATGAAATCGAAGAACACGTCGAATGCGGTGGCCGATGATAGCCGCAGCATCATTCTCCAGTGCGCCCTGGCGAATCGCCTGGTCGATCATTGCATCCGCATTCCCAGCGATCAGACGCAGTGTATCCAGGAAGCGCACATCTTAAGCGGACATATTCTTTGCAAACTGATCGCGGAAGCACTGCTCGAGCAGAATTGACAACGAATACTAACGTGATCGCGATGGTCATCCGCGGGACGGTCCGTCACCGTTCATGGCTTCCATCTCACCTCGAAATCCCCAGCATCGGCACGGTTTGGAAACTCCCGCTCGAGCGCGCTGCGGAGATCGTTCGACGCAGCCTGCACAAACATATAATCCATGTGATTGAGAACTACGAGATTTCGTCATCGAGTCAACCGCAGTCACATGCTGGAAAATGGGTAGATAAAAACGCGACATTAGGAACAGAGCCAATGCGATGTAACCCTCCAGGCAGAATTGCTCCGGAAAATAGAGGGATTGGCGGGACCGCTGTACTCCTTCGACACGCGCGAAACCGGTCGGTGTTGGTCGAGAGGAACAGAACGCTTTGTCAGAGCCAAACTCCTACGTGAAAAGAGACGGCTGGGAACAGGCGCTCACGCCAGCCCGCCGGCGCGCCCGTCAGTTGGACTTCTTCATCCATGTTGCCGGGTTCCCGGGCAGGTAGCGCGTTAACCGCACTCATCGCTTGCCTGCCGGCCTGGTCGGCTGCGTCCTTCTTGTCCACAGACACAATCCCCATTCTCAGGCAATCGAACTACCACCTTGGCCGTGATGGGATTGTAAATGGTCGGCTTTAAGGAAGCGCAAATTCCTCCTGACACCTCCAAGGAATGCCGAAGATTGCCTCAACTGACACCGATCATCCAGCAAACCCTGACATCCAGTGCAACCGAAATAAGCCGGAATCACTTCTTGCCCAGCAGGCGAATGCGGGAAGTGAAGGCGCGGCCCTCAAAGGCGCTGAAGGTGAGGAACTGGGGCGAGTTGATGTCGCTGTTGACCACAATGGGGTTGCGGTGGCCGGTGATGTTGTTGAGACCGCCGCGCAGGGCCCAGTAATATCCGAAAAGATGGAAGCGCTTCTCGAGTTGAAGATCGAGCGAAAAATATTCGGGGAAGCGATGCGATCCGGGGGGGCCAACGAGTTGCTGCTGATCGTTGGTGACGTTGAAAGGAAATCCCGTGCGCGCCTCCATCGAATACGCGATCTCGGTTTGGTGAATGACGGGCAGTTTGAACATCGGCACGTATCCCCAGGACAGAAAGCGATTGGGAGCGTCCCATGTGTAAGGCCCGGGCTGCTGCGAACTGAGCAGCGGGCTGTCGACATTGAAATCGAGGGCCTGGTTGGAATGGACGCGGGAGCGGGTGTAGGAGCCCATCAGCATGTAGCTTTCCCGGAAGTTGTGCCGGAGGCTGAGTTCGAAGGCGTCGTAGCGATCGTCGCGCGTGTTTTCGAGGGTAAAGTTTCCGCTGGAGCTGCTGGGCGTGTTGTAGACGAATCCGCGAGAGCCGCGTTTTTCGAGGAATTCCGCTTTCAGGTAGATGGCGGCAGGAAGCTTTCTCTCAAGACCCAGGCTCCAGTTGATGAAACGGGGAGCTTGGAGGGCGTTTCGATCGACGGAAAATATAGTCGGCACCAGTCCCGGTAAGGGCGCCGGCTGAGTTGAAGAAATAGTCAGTGCGCTCACCGGCGAAAGGACGGGCGATGAGAAACAGGAGCGTGGGATCGTAGATCAAGCCAATTCCCGCGGAAACCTTGGTATTCCCCGAGTTGTCGAGGACGTAAGTTCCTGCGAGGCGCGGCGAGACGAGAGGGGTGCGGATGATTTCGTCCCAATCGAGGCGGATGCCAGGTTCGACCAGCAGACGATCGGTGATCAACCAGCGGTCTTCGGCGTAGGCGCTGGACTCGAAGTTGTAAGTGGAGGAAGGCGACCCTCCGGAAAATGTGGAATAGCGCGAACAGGGCGAAGGCAGGGTAGGAACTCCGTTGCCGTTGGTGGGGCAAGGGCCGCTGGCGGTAGTGACGGGCCAGTAGGAAATGGGCTGCCGGGCGAACCGAGCATCATAGGCGAGACGATCGAAGTCCACTCCGAACTTCCAATCGTGACGGCCATGCCAGTGATGCGGAGGGAGAAACAGATTCGATAGAGCCTGCCAGCGGTGAGCGCTGGTTGCTTGGGAAAGATAGTAACTTCCGTTGGCTGTCTCACCGAGTGTTTCGGGTGTGAGGGAGTAGGGCGACGTTCCGTAGGGAGTCCACATCAGGTTGTACTGATCGAATGCCAATCCAGTTTCGAGCAGTTCCCCTCCCTGGAAATAGTGCTGGTCCTTCACGGAGGCCACGTAGACGGATTCGACGTCGGCGGGGTTCGATCGCTGCGGATTCTGCGGCGAGAGGCCCATATATTGATCGTGGAGATGGTTCACCAGGAAGCTGGTGGTGACGATGTTACGGCTGGTCACATTGGCTTGGAGTTTGGCCAGGTTGCCTATGCGCAAAATGTGGTCGTTGTCGGCGTTGGCGGGGAGTTCAGTAAAGACGCTGTTGTCGTATTCGCCGGTGAAAGCATTGTAGAACCACACCTTCTTTTTCCGCAGCGGGCCGGAAAAAGTCAGACGCGGCAGGAACTGATCAAACTTCCAACCTCCCTTGTTCTGATAAGACGGCACAAAATCGGTGGCGAAGAAACGGAAGCGATCGTTGCCAATCCCTGTATTCAGCTGGAGCAGCCCGCCTGAACCCTTGCCGAATTCGGCGGGCTCGCGTGCCGGTTCGACCTGGATGGAACTGAACGCATCGGTGCTGATCCGGGCCAGCAGTTGGCCGTTGGCGGGCTGTGTGATGTTGAAGCCATCGAGCACGGTCACGGTCTGATAGGTTTCGGCGCCAGCGACATGAGGTTGTCCGCTCACGTCCTGCACGACGCCGGGGATGAATTTGAGCACGTTGCGAAAGTCATGTGTGGCGGGATAAGGAATATTGAGTACATCGAGTCCGCTGAGGGTTTGTTGCGCGGCGATCTGGGCGGGATCAATGGCGGGCGGGGACTCGACCACATCGACGACCTCGCGCACCTCTTGCTGGTGGGAGAGAGTGACCTCGATGTTAGCGCCTGTCTGGACCGTAGCCAAGGTGACTGCGTAGAAACCTTGCTTCTCGACGCGGAGCTGGTAAGAAGGGGCGGAGAGGTTGGAGAACTCGCAGTGGCCGGCAAAATCCGTAACGCAGCGCAGCGCCAGCCCTTCGGGAGAGGCTTGCAGAAATACAAGCACGGACGGAATGGCAACGTCGTTCTCATCGGTGACCGTGACCAGGATGTTTTGTGATGGAGTTGCCCCCGGCGGTTTTGTGGCAGTCTGGGCGAGAGAAACGTGGACAAGACAAACACAAAGCGCCAAACAAATCGGTAATCTGCGCAACCGACGGGGCCCGGGCATGACGGTTGGTTTCTATTTTCGCTCATCGACAGCCTTTCGGTGGTTCTGAACCGCTTGATGACCCTTTTGCCGGTTGACGGATAAGTCGTTACCTGAACTGGACAACCCCATTCGTTTTGTTTGACATTAGCGCCATTTGTCGCTATTCTATGCGACATAATGGTCAACGAACTGCGAGCCGTGGTGAAGGAGTTGGGGGGCGAGCAAACCCTGGGTCGCCCTCTTTCGAGCGACGGTGATATGCGCCAGGCGATCCGGGACGGGTTCCCTCCTGCGGTCGTCAAGGAGTTGATGCGAACCTCGGGGTTAACTCTGAAGGAACTCGCCAGCGCGCTTGACCTTTCGCCTCGCAGCTTGCAGCGCCGTCGTCGCAGCGGAAAACTCGCCCGTTATGAATCCGACCGGCTTTACCGGTTGGCACGCATTGTTGCGATTGCGAATGAATGTCTGGGTGACCACGAGCGTGCCATGCGCTGGCTCAAGCATCCCAACCGCGCCCTCGGCGGCCTCGCCCCCGTCGCTGCCATTGACACAGAACTGGGAGCGCGCCAAGTGGAGAGCATCCTGGGCCGCATCGCCTACGGCGGAATTAGTTGAGCCGGCTTTATCGAGTCTTGCGCAAGCCGCACGCTCGTACTCCCTTTGACGGCGAAGGAGCATACCGCTACGGTGGACGTTGGTCGAGCCCCGGAACCCGCCTCAGCTATACCTCGGAACATCAATCGCTCGCAATGCTCGAGTATTTCGTCCATCTCGATGTGGACGATCCTCCCGGAGATCTGGTTCTAGCGGTGGCGGAAGTTCCGGACGATATAGCCCGAGAGCGGGTTGCAACCAGCGATCTGCCGGCAAACTGGCGCGAGTCGCCGGCGCCTGCCGAACTCGCTCGCCTGGGGGATGAATTCGCGCAGCAAGGAGAAAGTTGTTTGCTACTGGTGCCCTCCGTACTGGCGCCCAACGAAAGTAACTGGCTGATCAATCCCGCGCATGCCGACTCCAGGAGGATCGTCGTGCCAGAATTGGAGCCGCTCAGCTACGATCTCCGTATGTTCCGGAGGCAACGCCGGCAACGCCGGCACTAGACCTCGAGCAGTAGGCCATTGTGGGGCAGATGAGAGCGCTGTCCGGCAATGAGGAATAAGGTCAATCGCCAAGGAACCCAGCAAAGCCTTTGTTTTCAGTCTATTGGTGCCGGGTGTGACCTGGTGGTAACACAGGGGAACATCCCGATGGTGCCATTGGTACCGCGTAAACGTGCCATTTACAGAATGTAGCCATAAGGCGACACAATGGCTTGAACACTGAATCCCGCTGTATACATGTCAAGGGCGGGCACTCGCCCGCCTACAGCGGCGAGAGCTCATCCTCCTTCTCTTCCTTTTTCCTCGTAACCAGTCTTTTCTCCAGGAACTCCCGCGCCAGATCCTTGCCTCCAATACCAAACGCGATCGCCAGGCCGAGCATGACGGCTCCAAAGGCAGTCCCAAACGCGATCAGCATCGTCTGTTCTGCGACGCCCAACACTTCGAACACCATAGACAAGGCAAAGATGCTGATGATGATGCGGATCGAAATACTCAACAGCCGCGACGACCGGAAGTTGGCATTGACGGCCGCCAACAGCGCCGCGCGGGCGAAAAAGTTGGCCGCCAGCAATCCGAAAAAGAGAATGACCAGGGCCACAAACAACCTGGGCAGAAAGAGAAAGAATCGCGCGATGTACTCTTGCAAACCGACGATCCCCAGCACGCTCACACCCAGCAGAATGAAACCGACCCAAGCCACCCAAAAGACAAACCGGCTCAGCAGTTCCGTGGACGAAGGGAGTGCGGCCTGGTTCAGAAGGTGGGTGGCGCCAGAGTTTTCCGAGAGCTTGGAAAATCTGGTCAGGCGCAGGATACTCCGCACCAGCACCTTCAACAGGGAGGCAATCACCCATCCAATGAAAGCAATGATTAACGTCACCACCAGCCGGGGCAGGTAGTGGGCAAAGCCTCGGACCAGCTCCTCGAAGGCCTGGGTCAGTTCGGTGATGATGATTTCCCGCATAGGCGCCTCACTTTTCATCCGCCCAAACTTCGAGCAGATAGGGCTTCAGTCGTTCGAACTCGCTGCACAGAGATTCCACATTTCTTTCGAGGTCTTCCCCGGAAACATCTCGATTCTCCAGCAGGAAGGACAGAGCTCTTCCGCGGTAGAGAGGAACCAGGGCCTGGAGAATATGGTCACGACTGATAACAGATTTGTGATAGGAAGCCGCAAACTCAAAAACGGTCTTGGCCCACAGGTCGGCAGGGTAATTGAACTCGCTGACTTCAAGAGTCGCGATTCTTTGCAGCGCAGAAAGAGTTGACTCGGAGAGGATCGACCGGAAAACAGGTTCCAGTTCGGCGACGCCGGTCGAAAACATCTCGCGCAGATGCTTGCGGTTGACGCGGGCAGGTTCCAGCATGACTTCCGATTGCGCGCCCACCGTGGTCACCGGTTGAGACGCGGCGATCGTACTCCACAAAGGGAAATTGCCATCGAGGGACGAAAACAGAGCGCCCACCGTCCGGCGCATGGCGGCCACGAGGTCGCCGGCGCCACGACTGGGCTGCGTCTTCGTCCCCAGAAAAGACTGGCACACGCGATATTTCCCGGTGATGGCAGTGATAGTGAGGTAGATTTCCGCGCCGGTCCTGGCCCCGTCGTCATTCCAGATTCCCTGGGCCAGAAAGTCGGTGGCGAGGCGTCCGGAGATGGCGAATTCCGAGGCGTAGGGCTCACGAATTCGCTGACCGTAAATCGCGCGCGTCATGGGATAGAGCAGATTTCGCATGAGCCCGCCTTCGAACTTCTGCCGGCGATAGATGGGGGAAACCAGATCGAAGTTGTCCTTGTACACAGGGGTGACGAGCCGCTGCAGCCAGTCGGGTTCGATGGTCGTGGAATCGGGCGAAACTACGACGCAGGCCTTGGCGCGCAGCAGGTCGGCGGCGGCCAGGATCGTCCGCAGCGCGGTTCCAGCCTCTGGAGTGCGCGCATAGCGGGTGCTGATGGAGTGCAAGGTGCGTAACGCAAATACTTTGGACGCGTTCCACGCATCATCAATCGAGGTACCCACGACCAGGTCGGGGGTTCCGTCTTGCGATCCGCCATCGGCGTTAATGATGACGGCGCGTTCACGCGGATAGCACTTGAGAATGCCGGACTGAATGGCCCGGATGACGGGCTCGACGGTTTTAGCATTGTTGTGAGTGGGCAGGCCTACGACGATATCGACCTCGCCTACGTTGATGAGCTGGCGAAGAAAATCGTCGGTGAAAAGGGTCTCTTCCGCCAATTCGTCCTCCCCACGTAAAGGTAGTACCCTGACCGCATTAAAGATCCCACTGTCATTCTGAGCGCAGCACGATCATCGCGAAGCGATAATCGTGCGGAGTCGACGGACCCCTACCTTCCCGTGCCCGTCCCCCCAATACGGGTTCGTACCCTTTCATGCGGTCACAGTAGCAGATCAGTCGTTCCCCTGTAGTTCGAGCCAGCGCCCGTTGTGACAATATACCTTGGGTGGAGCAGCGCTTCAGCGCTGCAGTAAGTGCATTGTTTTGAATCCGGCTTCAGCCGCTGAGGGCCAGCCGCCAGCCCCGCCTCTACCGTCGTTCTCTTCGCCGCCGCCTCCATCGCCTCCCGCATCAGCACGTCCTCGATCTCAATATCTGTAATCGTTCGAACTCGACCTTGCGGACAGGGCTGACAAGGCTCGACGTATCGGACACAGACCGGTATCCGATCGGGGAATTTTGGGTGTAATCGGAATTTTTCACGAACTATGACCAAGTGTGAATCTCGTATCCTGTTCGGCAAATGAAAGCAGCTAGGGTGAATGCACCTGCCCATGCTATCCGTCTGCCCGCTTTAGACCGCGCTCGCGATCCAACCCAGATGGCCACTAGCGGAGCCAACGCCATCAGGAATAGAAGCAATGTCGGCACAAGAACAAAGCCTCGAACGTAAGGAAAACCAAATAAGAGAACGTAATGTATTGTCAGAGCGGCCATCGCAACGGGAACATTCTTCTCGATGGCGCTTCGTTCGGATCGAAAATAGACGTAGCTGGCGAAGACGGCGTATACCAACCCCGCCGCGAAGAGAAGAAGAAACACGATAGGCAGTACGAGCTGAAAATCGAGCAACCTGCCCTCCCTAAATAACTCCATTGTCGCGGTCGGAACAAGCGTTGGCCAGATTACTGTTGATACCGGGCGTTTACACAACCTTACGCCGTTTGTTCGCCCTTTGGCCACTACGCTCAAAAGCCCTGTTACGGCCTGACAGTAGCGGCCCATCCGACCACGTGGTGTGCAAGGTCAAGTCTTGGCTATCGCACAATATTGGTTCGCATCGGCCGCCTCTCCATCCTCAAGACGCAATGTGTATATTCATCATGTTTATGTGTACCAGCCTAGCACCTTTCCCCTAAGTCTTTGATCCGAAAATACTTTACAAGTAACTCCTTATTTCTCAAAGACTTGACAAAAGACCCCGCGCTAAGTCTTTGAGTTTAAAAGACCGTCGTCAGGGGGGTCCGCAAACTGTCGTTCTGACCAAAGTCCCGGCCAACGTCCCGACCGAGACTGCCGATCTCCTCGGCGATCAGATCCGCCGCAGTCGGAACCAGTAAAACTGGTAAGGACCCATGGTGAGAAGGTAAGGCAGATCGCCGATGCGCGGAAAAATATTTCTGCCAAACATCTCAATCAGAATATTTCCTTTGTAGGCCCGCAGATCCAGTTCGACCGCTTGCGCGGCGCTGGAGAGATTGTTGACCACCAAAACCGTCTCCTTGCCCAATTGGCGGATATAGGCCAGCACGCGGTGATTCGCCGGGTAAAGAAACTCGATCGAGCCCGAGCCGAAGACCGGACTGGAACGGCGAATCCGCATGATGTGCTTCATCCAGGAAAGCAGGGAATGGTCGGTCCGCTTTTGCGATAACACGTTCACCGCCTGGTAACCATAAACAGGATTGAGAATCGGCGGCGAATAGAGACTTTCCGGATCCGCGGTAGAAAAGCCTCCATTCCAGCCGCCGCTCCATTGCATCGGAGTCCGCACTCCGTTGCGGTCTCCCAGATGAATGTTGTCGCCCATGCCGATCTCGTCTCCGTAATAAATGATGGGAGTTCCGGGCAGCGACATCAGCATGCCATTCATCAATTCGATGCGGCGCCGATCGTTGTCGAGCAGCGGAGCCAGGCGTCTGCGTATGCCAAGATTCAGCCGCATACCTTTGTCGCTGGCGTAGATGTCATACATGTAATCGCGCTCGATGTCGGTGACCATTTCCAGCGTCAACTCGTCGTGATTGCGCAGAAAGAGGCACCACTGGCAAGAGGCGGGAATCTCTGGCGTCTGCCGCAGAATCTCGGTGATGGGCTTGCGGTCTTCCAGGCGTAAACCCATGAACATCCGCGGCATCAAGGGAAAATTAAACGCCATGTGGAATTCATCGCCATCGCCAAAGTACGGACGAAGATCGGCCGGCCACTGGTTCGCTTCCGCCAGCAACATGGTGCCCGGATATTGCTCGTCGACTTTCTTGCGCAGTTCGCGGACAACCTCGTGGGTTTCGGGCAGGTTCTCGCAAGACGTCCCCTCGCGCTCGATCAGGTACGGGACAGCATCCAACCGGAAGCCGTCGACTCCGAGTTCCAGCCAGAAGGTCATCACCTTCCACATCTCTTCGCGCACCGCGGGATTGTCGTAATTCAGATCGGGCTGATGACTGAAGAAGCGATGCCAGTAGTAGGACTTGGAAATAGGATCCCAGGCCCAGTTCGACATTTCGGTATCGAGGAAGATGATTCGGGTTCCGCGATATTTGGTATCGGTATCGCTCCAGACATACCAGTCCCGTTTCGGATTGCCTTGTGAGCTCCGAGCTTCCTGGAACCATGGATGTTGATCCGAAGTGTGGTTCGCCACCATCTCGATAATCACGCGGATGCCGCGGTCGTGTGCGCCCGCCAGGAAAGTCTTGAAATCTTCCAGCGTGCCGTAGCTTGGGTGAACCGCTCGGTAATCGGAGATGTCGTAACCGTCGTCGCGCAAAGGCGAGGGGAAAAACGGCATCAGCCAGATTGCGGTCACGCCCAGTTCTTGCACGTAATCCAGCTTCTGGGCGAGCCCCTGAAAATCGCCGATCCCATCGCCGTTGCTGTCAAAGAAAGTGCGGACATGGATCTGGTAGATGATCGCGTCTTTGTACCAACCGGCTTCGCGCTTCAATGGCAACCCGTGCCTCCCAACCATCGCCGTCCCGCCTGGTGGCGACGTCCATAGAATCTTAATTCAGGATTGCACGCTTGTGACGGAACGGACTTTCAGCTGCGGTTCGTCGGCAGTGGATTGGCTGGTAGGCCCGGCAGGAATCGAACCTGCAACCCTCGGATTAGAAATCCGATGCTCTATCCGCTTGAGCTACGGGCCCTCGCTAAAACGGGACTCTGATTACCGATTATAGGGGATGTGCGCGGCGCGATACCCAGTCTTCTTCTAGACTGGATTCCAGCAGTTCATCCTTCGGCCGCTAGTCTTTCAGCAGGACCATGGTTTGATCGCCGCGGCAGAAGGTTGCAACCTTCGACAGGCCTCGGTGCGGTACAGGCATGGTCATGACCGGTCCGTAGCAATAGACGGCGTGCCCGGTCGCGGCGAAGTACCATTGCCCTCCCTTTCTCTTCGCGGCCTGTTGGCTAAGTGTGGGTGAGAGCTGAACTGGTGGGGCCAACCTGGGGAGGGGAAGAGACAAGACTAACGCTAGGGCCAGCGCCTTCATGATTGGGTCTCGCTTCCAGCGCGGCCCCCACAGAGAGGCCACGTTTTTACAGAACCGTTCTTCTTTTTCTCTTTAAAACGTGTACCGGTTTCACCGATGGCTGCGTCTTACGCCAGCAAGCTCGCTAGATCGATCGCGTGGTCCGTCGCACATCCGTTAGATCCGAGGCAGGCTTTCCGGGAGCTTCCTTCGTGGAGCGGGCCGATTTACTGGGTCGTTTCTTTTGTTTGTCCGATCCTTTTGCTCCGGCCGCGGGATTGCCTGTCGCAGCATTGCCAGTCGAACGACTGCCCGAATCGGCGTCTTTGTGCTCCGCCTGCGCTACCGCCTTGTCGTGCGGCTGATTACTCTCATCACGAGCCAGCTTCCCTTTCAGCGAAGCCAGTTGGTTGCTGTCCTGCAACATGCTGCGGATCAAAAAACGCTGCGATTCGATCGTCCGACCCTGCTCGAAAACCAGCAGGGTCAGAATGCCGTAAGAAGCGATGAACAAAATCACCAGCAGGGGCAGCAGGGTCGCCGGTCGCGACTTTTCTTGAGAAGCTACGCACTCTGCGCTGTAGACGATGCTCACAAATGCCCCCAAGTCCGCCCATTCGCTCCGGGCTTCGCAAGGAAATACTGCACCCGTGAAACCATACGTGGGGGATGGCCTAAGTGTGTGTCGGCTATGGAGTTAGGAGGCGGAAACGGCGCCGGGCTGCACCCCGGGGTGCAAGCCGCTGCACTTAATGAGTAACCAACCCAGCATGACCACGGCAGGTTCGCCCCCCAAGGCCTGGTCCGGAACCATCGCCCGGAAACCCGCGCCAGTCAAGGACTTTGGAAGCAGCGAATCGCGGTTGGAGAGCCGGGCGCCCCGCCCGGCCCCGCAGTGGAGACGCCCGGTCTTACTCTAAAATCCTGAAACCTGGCCTAATCCGCCTTTACCACCACATACTTCCGCCCAGCGTAGAGCCGGTACTGGGCGCCGTCTTTTTCAAATTTCAACGGAACCGGGTGTTGGAGCTTGTCGTCGTTCTGGCTGGCAATCGAGAGCACATCCGTTCCCCCCACGTTCATCACCGTGAACTTGCCGTCCTTGAAGCCGAAACCATAGGCTCCTGGATCAAGCGTGCCTCCGTCAAAGCTCAGCTTGATTTCCGTGATCAGGAAACCCTGGTATTTTTCGGCGAGAGCAGTGGCATATCCCGATGTGTCCACCAACCCCGCCAGCACCAACTTGCCCGCCGAGTTCTTCAGCCCAGCCGTGTTCCGCAATTGAGCGGCCGCATTCTGGCCGGCAAAGAAGAACGAGGTCGGAGCGGCTTTCTTCACTTGCTCCGCCGTAAGCACTTGCGCGCTGGCCGTGGTCAACCCGACCGCCACCAGCACAACCAGCCACACCAGCTTGCGACCGCAATTCCGATCCCAGTTCAGATTCATAGAGGGTCCTCCTCAGATTTGAGTCCGCGAGAGAAATTCGTTTGACCGCAACATTCGGATAGCCCGTGCGGCCGGACGGCCCTATCTTACCTCCATGGCCACCTATACGATACTCTCACAGGAAGCAATGAAGACGACTCCAACCCGAACCGCGGAACCGATCGATGACCGGATCAACGACCAGATCAACGGCCAGATCGACGAACGGATCAGCACGCGCCGCTGGCGAGCCATCCTCAATCGTGACGGCTCACTCGACGGCGCGTTCGTTTTCGGCGTGTCGAGCACCGGCATCTTCTGCCGCCCATCGTGTCCCGCGAAGCGCCCGCGCCGCCAGAACGTGAGCTTCTTCGATCATGCTCTCCAAGCCGAGCAAGCCGGATATCGCGCCTGCCTGCGTTGCCGCCCGAAGGCAGTGGACGGGAACCCGCAATCCGCGTTGGTGCGCGCGATGTGCCGCTACATTGAACAGCACATCGAAGACCGCCTGACGCTAAGCAAACTGACGAAAGAATTCCGGCGGAGTCCCTTCCACCTGCAGCGAACCTTCAAGTCGGTGCTGGGAGTCTCGCCCAAGGCCTACATCGACGCCTGCCGCCTGCGGCAAGTGAAACAAAATTTACAAGCGGGCCACTCGGTAACTACCGCGCTCTATGCTGCCGGATACGGCTCCAGCAGCCGCCTCTACGAGCGCACCGCCGCGCAACTTGGAATGACTCCCGAGAAATACCGCCGTGGTGCCGTAGCCGCTGTAGTCCGCTACACCATAGCCGGTTCGCCTCTAGGACGCATGTTAATAGCCGCCACCGACAAAGGCATCTGCGCCATCCAGTTCGGCGATTCCGATGAGCAGCTCCAGCAAGGCCTGATGCGCGAGTTCCCCTTCGCCACCCGCCGTCGCGACGATGCCGCCATGGCGGAATGGCGCGTAAACCTGACTCGCTTGATGGAGGGACGCGAGGCAAATCCCTCTCTCCCGCTCGACATAAGGGCCACCGCGTTTCAACGCCGAGTTTGGGAAGCTCTGCAAAGAATTCCCCGCGGAGAAACGCGCTCCTACAGCGCTATAGCAAAGAAGATCGGTATGCCGAAAGCCACCCGCGCTGTAGCCCGCGCTTGCGCCACGAACCCGGTGGCAGTCGCAATTCCATGCCATCGCGTAGTGCGCGAAGACGGCAACCTGGGCGGCTACCGCTGGGGAATCGACCGCAAGGAGCAGTTGCTGGCGATGGAGAAACAACTGTAGAGACGGGGCTTGCATCGTCTCATGCTGCAGAACAAATCCGTGTTGCATTCGCCCCGCAGCATCCAGTGCCGGAGGGACGACCGAGCTTAGCCCGCCGCTTCAGCGGTGGAAAAATGGCATTGCTGACCATGAGACGGGGCAAGCCCCGTCTCTACAGTGCGGCAGGAAAGATCCTAGACGCGGGTGGCTGTCTACTCTGCCTGCTTGGTGATATTCAGCAGCACGCCGACGCACATCAGGGTCACGAACAACGACGATCCGCCGTAGGAAACAAACGGCAGCGGAATCCCTTTGGTAGGCATCAGCCCCAGCACGACGCTGATGTTGATGAAAGCCTGCAGCACGATCATGGCGGTGATTCCCACGGCGAGAAAGCGTCCGAAGCTGTCCTGAGTGCGCAGCGCCGCCCGCGTCCCTCGCCAGAGGAAGATCGCAAACAGGATAATGACGGCAAGCGCTCCGACCAGCCCCAACTCTTCGGCGGTAACGGCAAAAATGAAATCCGTGTGCGGTTCGGGAAGATAAAACAATTTCTGCTTCCCCTCCATCAGGCCGAGCCCGGTCACACCGCCAGTCGAGACCGCAATCAGCGACTGGATAATGTGGAAGCCAAATCCCTTCGGGTCGGCGTAAGGATTCAGGAAGGCCAGGATGCGATCTTTCCGGTACGCCACGTGAAAGATCAGGAAATAGAGCGGCAGCAGCGAGGCCGCGAGCGCGTAGCCAAAATAGCGCAGGCGGATTCCGGCGATGAACAGGACGCACGCCGTAATGCCCGCGCAGGCGATGGCGGTGCCGAGGTCCGGCTGAAAAACAATCAGCCCAAGAAAAACAGCGGTGGGCGCGACGGCGGGGATCAGCGTATTGCGCCAATCGTCCATGACCATGACCTTGCTCTTGTTTTCGAGAAACCATGCGAGAAACAGGATGAGCGCGGGCTTCGCCAGTTCCGACGGCTGCAGCGAAATTGGGCCCACGTGAAACCAGCGATGCGTGCCGTGCGCGCGATCGAGAAAGAAGACGGAGATGAGCAGAAGCGTGGTTACGCCAAGCAGCGAGAAAACCAGCGCCGGATGTTGCAGACGCTTGTAGTCCACCTTCGCCGCCACGATCATCACGGCGAGTCCCGCGACGGCCCATACCAATTGCTTCAACAGGAATTCGTAGGCCGAGCCGAAGCGCTCCTTGGCCATCACGGCGGACGCGCTGAAGATCATGACCAGTCCGATAAAAACCAGGATCGCGGTCACGGTAAACATCCAGCGATCGACGCTGACGCGCTTGGCCATACAGAATCATTTCACCACGGAGACACGGAGACACGGAGGAGTTTCGGCTGTGGATTTCAGGCGGGGGATAACTGAGTTGGTTCCAACCTGGGCTTCGTATCAGGGTATCGCTTTAGCGATACCGAAAGTTCCGCGAAAGGGACGCCCCTTAAGGGGCTGAATCGCACCCTACGTAGATCTTGCCATGGCCAAGGAATGCACCACTTCCTTGAATACTTTGCCCCTATGCTCGTAGCTGCGGAACTGATCGAAGCTGGCGCAGGCCGGGGCGAGCAGAATCACGTCGCCCGGCGCGGCCGATTCGCTGGCGCGGCGGACGGCATTTTCCAGAGTTTCCGCGTGGTCGATTTCGGCAGCGCCCTCAATCTGCGATTCGATCTTGGCGGCTGCAGCTCCGATGGTGTAGACACGCTTCACTCGCTGCCGCAACAACTCGTGGAGAACGGTGTAGTCGCTGCCCTTATCCTTGCCCCCGAGAATGAGGTGAATGTTTGCCGGGAAAGATTCCAGTGCTTTGATCGTCGCATCCACGTTCGTGGCTTTGGAGTCGTTGTAGTAATCCACGCCCGCGACCCGGGCCACAAATTCCAGCCGATGCTCGACCGCTTTGAAGTTCCGGACGGCTTGGCGAATCTGTTCGGGCTGGCAGCCAACGATCATGCCGATCAAGACCGCCGCCAGCACATTCTCCAGGTTGTGCGCGCCTTTCAGCGGCAATTCCGCCAGCGGCATAATCTCGCGTTCGCTGTGTCCGTCGCGGAAATAGAGGTGCGCGCCACGGACAAAAGCTCCTTTTTCAACTTCCTTTTTTCGGCTGAACCAAAACAACTGCGCGTGGGTGCGGTCCGCCAATCCAGCGGTGGTGGGGTCGTCGGCGTTGAGGACGGTGAAATCGTCCTGCCGTTGGTTCTCGAAGACGCGCGCCTTGGCGCTGACGTAATTGCTAAACGTCTTGTGGCGATCGAGATGGTCGGGCGTAATGTTCAGGATCACCGCGATCCGCGGACGAAACTCGACGATCGTTTCCAGTTGAAAACTCGACACTTCCAGCACGGTCCAGGTCGCGAGCCCGGCGCGATCCACCAGACCGATGGCCGGCGCGCCGATATTGCCGCCCACCAGTGTGGGGAACTTTCCGGCGGCAACAATCTCGCCCGCCAACGAAGTGGTCGTGGTTTTGCCGTTGGCTCCGGTAATGGCAACAATCGGACCGGCCAGGAATTGCGCCGCGAGTTCGATTTCGCCGATAATCGGCTCTCCCAGGTTGCGCGCCAAGGCCAGTTGCGGGGCATCGACCGCCACGCCCGGGCTCACAACGATCAGGTCCTGGCCGCGAAACGTGCGGTCGCCGTGGCCTCCGGTTTCGACCGTGATGCCATGCTCGAGCAGGAGCAGGATTTCATCGCGAAGCTCGGTTTCGGGCTTGGAATCGGACACCGTGACCCGGGCGCCGCGCGACTTGAGAAAAAGAGCGGAAGCCACGCCGGACTTGCCGAGACCGACGACGAGGACGCGTTTGTTGTTCAGGTCCATTAAGTTCAATTGGTAATTGGGTAATTTGTAATTTGGTAATTTGAACCCCATGAACCCGTTCGATCCGCTGGTTTTCAAATTACCAAATTACCCGATTACAAAATTACAAAATCCTCTCCGTGGTAGATTCTTTATCTCAATTTCAGCGTGGTCAGCGCAAACAGCGCAAATACCAGCGATGCGATCCAGAAGCGCACAATCACCTTCGACTCCGACCATCCCAGCAGCTCGAAGTGATGGTGGATCGGCGCCATCTTGAAAATACGTTTCTTACGCAACTTGTAGGAACCTACCTGCAGGATCACCGAGAGCCCTTCGATCACGAAAATCCCTCCGATGAACGGCAGCAACAGTTCCTGTTTGATCATAACGGCTACGGTGCCGATCGCGCCGCCCAGCGCCAGCGAGCCGACATCTCCCATGAACACTTCCGCCGGATGGGCGTTGTACCAAAGGAATCCAATGGAGGAGCCGACCATGGCTCCGCAAAAGATGGTGAGTTCGCCAATCTGCGGCATGCGCTGCAATTCGAGGTAGGTGGCAAACGTGGCGTGGCCGCTCAGGTAGGTGAGAACCGCGAGCGCTCCCGCCGCAATCACGGTGCAGCCAATGGCGAGGCCGTCCAGACCGTCGGTAAGGTTCACGGCGTTGCTCGAAAACACAATTACCAACACGACGAACACCACGAACGGCAGGAAAGCCAGCGGCCAGAGTTGAGGATGATGGGCCAACCTTTGGATGACCAGATCCGGGTGGAACTGCTTGAAGAATGGAACCAGCAACACGGTGGAGTATTCTCCGCGGTGCTGCAAAGCGATCAGTGCAATCGCAATCACGATGCTGGCCGCAGTCTGATAGCCCAGCTTGGCACGCGCCGTGAGGCCGAGGTTGCGGCGATTCACGACTTTAAGGTAATCGTCGGTAAACCCGATTGCCGCGAAGGCCAGCGTGGCAAATACCGCGACCCAAACGAAGGGATTGCTCAGGTCGGCCCAGAGCAAGGTCGGCACCAGGATGGCGATGGCGATCAGCAGGCCGCCCATGGTCGGGGTGCCGGCTTTTTTCTGATGAGCCTGCGGACCCTCTTCGCGAATGTACTGCCCGATCTGGAAATCGCGCAGGCGCTGAATCACGATGGGCCCGACGATCAGGCCGGTGAAAAGAGCGGTCAGGCTGGCAAAGGCGGTGCGGAAGGTCAAATAACGAAAAATACGGAAGGGCGGAAAATAATGGAACAGCTTCAGATAGAGCAGCCAGTAGAGCAATCCGCCTCCGACAGCAGCTGTCAGCTCTCAGCTGTCAGCTCTCAGTTGTTAGCTCCCCGCGCTTGGGGACTTGGGAATACCGATCTTCTGTTGCCACGTCTCCAGGGCCTTTTCCAGTTTCACTCCGCGCGACGCCTTCAACAATACAACATCGCCTTCGCGAGTTTCGCGCGCGAGCCACTCGCCGGCTTCTTCCGGCGTCGCGACGAACTCCGCTTTCATGCCCGCTTCGCCGGCCGCTTCCACCATCGGCTGCGCCAAGCCCCGCACGCCGAGCAGGAAGTCGAGTTTACCTCCGGGATGAGTTCCTGCCATATAACGTCCGCAGTCGCGATGCAGTTGCTCGCCGGTGGGGCCGAGTTCCAGCATTTCGCCGGCCACCACAATCCGGCGCCGGGCGGGCATGGCAGCCAGAATGTCGATGGCAGCCATAAGCGCCTTTGGACTTGAATTGTAGCAATCGTAGAGCACGGTGATGTTACCCACTTGAACGACTTGTCCGCGCTTGTCGGCGGGCTGAAGAGACGGCAGCGCCCCGGCGATCTCTGACGGGGTGATGCCGTGCTCCAGCGCGATGGCGGCAGCCGCAAGCACGTTGTACACATTGTGCTTGCCGAGCAGCGGACTATGCACCGGCTGGCGCATTTCGCGGCTGACGAGATCGAAGCGGGTGCCTTCGGAGCCCAATACCTCGATGTTCTCCGCCCGTACATCCGCCGGAACACAGGCTGTCGGCTTCATCCCAAACATCACTACCTTGCCCTTAAAATCGCGCCCAAACTGGCAGACAAATTCATCGTCGGCGTTCAAGACCGCTGTGCCGCCGTGTGGCAGAGCTGCGATCAGTTCATATTTCGCGCGCGCGATGCCGGCGATGGAGTCGAAGTTCTCCAGATGGACGGGGGCAACGTTCGTGACTACGGCCTGGTCGGGCAGAGCGATTCGGGCGAGGGCGGAAATTTCTCCCGCGTGGGACATTCCCATCTCCACTACGGCAAGGTCGTATGCAGGTTCCAGAGTCAGCAGCCCGAGCGGCAGACCGTAATGATTATTGAAATTCCCTTTGGTACGATGCACGCGGTACTTGATCGCGAGCAGATGGGCCATCGCTTCTTTGGTGGTAGTCTTGCCCATCGAACCGGTCACGGCGATGGCCGTCTTGCCCCAAATTTTTCGCACTGCCGTCGCCAGCGTCTGCAGCGCGACCAGACTGTCATCGACGGCCAGCAAGCCAGCGGGGCTGGAATAGCGCGCCAGTTGCCCCTTCCCGACCACCGCGGCAATCGCACCCCGGCTCAGCGCCTGCTCGACGAAGTCGTGACCGTCGAGGCGTTCGCCTTTGACCGCGAAGAACAGTTCGCCGGGCTGCACGGTGCGGGAATCGATGGAATATCCCTGGGCCATGGCATGGCTGTCGTATTGGCCGGGCGTCGTCTGGCCAGACGTTGCCTGGTCGGCCGCTCCAATGAATTCGGCGATGCGAGACAGAAGAAGTTTCATGCTGTCTTCCCCGCAGTGCCCGCTTTCGCGGCGCCCTTGCAATCGTAGCCCAGGGCCAACAGACTTTCTCGGGCAACGTCCACATCGTCGAAGGGAATCGTTCCCTCTTTTACGATCTGTACCTTTTCGTGTCCCTTGCCCGCAAGCAACACGATGTCGCCGGGGGCTGCCTGTTGCAGAGCGAACACCATGGCTTTGCGGCGGTCGGGCTCGATGGTATATTTTGCGCCCGCCTTCTGCAGCCCGACCAGCGCATCGTTCATGATGGCCAACGGATCTTCGGAGCGCGGATTGTCGGACGTGAGCACGACGAAGTCGCTGCCCTTGCCCGCGGCCTCACCCATCAGCGGTCGCTTGGCGCGGTCACGATCTCCACCGCAACCGAAAAGCGTGATGACCTTGCCTTTCAGTCCCGCGCGAACGACAAAATCGCGAGCCAGCACCGTGAGGTTGCGGAGCGCGTCGTCGGTGTGCGCATAATCCACGACCACCGTAAAAGGCTGGCCGCAATCAACTCGTTCGAAGCGGCCGGGAACCGTTGAGAGGTCGAAGATTCCTTTGGCGATTGCCTCGGCCGAACAATCGCGAGCATAGCCGGCGGCAGAGGCTGCGAGCACGTTGTACACGTTCACGTTGCCAATGAGCGGAGACCACATGGCGAACTTGCCCGAGGGCGTCACCATTTGAAAACGAGTTCCCCGCGGCGTGATTTCGACGGACTCGGCATGGAAGTCGCCGGACGCAAGACCGTAGGAGAGCACCGGCGCGCTCTTACTCTTGCAAAGCTTCAAGAGCTGGCGGCCATATTCGTCGTCGATGTTTAGAACGGCGGCGCGCGGCGGGTCGGTGCCGCAGCCTTCGAAAAGTATCTGCTTGGCGCGAAAGTACGCTTCCATCGTGACGTGGTAATCGAGATGGTCGCGAGTGAGATTCGTGAATACGGCCACATCAAAAGGAATTCCAAAAACCCGCTGCTGCTCGAGCGCGTGCGACGACACTTCCATCACCGCTTCGGTGACTCCCTGGCCCAGGCCCTGCGACAGAAGGCGGTTCAGTTCCAGCGCTTCCGGCGTGGTATGCGGCGCTGGAAGAATCTTCCCGGCAACGTGGTACTCGATGGTTCCGACCAGCGCCGTCTTGCGTCCGGCAGCCTGGAATATGGATTCGATCAGGAAAGCGGTCGTACTTTTTCCGTTGGTGCCGGTGATTCCCGTATTCGCAATTCGCTCGGCAGGACGCCTATAGAAATTCGCGCTCAGGCGGGCTAGGGCGCGGCGTCCGTGCAGGACTTGCGCCCACGCAACCGCGGGGCGCGGCGTTTCGGCAGGAGAGTCGGTGACAACGGCAACCGCTCCAGCAGCGATGGCTTGATCGATAAACCGATTGCCGTCGCTGGTCTCTCCCTTCATGGCGAGAAAGACCGCTCCGGGGCGCACCCGCCGGGAATCGTATTCCACTCCGGCAATGGCCGGGTTTCCGCTCTGAGACAGGACCTCGGCGCCCTGCAGGAGTTGTTGGAAGGTCATCGGAGTGATTATAAATAGCCGGCATTAGGTTTCCTCCGTGAACCTCTGTGCCCCCTGTGGTTCAAGCTTTCTTTCTGAACCCCAGGGGACACAGAGGTACACGGGGGAAATCTTATCTCCCGAAACGCACAGTGATGCGTGATCCCGCCGCTACGCGTGCACCGGGCAAAGGCGACTGTTCTCGCGCTACGCCGCTGCCGATGGCATCGAGGTCTAGCCCTACGTCCTGCGCCGCCTCCATCGCGACCCTCAGATTCTTGCCGAGAAACGATGGCACCTCGATGCCTCCTTCTTCCACGTCGAGAACCACAGTCCCGCTGGCGGGCAATTTCTGCGCGGGTGAATTTTCCGATTGCGGAGGCGTAGCCGCAGAACCTGTCCTGGCCGAACTCGCAGCGGTGGTCATCGGAGCGGTCTGGGCGGCGGGAACGATCTGGGCGCCAATCGCGCCGGGTTTCGCCGCGGCTGGAATGGCGGGCGTTTCAGCAGCGTCGGCCATATCCAGGCTGGCGCCTAGATGATCGGGCGAGCTCTCTTCCAGACTCGCGTCAGGCACACTGCGGCGGGCGAGCAGGACCTGGCGGCTCGGCGGAAGCTGCACGTCATGCGGCACGTGCAGATACTCCAGCGCCTGTTGCATGATCCGCTGGAAGACTGGGGCGCAGACCTGGCCTCCCTGGTGCAAGCCAACGGCGGAGTCGAGGATCACCACCACTGCGAGCTGGGGATCATTGATCGGAGAGAATCCGGCGAACGACCCGACATACTTCGTCTTCGAATAAGCTCCCGTGGCTGGATCCACCTTCTGGGCAGTTCCCGTTTTACCCGCCGAGCTGTAGCCCTCAAGAATGGCTCTGCGTCCAGTGCCATGCAGCACCACTCCCTGCAACATCTGGCGCATCTGGGCCGCGGTGAGAGAGGAAATCACCCGCGTCCCCGCAGCAGGCTGGAAGGCGATGGTTTGCGGAGTATTCTGCGGCGCATTTTGCGACGGCATGGTGCCCGCCGCGATTGTCCCAGCAACGATGCGCGGTGGGACGCGCATGCCGTCGTTGGCGATGGTCGAGATCAGGGAAGCCAGTTGCACCGCCGAAATGCCGATCTCCTGGCCCATGGAAATCGCCGCGATCGAAACCTTCGACCAGCGCTCCACCGGCTTCGTCATGCCGCGGGTTTCGCCGGGAAGTTCGATCCCGGTTTGCTGGCCGAATCCGAAGGCGCGAATGTATTTGTAGAGGCGCTCGTCGCCGAGCCGCAGCGCAACTTTGATGGCGCCGACGTCGCTCGATTCGGCGATGATGTCCGCCACCGACAACAGGCCATGCGGCTTGCTGTCGCGGATACGCATTCGGTTGATGACAATCGATCCCATCTGGCAGTCGAAGATCTCGTCAGGGCGGGTGATTTTCTCTTCCAGACCGGCGGAGATGGTCACCATCTTGAAAGTCGAGCCTGGCTCGTAGATGTCGCTGACGGCGCGGTCTTTGAGGGTCTCGTTGTTAATTTCCTTCCGGATATTGGGATTGAATGTGGGCCGGTTGGTGAGCGCCAGAATCTCGCCGGTGCGGGGATTTTCCACGATCGCCGTGCCGGCAATGGCGTGCGTCTCTTCCATCCCGCGCTCGAGTTCCCGTTCAGCAATGTACTGGATGTTCTGGTCGATCGTGAGGACGAGGCTGTTGCCGGCTTCGGGTTCCTTTTCAACGCTGGCAAACCAGCGTTTGCGCGCGTCGACGGAAATCATCAGCTTGCCGGGCTTGCCCTGCAGTTGCTGGTTGAATTCCCGCTCCAGGCCGCTCAGTCCCTGATCGTCAGTGCCAACGTACCCCAGAATCTGCGCGGCCAGTTCGCGTTTTGGATAAAAGCGTTTGGGCTCCTTTTGGAAGTGAATGCCTTGCAGGTTCAGCGCGCGGATGCGATCGATCTCTTCGGCATCGGCCTTTCGCGCCACCCAGCAGAAAGTCTTGTGGGCGCGGCAGTCGGCGAGCACAACGCGGGGATCGTCTTTGGTGATGCGCGTAACCAGGCTGATGGTATTGGCGAGATCGGGAGTCTCCGAGGGCACCACGAAGGCCGAATCCACCTGGATGGACATCGCCAATTCACGGCCAGCGCGATCGTAGATGACGCCGCGCTTCGGAGAAAGATCGAAACTGCGCTGCTGCTGGTGCTGGGCGCGGCGCTCGAAATCGCCGTAGCAGAAGATTTGCAGATAGACGAGCCGCAGACAGATCGCCAGCAGCCACAGGCAAAGCAGTCCAGACAAGGCGTAGAGCCTGAATCTTGCGTCGTTCGAAGAGGTACTCGCCATTCTCAGTTCCCAGTTCTCAGTTCTCAGTTCTCAGTGAAAAGCTCACGGCTCCTTACTGAGAACTGAGAACTGGGAACTGAGAACTGATCTATCTCGCCGACACTACCGCGACCGGGGTCACGCTGGCCATTACTGGCGTAGCGGCATCGGTGGCAACGTCCATGCGAAGCACTTGCCCAGGCTCTGGCGACTGCAGGCCCAGTTTGCGCGCCATCACGTCAATTCGCTCTGGATCGCGCAGCGACGCCTCTTCCAGGCGCAGGGCCCGATTCATCTCGACCAGGTCGCCGCGCTGCGAGCGCAGCGTCTCGATTTTGTACCCATATTCAATGGCGCGGAAATGCTGCAGCGCGTATCCCATCACCAGCAGGAACAAGCAACACAGTGCCAGGCCGAAGTATTTCATTTCGCGCGCGCGGCGCGGGTCTTCCACCTTCACCAGACGCGAGTTATCGATGGTCTTGCGGAAATAGATCTCCGGGGTCCCCAGCCAGCAAGATTTGCGCCGGTTGAAAGCCGCTGCGCTCTGCATTGCCATGGCGCTCATAATTTATGCCACTCCAATAAGTTTGGAATCGAAGTCTCGGTTTTCCTGGACGGAGGCGAACCAGGGTTCGACAACCAATGTTCCGGCGAACAGCGGTTCGACGATCAAGGATTCACCGATCAATCGTTCGCCGGGCAATGCTCCGTCCGACTGAGCCGCTCGCTCAGCGCGTTCGACCGTTGCGATCAGGTCTTCAATAAGAGTGCCGGTAAATTTCATTTCGAACGTTCCAGCTTTTCTTCTCCGGACGCGGCCTTATTCTGTTTCTTCTTGGCCGCTCCGGGATACTCCACCACAGAGTTTCTTTCAAAATCTTTACCCGGCACGTCTCACTATCACCGCACCGGGAGCCCGGCAGTTTCTCCGGACAAACTCAAACTTTTTCGGCGGCGCGCATCTTGGCACTGCGCGACCGCGGATTGCGCTCGATCTCTTCTTCGCTGGCCGTTACCGGCTTCTTGGTCAGCAGCCGGTACCAGCCCTGCCTCGCACCGTCGCGAAGTGCATCCTTGACGATCCTGTCTTCGAGCGAATGAAAGCTGATCACCACCAGCCTTCCGCCCGGCTTCAGCACTGTGGGTGCCGTCTCCAGCAGTGCTTTCAGATCGTCCAGTTCACGGTTTACGAAGATTCGGAGAGCCTGAAAGGTTCGCGTCGCGGGATGAATGCGCTCATGTTTCATTGACCGGGCCGCGGCTGATACGACTGCGACAAGTTGCTGCGTCGTGCGTATCGGCCGCGACCGGACAATGGCTCTGGCGATTCTCCGCGACCTCCTTTCCTCACCGAATTCGTAAATCACATCGGCCAGCTTGCGCTCGTCGATGTGGTTTACCACTTGTTCGGCGGTCTCACCGGACATCGGGTTCATCCGCATGTCCAGCGCTCCTTCCGCCTGAAAACTAAAGCCGCGCGCCGGGTCGCCGAGCTGCAAACTGCTCACTCCCAGGTCCGCCAGCATGCCGTCCAGGGATGCGGGAGCAACGTGCTCACCCACTTCCGCAAACGATCCATGAATCAGCGTGACTGTCGGCCAGTCCAAAACCAGTCGTCGGTCGTCGCTCGTGAGTCGCCCGGCAGTACCTTCACTGACGGCTGACGGCTGACAGCTGACAGCTGCCCGTTCCAGCGCCGCCGGATCCTTATCGAAGCCAATCAAATGTCCCGGTGCGCCTAGGCGTCTTGCGATTTCGTAACTGTGCCCGCCTAAGCCGACCGTGGCATCCAGATAAGTTCCGCCACGCTTTACGGCTAGAAAATCGATCGCTTCTTTTAAAAGAACCGGAACATGGCCACCCGCTCCATGCCCACCCCGCTCGGGGGTGTCTGTTGAATCTGTTTCCACTAGATGCCCAGTTCGTCGAGCGTCTTGGTGTCTTCATCCGTGAAAGCCTGCTCGCTGATCTCCTTGCGGAACGCTTCGAGGTTCCTCACTTCCAGGTAAGTCAGATTGCCGAGCACTGCCACTTCCCCGCGAATCTGCGCCGACTCACGCAGGATCTGCGGAACCAGCAGGCGCCCCTGCCCGTCCATCTCCACGACCTGCCCGTAATAGTTGACGCGATTCAAGAACTTTTTCTTGGTCGGGTTGTAAGTGGAAAGCGCAGCCAGCTTCTGCTCGATCCGCTCCCATTCCTCGAAGGGATACACTTGAGCAACCATTCCATCGAGACTCGTGATGTAAAATTTCTGGGCATATTTCTCGTCGATCACGCGCTTGAATTCGGCCGGGACTTTTAACCGTCCTTTTTCGTCGACGCGCGCTGGATGATTTCCGCGAAACATGTGCCCTGCTCGCTATGGGGGTCCTTTTCCTTATGGCTGCTACCACAGCCACTACCACGAGGGAGGTAGAAGCGGTCACAAAAGCAGTGGATTCGGGTTCGTTGGGTCGTATTTTTTCGGTGTCAGCCTCAGAAATCACTGGCGCCTCGAAACTTATGTCTTACGCCCACAACCTCTAATAATTAGTCCACTTTCAACCACTTTTGTCCACATCCTACGCCTAAATCGTTTGTTGTCAACAAGAAAGTTTCAGGTTGAGACTTTAGTAAGGGACTCAAGGTACAAAAGGCCAAATGTTGCGGTTAACCAGGAAGGTGACCACTAGGGCTTGTGTTTAGAAAAGTGGTTCGGCGGAGATGAAATTGTGAATTGTTCGCTTGCAGTTGATCTTTCGAGCCTTGCTATGGAGCCCAGGGCGGCCCGTTCGTGTGACATCCTTGGCAGTTATTGAGCGGGAAAGCGACCTTTCCGTGGCAGGCGCCGCAGTATCGCCCTTCGATATTGGAAAACATCGAGAAGTGAATCGTTTCTTTCTGGGCGGTCGGGAATATTTCGGGATGGCACAGTTCACAGCCGTTCCAAATGGAATGCTTCTCGTGCGAGAACGTGACGGGGTGGACCCACCAATAAGCGGTCACGACGGAAAGATCTTGCCGGTTCTGCATTTTCGATTTTCCGACGGATAAACCTTCAACAAAATCGACTGGTCTGATGACTCCAGATTTCTCCGCTGCCTCCCAATTCACGCCGTAAACGCCTTTCGGGAATTTCGCAGTGAACTTCTTGTACTCGTATCTCCTAACGCCCTTCTTGCCCACAGAATGGCACCGGTTGCACTGCTGGTCGTTGTTGTTGCTGTTGGGGGTATCGGAGCAGGCGGGGAAGATGGTCTTTCCCTCGAACAACTTCTTCCCATCGTGGCAGGCGCCGCAGTGGAAACCTTCGCGGTTGGTGCGCGCGGTGATGCCGGTGGCCTTCGCCTGCATGGCAAAGCCGACATCGACATGGCAGAGCCGGCATGTGTACATGGACCGGTGCAGCCAATGATCAAACACGACAGGGCCGGGTCCAGTCTTGGAGTTGTCGAGAATCACCTTGCCGTACTCGGACGGTGGGGGCGCAGGTTTGGGCAGATAGATCTGGGCAGACACGATATTCCCCAGGAGTAAGACTAAAACTCCCCAAGCCAGCCGGAGCAGGAGAAGTCCGCCTTTATTTTTTCTCTTTCTTTTTTTCATCGAGCACGTAGACATAAAGGCCTCGGCACATTCGTAGTCGTCCCAGGTACACCTTCTTCCCGGTTTCATCGAGCTTTCCAGTCTTTTCAATCTGAGGACGTAAATCGTCACACCTTCGAATGAGATCGGCGAGTTCCTCCGGCGTAAAGGACATGGCATCCTGTGTCTTTCCGCAGACGTCATTGAACTCCTTGCGCCAATTTTCCTGCGCCGCATTCGCGGGCGCGGCAGAGGACTGGGGCGCACCCACGGCACGCACGCCGCAGAAGACGCCAGGGCCGAGGAGCAGCAGCACGGTGATGATCGTTGTCTTGAACTCCGCCTTGAACTTCGTGGTGAAGAACATAGACGCCTCGATTCAGGGTTCTACCGGCTTGGAATGGCAGCGCTGGCAATCCGCCAAAGGAAATGCCACTTTGGTATGGCACACGCCGCATGACTTTCCTTCGGTGATGTCGACCATCGAGTAATGCGAGGTGCCCTTTTTCACGCCCACGAAGATCTCGGGGTGGCAGAGTTCGCATCCATTCCACACGGTGTGTTTGGTGTGGGAGAAGATGATGTCCGGCATTCCCTCCACCTTCGGGTTGAGCATGAAATCCTTCTGCACGACGAGAGCATTTCTTTTTATAGTGACGCCCTCAAGAGAAGCCGATGGCTTGATGAGTCCCAACTCTTCCGCTTTTTCCCAATCCAGCCCATTGCCGAAGCGCTCTTTGGGAAGCGGTTCACTGAATTCGAAAAAGTCGTAATCGGAGGCGACCTTCAGCCCGTAGGAGTGGCAGCGCTGGCATCTCTTCGTGTCTTCCGGAGTCGCGTGCTCCGAGCAGGATTGGAAGAGGGTTTTTCCATCCACGACCCTCTTTCCGTTATGGCAGGCGCCGCAGTAATAGCCGTGAGCGTTGTCCGCGGCTGTGATGTCGGTGGCTCCGGCCTTCATGGCAAAGCCGACGTCCACGTGACAGACTCGGCAGGTGAACTTGGAACGGTGGATCCAATGTTCGAAGACGACGGGTGCAAGGCCAGCTTTTTCGGAATAGTTTCTAATGATGACCCGGCCGTACTCGTAAGGAAGCGGTCTTCGCTTCTTGATGCCGGTTTGGGATGAGGCTGGACCGCAAACGGCCAGCATCACCGCCAGAGCAACGAAAACTATCTTGGTCGTCTTAATCTGGTTCATCGAGACCTTGTTCATCGAAAACCTCCTGCCGATTGATCTGCGCTGGTCGCAGGTCGACTATGCCGGCCAATCGAGCATTGCTGCCAGGAACCGTCCCTGGCAGCGCCTGACACTAAGCCCTCTTTATGATTGCCTTTCAATCCGATTGGCGCAGTGACTGTAATCACCCCGCGGCGTGAGAAGAGGGTGTCTCTCCCCCGTTATGACTGGTTACGCGATTACCATACTGGGGATTCCACGGAATGACCCGCTGGAGTACACTTGGGCGGAATTTGACCCGACACAAACAGGGGGCACAATGAGGCTGAATACGACTCGGGTGTGGCTGGGCGGTATTGCGGGCGGCGTGGTGTGGAACGCATGGGGCTTCTTTATTCAGACGCGAGAGACCGCGTTCTACGAGGCCATGCAGAAGCAAGGGTTGTTCCTCAAGGAATCGCGCTATCCATTTTTCGTTGCGCACTGGCTGGTTCTGGTGTTCGTGATGTCGATTCTCATCGCCTATCTCTACGCGTGGAGCCGCGCCACGGCTGGCGCCGGACCGAAGACGGCGGTCAAAATCGGGATGATCGTGGGATTCTGCGCAGGTGTGCCGGGCAACTTTGCGCAAGCTGCCTGGTCGCCGGTTCCGCGCATTTTGCCGCTCGGATGGATGCTGGAAATGTGGATAGGCGCAATTCTGGCTGCCGTGGTCGCGGGCTTCCTGTACAAAGACTAATCCTAAATCTGGCGGAAAAGAGCAGGCTGGGCGGAACGCGCCCCAACCGGTTCGTATCAGGGCATGCCTTCAGGCATGCCGAAAGCGCTGGGTCACCGGAGCGCCTTCAGGCGCTGAGGCAGCAGATCGAAGTGTCGCGAAGACTGCCCCTGAAGGGGCATCCGATTTCGAAAACCTTGGCATCGCTAAAGCAATGCCCTGATACGAAGCCTTGCTTCTCCCGCGCCTGAACCTATTTTGCGGGTTCCACGAAAACGGCCGTCCCATAGGCAAGCACTTCCGTGACGCCCTGCATCACTTCGGTGGCGTCGTAGCGGGCACCGACGACGGCGTTGCCTCCGATTTGCGCCGCGTGCTGTAACATCAGGTCGAAGGCTTCGACCCTCGTCTTTTCGCAGAGATTGGTCAGCAACGTGATGTTGCCGCCGACCAGCGTCTGCAACCCGGCGCCAATGGTTCCGAAAATCGACCGGGAGCGCACCGTGATTCCGCGCACTACGCCCAGCGTGCGCACTACGCGAAAGCCGTCGAGTTCGAACTGCGTGGTCACCATGTTGTGGGCAACCATTCCTCCGCCTGCTGGATAATTGCTCATTGCTCCTCCGAAAAACTCGCCGTTGTAAACGCTTCATTCTAATCCAGAGTTGATCGCAATTACGCGAACGCGATCATGTTCAGCGTTCACTCGATATAATGGTTTTCTTTTTCGGAGGCTTCATGGTCTCGCGCCGCCGCTTTCTGCAAACTGGTTCTCTCGCTGCCGGCGTCAGCGTCGCTCTCCCCACGCTGGTCCGTGCCGCGGAGGGCGACAAAGGTCTTCCGCCCGCCATTGCCGATCTTCGCCCTCTCCGCGCCGACACCAAGCCTATCACCATCGAAGAACGTGTCGAGCGTCAGGAAAAAGCTCGCCGCCTGATGCGCGAGAACGACCTGTCCGCCATCCTACTCGCCCAAGGCACATCCCTTGCCTACTTCACCGGCATACGCTGGGAGGGCGGAGAGCGTCTCTTTGCCATGGTATTGCCCGCCAAGGGCGAAGCGTTTTACGTGGCTCCAGCGTTCGAAGAAGGCCGGACGCGCGAGCAGATTGCGCAAGCTCCCGATGGCGGCAAGCCCGATGTCCGGATCTGGCAGGAAGACGAGAGTCCCTACGCCCGCGTTGCACAGGGACTCAGTGACCGCGGGATCGCGAGCGGCACGGTCGGCCTCGAAGAGACAGTGAAATTTGTCTTCAGCGACAACCTGCGAAAGGCCGCGGCCAGCGCCACGTTTGCGAGTGCGACTCCGGTCACCGCCGGATGCCGCATGATCAAGAGCCGGCACGAAATCGATCGGATGCGCCTGGCGTCGAAGGTCACGCTCACCGCCTATGAAGCAACCTATCGTTCGATGAAAGTGGGCATGACGCAACGGGATGTGGGAATCCTGCTGGAAGAGGCGCACCGCAAACTGGGATTCGAGGGCGGCGCGGATGTACAAGTCGGCGAGTTTTCGGCTTTTCCGCATGGCTCCGTTGCGCCGCAGGGCATAAAAGAGAGCACCATCGTGATGATCGACGGTGGGTGCTCGGTGGAAGGCTATCAGTCCGACATCACGCGAACGTTTGTACTCGGCAAAGCCAATGACAAGATGAAGCAAGTCTTCGACACGGTGCATCGGGCCCAGAGCGCCGCGCTGGCAGCCGCGAGGCCTGGCGCAGAAGCCGGGTCGGTGGACGCCGCCGCACGCAAGGTCATTACGGACGCGGGTTACGGTCCGGATTACAAATACTTCGCGCACCGCCTCGGACATGGCATAGGGATGGACGGCCACGAGTGGCCGTATCTGGTCCGCGGCAACTCGACGAAGCTTCAGCCGGAGATGACCTTCAGCGATGAACCGGGCATTTACATCCGCGGGGAATTCGGAATTCGTCTAGAGGACGATATGCACATCACGGAAAGCGGAGCAGAATTGTTCACCCCGCAAAGCCCTTCTCTGGAGAACCCGTTCGGAAAGGTATAGGGCTGGGTTCGATCCTCGGACTCACGGTTTCAGCGGCGAGCTGTAATGGGAACAAAGCACCCGCCAACCGTTCCCCACCCTCACCCAAACATCGGTCAGCCGGTCGTGATACTCGTAAGGCTTGCGGTTCGACAGTCCCCGCTCGTGATACGCCCCGGTCACGACGGCGACGTTGCCGCGAATCCGCACACGCAGGTCCGACAATTCCGCGACTTCCACGTGAACCGACTGGTCCGCGCTGTGCGTGATATAGCCGGCTTTGCTGTAGGTGCTGCCATCTTCCACCGTAATTACAAAATCTTCGGTAAGGAGTGACGAGAGAATATCGATGTTCCGTGCTTTGTACGCTTCGGCCCATTTTTCTTCGAGCTTGCGGACTTGTGCAGCGGCGCTCTCGGGTTCTTGCGCCGACACGCGAATCGTCAGACAAACGAGCAGGCAGAAAGCCAGCCTCGACGCACTGTGGGTTCTCATGACTTCTATGTCATATCAGATTGGTAAGTTATGACAAGTTCCTACTGTGGCCCCTCGTCAGCGCCGGCTCTGGAAGCGCGCTCGTTTCCCGAACTCACTCCACCACCCATTCCCGCAAGCGCCGCAGCAGCGATGCCGGCGCTTCCGCTTCCAACACCACCAACCCGTCCTGATACTGGCGGGAATAGATGCGGGCTCCGGCCTGCAACTGGGCCAGTAACTTGCCCTGGTTTTGTGGGACGCGCAGGCGAACGCGGCGGGGACGGTCCCCTTCGAGCAAGGCATCGACCCGATCGAGCAGAGTGCTGAGTCCGATCCCCTTCGCCGCTGAGACGTGGATGGTCGCATCGCTGTCGCGCAGCGACTCGCGCTGCTTGGGAGGCAGCAGATCGATCTTATTCATCACCCGCAGCCGCGGCTTCTTGTCGGCCTCGAGTTCCTTGAGGACGCTTTCGACTTGCACATCCTGCTCGCCGGAAATCGGGCTGCTGGCGTCCGAGACCTGGATGATCAGCGTGGCGCGCTGCACCTCTTCGAGCGTGGCGCGAAACGCCGAAACCAGGGTATGCGGAAGATGCCGGATAAAACCCACCGTATCGGAGAACAAAACTTTGCGTTTCGATGGCAGTTCCGCGCCTCGGATGGTGGGATCGAGCGTGGCAAACATGCGCGACGACGCCACAACATTCGACTGAGTAAGGGCATTGAACAGCGTCGACTTTCCGGCGTTCGTATAGCCCACCAGAGCCACGGTGGCCACCGGAACCGACTCGCGCCGTTGTCGCTGTTGCGCCCGTATGCGGCGCACATTTTCGATCTGCTGCTTGACGTGCCGCACGCGACGGGAGATCTTGCGCCGGTCGGTCTCCAGCTGAGTTTCGCCCGGTCCGCGAGTGCCGATGCCGCCGCCAAGCTGCGACATTTCCACGCCGCGCCCCGCCAGCCGCGGAAGCATGTACTCGAGCTGGGCCAGTTCCACCTGCAACTGCCCTTCCCGGGTGCGGGCATGCCGCGCGAAGATATCGAGAATCAGCTGCGTACGATCGATGACGCGGGTGTGGACGACGCCCTCAATATTGCGTTGTTGCGAAGGCGAGAGGTCGTGATCGAACAGAATCACATCCGCGGAAACTGAAGCCGACGCGCCCGCAATTTCCTCCAGCTTGCCCTTGCCGATCAGGGTCGCAGGGTCCGGCCGGTCCTTGCGCTGAGTAAATTCGCCCGCGATTTCGGCGCCCGCGCTCGTCGCCAGCGCGCGGAGTTCGTCGAGCGAGTCTTCGGTAGTGAAATCCGACGTGAAATCCGGGGAATCCGCGGGCCGGGACGATGAAGAAGCCGCCACGCTGGTGGCGTGATCGCGAGCCGCCTGGGCACCCGGCGTCATGCCTGCCGAACTTGTCTTTCCAGCACGGCCTCGGGTGCGAAACTCCACCCCCACCAAAAAAGCGCGTTCCCGCCGCTCCGATGGATTCAGCAGGGTCTTGGGCTCTTTCCGCGAGCTTCTTCCCGAACTATTTCCCGAACTCTCGCGGCTGCCCACTCTGGAGTTATCTCGGCGCAAGCAAACTCACTTCATCCTTCGGTGCCGGAAGCGGAGCTTGGGGCCGCCGCTTGCCCGGGCGATTCCACCACCACCGGCTTCGCTTCTGCGTGGCTGTGGGCTCCGCGCGCGATAACGACCGTCGAAATCGCGTGTTTGAAGATGAGCTGTTCCTGGCTGCCGGTTTCGAGGACCACCGAGTACTTGTCGAAGGATCGGATACGGCCCGTCAGCTTCACTCCGCTGACCAGATAGATCGTGATATTGTGCCGTTCCTTTCGTGCCGTGTTGAGGAAAGAATCCTGAATATTCTGTTGTGCCGGCTTGGCTTCCATTTGCCGATCTCCTTTATGCTTGCGAGTGCGATGCTGCGCCATGAGCTTTTGGGAAGGGCAATTGGCGGCAGCTCGGTTCCTGTCGGCTCTTACAATACGGCCTTGTCTCGCGCTTTTCAACTTCCCGGAGAATAAAATTCTTCCCAGCTGTTTCTTCACCGGGCACGCCCAATGGGCCGTTTCCATCCACCTTAAAATCGGCCAGGTTTCCTTTCCCGCTCCAGCCATCTACAATCGTCGCTGCCGGAGCAGAATTTCAGAATAGGAGCCCTGACCTTGACCGATATCACCTTCCCCACCGACTTCAACACAAACCTTCTGATGCTGTTTCGTTGGCTGCATTTTGTCGGCGGCATCACCTGGCTCGGCCTGCTCTTCTTTTTCAATCTGGTCAACATTTCCTTCATGAAGGAACTCGATCCCGCCACCAAAGGCAAAGTCCTGCCCAGCCTGATGTCTCGGGCGCTGTGGTGGTTTCGCTGGGGATCGGTCCTCACCGTGCTGACGGGCCTAGCCTACTGGGGCAGCATCGTCGGCTCCGACGCCAGAAACGGCGGTGTAACTCCCGCCGGCCCCATGGGATCGTTCTTCGTGATCTGGACCGCCGCCTGGGCCTTGATGTATGCCTGCCAGATTCCCGGCAAAGGTCCACTGGACAAAGGGCCGGTGCTGGCGGCGATTTACACCGTCATCGTGGTCGCGGCCTGCTGCCTGTTTCTGCGCCTCAACGATCATGGATGGGAGGGCAATCGCCTGCTCGCCATCGGCCTGGGCGGCGGGATGGGTTGGGTCATGATGCTGAACGTCTGGGGAGTAATCTGGCGCGCGCAAAAGAAAATCATCCGGTGGACCGCCGACAACGCGGCCAATGGCACACCGATGCCCGACAAAGCAAAATATCTGGCGCGGCAGTCCTTCCTTACGTCGCGTGCGAACTTCGTGCTGTCGTTCCCCATGCTGTTCCTGATGGCCGCGGCCAGCCACTATCCCATGTTTAGTAAATAGTGTTTGGAGGCGGTGTTTAGGAGATCGCCAATACAATTGGGTTCAGCATGCGCGAGTACCTGGACTCGATTGTGGAATGGTCCGGCGCCCGGGAGGACTGGCGTCCCGTCTCGCGCTGGGCGGTCATGGCGTGGCTAGTCTTCTACGTCTTCTTCCTGATCTACGCATTCAGCATGCATGGCGGCTACCTGTTCATCGACTCCGCCAACCTTGTCGTCCACGAAGGCGGCCACCTGCTCTTCGGGTGGTTTGGCCCAACCCTCGGCCTCTGGGGAGGAACCATTCTGCAATGGCTGGTCCCGCTGCTGCTGGCAGCTTATTTCTTCCGCGAACGCCAGCCCGCGGCGTTCGTGTTCTGCATGTTTTTCTTTTTTGAGAACTGGCTCTACACCGCCACCTACATGGCTGACGCCCGCGCCATGGCTTTGCCCCTCGTGACCACCGGAGACTCCGACTACGTCGAGCACGACTGGAACACGATTTTTTCGAGTCTCGGAGTTCTGCCCTATGACACACGGATCGCCGCCGTCGTCCGCTTCATGGGATGGTGCGGAATGCTGGCGTGCACGGCATGGCTTGGCGACGCGCGCTATAGACTAACGTCGCAGTCGTGACGGCCGGCCGTCTTCGCCGCCAGGGTCCAAGGCTTGCCGTCAAAGTGCGCAGGCAGCGCAAGCCCAAACAGTTTCAGGATCGTCGGCGCCACGTCCACAATCGCGGGCTTCTCTTCGATGAACTTGTGGCTCGAAAACAAAACTCCGGGAACCAGCCGCGGGTCGATGCAGTGGTCGCCGCTCCAGGCCTTGGTGTTGTCCTCGAAAATCTGGCTGGTAACTTTGCCCATCACCGAGTCCCACGAAGCGCGATAGCCGGCTCCGTAGCCAACCAGTAGATCGGGCGCGTTGTCCGTATACGGCCCACGATAAAACTCGTCCGTAACGAACACGCCGGTGACGCCTACCGTGCCAGATGCCGGATCCACTAAGCCATCCAACTTCTGCCGCAGCTCGTCCTTCAACGCGCCGGCTTCGGCCGGATCGACAATTCCCTGCTTCTCGCGGCCTTTGATATTCAGATACAGTCCGTTGAGGCCCATGGTGTACGCGCGCGTGCGCGACCAATCCACGTCCTCGAACCAGTCGCCGCTCTCGGTCTTGCCATCCTTCAGCGCCAGATATCCGTTCTGATGCAGCCATGCATTCACGTTCATGCAGCGCGCAAACGACTTGAAGCCATGATCGGAGATCACCATGAGCAGCGTGTCATCGTCAATCTTTTCCATCACGCGGCCGATGAGGCGATCCATGCGCTCGTACAAATCCTGAATCACCTGAGGATGCTGGCTGTGCGGCACGTCGCGCGCCGCCGGATGATCTTCTTCCAGATAGCGCCAGAACATGTGCTGCACGCGGTCGGTGGTATCGAACACGCACGTGCACAGGCCCTGCTTGGTTTTGTCGAGCGCGTCAAAGAGCATGCGCTCGCGATCTTCGTGATTGCCGTAAGCCTGCGCCAGGAAGGCATCGTCATCGAGCACGTGCTCGTTGAGCGCCCACGTGTCTTCCGCCAGGCCGAGCGTGGCATAGGGTCCGAAGAGCTTGGCCAGATAAATTGAATACGTAACCGGGTGCGAGATCGGCAGGTCGGGATGCCCGGGATCGATGTTCACCGGCGTAACGTAAACTTCAACCTCCGGTGAAAGTTCCTTGAGATAGAAGCGGCAGATGCCGTGCGCCGTGAATCCCATGCCAGCCTTGAATTCCGCCGGAATCCACTCGGAGTATTCCCCGACTTTCAGCGTGAACTTTTCAGAACCAACTGTGATGCGCGCGGAATTTGATCCCGGCTCCGGGCGAATTTCGAAACTGACCCGCAGTTCGGCGCCAGCCTTCTCCGCCAGCGGACTATCGGGCCCCGGAATGTAGGACCGGCAAACACCGTTCTTGCGCTCGATGGGCACGCGCACGCCGCCTTCGCGAAACTTGTCGTTCGAAGCGCGCGTCGTACACAGGCAAAACGTTCCCTGGCTGCCCTTCAGATCGGGCACACACATCCCCGAAAGCAGCACGCCCTGAAACTTCTCCGGCGGAAACGTGACCGGAACGCGAATCACGGAACTGAAAATTCCCGCGTTGCCCAGCCAGTGCCAGAACGGCGTGCCCTTCCGCATTCCCTTGATTTCTGTTTTGCCGAACGGAATGGAATACTTGCCAATCTTCAAATGCCGCTTCGGCCCCTTGATTTCAGCCGACGAAAGAAATGGCAGATAGTTGCTGGTATCGCGCGCCAGGAAGTCGTAAATATTGTGTTTGCCCGGATTCACTCCGGTCATGAACGTCGACCATGCCACCGGAGAAATCGGCGGGAACGTCGTCCGCAGTTTGCTGAAGGTTCCCTTGTCGCGCAACTTTGCCAGGTTCGGCAGTCTGCCTTCTTTCATGAACCGGTCGGCGAGATCCGGGTCCATCCCGTCGAATCCCAAAATCACCGCTCGCTCAAACGTCGCCTTTCCATACGCGTTTCGCCGCCGCATAAAACGGAACAACTGGCGGATGGGCCACGTCATCAGCGCATAGAACGAATAGAGGAAGGCAACAAAGATCGCCCAGAACGACGACAGCACCGCAAATCCCGCGCCCGGCCCGGCATAGGCGTGCGCCAGCGCGGGAAAGAAGATCAACGCGATCAGCAGGATCTGTGTGGCGCGGGCGCCCTCGCCCGCGAAAAGCCAGAGCTCGCGATGGACTACCTGGCTACAGCGCTCATCCCGCAACTTGATGCCCCGTGCAAGCAGGCGGGCGAGGGCGCCCGCCCTACACAATCTCTTCATATCTTGATCCCCAACAGTTCCTTGAAAACAAATCCCGCGATCATCGACAGGATGAAGAATAGCCAAATCCAATTGATGCCGTAGCCCACGACATCGATATTGCGATCCGGGTAGTTGATCGCAATGGACTCGATCGGATTATTTTCCGGTAGCGCCGGCTCGGCCGATGAGAACATGCGCTCCCAGAAGTGTCCACGCAAGCGGACCGTCGAAATTCGCGTCAGGCCGCTTCCCACGCAAACGCTCTTCGCGGCGCGCTCGCCGGCGGCGGCCATCTTTATTTCATATTTTCCATCTTTCGAGCCCACCAGTCGCCACACAATCTCATTGGATGCCGGGATATGCACTGGAGGCGCGGTCATCGTAATCTCAGGCGGCAGGTCGAGCGCGACATCATTCAGTTCGTCGCTTCCAGCGAAGTGGGCGGTCAACAGAAACGGCGCGTCCGTAGGAATTGGCGTAGAACCCAGATAACGATCAATCTGCACGATCAACAAAGTAATCGGAACGATCACGTAGAGCAGTGGCTTGAATGCGAGTTTAAGGTAGCGCCCCGTGCCGCGCAGAATCTTGCCGTACGAGCCCATCACCACCGGAATCTGATCCCGATACAGACGCACCGCCAGCAGATGGGCCTTTAGCTGGTCCTTCGCAATGCCGATCGCTTTCTGATCGGACGTATAGCCGAACAGGACGACCATCGCCAACCCGACTACCAGCGACAGGACCACCACAATCGCCAGCGGACTGGTCAGCAGAAAGAGTTGGAACGCCGCGACTGTCGCGGCCGGGCCGGCCATCACCATCGGTTTTGAGAGAACAGTCAAGCTACTCGATGTACCCTAATCCGCGCAGCCGTTTCTGTATCTCTTCTTTCGACGTGCTGCTCTCGTCCGGCAGAATTTTCTTGGTTTCTTTTTCCAGCAAATGGATCACGAACTCGTCGATCGATTCGTATCCCGCGGCATCCGAACACTGCTTGACCTTCTCCAGCAGTTCGCCTTCGATCTTCACTTTGTAGGAACCAAACATGATTTCTCCCTAGTTCTCAGTTTGTCATCCTGAGCGCAGCGAAGGACCTGCTTTGTTTGGACGCCGCGGGAAAGCAGGTCCTTCGCTTCGCTCGGGATGACAACTTTTATCTGATGACGACTCGCCAAAAGTCCGCCTAGCGCGCCTGAAACACCGACTGCCCCATCATATCCTTGGTTTTCGCGATTCCGAATTCAGAGAGAATCGTCGGCGCCATATCGGTCAGCGCCGGAGCCTGCGCTTCAATCTTGCGGTTGCTCAACAGCACTCCCGGCACTTTGGTGAAGTCCATGCAGTGATCGCCGCTCCACGGATTCGTGTTGTCTTCGAGCACGTCCGGCGGGAACGCGCCCAGAATCGTTTTCCATCCGGAACGGTACCCGCGGTTGTAGCCGACCAGCGCGTCCGGACCCGAGCGCGCGTAGGGGCCCTGATAGACTTCGCTGGCCAGATCAATCCGCGTAATCACCTGAGAACCATCTTTCGGATCGCGAACCTCCAAAAGCTTCTGCCGGATTTCCCGCAGCAGCGCATCGGCCTCGGCGGGATCGACAATGCCCTCACGCTCGCGTCCACGCACATTCAGATAGAGTCCGTTAATCCCCAACCCGTACGCTCGCGTGCGGCTCCAATCCACATCGGCAAAGGGCTCGCTCGAATCCCCGCTGGCGCCTGCTTTCCGAGTGATATAGCCATTGTTCAACAGCCACGTGTTCAGATTGAAGGAGCGCCGGAAGGGAGCAAACCCGTGGTCCGAAAGCACGAGCAGCGTCGTATTTTCATCGACCTTCGGCATCACCTCGCCTAACACCTGATCCATCTGCTCGTAAAACTCCTCCAGCGACGAGCCATACTGAGCGGCGAGCGCGGCATCATACGCGGGACTGCTGCGGATCGGTCAGCCGCCACAACATGTGCGCGTTCAAATCGAGGCTCGAAAAATAAAAGAAGAACACGCCCTCGTGAAACTTTGGAAACTCCACATCGAAAGCGCGCCGATGTTCGGCCAGCACGGTGTGCGATTGTTCCAGAAACTCCTTGTCGTCGAGCACCCCGGCGGTGAGCGCTTTCGTGTCTTCGGCAATGCCTTGCGTGTGGAATTCGCCAATCTGTTTCGCCAAGTCACGCGAGTAATTCGAGGGCGTGGAGATGGGCAGAGCCGGATTCTCCGGATCAATATTGATGGGCGAAACGTAAAGCTGAAAACGGGGATGTGCCTGCTTGAGATAAAAACGGCAGATGCCCTTCACACTTCCGATCCAATTTCCGAAGGCCGGCATCAGTTGAAAATCCACCGGAATCCATCCACTCCATTCGCCTTCTCTCAGAACGAACTGCTGGTCCTGCACAGCGATGCGCGCGACCGATTCCAGCGGGTCCACGTCAACCATGAAAGGCTCGGTGGAGGGAGGCGAGTTCCTCCGAAACGTGTTGTCGGGCCCAATCAGGTTGGCAGCGACCCGATTGTTCTTCACCTCGACCTGAACGATTTCTCCGCCCTCAAGGGCTCCGACCGCCGCGGTAGGATCGTCGGTGTAGAAAGTGAATGTGCCGTAGGTGCCGCGCAGATCGGGCGTGCCCATGCCGGAAAGAGTCTTACCTTTCGCCACGATAGGTGGGAAATTCGCCGGAATGCGGTAAACATAGTTGGGCACGCCATGTTCGTCCAGGATCTCCCAAAAGGCCTTGCCGTGCCGCAAGTCCTCCGCCGTGCCGCCGCCCAGCGGAATCACCCAACTCCCGATATGAAGGCTGTGCTTGGGGCCTTCGACCTTCGACGTGGAAAAATAGAGCTGAAGAGTCTTGGGATCGCGGTGGATGAAATCAAACACTCCATGTCCGCCAGCGTTCATTCCCGTGATCATGTTCGACCACGCCACCGGGCTCTGCGGCGGGATGCTGGTCGTCAAGCGCCGGAACGATCCTTGCGCGGCCAGGCGGGCGAAGTTCGGCATCTTGCCCTCGGCCATGAATTTCGTCAGCAGATCCGGGTCGAGCCCATCAATGCCCAGGATGATCATCTTCCTGGACCCAACCGCCCCGCCGGGCGCGCGCTGGCAGGAGAGCAGCAGGCTCAATCCCCCGGCGCACAAAGCCAGCAGACACAGCAGACGAAGACGTTTTCTGAAGGGCGCGGTCACGCAAGTATGATCTGCAAACTATGGCCCGGCTTCCTGGCTAACTTCCCGGCTAGCTTCCTAGCTAACGATGGGCGGCGGTCACGGCATCGCCACAAGAGGATATCCCGAGGAGCAGGTACATAGATTGTACGCGGCGTTCGGTGGACGTCAAACTGGAGGGTCTGGCCGCGTCCGCGCCCGGAGCGCCCTCCACCCATGTCATCGTCACTGCCTTTGTCATGGTCATTGTAGATTTTGATCATTGCAGATTTTGATCAATGGCGGCGCGGCCTTTACACTTACTGTCATGATCCGAAGAGTCGTAGCCGGCGCGAGTCTGATCTTTCTTGGTCTCAGTTTTTCTTTTGCCGCGGCTGCATCCAAACCCAACCTGGTATTGATCACCCTCGACTCCACCCGTGCCGATCGTATGGGCTTCCTCGGCGCCAAGGGTGCACTTACGCCGAACCTTGATCGACTCGCCGGGGAAAGCATCATCTTCGAGCATGCCTACGCCCAGGCGCCGGGCAGCGTGGTTTCGCACGCAACCATTCTTTCCGGAGCCTACCCCCAGAGTACGGGCATGACCGAGATTGGCGGCACGCTTTCGTCGTCGCTGCCTTACCTGCCAGACTTGCTGAAGTCGCAAGGCTATCGCACGGCTGCCTTTGTTGGCTCCATCGATCTCGACCCGTGGAACGGGCTGGCACAAGGCTTCGATCGCGGCTTCCAGACCTACGACGCAGGCTTTCGGCCCGCCATCCCCGGCGACGCCCGTCCTCCCCTAACCGAGCGCCGTGGAGATCAGGTTGCCGCCCGCGCCATCGCCTGGCTCGACCACAATGCGCAGCAGCCGTTCTTTCTATGGGTTCACATCCACGATGCGCGCGCGGCCCGTGCTTCGTCTAATTCCGCCATCACCGCCGCCGATGCCGACATTGGCAAATTGCTGAGCGCCTTGCAGCAGCGGAGGATCTACGAAAATACCGCCGTGATTGTGGCCGCCGACCACGGCGAGAGTTTGGGAGCCCACGGCGAAGCCGCACACGGCCTATTTCTCTACGACGAGACGATCCACGTCCCGCTGCTCATAAAGCTCCCTGCGAGCCAGGTTACGAAGCCACCGACAGCCAGAGTATCCGCGAAAGTCAGGCTGGTGGACATCGCTCCGACGGTGCTGGAAATCGCCGCTATCCCGGTGCCGTCGCAAATGCAGGGACAGTCCCTGTTGCGGATCGCAAAATCAAAGTTTGGTGGCGGCGGCGCTGGGAGTGACCAGCCTGCGTATTCCCGGGCCGATCTGCCTCAGCGCGGATTCGGCTGGAGCCCGTTAGAATCCTGGCGCGCGGGAAAGTACCTTTACATTCGAGCGCCCAAGCCCGAACTCTATGACCTGACCGCCGACCCGGGCGCCACCCACAACCTGGCGCAGAGTTCGAAGGCCACGCTCGATACAATGGCCGCGCAGTTGGAAAGCTTCGACCGTCACTTCAGCGGCGAGGCCGGCAGGTCTCCCGCGGAACTGAGCTCTTCCGAACTGCAGAAACTGGCGTCGCTCGGATACATCGGCCTGCAGAAGTCGTCAGCGTCCGCCACCGCGGTTGCGGGAACCGATCCCAAAGACAAGATAGCGACCGCCAACAAAGTGCTCGAAGCAGCGTCGGCGTGGGGCCAGTCGAAGGCCAGCTTTGCGGTTGCCATTGCCGCGCTCACGCCGATCGTCTCGGTCGATCCCAACCTCTATTTGGCGCAGTACGCGCTGGGAGCGGCGCTGGCCCGCAAAGGGCAATACGCCGAAGCGGCCAAGCATCTGCACAAAGCGATCGAACTCCAGCCCGACTCCGCCTGGGCGCATTACGAAATGGGAGCGAGTCTGCTGAAAACCGGCGACTTCAAGACCGCCGTCGTCCACCTGGAAATCGCCACCGGACGCCTGCCCGCCTTCGCCCCCGCGCACCTCTCCCTCGCCGAGGCCTACGAACACACGGGACGAGCCGAAGACGCGAAGCGGGAACGGAGCAAAGCGGGACAACTCACTCATTAGATACGATTGGTTAGCGGCAATAGCGAGTGTTCAGCTTGCAGGCCGCGTCATACTCTACCGTCGCTTGCTTTGTACGCTGCAGGCGATCGTATGCCACCGCCAGGTTCAGGTGAACTTCGGCCGCATCCGGGCTCAGGGCTAACGCTTTCTTGTAGGCCTCCACCGCTTTCTCCAGGCGTTGTGTCCGCGCGTAAGCGAGACCGAGCGAATTCAGGATCGAAGAATCATCCAGCCCTAGTTCGACCGCCTTCTCAAGATGTTTGGCGCTCTCGGTGAAATCTGCTTCCTGCAATTCCAGCGTCCCCAAGTCTCTTTGCAGGGGAGCAGAGCTGGGCTGAATTGCGACCGCTTTCTGGTAGTACTCGATCGCCCGCTTGCGATCCCGATTCGATGCCAGGAAGCCTAATTCATACAAGGCCTGGTAGCTTTGCGGATTAAGGGCCAGGGCCTTCTGTGCCCATTCTCGGGCTTCGTCCGCCTTGCCCTGAAAGGTCAGAGAACGCGCCAATCCAGTCATCGCCGGCTCAAACTCCGGGCTCAGCTGCAGGCAATTCTTGAACTCCGTAGAGGCCTCTTCCCATTCTCTTTGTTCAAGCGCCGCCGCTCCCAGGTAGAAAGGGACAATATACATACGAGGATCTTTTTCGCGAATCGCGTTCAACAGCAAGCGCCCACGCCCGAAATCCTCGGCATGGATCGCGTCTTGCGCTTCCAGCAGAGCATTAAACTCCGATAACTTCGTCTTCGGATCTGCCAGTCCCTCCAACAACGTCGCCTGCGGGACTGGTGAACGATAGGCAAAATATCCCAGCGCTCGCAGCTTCTCTTGCGCCTCAGGCGAAAGCGCCGACGGTGCCCCTGACGCTGGCTGGTGCGATTCCCTCAGCAGGATGGCGTGCAGCTTCTGTCGAAGAACGGCAACTGTCGCTCCCTGCAAGGGAGCCAAATTGTTCTTTTCATCGGGATCCGCCACCACATCGTAAAGCTCTGCGGACGGGGCATCGATGAAATGAAATCGTCCGCTCTCCACCGAATGCAAAGGGCTCCATCCGAACGAATTGAAAGGATAAAAGGTCTCGCTGTACGCGGACTGTGAAGTCGCCGGCGCCACTCAACAGATCAGCCGACGCCGTTTTTGTCATGGGATCGGCAATCCCCGCGAACCGAAGAATGGTCGACGCTATTCCGGCGATCTCAGCCACTCTCTGATCCTGGCCAGGCTTGTACCCGCTCTTCGCTGGAGGCTTGAAAATGAGCGGTACGCGCAGCGTCGAATTGTAGAGAAAGAATCCGTGCTCCTTCTCTCCGTGATCTCCCAGCGACTCCCCGTGATCGCTGGCCACAATCACCAAGGCTCCCTCGTACAGCCGGGCATTTTTCAGCCATTCAATGAGCCGGCCGAGTTGCTGGTCCGCATAGGCAATCTCGCCGTCATAGGGATGATCTGCGAATCTGCTGCGGAACGGCTCCGGAGGATGATAAGGGCTGTGAGGGTCGTAGAGGTGCAGCCACAGGAAGAATGGCTGCTTGGGAGTCTTCTTCAACCACGTGATCGCGTGCGTGACACTTTCTTCCGCCTTGCGCTCGACCAGGTCCAACTCCGCCTTGCTGTAGGACTCCGGCGAAAACGCATCATCATAGAAGTCGAAACCGCGGGCGAGCCCCCAGCTGTGATCAAGAGCAAACGAACTGACCACCGCCCCGGTGGAGTAGCCATGCTCCCGCAGAGCCTGGGCGATGGTTCGAAAGCGAGGGTCTAATGGCGGGCTGGTAAAGTCCTGGGCGCCGTTCTGGAACGGGTAAAGCCCAGTCATGATTGCCGCATGCGACGGAAAGGTTAGCGGAACCTGCGCGATCGCCCGATCAAACACGATGCCATCGCGGGCCAAGCCATCGAGCGTGGGCGTTGATACTCCGCTTCGCGCCGTAGCAGCCGATGTGGTCGGCCCGCACGGTATCGATCGTGATCAGGATGACATTGGGTCGAATGGCTCGCGGCGGGGTGTTAGCCGCCAGCGACTGAGTGCCCAGAATCGACCCTAACGCCAGAACCCTTAACAGACTCTTCATCGAACAGAATCCTGCTCATGCCGGCTCGACTTCAGGCGTTCAACTTCGGTGCGCTCCCGCTCGGCATTTCTAGTTTGTCCCAATTGGCCGTACACATTGGCGAGGAACATATGCGCCTCGACCGACTTCGGATCCAGTTTCGCGGCTTGACGCAAGTACGGTAGCGCCTCAGCGCCATTACCCTGCATTCCCAGCAAGCGCCCCAGCAATAAATTCGCCCGGAAATGATCGGGCTTGCGCTGCACGGTCGCCCGGAATTCTTTCACCGCTTCCGGGATTTTGTTCGAACGCTCATACACCACCGCCAAATAGAAATGTAGATCGGAAGAGGTTTGGTTATGGGCCAGCGCCGCTTCGAACTGTGGCGCCGCCTCGGCCCAGTGCCCGGTTTCCACCAGTGCCCGTCCCAGGTTAAACCGGGCCAGATCATCGTCGGGCAGTTTCTCTACCGCTGTGCGCAAATACGGCAACGCCTTTTCGGACTCCTTTATGTGAACATAGGCCCGGCCGAGTTCGAGATAGGCCAGCGCGGTGTTGGGCTCGGCCTTCAATACTTCCTGAAGCTTTGGAATCGCCGCCTCGAATTCCTGCTCCTGGATCGAGACCAGAGCCTGGTCGAGCAAGTCGGCGATTTCGGTCTTTCCCTTCGGGATCCGGACCCCGATCTCCACCTTCCGCAGTAGCGCTGGAATCCGTCCCGACATAACCCAGCGCCCTGAGACTTTCCGACTGCTCCGGGCTCAGACTCGCCCTTGCGCTCTCGGCCCGCGCTGTCTTCCGGCGAAACTCGTCCGACTGCGATTGCATGGTATCGGCAACCGCCTGGGCATTGGGCGCCAGATTGTGCAACGCTCCAGGATCGGCAGTCTGGTCGTAGAGTTCACGCTCCGGCGCATCCACGTACAGATACTTCCCCGTGCGCCACGCGCGCAGCGTGCTCCATCCAAATGCACGGTGCGCATAGTCGCTCTCCGCGTAGGCGGGGCGGTCGGCATCCACACCGGGAGTGGAATTGCCGCTACCGGTGCGTTTCATCAGGCCAAGAAGGGATTTTCCCTGCATCGCAGTTGGTACGGCCGACCCAACCGCCTCGAGGATCGTCGGGGCAACGTCCACGAGGCGAACCCGTCCGTCCACTCGTTTTCCGGCGAAACGTTGTCCCGGCAACTTGAACAGCAACGGCACATGGATCGTTTCATCGTAAAGAAAGATTCCGTGATGATGTTCGCCGTGTTCTCCGAGCGCCTCGCCATGATCCGCCATCACCGCGATGATTGCTTTGTCATATAGGCCGCGCGCCCGCAGACCGGCAAACAGTTTCCCCAACTCCGAGTCGGTGTAAGCAATCTCTCCGTCGTACGGTTCCGATGCGAAGCGCGTCTTGTAAGGCTCCGGCGGGTCGTAAGGGGCGTGCGGGTCATAGCAGTGCACCCAAATAAAGAAGGGTCCCTGCGGATGCATCTTCAGCCAGGCCAGGGCATGGTCCACCACGTCCTGGGCACGGCGTTCTACACTCCGGTATCGATCTTCACCCTTGGCGCGATTGTGGAACGGGGCATCGTACGTATCGAATCCTCGGCCGAAACCGGCCGCCACTGGATTCTTCGAGTCGATGATCATGGATCCGACAAATGCGGCCGTCCGGTATCCGCGATGGTGCAGGATATCCGGCAAATAGGGGAGATCCGCAGTCAGCGGCTGTCCCATGTAGCTCACATGGTTGTATTGGGTATACGTACCGGTGAAGATGTTCGCGTGCGAAGGCGTGGTCAAGGGCACCTGTGCGTAGGCACGCGAAAAGACCACGCTTTGTCGTGCCAGGGTATCGAGATTCGGAGTCAGGCCGCGGGTCGAGCCCAGAAAACCCATGCGATCGGCACGAGTCGTATCCAGCGTGATGAGAATAATGTTGGGCCGCGCGGGAACTCCCGGGGGTGGGGCGGCAGCTGCCCGGGCGCATTGAGCCACCAACACCAGAAACGGCAGCCACCGAAAAAACCGCATAGGACCTGACGAGTCTACCACAGCGAGGATTGTGATTCCCCGGCCAACCGACCTTCGCTGGGGAACAAAAAAGGCCGGCCTTAAGGCCGGCCTCAAAAAATACTCAACTGCGACTAGAAATCCAACCGCAGCGGCAAGCTGAACGACGCGGTGACCACCGCTGTCGCCGGTCGTCGCGCCGGATGCACCAAAAACTCCACTGGTATCGTTACAGGCGCCGGCGCCAAGGGAACACGGCGTCAGGAAGTTCGGGTGATTAAACAGATCGAAGAAGTTGGCCTGGAAAGTCAAGGCCGATTTCTCAGTGATCCTGAACTTCTTGCTGACGTTGAAGTCCACGTTAGCAAAGTGTGGCCCAAAGAGGCTGTTCCGCCCGATGGGCGGATCGCACCAGAGGCCGCCGTTGACCGACGGCGGGGCAGGTGTAGCGATGACCAGGCGGATGTGTCGAAATATCCGATCCCTGGGCTGCTGCTGAGCACCGTGTCATTAGGAGCCTTCGATGGTACCAGCCGGTCGTCATTATGCCCATCCTTGTTCGCGTCGTAATGGCTGCTGCTGCTGTACGGCGTGAATGGGTGGCCGGTCTGGTAGCTGATGATCGAGTTCATTCCCCAACCGCCAATCCAGCGATTGGACTTCATGAACGGCAGGTCGTATCCGATCTGGGCGACGAACGCGATGCCGCAGGTCAAAGTCGGCCGGACCGTAGTCGTAGTGAACGTTCATGTTATCCATCGGGTTCGTGCCTGTCTTGCTATTGAAGGCATCGCTCAACTGGTCGAGCGCCTTCGAATAGGTGTAATTTGCCGTGAAAGTCAAGCCCGACGAGTAATTCTTGCGAACGCTCAACTGGAGAGAATGGTAGTTGGAGGAGAAAGCGTTCGTACGGAAGTTGTCGGCCCCGATCGTTGAGCGCTGGTGCCGGAACCGTTTTGACCGGTGTGCAGGTGCCGACCTGACGAACGCCCACGGCTATCCGGCCATCAAACGTATTGATGTCGATCGATGCCGGTCAGCTTATGTCCGAATGTTCCCACGTACTCGGGTTCGAACACCCACCCCTTGGCGAACTCCCACTGCGTTCCAAAGTGCATCTGTTCGTAGTAAGGGTGTCACAATGTTCTGATCCATGTGGCGCGGGTTCGGCACCGCCGAGTGACCCGAGGCGAAATCCGGGGTGGAGGTGAACGGGTAGGTCAGTAGTGCCGGATCAACCGGACCGCCGCTAAAGTTGGCACCGATCTGGTTGTCCGAGAAATACGGAGGGTTGAACCGGATGTTCTCGAACAGGTTGTTGTAGATGCGGTCATACATCACGCCGAAACCGGCCCGGACCACGAACTTCTGGTTGCCAAGAGCATCCCAGGCAAAACCCACGCGCGGTCCAAAATTGTTCGTGTCCTTGTTCCAGATCTCGTTGTTCCGGATCTGGAACTGCCGTTCGACACTGGCGTAGAACGGGCTGTTCGCGGGAAGAACGGGTTGGTCGTAGCACAGTTGGTGAGCGGAGTTACGTTGCTGCCGAAGTAGAAGTTCGAGTCAATCCCTTTCTGGAAGTTGTGCGGGGGGCCGAAATACTCCCAGCGCAAGCCAAGATTCAACGTAAAGCGGTTGGTCACGCGCCAATCATCCTGAACAAACGCCCGCGAACTCGTTCGCACGGAAGCCGCGGTAGGGATCGGGAACCTGCCCCGTGGCGGGCACGACAGCAGCCGATGCCAGGTACGCTCCGCCATAAACGTGAGGTTTCCCCGGATTCAGATACGCCTCGACATCGTTAGTGAAATTCAAGTCCGTCATCAGGTCCTCAATCGACCAGGGATAGAACGAACCGTAGGTATCGTTAAAGAACCTTGAGCCGTTGCGGGTACGCCGGTACTCGCCTCCGAACTTGAAGTTGTGCTTACCCTTCACCAGCGACATCGTATCCATGTACTGGAACTGGTTCTCGGTGAAATATTGAGGTAGCCCGGCATACTGTCCCAAGTCTGCGCCCATTCCGTCGATGGTGTAGAACCCGGGCACACCCAGCGTTCCGGCAGGCGCCGGGAAGTCCAAGCGGTGCCGCAGGTAACCCAGTTTGACGGTGTTCAGCAGGCTTGGGCTGAAGGTATGGTTCCAGGTTAAGCCAACGTTCTGGCCACGGCCGTCCTGGATGCAGGCGGGACCGACAAAGTTGTTGCCACACTGATAAGTTTCGTCGATAGGTGCCGTCCTGGAACAGGTATACGCCGTTGATCGTGTCCTTCGCGCTGAAGCTGTGATCGAATTTCACGCTCCAGCGGGCTTCATTGAAGTGCTGCGGGTCCGCCAGATTGACGGTTCCGTACGCCGGAACTGGATAAGCAAGGGCTTCCACGGTACTGTTCGTCCCCAGTAGAGTCCGCCGCCCCCTGGCGGTGGAAATTTCTGTTCCGGTCGTAACCAAAGGGATAGTGCTGCTGAGGGCTCGCCAGCAACGTGTTGAAGATCGGTTCCGGTTGTACGAGTCGGAGAAGCGCCGGGGCATGGCGCGGCGTGGAACCCGCCCGGGCACGCGGCTTGCCCGTATTGTGATTGATGCAGATACCGTCGGACTAGTCTCGGCCCAGTTTCGAAGCCGCCACTCTTCACAAAGTCCACGAAGGGCTGAGTGGTGACTGTCTGCCGTACCGTACGGCGTCGAGTAGCGAACGCGGTGAAGTTCCGCGGTGCCGTAAAAGAACGTCTTATCCTTGACGATCGGGCCACCGATCGATCCACCAAACTGGTTGCGAACCAGACGGTCCTTGTTACCCGATAGGTTGGAGAACCAGTCGTTGGCCACCAAGGCCTGGATGCGGTTGTACTCGAACGCCGAACCGTGCCACTGGTTGGTTCCGCTCTTCAACACGGTGTCGGTGATGAACCCGCCACCCTTGCCGTATTCTGCGGAGTACGTATTGGTAATGACGCGATACTCCTGGATGGCATCCGGTGAAATGCTGGTGGATGCACCGCCTTTGTCGAACGGTGAAATCTGTCCCCGGCCGCCCTGGCCCTGCTCGTTATTGTCTGCGCCCTCCACCAGATAGCTGCCTGCGCCGCTGCGCGTGCCGTTGACTTCGGCGCCGCGGTTGGTGCCGGATCCGTCCTGGGGGACCGCACCGGCCACCAACTCGATGAACGAGTTCTGGTTACGGATTTGCAGAGGCATCTGCTCCCAGGTTCTCCGATCAACCAGTTGGGAAACTGAGGACTCGGTGGTCTGAACCACCTCCGCGCCCGCCTCGACTGTCACCTGTTCGCTGGCGGCACCTATTTCGAGCTTCAGATCCCTTGCCATGACGGTGCCGACGCTGATCACCATTCCTTGAATCTTCAGGGCCTTGAAGCCCTTAGGGAGACGCGTACAGCGTATAGGTGCCAACGATGGGCAATTCCGGGAAGCGATAGACGCCGGCTGAACTCGTAACGGTCGTCCGCTTTTCACCGGTGGCGCTGTTGGTGAGCGTAACCGTCGCTCCCGAAATCACAGCGCCGGTTGGGTCTGTCATCAGACCGGTAATTTCCCCTGTGCCTTGCGCCCAGACGGTTCCGGTTAACAGGGCTAGAACCATGACGGGAAGTAGAAAGCGAGTCCAAGTGTTGCGGAATGTAAATTCCATTCGATTTCTCCTATCTGAACCTGGAAACCTAAAATGCACTGACTAGAATTTCGCTGATTGCTGCGGGATGGCCTGACGAAGTGCGCGGCCCCGAGAAACCCGCGAACCATAGCCCGCATCTAAATGCAATCCGCAGTCCAAAGGAGAACCGAATAACATTCATAGTTTTCAATGACATACTCGTTTACCAGACCGTCATCTACATTTTTACGGAACCTATCGCGAATCAATCTATGGAAACATGTAGATAGCGGTGGATTGACATGTCGGGAGGTCGATCGAAAAGGGGGGCCGGACGATACACGAGCCACGTCGCGGCGGCATTCATTAGCCCAGCGCGTAAGCGCTGGGAAGGTTGAAGTGGGTACATCACGAATCCCGGAGGATGACACAGACTCCTATGGCACAGACTCCGCTTTAGGACGTCGTCCGTCTCAATATTGGTTCGCATCGGCCGTCTCCCCATCCTCAAGACAAAATGTGTATGCTTCTAACGTTTATGTGTACCATCCCTGGCACCTTCCCCCTAAGTCTTTGATCCGAAAATACTTTACCCGTAACTCCTTATTCCTCAAAGACCTGGCAAAAGACCCCACGCTAAGTCTTTGAGTTTAAAAGACCGTCGCCAGGGGGTCGAACCCTGCTAGAATCTTGATTCCTGTGAAATCCTCTCTCTCATCTCCAAGAGCGGCACCGCGAACGACGCCACAAAAGCCGGCACGAAACGCCGCGCCGCAGACCGTTCGAAGCTCCGGTCCTCTCTCCGTCCCACTCCTTGACTTGCGCCGCCAGTACGAGGGCATCCGCGAAGACGTGCTGGCCGCCATCGCGCGTGTGTGCGATTCGCAAGGCTTCATTCTTGGTCCCGAAGTCGAGGCGCTCGAGCGTGAGATTGCCGCGCTGACAGGAGCGGCTGGCGCGGTCGGTTGCGCGTCCGGCACCGAAGCGCTCTGGCTTGCGCTGGTCGCTGCCGGCGTCAAGCCCGGAGATACGGTCATCACCACCGCATTCAGCTTTTTTGCCTCGGCCAGCGCCATTGTGCGGGCGGGCGCGACGCCGGTTTTCGTGGACGTCGATCCCACCACGCTGAATCTCGATGCGGCACTGGTTGCTCAACAACTACGCAAGCTGCGCGATCGGCGGCTCCGCAAGAAACGGCCCGGGAATCTTCGCGCGATTCTTCCCGTGCATCTTTACGGCCAGTGCGCCGACATGGATGCGTTCGATCACATCGCTCAGGAATTCGGAGTTGCGATTGTCGAGGACGCCGCCCAGGCCATCGGCGCCGAGTGGAGCGGGCGCGGTGCGGGCTCGCTCGGCGTAACGGCTGCCTTCAGTTTTTATCCCACCAAGAATTTGAGCGCCTACGGAGACGCGGGGATCGTCACCACGACTCGTCCGGAGATGGCCGAGCACATGCGGCGGCTCCGCAACCATGGCAGTCCGCGGCGCTACTACCACGACGAATTTGGCTGGAACGGACGCATGGACGCCATTCAGGCGGCGGTGCTGCGCGTGAAACTGGCTCACATCGCCGACTGGAACCAGCTCCGGCGGCAGCACGCCGCAACCTACGACCAGTTGTTTGCCAGCGCCGGGCTCACGTCCAGCCAGGCTTCTAGTCACAGCAGTGCACCCGTGCGCTTGCTCTCGCGGAGTCCGCAAGCCAAACATGTGTTTCATCAGTATGTGATTCGCGCCCAGCGCCGCGACGATTTGCGCAAATTCCTCGCCGACCGGAAGATTGGATCGGAAATTTACTACCCGCTCCCGCTGCATTTGCAGCCGGCCTTTTCCTACCTCGGGCTGAAAGCGGGAGATCTGCCCGTCGCCGAACAGGCCGCCCGGGAAGTGCTGGCCCTGCCGATGTTCCCGGAGTTGACCGGGACGGAACTCAAGTTGGTGGTTGAGAGCATTGCCGCGTTCTACAGCTGATTGTCACCGCAGAGGGCGCAGCGATCGCGGAAGGGGATTGCCAAAGAATCTCTGCGCGCACAGCGTGGTCTCTTGGCACAGCCTGTTAGAGATGGTGCGCCTCAACGGTTCGCGTCGAAGGGGACGCTAACGTCCGCTATGGTGCGGGAAGGGCCCGGCGTGTAGAACCATTGTTTTACGGCAGCCATCGCCGCCTCACCCAGAATCGGGTTGCCTCCGAGCAACTCGACGTCTTCCACGGTACCGTTCCGGGCAATCGTCACTTTCAGACGAACGGTCCCGCCGATGTGCTTGGCCCGCAGAATGGCCGGATACACGGGTTCGACGCGGGCAATCAGCCTTCTGGTTCCGTCGTTTTCGGACGGATAGACCGCCAAGGTCTTCACCCCATCCAGGGTGACGGTGGCGCCGACGTATCCGATTGCGCCTCGTGTCTTTGCGACGTAGGCAACTACCTCCTCATCGGTGTGCAGGGCCCTCGGCATCGAACCCTTGCCGGTGAACACCAGCGAGCGGTAGTAGTTCTGCAGGGCATCGTCGTTCTCGCGGAGATAGTTCTTCAGAAATGTTGCGTGCGCGGGCCCTCCCTCGGAGAGGACTGGTTCGACGTGGGTGCCGTCGCGGAGCGAATTCCGCTCCTTCAGGAAGATGCTCTTGATCTCTTCGGCGGAGATCGCATCCTCCTTAACGCTCGGATTGGCAATGATTCTGACGTCCCCCGCCAGACCGTAAACGGAGACGAACATCACGAAGGTCACCGCGAGGGTCGCAAATCTCTGGTTTCTCATCGTATTCTCCGGTTTCCGTTCCTCCGTCACCTTAGAAGTTCACGCTGGTCTTGAGGACCAGGGCGTTAGTGTTGGGTTTGAAGCCCTGCGGGTTGACTTGCGGGTAAAACCCGTCCGGGTAAGTGCTATCCCCGTAGCCATCCATGAAATGGCCTTCGATTTTTGCGTTCCAGAATTTGGTGAGATCAATGCGCGCGGTGATGACCTTGTCGTAGATGTGATTCTGCGGCAGGCTGGTATCGGTCTGATCGGGCTGCGAGAATGGACCATAGAAAACGCTGGTGATGGTATAGCGAGAGTAGTAGGAGCCGACCTCCAGTTTCTTGACAATCCTGTAAGCGCCGCTCACGTACCAGCCTCGGACGTCCGTGGTGTTGCCCGAACCCAGAACCGCGAAGAAATAGTCGCGGAAATAACGGCGGTATTCTGAATCGACCCGCAATTTGCCCACCGTATAGTCGCCGTAGAACTGATTGGTCCATTCCTGCCTGGAGGAGGACGCAAAGGGTATCCATGCCCCTGGGTTAACGGGACTGACCGCGGAGCCTTTGGCCTCGATATTCTGATTCATGCGCGAGGCCCCGATTAGCAGCCCCTTCAGCGGTGTGTTCCAGCGAAGGTCAGCACCGTACTGCAATCCACCCATGCGGCTGAGATGGAGTCCGAATTGGCGCGCAAGAAACGGATATCCACTGTGCAGACTATCGCTGCGATGCCCGGCGTAGGCCGTGTAGGACAAGGTGCCAAGGTGGTTTTTCAGATGGATGTCGCCGTAGACATCTCCTCCCGTGTGGGCAATGGTGGAGTCGCGCAGGTCGGTTGGGTAGACACTTTGTGGAAGCAGCGCGAAGGGGCGGAGAAAGTCCAGATCCTGAGTGTCGTTATAGAGGCCGAGGACGGTCTTGACTTTGCCGCCGCGAATGCCGAGCCATGGTTTGAAGCGGTAGTCGGCAAACGCCCAGTCCAGGGAGGGATGCCAGCCGCCGAGTTGACCGAGATTGCGATCGTAAATCTGCGCGCCGACGCGAAACTTGTCGGTAATCTGCACCGAGGCGTTGGCCCCAAAGTCAGTGAATTCACCACTGCCGACGTTACTCGTGTTCATGGTCAGCCAGTTGTTGTCGCTCGTGTGGACGAATCCCTGCGAGGCGAAGCCGTGGATTTGGACTTGCCGGTCAAAGAGTTTGAATTCCTGCGCCTGTAGCGAGAGCCGGGCGGCGCAGAGGCAAATGGACAGCAATAAAACGGTCCGTCGGCACATAGTCACCCTCAATGGAATGGCTGTCCCCCGAAATCAGCGGGGCCACAATGAAGCTATCGGATCACCCTGAAAGTCTCTTTAGCCAGGTTGCGCACTTCAGATCACCGCGGTAGAGGCTGGGCCCTTTGCGGGTCGGGTGGCGGAAAATTGACGTACGCAGCGAGGGCAGGGGCGTTTGGGGAGGATACGTCCTATCGGCCGTGCCTGGCGCGCTCCCGGGATGAAATCGATCGCCGTCTGGAACGAAGCGCAGGATCTGCTGTTGTCTCGGAACAATAAACAGCAGGTCTTTCGCTTTGTTCAGGATGACAACTGCGGGAGTTCATGACGACAACTGCCGGAGTTCAGGCAGGTCGCGGTTTTTCGAGGAGTCATCGCTTCCGCCGTGCGGCTCGTTTCGGGGCGGCGCGCACCGGCTCTTCTCCGGGCGCGTAGACTCGGCGCACGATGGGCGTGTTGAGCTTGTATTTGCGCTCGGTGACGTTTCCGATGTCGTCCTTTACGCGAAGGGTGAACGCGGGCAACAGGCCTTCCTTGTCGAAATTTTCTTCGGTAACGGTCACGGGTAGAACGCCTGCCATGCGCTCGCGATAGGCCGTCTCATAGCGATGGCGCTTCACATTCCAGGTGAAGACGCGAATCTGGTTGAAGTCGAAGGGCAGGCCGTCTTTGGGTTCGGTGAGGACCGTCAGGTACTGCGCGACTTTCTTGTCTCCATCCTGAACCTGATTGAGCACGAAGAAGGCGACGATGCGCTGGCCTTCCGCGTATTGCGCAACATCGAGCGGGACGTCGAGGTCAATCATGCGGGCCAGTACCCAGCCGACACGGTGGTTGGAGTCGCGCACCAGCCACCAATCCTCAACCACGGGAACGGGCTCTTTCTTGTCGTTATTCGGATTGCCGCCCGGCATATTGGAGCGAGAGGTCGAGCGCGACGGCGGTGCAACCGCTCCTGGCTTTTCGGCCGTGCCTCGCTTCAACAACGATAGCTTTTCGCCGGCCGTAATTTGATAGAGGTGTTCGGTATCGCGTCCCGGTTCGACGTGCAGATTGGTGTCGTTGCGGGTCGTGCCCTGGGCCTGCACGGGATCGTTCTGGTTGTCGGCGGTCAGCTTCTGGATCTGATCGAAGACGTCTTGGCCGACGAGGTAGCGCTGCTCGATCCATCCCATCGCGCCGGTTGCGGTGCGCACTTTGACGAAGCGGCGGTCGTGGTCGAGCACTTCCACGCGCTCGCCGTTCTTCACCACTCCGGTCTTTTCGTACACCGCGGCCACGTGATCGCGCAGGTTGGCCTGAACTCCGGAAACGTAAGCGATCTCAAGGACTCGGCCGCGGCCGCGATTGCAGGCCGACAACGACAGGAGAAGGAGAATCGGAATACACGCCAAAATACACAGCGAGAATTGATGGGCGATGCGTTTCACGGGCTCGCTATTCAATATAACGCGAGCTTCGTTCGATGGGCGCTAGTTTGATCACTGTGTCGGCAGTTTGGTGAGCGGGTCTGGTTTCGTCAGGAGCGATCGCTTTCGAACAATCGGATTGATTTCCTCTTTCTTCTCCCTATATGTTTACTTTAAAATTACTAACCAACTGGTACGGGTTGGGGCACCCCCCCCTTTTTTCGGTCTTTTGGAATCAAAGACTTAGGGGGTGGTTCCCTCCAGGTCTTTGAGTTTAAAGGAGTTGAGGGGAAAGTCTTTAAAAGTCAATAACTTAGGTTGTTAAAGAGCGCTGAAAATGGTTTTGGGGCAGCTTCGAAGGCCGTCTTGGTTGACGGGCTCGGAACTGCCCCAATCAGATTTCCATCGTCGCGCACTGCGGGTCTTAAGTCAATGGATTTCGATTCGGGCATGGTGGTGACACTCGTCACCCGGGGTTGTTCCGTTCAGAGTTCTTCCGAAGTCGAGGGCCCACTCATTCGCAAAGTACGCGAATGAGTGGGGCACCCGCAGTTGTCTGAGCCGCCTGCCTCACTGAATCGCCGTCACGGTCACCGTGTTCGAGGTCACCGTTCCGCCTGAAGGACTCGGGTAGCTCATTTGGAGCTGATATTGGGCTGCGGAGCCGCCCGGGTTTAGTGAGCAGCTTTCTGCCGGATTACTCTGGGCGTCAGTACCAACACTACAGACGAAGACACTATCGGCCGTCGTAATCGTCAATGTACCGCCGTTGCCGGCGGTGATGTAATCCGGCGGGCCCGGACTGCCTTTAAAAGTAAACGTCACAGGATCCCCGCCGGCTTTGATGCTGCTTGCGCTGGAGGTGCCTGTAATGGACGTGACGTCTCCGATTACGTTGACGGTGGCTGTGCCATTCAGACCCTGAGCAGATCCGGTGATCGTCGCTGCGGTGCTAGTCACAATCTGAGCAGTTGCGAGTCCTCCGGCGGTAATCGTCACATCCGGTGAATCGCTGGTCCACACCACACCGCTGGTAATCTGGGACCGGGTGCCGTCCAGATATGTTCCCCACGCCGAGAACTGCTGTGTGGCAGTCACTTGAATATTGAGGGAGGAGGGCTGAATGGCAACGGTCTGGAGCGTGTTTCCCTGGAAGAATCCCTTGCAGCTGACTCCAAAAGCCACGGCAACCAACCCCGTAAAAGCGAGCGTCAACGCCAGTTTGCGCCCAGTCAACATAAATGATCGCCTCGAATAGCGTGATTTTAGCAGAACGCCCGGCCCTTGTTCGATTCCCGATAGTGCATGGGTGAAGTCGTACCCCTGCCCAACCTGCGCACCGCGCGCTCGAGGCGTTCCCGAACATTGAGGAACGGGACGCGATCTCGAACTTGCGCGTTGTTTTCCGGGGGCTGCGGAAGATAGGCTCTCGACGTACAGCCCCTGAAGGGGCGCTTAATTTCGAAGAATTGACGGCATCGCTAAAGCGATGCCCTGATACGAACCGCTCTGCTGAGGGCTGATCGCTGCCTTACTTCGTCCGCTTCTTTCCCGCCTTGGCGATCCTGTCGTCGATCGGCTTGCGTCCGGCGAAACCCTCGCTGGTTCCGTGCCAGTGAGCGATCGTCTTCTCGCCCAGTTTCCAGCACAGCAGGAGGATTCCCCCCTCCACTTTGCAGGGAAAATCGAGCAGTCCGATGTCGAGATCTTTCACCTGTACACCGGTCGCGTCAATTTCGGCGAGGGCGTCTTTGATGCGGCGAATCGCCTTCTCGCGCTCCGCCTTGCGCCGCGCCAGATGCACCACGTTCAGCAGCGTTCCGCCATTGAGAAAAACACGGTGTGCGGTCTCTTGCAACTCGGCATCCACGGCTTCGATCAGCTTTTTGCCGTTGATCGCCTGCCGCAGCAACGATTCCAGAATCGGCAGAAGCATTTGCGCTTCATCGAGGGTGAAGGTGCGGTCGGACATATGCCTTTATTTTACCGGAAGAGAAGGTCTTGGGTCTTAGGTCTTAGGTGACTGATCTCGCCGGGGCGGATTGCGCCCATTCAGGCTTCCCTGCGAACCGGCCTTTGCATCCAATATTGCAAGTCTTGTGGCGTCGTCCGTTGTTCCAGAATCGTGGTCAACTGGAAATTGCGCGGAGAAATCGACATGGCACTGGCGCGCATTGTGCACGATATTGCTTTCCCTAACCTGGGCCTGCGCTCTCGAAGCTCAGGAGGTTCCCATTCCCCAACTCTCGCCGGGCTCGCAATGCAAGCCTGCGCCCCCGTCCAGTGAACCCGCTCAGCCCGCGCCGCAGACAGTTGTTCTGACCGTCGCGCAAGGCTCGCCCTTGCAGGTCGCCCTGGATCGGGAGGTGCGGGTAAGAAAGGTGGGGCAGCCGGTCCACGGGCGCATTGTGGAACCGGTTTATCGCTCTGTTTCACTAGTCCCGTAAGTTCCGCCGTCCCCGTGATATTTTCAGTAAACGGACATGCACGCACCCCCCCCACCGCCTGCCCAATCGACTCCCCGAAATGTTTACGCCTTTGGCCTGACTTCACTCCTCAACGACACGGCCAGTGAAATGGCGTACTGGGTCCTGCCCGCCTTTCTGACATCGCTTGGCGCCGGACCGGCGCAACTTGGGATCATCGAAGGCATCGCCGAAAGTGTGTCATCCTTCGCTCAGCTTTTCTCGGGCTATGTGACGGACCAGGTTGCTCGCCGGAAGCCCATCGTGGTTGGCGGCTACTTCGTCGCCAACGCGGTGAAACCCCTGCTGGCGCTGGTTTCTTCGTGGTGGCAGATTCTGGGAATTCGTTTTGCCGATCGCTTCGCGAAGGGCGTGCGCGGGACGGCTCGCGACGTGATGGTGGCGGAGTCGGTCGAGCCATCGAAAATCGGCTCCGCCTACGGCCTGATTCAAGCGATGGATTCCGCCGGCGCCATCGCCGGTCCCCTACTGGCGCTGGCCGTGATCGGACGCTTCGGCATGCGCGGTGTGTTCGCGTCGGCTGCGGTTCCGGGAGCCCTGTGCGTCATCGTCGCCTGGGTTGGAATTCGCGAAGTACGCAGGCAAGCAGAGAAACGGGTGCCCACACCCGGCCCCGTCGAACGCGGCGGCTCCGTGGCTGCCGAACTGCGCTCGGCTTGGACCCTTCGACTTCGCTCAGGGCAGGCTCGCGAGGGCGCCCGTCCCCACACGAACAGGACCCGGTGGCTCCCTGAATTGCCATTGGGCTTCTACTACGTTTTAGCCGTGGTGACGCTGTTTTCTTTGGGAAATTCCAGTGACATGTTTCTCGTCCTGCGCGCCGGAACCATCGGCATTCCAGCCTCCCGCGCACCCTTGCTGGGACTGGTCTTCAACCTCATGTTCACTCTGTTTTCGTGGCCCGCCGGCAAGTTCAGCGACCGCTTCTCGCGCTCGGCCATCGCCGCCGCTGGATATTTCGTTTTCGCCATCGTTTATTTTGTGTTCGCACTCGCGCCGTCGCATCTGGCGATCTGGCTGACGATGGCTTTCTACGGACTTTTCTATGCTCTCACCAATCCGGTGCTGAAGGCGCTGGTGGTGGAAAGCGTGGCCCGCGATGTCCGTGGGCGGGCGCTGGGAATCTTTTCGTTTCTCACCAGCGTGACGACGCTGCTCTCCAGCCTCATCACCGGAGCACTTTGGAAGAAGTATGGGCCCGCGGTGCCATTCTATTTTTCGGCTGGAATCGCTGCCGTCTCGGCGTGCGCGTTGCTCGCCCACCGCTCGACGGCGCGAGAGGGAAATGCGGCCTGACAGCCTGTGATGAAACTCTGGCGCCCACCACCAGCGCCTGAAGGCGCTTTAATAATGCGGCACTTGCGGTATGCCTGAAGGCATACCCTGATACAAATCTCGCTTGCGCCACAGGCTGCTACTTCAATCGGCGTTTCAAGTGTCCCTAGGGAAAACTGGGCGAACCTTTGGGCCGCCGGCGTATCCAGCAATACGCGACCAGCAGGAACACCAAGCCCGCCACGCTATCGAGCGCAGCATCGCGCCAGGTGCCGGTGCGCGATGGAATGTAGCTCTGGTGCCATTCATCCATGGCCGCGACAAAAACGGTCCCCAGCCACGCCAGCAGAGCGGTGCGCCCCAACCGGGTATGATCGCGATCGAGCGTTGCCCGCCAACCCCGCAGCATAAGAAGACCCAACATGCCGTAACCGGCTACGTGCCCGGTCTTGCGCAGGTAATGATGAAAGATGAGGAAGTCGTAGAGATTGATTGGGCCGAATAGGTGCGTCAACAGCGCGTACAACATGCTGCTGGTGTTCTGCGCGGAGAAGTAATCGGTGGACTCAATCGCGATGAGACCCACCCAAACGGCGGCTGGCCACCAAGCGCGCAGAAGATTGGGACGGGACGCAGTCAAATCGGTCTCGTCACTCTGCCGCGTAGTTCGGAGCTTCGCGCGTGATCATGACGTCGTGCACGTGGCTTTCGCGCAGGCCGGCGGCGCTGATGCGCACGAAGCGCGCCTTCTGCTGCAGTTCGGCCACCGTCTGGCACCCGCAATATCCCATGCCCGACTTCAGGCCGCCCACCATCTGGTGCACGATCATCGACACCGAACCACGATAGGGCACGCGCCCCTCAATTCCTTCCGGAACCAACTTATTCAGGCGATTCGACTCTTCGCCATTCACGGTTATGGGCATCGCGGTCGACGCGTCTCCATCCGAATTCTGGAAATAGCGTTCGCTGGAACCCTTAGCCATGGCTCCCAGCGATCCCATGCCGCGATAGGACTTGAAGCTGCGGCCTTGATACAGAATCATTTCGCCCGGGCTTTCATCCGTTCCGGCAAACATCGATCCGATCATCACGGCGGAAGCGCCCGCCGCCAGCGCCTTGACGACGTCGCCGGAATACTTGATGCCGCCGTCGGCAATCACCGGCACGCCCGAATCGCGCGTGGCTCGCGCCGCCTCCGCAATCGCGGTGATCTGCGGAACCCCCACGCCGGTTACGATGCGGGTGGTGCAGATCGATCCCGGCCCGATGCCGACTTTCACTCCGTCCACTCCCGCGCGCACCAGGTCGCAGGCGCCATCGAAGGTCGCCACGTTGCCGGCAATCAGTTCCACCTCCGGCAACATCGCTTTCACCTTCTTGACCGCTTCCAGCACCAAGGTGGAATGTCCATGCGCGCTGTCGATGGCCAGCACATCGACTTTCGCCTTCGCCAGTTCTTGCGCGCGCTCCAGGAAATCGCCGGTCGCGCCGATCGCCGCGCTCACCCGCAAGCGGCCCTGCTGGTCCTTGGCGGCGCCGGGATACTTCAGTTTCTTCTGGATGTCCTTGACCGTGATCAAACCCTTCAGGTTGTACTTGTCGTCCACTACCAGCAGCTTTTCCACGCGGTGCTCGTGCAGAATTTCTTCCGCTTGCTCGAGGGTTGTCCCGACCGGCACGGTGATCAGGTTCTTCTTGGTCATCACCTGATCGATCGGAATATCGAAGCGTGTCTCGAAGCGCAGATCGCGATTGGTCAGAATGCCGACCAGTCTTCCATCCTTCTGCGTGATCGGAACACCGGAAATCTTGTACTTCTGCATGACTTCGAGCGCGTCGGAAACCTTGGCGTCGGGCGACATGGTGACGGGATCGACGATCATGCCGCTCTCGGACCGTTTCACCTTGTCCACTTCATTGGCCTGCTGCTCGATGGTCAGGTTGCGATGAATAATTCCCAGCCCGCCCTGTTGCGCCATGGCAATGGCCATGTGCGACTCGGTCACCGTGTCCATGGCGGCGCTGATGATGGGAATGTTCAGCGGAATGTTGCGCGAGAGCTGGGTCTGCGTGTTGGTGTTGGCGGGCACGACGGTGGAGCGCGCCGGCAAGAGCAACACGTCGTCGAATGTAAGGGCTTCGGGAACGGGAAA
>CAVQHM010000019.1:0-237522 GCA_963712295.1 uncultured Acidobacteriaceae bacterium
GCGACCCTTGGTGGGCGATCCGGACTTGGCCATGTACTGCATCATGATGTCGGCGGGCGAAAAGCCGCGCACCAGGAGCGCTCCCTGGTTGCGGATCATCGGGCCCAGCCAATCGTCCTTTTCGAGAGCGTACGCCGAGGCACAGGAGCAGGCCTCTTGGCCTAGCCCAAAATAAACGCCGCCGACCACTTGACCCTGCTTGTAGAGATTTTCGAGCGCCGTTTCCATGCGCCGGTTCAGCAGCATCCAGCGATAGATTTCGATGCACTGCTCGCGGGACAAATATTTTGATTCGCGAATCGGCGGCGCGGGGGCGGAGAGATCGCCGCTCTCGACTTCGTAGCGGACTTCGTCGCCGTCTTTCTTTCGTTCTACGACCTGGCGCAGCGTAAAGCTCGGCTTCTCGAGGCGGCAATCGCGAATGGTGTAGCTGCGGAGATCGCCGTTCGGCTCCGGGCTTTTAGCTTTTGGCTTTTGGCTTTTGGCTCTTCCGGGCGCACCGGATTCTGTGCGATTGCGCTTCGCCGCGGGAGTGGTTCTCTTTTTCGCCATGCTCGGTTCGCAAACATGCTAGCGCAGACAGAGCGTCGGCGTCTTGCCAGTCTAGCCCTGTAGAGACGGGGCTTGCCCCGTCTCTGGCAGGGACGCAGACGCGACACGCGCAGACGCGGCAAGCCGCGTCTCTACAGGGATGCGCTCAGGCAAGAAACACATCATCTTCCCCGTGCAGCCGCCGCAGCTCGTCGGGCGCCTTCATCGGCACCCCCACGCTGTTCCCAAGCAATGCATCGATCGTCTCGACCCGAAGCATCTGGCCCCCGAAGACGCTGCCGAAGTTTCGCGATACCGCCTGCGCTACGTCGTTCAGGTCGAGTTCCCGCCCCAGTTCTTTCGCCATCGACGTCACCGGCTTCGCCGTAATTCCGCAGGGCACAATCAGGTTGAAGTAGCTGAGATCTGTATTCACATTCAAAGCGAAGCCATGCGACGTTACCGAGCGGGAGATGTGGACTCCCATGGCAGCGATCTTTGCTTCGGCGGCGGGGCGAGTCTTCGACTCGCTTGGACGGGCGAGGTCGCCCGTCCCCACACCGGCATCGCTGTTCTCAGCAGTGGTCCACACGCCGGTCAGGCCTGCGACACGCTGGGTTGCGATGCCGAAATCGCCACAAGTGCGAATCAGCACTTCCTCCAATCGCCGGACGTAGTCAACGACGCCAAGCGTCTTCCGTTTCGGCAAGGAAAGCGGTGCAGCTTGATTCTCCTGAGAACTGAGAACTGAGAACTGAGAACTTTCGTATCCCCGCAGATCAAATATCGGATACCCCACCAGTTGCCCCGGCCCGTGAAAGGTGACGTCGCCGCCGCGATCGCACTCGAACACCTCGACCCGGCGATCGGCCAGCACCTCGGTCGAAGCCAGCACGTTGGCCGCTTTGGCGTTGCGGCCAAGAGTAATGACGGGCGCGTGCTCAAGCAGCAGCAGCACATCGCCGATCTCGCCCGCCTTGCGCAGATCGACCAGTCGACGCTGCAAGCGCAGCCCTTCGCCATAATCAAGCTGACCGAGTTGGACGACTGAAATCACAGGCTATTGAGATTATCGAAGGCACTGGAAGCCATCTGGCAGACTATTCCAGAGCAAGAGCCATCTTGAGCGCCCGGTCCAATTCCTCAACCTTGAAGCGAGTCAGGGACCCAACGAATCGCGTCAGATGTACCTTGCGGAGACTCACGAGGTTGTCGCACAGGATCCAGCTTTCATGTTTCAAGCCTTCGTCGATACCGACTGAGACTTGGGTTGAGAATCCGTGCCCGCGAGTTAATATCGGCGCGCAAACCACGGTGGGAAACCGGGAATCGATCAGAACCTGACGGCTCACGACCACGAAGCTCCGGTAGAGTTTAGGATCGTCGCCCGGATGATGAACGCGATAAATTTCGCCCCGCCTCATCTCCTTATCTCCGCGGGCTATGCCTCTGGGTCCTGATAGCGAAGAATGTCCTCCACTTCCGCATTGAGTTCATGCGCCGCCTTGTTGATTAGTTCGAGATCCCGCGCTTCCACCTGAGCCCGCGCCTTTTTGCGAAGGTATTGAGCGAGCACGGCTTCGATGAAAGCGGAGCGCGATTGTTTCGACCCGGCAATGCGATCAATCCCGGTTAACACCTCTTTCGACAGTGTGATGGAAGTCTTCTCCTTCATACTCCTATTGTACTACCCAGAAACCGGCCGGAGCGCATGCCAGTAACTTTTTTTATTCTCCCCTTGCACAATGCCGGGGAGTTTGGTATAAACGATTGACCGAGGACAAGTGACTGTGTGTCTAAGCTTGCCCGCTGAATCCTCGCGGCAGCTTTTGGCATCCAATTCGTAAGCCTCCAATTGGCCCCTTTCCGGGGTTCGCATTCGGGGACAAGGTTCCCTGAAGGGTTTCCGCGCATAGCAGAGCCTCCAAGCGATCTTTAATTTATGAATCGTCTTCCGCTTCGGCCTGCGCCGGATTTTGTGGCGAGTCCAAGTGGAAGCGCGTTTTCGGGCGCGCTGTAAAAAGAGTTCTCCGGTTTGCCTCACCGCAATTTCTGGATGGAAACTCCCCTCACTGTTGAAAACAGGTGGAAATCCTGTGATTTCAGAGGGTTGACAGCCGCTCGGTCGAACGCGTAGGTTTGACAAGTTTCGAGGACGCGCAAGTCCCGCAAGGGGTTTGGGCGGACTGAAGGCGCACCGCTCAGGCGGAAAGCGGATCGGTCTTTGACAAAAGGTTGAACGTGCCAGTCGTGAGAAACAAATGTTCGGGCTCAAGTCTGAACGTACTCACAAGATAGGACCTTCGTCACAGCAGACGGAGGCCGTCGGTCTACCCAGACCGACTCAGGTTTCAAATGAGAGTTTGATCCTGGCTCAGAATCAACGCTGGCGGCGTGCCTAACACATGCAAGTCGAACGGGAAAGGGGAGCAATCCCTGAGTATAGTGGCGACCGGGTGAGTAACACGTGACTACCTGCCCTTGAGTGGGGGATAACCTCGGGAAACCGAGGCTAATACCGCATAATATCGAAAGATCAAAGGAGCAATCCGCTTTTGGAGGGGGTCGCGGCTGATTAGCTAGTTGGTAGGGTAATGGCCTACCAAGGCGAAGATCGGTATCCGGCCTGAGAGGGCGCACGGACACACTGGAACTGAAACACGGTCCAGACTCCTACGGGAGGCAGCAGTGGGGAATTTTGCGCAATGGGGGAAACCCTGACGCAGCAACGCCGCGTGGAGGATGAAGCCCCTTGGGGCGTAAACTCCTTTCGACTGGGAAGATAATGACGGTACCAGTGGAAGAAGCACCGGCTAACTCTGTGCCAGCAGCCGCGGTAATACAGAGGGTGCGAGCGTTGTTCGGAATTATTGGGCGTAAAGGGCGCGTAGGCGGTGCGGTAAGTCACCTGTGAAACCTCTGGGCTTAACTCAGAGCCTGCAGGCGAAACTGCCGTGCTGGAGGGTGGGAGAGGTGCGTGGAATTCCCGGTGTAGCGGTGAAATGCGTAGATATCGGGAGGAACACCTGTGGCGAAAGCGGCGCACTGGACCACTACTGACGCTGAGGCGCGAAAGCCGGGGGAGCAAACAGGATTAGATACCCTGGTAGTCCCGGCCCTAAACGATGATTGCTTGGTGTGATCGGTACCCAATCCGATTGTGCCGCAGCTAACGCGATAAGCAATCCGCCTGGGGAGTACGGTCGCAAGGCTGAAACTCAAAGGAATTGACGGGGGCCCGCACAAGCGGTGGAGCATGTGGTTCAATTCGACGCAACGCGAAGAACCTTACCTGGGCTCGAAATGCAGGAGACCGGGGTAGAAATATCCTTTTCTCGCAAGAGACTGCTGTATAGGTGCTGCATGGCTGTCGTCAGCTCGTGTCGTGAGATGTTGGGTTAAGTCCCGCAACGAGCGCAACCCTCATCCCTAGTTGCCACCGGGTCAAGCCGAGCACTCTAGTGAAACCGCCCCGGATAACGGGGAGGAAGGTGGGGATGACGTCAAGTCCTCATGGCCTTTATGTCCAGGGCTACACACGTGCTACAATGGTCGGTACAAACCGTCGCAAAGCTGCAAAGTGGAGCTAATCGGAAAAAGCCGGCCTCAGTTCGGATTGGAGTCTGCAACTCGACTCCATGAAGCTGGAATCGCTAGTAATCGCAGATCAGAACGCTGCGGTGAATACGTTCCCGGGCCTTGTACACACCGCCCGTCACATCACGAAAGTGGACTGCACTAGAAGCCGGTGCGCTAACCGCAAGGGAGCAGCCGTCCAAGGTATGGTTCATGATTGGGGTGAAGTCGTAACAAGGTAGCCGTAGGAGAACCTGCGGCTGGATCACCTCCTTTCTAAGAGAGAACGTCATAGCGCTTTTGCTTCGGCAAAAGATGTCGCTATGTACCCCTCAAATCTTCAAACTAACCTGAGAAGATGCGAGGGAGCTTACGGTCAGACCTCTCTTGCTCGAGCATTTGTTCACAACCGTCAGACTGGGCTTAGCCTGGTCGCGCGTTCAACCTTTTCCTCGAAAATAAGCTCTCAGCTTTCAGCTATCAGCTCTCAGTTGGTGCGGTTTAACTGACAGCTGAAAGCTGATAGCTGAGGGCCAATTAACGCTGGGCTCTCAGGAGTACAATCGGGAAACCGGGCCTGTAGCTCAGTTGGCTAGAGCGCACCCCTGATAAGGGTGAGGTCGGAAGTTCAATTCTTCCCAGGCCCACCAGAATCAGCTGTCAGCCATCAGCTCTCAGCTTTCAGTTTTTACTGATAGCTGACAACTGAAAGCTGATAGCTACAAGGGGCTGTAGCTCAGCTGGGAGAGCGCCTGGTTTGCAACCAGGAGGCCACCGGTTCGATCCCGGTCAGCTCCACCAATCAACCTGATGTTGGGCGTCAAACTCGACAACCGTGAATCAGTTCACGGTTCAAAGAAAGTCGTTTTGACGCCGAACATTGGGTTGGAAAATACCCATAACCCGCTCAGGCGGGTCAGCCAGCGCAAGCTGGCGAGGACGAACTTTGACAACTGAATAGATTGGGCAAATTACAAGGCGAAGTAAATTTTTATGAGTGCCGATGTACCTGCTGGTGTACGTAAGACTTCTTCAATCGATTGACACTCTTACCCAGATTGTCATCCCGAGCGAAGCGAGGGATCTGCAGTTGGCGCTGCAGAAACGTGTCTAAGCGTGCGAGGAGCAGGGTGGCGCTATAAAGTTTGCAAGGTGTGATAGTGGTCTAGCTGAAAGCTGGTACAGCCTAAGAGCTGAACGCTAACGGCCGAAGCCGCAGTGCTACTGAGTAAATTTTGTGGTCAAGCTACTAAGGGCGCATGGTGGATGCCTTGGCAGAAGACGGCGATGAAGGACGTGGCAAGCTGCGATAAGCCTCGGGGAGCCGCAAGCAGGCTTTGATCCGGGGATTTCCGAATGGGGAAACCCGTGGGGGTAAAACCTCCGTACAGCCCGATGAATCCATAGTCGGGTATGAGCAAACCCAGGGAAGTGAACCATCTCAGTACCTGGAGGAAAAGAAAGAAACCTCGATTGCGATAGTAGTGGCGAGCGAAATCGCATCAGCCTAAACCTGTTTCACCTTCGGGTGACGCAGGGGTTGTAGGGCCAGCAACAGTAGAGTTACCAATCCGGTTGATTAGTCGAAGCCCTCTGGAAAGAGGGGCCATAGAGTGTGATAGCCACGTAGGCGAAAACAATCCGGACTCGAAGCTGGTACCTGAGTATCGCGGGGCACGAGAAACCCTGCGAGAAGCTACGGGGACCATCCCGTAAGGCTAAATACGTGCTTCTGACCGATAGTGAACCAGTACCGTGAGGGAAAGGTGAAAAGAACCCCTTCGAGGGGAGTGAAATAGTACCTGAAACCGTGTGCCTACAAACGGTGGGAGGACTATGCGGCGCAAGCCGAAAGTCTGACCGCGTGCCTATTGCATAATGAGCCGGCTAGTTATTCTTGTCAGCAAGGTTAAGCGAAAGCGAGCCGTAGCGAAAGCGAGTCCGAATAGGGCGAACACAAGTTGGCAGGAATAGACGCGAAGCGGGATGATCTACCCTTGGCCAGGCTGAAGTTAGGGTAAAACCTAATGGAGGGCCGAACGGCTGTTTGTTGAAAAAAGCTCCGATGAGCTGAGGGTAGGGGTGAAAGGCTAATCAAATTCCGTGATTGCTCGTTCTCTCCGAAATAGCTTTAGGGCTAGCCTCGTATGATTTGTCGTGGTGGTAGAGATCTGAATGGACTATGGGGCTTTCCAGCTTACAGAATCCAATCAAACTTCGAATGCCATAGAACAACCAGTACGGGAGTCAGACAGCGGGGGCTAAGCTTCGTTGTCGAGAGGAAAACAGTCCAGATCGCCTGCTAAGGTCCCAAAATACAAGCTAAGTGGGAAAGGAAGTCGGAACGCCCAGACAGCCAGGAGGTTGGCTTAGAAGCAGCCATCCTTTAAAGAAAGCGTAATAGCTCACTGGTCAAGCGGTCCGGTGCCGACAATTTAACGGGGCTTAAGCTTGTTACCGAAGCAGCGAATGCATCACTTCACAGTGGTGCGTGGTAGGAGAGCATTCCCAACGGTTTGAAGCCAGACGGAGACGACTGGTGGACTGTTGAGAAGAGACCCTGCCGGCATAAGTAGCGATAACGGAGGTGAGAACCCTCCGCGCCGAAAGTCTAAGGTTTCCTGAGAAAGGTTAATCCGCTCAGGGTCAGGCGGTTCCTAAGGTGAGGCCGAAAGGCGTAACTGATGGACATCCGGTTAATATTCCGGACCTCCCGTGTGGTCGTTATCACGATGGGGAGACGCAGAAGGATAAGCAGGCCGTCCTATGGCTATGACGGTCGATGCGTGTAAGGTGTTTCCGGTAGGCAAATCCGCCGGGAAGTTATCACTGAGACGCAAAGCAGTACCCCGTATGGGGGAAAGCTGCTGATTCCACACTGCCGAGAAAATCCTCTAAGGAGAACATATGGGATCCGTACCTCAAACCGACACAGGTAGACGAGATGAATATTCTAAGGCGCTCGTGAGAACAGTTGGTAAGGAACTCGGCAAATTAACCCCGTAACTTCGGGAAAAGGGGTGCCTCACTAGGATGCAAGTCCGAAGAGGCCGCAGAGAAATGCGCATTGCGACTGTTTAACAAAAACACAGGTCTCTGCTAAGTCGAAAACGACGTATAGGGGCTGACGCCTGCCCGGTGCTGGAAGGTTAAAGGGAGAGGTTAGCCGCAAGGCGAAGCTTTGAACTGAAGCCCCAGTGAACGGCGGCCGTAACTATAACGGTCCTAAGGTAGCGAAATTCCTTGTCGGGTAAGTTCCGACCTGCACGAATGGCGTAACGAAAGTGCGACTGTCTTGCCAACTGGCACGGCGAACTTGTAGTGCCGGTGAAGATGCCGGTTGCCCGCAACTAGACGGAAAGACCCCGTGCACCTTTACTATACCTTTACTATGAACTATGGCACTTGCTGCGCAGGATAGGTGGGAGGCTTTGATTTCAGGTTCTCGGACTTGGAGGAGCCAACGGTGAGATACCACCCTGCGAGTTCTGTGGTTCTAACTTACTCCCGTAATCCGGGAGAAGGACATAGTAAGGCGGGTAGTTTGACTGGGGCGGTCGCCTCCTAAATTGTAACGGAGGCGCGCGAAGCTACGCTCAGGCTGTTTGGAAATCAGCCGTCGAATGCAAAAGTATAAGCGTGGTTGACTGCGAGACCTACAAGTCGAGCAGGTACGAAAGTAGGCTTTAGTGATCCGGTGGTTCTGTATGGAATGGCCATCGCTCAACGGATAAAAGGTACGCCGGGGATAACAGGCTGATCGGAGCCAAGAGTTCATATCGACGCTCCGGTTTGGCACCTCGATGTCGGCTCATCGCATCCTGGAGCTGTAGAAGGTTCCAAGGGTTAGGCTGTTCGCCTATTAAAGCGGTACGTGAGCTGGGTTCAGAACGTCGCGAGACAGTTCGGTCCCTATCTGTTGTGGGCGCAGGAGATTTGAGAGGGCCTGTCCTTAGTACGAGAGGACCGGGATGGACGAACCTCTTGTGATCCAGCTGTCATGCCAATGGCATCGCTGGGTAGCGAAGTTCGGTTGTGATAACCGCTGAATGCATATAAGCGGGAAGCACTCCTCAAGATGAGATCTCCCAACCCTTAAGGGTAATGAAGGGCCCAGGTAGACTACCTGGTTGATAGGCAGGATGTTGAAGCGCAGTAATGCGTGTAGCTTACCTGTACTAATCGCCCGTTCGGCTTGACCATAAAATTTACTCGGTGCAGAAACAGCCGTCAGCACTCAGCTATCAGCTTTCAGTTCGAAACTGTTCGAAAGCGATGGCGTCCTCAGACCGCGTCAGAAACTGGACGCGACTGACGATCAGTACTGACGACTGGCGCCGACGAAAACGCCAAGTAGTAGAGACGGGGCTTGCCCCGTCTCACCCAATCTATTCAGTTGTGAGGCTTCGTCCTCAAGCTCTTTGAAAGCAAGCACAAGTTTGCCGCGCATCAACCGCGAAGTCAGCGCAGTACGAAGTTAACTGATAGCTGACGGCTGATAGCTGACGGCTCCGACTTGTCGGTGATCTTACCGCGGGGGTTCCACCCGTTCCCATCCCGAACACGGAAGTTAAGCCCCGCTGGGCCGATGGTACTGCACGCGAAAGTGTGTGGGAGAGTAGGTCGTTGCCGGCATAAATAAAGGCCACGTTCAGAAATGAGCGTGGCCTTTTCCGCGCCGGGGCATTTCTAGATTTTCTGTGGGGCGGACACCACGGGTGCGAGGATTTTACTCTCTCGGAGCCGCTACACCGGCCGCCAGGGTATAATCCCCACCCAGAAAGCCATAGGAGGACCCAACATGGCCAAGACCAAGCAGTTCACAATTTCGATTGAGAATCGTCCGGGGACAGTTGCCGAGATCGCTCGCACCCTGGGGAACGCCAAGGTAAACATTCTCGCTCTCCTGGGAACAGCGCAAGGAACCACGGGCACGGTGGAACTCGTCGTCGAGGATGCACGGCGAGCCAAGAAAGCGCTCGACGAAGCCCGGCTCACGTACAAGGAAACCACCGCCGAGGAGCACGAGTTACCTAACAAGCCCGGCGCGCTGGCGGAGTGTCTAGATCGACTCGCCGCGAAGGGCGTCAACTTGAATTCAATCCACGCCACTGCCGCGAAAGGCGGGAGAAAAGCGGTGGTGGTCTATACCGTTGCGGCAGAAGAGAAAGTGGCCGCAGCCTAGGCCGCTCTTCGAGAGTGGTTGCGTTCGATAAGTTGGGGCGGACAGGAATGTCCGCCCCACACTTACATCCACTTACGCTGCCGCCTGCTGCTTGTATGCCGGCACGAATTCCTCGGCCACGAAGGTTTCGTACGGCGTTGGAGTGGTGTTGCGGGACGATCTCGGCTCGAGCGCCCGCATGTGTCCGTTGTTGAGCGACGCGGTCATTTCGAGCAGGGTCGCCACAAAATTCTCCGACATCCCCATCTGCACCAGGACCGGCTTCATGTGCTCGTCCGGCATCTGGATGTAGCCGAGTCCGGGTTTGCCGATGCCGTCGCCGATGATGGACGCAACTTCGGCATAGTCGAGATCGCGCTCACCCAGAAGTTCCCGGGTTTGCTTGCCACGGAAGTCAAGCTTCAGAAGTGCATCGGCCGCCGCGGCTCCAATGTCGCGAGTGGCGATCATGGGAAGTTTCAGGTCGGGACGGAGCGGGCCGGCCACGCTGCCCGTCATGCGAATGGCGCCCACTTGCGGCAGGGTGTTCTCCATGAAATATCCGGCACGCAGGTGGAGAATGTTGATGTTATCGACCTGGTTGAGTTTTTGTTCCAGGGTATGAAGACCGAGAACCGGCCCTGTGCCGCTGGCCTTGTCGGCTCCGATGCTGCTGAGCGAAACCACGTTCTTGACTCCGGCGTGTCGGATGGCAGTCGCGATCGCGTCGCCGGCGCGCTCCTGAATAGGAGCGGAAATCGTTGCTGCTGGGGTTGGGGGGAATCATGACGTAGGCCGTTTCGGCGCCCTTGCACGCCTTGGTCAGGGCCCGCGTGTCGGTGACGTCCCCGATAAAGATTTCCGCGCCTTCAGCCGCCAGAGGCTGCAGCCGAGCCGCGTTTCTGCCGACGACACGAACTTTCTGCCCGCGGGCAAGAAGGTTCTTCGCCACTACGTGTCCAGTGTTGCCGCTTGCTCCAAGAACTACGTACATACAGACCTCCATGATTTGGATTGGATGCTGGGGCGGGCGGATGGACTCTAATCGGAAGGGCAACCCGTGTCAGCGGGCGGGATCGCCCGGGGAAACCCACATCGCAACACGCTCCCAGCGGTGTTATCCTAAGCGAGACCACGCCGCAGGGGCTTTAACCTCCTCATGTTCAATCCAGAGACGTCCAATCCAAGCAACTCCGAACCAACCATGTCACCAACTATGTCCGATGCAAACGCTCCCCAAGCCGTCCGCTCCGGAGCCTACGGTCGCCGACGAACCGGTCGAGTCCTTTAAGGATATCTTTTCCGAGTACGAGCACAGCCATTCTCGCAAGAAGGAACCCGGCACTCAGGGCCGCGAAGCAACGGTGATCGCCGTTACGGCCGACTCCATCGTTCTCGATATCGGATATAAGACCGAAGGCGTGCTGCCGCTCACAGCGTTCCCGGCCGGCGAGCCGCCGAAGCCCGGCGACAAAGTGCAGGTCACCATCAAGGGGCGCGATCCCGAAGGCTACTACGAACTGACCCGCGGCAAGGTCGAGCGCCCGACCGACTGGGAATCGCTGGAGAAAGCCTTTGCCGAAAAGTCGACGATCGTCGGCACCGTGACCGGCGTGGTCAAGGGCGGCTTGAGCGTGGATATCGGAGTGCGCGCCTTCATGCCCGCGTCGCGCAGCGGAACCCACGACGCCTCCGAACTGGAAAAGCTGGTCGAGCAGGAAATCCGCTGCCGCATTATCAAACTCGACGTGGCCGAGGAAGACGTAGTGGTCGATCGCCGCGCCATTGCCGAAGACGAAGAACGCGCCGGCAAAGAGCGCCGCTTCTCGGAACTCAAGGAAGGCGACACGGTGCAGGGCGAGGTCCGCAGCTTGACCGATTACGGCGCCTTTGTCGATATCGGCGGCGCGGACGCGCTGCTTCACGTGGGCGAAATTTCATGGCGCCGCATCAACAAGCCGTCTGATGTGCTTTCCGTGGGCCAGCGCGTCGAAGCCAGGATTATCAAGATCGACGCGGACAAGCATCGCATAGCGATTAGCCTGAAGCAGCTCCAGCCGCATCCGTGGGACGCTGTGGCCGAAAAATACAAGGCGGGCGAACGGGTGCACGGCACCGTGACTCGGCTCATGGATTTCGGCGCCTTTGTCGAACTCGAGCCCGGCATCGAAGGCCTGATTCACATTTCCGAAATGTCATGGGCCAAGCGGGTGAAAACGCCGAGTGACATAGTGAAACCCGGAGAGACCGTCGAAGCCGTGATTCTTGGAGTGAACGCCGCTGAGCGGCGCATCTCCCTCGGCCTGAAACAGGCGCTGGGCGATCCCTGGGCTGGGGCCGAGCAAAAATTCGCGCCGGGCACGGTGATCGAAGGCCCGGTAACTAACATCATGAAGTTCGGGGCCTTCGTGCAGCTTACGGAAGGCGTTGAGGGCATGATCCACGTCAGCGAAATCAGCGCGGAGAAGCGCATCAATCATCCGCAAGAAGTGCTGCGTGTCGGAGAAGTGGTCAAGGCGCAAGTGCTCGCGCTCGATGCCGAGAAGCGCCTCATTCGCCTGAGCATGAAACAGTTGGTCCCAACCGGGCTGGATGAATATCTCGCTGAACACAAAAAAGGCGACATGGTCACCGGCCGCATGGTCGAGGTTTCCGGTGGAAGCGCCCGCGTGGAACTTGGCGAAGGCGTAGTGGCGACGTGCAGGATTCCTGGCGAACGCCCGTCAAAAGAAACGAAATCCGCGGAGCCGGCGCCTTCGTCCAAGCCCGATCTGTCATCGCTGGGATCGATGCTGCAGGCGCGCTGGAAGGCTGGCACCCCCGAAAGCGAGACTAAGCCGGAATCCGCGCGAGCAGGGCAGATCCGAAAATTTCGCATCGCCAAGCTCGACCCCGCGACAAAGAAAATTGACCTGGACTTGGAGTGACCCTCGGTGCGGAAGCACAACCTTGATAGCTTGTCATCCTGAGCGAAGCGAAGGACCTGCTTTCTTGATAGTGCACGCGACAGCAGATCCTTCCCCTTCGGCTACGCTCAGGGTCAGGATGACAAGGTTTTCTGGATCGAGAAGTGAAGATCAGGTTATGACGACTAACGGCCCGAGTTAGCCACCATAAGCGCGAACAGTGCGGGCAGATAGATGATCGTGGCGCGCAGCAAGCGTCGAGCCTGCGGCTTCGATGCGGGAGCCGTCGCCGGCAATTGCGGATGCGCGATTCCCATCGACGCGCGGAACAGCGTCGCTCCCATAAGGATGGCGCCAACCAAGTACACGCGTCCCGCCATGCCTAACGCCACCGGCATAACGCTTACCGGAATCAACGCTCCGGAATAGGCCAAAATCCGCCACACCGTGGACTTTCCATCCGACTCGACCACCGGCAACATGCGTATGTCGCCCTGCGCGTAGTCCTCACGGTAAAGCCACGCGATCGAAAGAAAATGCGGAAACTGCCAGACGAACATGATGGCAAACAGGATCAGAGTCTCGAATTCGAGCTTTCCTCGGACTGCCGTCCAACCCAGCACCACCGGCATCGCTCCCGGAAACGCGCCTACGAAAGTGCACACCGGAGAAACTTGTTTCAGTGGAGTGTATGCTGCCAGATACACCAGCGCAGTCAGAAATACTAAGACCCCAGTCAGTAAGTTGGCATAGGCCGCGAGATAGACAGAACCACCCAGAGTTAGCGCCAGGCCTACCAGAGCCGCGTGAGTCCTGGACATGCGTCCTGAAGGGACGGGGCGCGACGCGGTGCGCCGCATGCGCGCATCCACGCTCGATTCGAGCACCTCGTTCAGCGCCGCGGTGCCGCTCGAAACCAGAGCGATTCCTAGCAACGCATGGAACAACCCCAACGACCATGACGGCACGCCCAGCCGGCGCGCGCCAAAAAAATAGCCGCACCACGCCGTAAGCACAATCAAAGTTGTAATGCGCGCTTTGGTCAGTTCAGCATAGTCGCGCAACAGGCAGATAGATTTTTGAAACATGAACCCCACACTCGCCGTTTGCTGCCTGCCGCCCTCATCTGGCGGCTCGGTTCAAACCGGCAATCATCGCAACATTCCCCACGAAACAGACCGACAGTCATAAAGACGTCGTTGGCAGCAGCCACCCGCGCCACGTCAATCACGGCCAAAGAAACGGCACCTCAGGATAATACAATGCTCGCACCAAACGCGACGGCAGGCAACTGCCAGGCCTTGGGGGGATGGGCGTCCGGCCCGTTTTGCCAAGCCGCATCCGACCCAAGTCCGTCCTTGTAAAATGGACGGCGACCCGGCGCCACTCAATACGATGACCTCAACCTGCAAAAGGAAGCACCTAAATACCGGCGGCGGACGTCAACCCTTGGAGATCCCAACGATATCCAACTTACAAGTGATAGAATCGCTCCATGGCAAAAACACTTATTCAATCCGTGGTCAAGCAACTGCAACAGGAACGGGCGCGACTTGAAAATGAACTCCACCGCGTAACCGCTGCCCTAACTACCTTTGGGAAGGTCTTCCTGCAGGGCAGCAAGCGCCGGCCGGTCGCAATTCGCAGGAAACGAACGATTTCCGCCGCAGGACGCAGGAGAATTGCTGCCGCGCAGAGAGCGCGATGGGCAAAGGTTAGGGCAGCCAAGAAGAAGTAACTACCCGGGTCCTTTGTGCCCAACCAGGGGGCCTCAGTTTGCGACCTCCCTCACTACTCCTCCGACAAACTCAGCAAACTCCCGGACGTCTTCTTCAGTCGTGTCGAATGAGCACATCCATCGCACCACCGACTCCTCTTCGCTCCACACGTAGAAGAAGTAGCGGTCCTGTATCTTCTGAATTGCCTCCCGCGGAATCTGCGCAAACACCCCGTTCGCCTCCACGGGATACACAATCTTAACTCGCGGAATCTTCTTCACTTCCTGCTCCAGCAGTCGCGCCATGCGGTTGGCATGTTCCGCATTTCGCCGCCACAGATCGTTGGTCAGCAGCGCTTCCATCTGCGCCGACATGTAGCGCATCTTCGACGCCAATTGCATTCCCTGTTTGCGCACAAACAAGAAATCCTCGGCCAGTTCCGGACGAAAGAACACCACCGCCTCCACGCCCATCAGCCCGTTTTTCGTTCCGCCGAACGAAAGAGCATCCACTCCCAGATCGCGCGTTGCCTGCCGCAGAGTCAGTTGCTGCGCTGCAACGGCGTTCGAAATCCGTGCCCCGTCCATATGCAAAAACATCTTCCGCTCGTGGGCAAACCGCGCCAGCGCCTCGATTTCCTGCGGTTTGTATACCGTCCCCATTTCGGTCGCTTGGGTGATCGAAATCACCCGCGGTTGCACGTGATGCTGGTCGCCAATGCCGTGATACGCACGGGCTACGGTGTCCACCGTCAGCTTGCCGCCGGGTGCGGTCAGAGGCACTAACTTGCAGCCCGTAAACTTTTCCGGCGCGCCACATTCATCCGTATAAATATGAGAAAGTTCCGGGCACAGCACCGCATGAAAGGGCCGCGCCAGCGCCTGTAAACTGAGCACATTCGCCGCCGTCCCATTGAAAACGAAGAAGACCGCCACGTCGGCGCCAAAATGTTCGCGGAATTTTTCTTTCGCCGATTCCGTGTGCGGATCGTCCCCATAGCCCACCACATGCCCCTGGTTCGCGCGCTGGATCGCCTCCAGCGCCTCGGGATGCACCGCCGCGTTGTTGTCGCTGGCAAAACTCCGGCTCGGTTTCATGACCCAACAATTTAGCAGAACTCGAAAGTCTAGGGAGTGTTCCCAGCCATACCCTCAATCCACAGTTATGGTCTAGTATGGGTTTTGCGATTGCGTGTCGAAGGCAAAGCCCGAGAGGATTCGCTGAGAATTGAAAGACCAAAAGTAAAGAGCTAAGAAACAACGCTATGTCTCGATTCTTCGCAGCGACGTCATTATTGATTTTGCCCGGCGCCCTACTATCGGCGCTTCTTCTTACGGCCGCCTGCAGCAACAGCAAAGCAGCCAAGGCCGATGCTCCGCAGGCCATGCCGGTCAAGGTCCAAACCGCGAAGGCTCAAAAAATCGACGACACTACCGACTACGTCGCCACGTTGAAGTCCCGCGACTCGGCTGTGGTTATGCCGCAGGTCGAAGGCATCATCACGCAGATTTTCGTGCGCTCTGGCGAGCATGTTCCGAATGGCGCTCCTATGATGCAGATCGATCCCGCCAAGCAGCAGGCCACGGTTAAAAGTCAGGAGGACGCCCGCGCCGCCCAGGTCGCCCAGGTCAAATGGGCCGAGCAGAATTACGAACGGGTCAGCGGGCTCGCCAATGCCGGCGTAGTCAGTAAGCAGGATCTCGACCAGGCGCGCGCAACTCTCGACGCTGCCCAAGCGCAACTACAATCGCTCGATGCCCAGGTCCGCGAGCAGCAGGTCCAGTTGCACTATTACCAGGTGGTCGCGCCGCGTGCCGGCATCGTCGGGGATATCCCCGTCCGCGTTGGCGACCGCGTCCTCACCACCACCACACTCGCCACCGTCGATCGTCCGGGCAGCCTTGAAGCTTACATCTATGTTCCCATCGAGAAATCCGCCCAGCTCAAGATGAACCTTCCCGTCCAGATCGTCGACGCCTCGGGCGCGCCGCTGGCCGCCAGCCGTATCACCTTCATCTCGCCACAGGTGGACACCGCCACGCAAACCGTGCTGGCCAAAGCCCAGATCGCTAACTCGAACGACACCCTGCGCACCGCCCAGTTCATCCGCGCCCGTGTGGTCTGGGGCAGCCAGGAAAGGCCGGTTGTTCCGGTCGTGGCCGTGTCGCGAATCGGCGGCCTCTATTTCGCTTTCGTTGCCGAGTCTGACCAGAAGGGCGGATACGTGGTCCACCAAAAGCCGCTCCAGATCGGCCAAATCGTAGGCAATAACTATGTTGTCCTCGAGGGCGTGAAACCCGGAGACAAGGTGGTCGTCTCCGGCACCCAGTTTCTAATCGATGGCGTACCCGTAGTCCCGCAAGAAAGCAGCAGCAGCTGAGAGTCCAAAGAAACGTTCTCGTAACCAGCTCAGACAAATGGCAAGCAGCGCACACTAAAAGACTGAGAACTGACAACTGAGAACTGAGAACTTTTTCTTATGGTCGACTTCTTCATTCATCGCCCCGTCTTCTCCACCGTTTGCGCGCTGCTGATTATTCTCGCCGGCGCGGTTTGCATTCCTACCTTGCCCATCGCACAATTTCCGGACCTCGCACCTCCGCAGGTCGGCGTCACCGCCGTCTATACCGGGGCCAGCGCGCAAACCGTCGAGTCCGCCGTCACCACGCCTCTCGAGCAACAGATCAACGGCGCCGAAGGCATGAAGTACATCGCCTCCTCCAGCACCAACGACGGCGTCAGCCAGATCACCGCCACCTTCGACCTCAACCGCGATCCCGACCTCGCTTCCGTCGACATCCAGAACCGGGTCAACACCGCCCTGGGACGCCTTCCCAACGCCGTCAAGCAGGTCGGGATCACCGTCCAGAAGAGCTCGCAGAACTGGGTATTCGGTGCGGCTGTGTTTTCGCCCGACGGCCGCTACTCCACGCTCTTCATGAGCAATTACCTCGACGTCTATGTGCTCGACGCCCTGAAGCGCGTTCCCGGCGTGGCCGACGTCATGATTTTCGGCGCGGGCAAATACTCGATGCGCCTATGGCTCGATCCCGTGCGCATGGCCGGCCGCGCCCTGACTGCCGACGACGTGGTCAACGCTCTCCAGGAGCAGAACGTTGAAGTCGCTGCCGGACAAGTCGGGTCCCAGCCCTCCATCCCCGGCCAGCAGTTCCAGATCAGCGTGCGCGCCGTAGGCCGTCTTTCGGAATCCGCTCAATTCGATAACATCATCCTCAAGAGCAACGGCGACGGCACGCTGGTCCGCTTGAAGGACGTCGGTCACGCCGAGCTCGGCTCCGAAGACTACAGCTCCAACGTGAACTACAACGGGCACGACTCGGTTGGCATCGGCATCACCCAGCTCTCCACCGCCAATGCTCTGGACGTGGATCGCCGCTGCATCGCCGAACTCGCGCGCCTTTCCAAACGATTTCCACCGGGCATGAAGTATGAGCTCGCCTTCGACACTACCGACGCCGTCAGCGAATCCATCCGCGACGTACTTTTTACGGTGGGTTCTGCGATCCTGCTGGTCATCCTGGTGATCTTCATTTTTCTCGGCGACTGGAGGACAACGGTAATTCACTTCATCGCCACTCCGGTTTCGCTCATCGGGACATTTGCGTTCGTAAAGCTGCTTGGCTTTTCCATCAACACGCTCACGCTTTTCGGCATCACTCTGGCGACGGGACTGGTTGTCGACGACGTGATTGTCGTGATTGAAAACATCGAGCGCCACTTGCAAGAGGGCGAGCCCAGTTCGACCAAAGCCGCCTCCGACGCCATGGGAGAGGTCACCGGCGCTGTCATCGCCACCTCGCTCGTTCTCGTCGCCGTCTTCGTCCCCGTCGCGTTTTTCCCAGGTACCACCGGCATCCTCTTCCGCCAATTTGCGTTGACGATCGCGTTCTCCATCACCATCTCCGCCTTCAACGCTTTGACCCTGTCGCCCGCGCTCGCAGCGCTGCTGCTCGGCCGCATGCACGGCACAAAAAATTGGTTCTCCCAGCGCGTCGACCGCGTGCTGGCGGCGGTTACCAAGGGCTACGTTCGCGCCCTGCGCACGTTCCTGCGCTTCGAAGCCGTCGCGCTCATCCTGTTTGTTACCGGACTCGGCCTCGCTTACTTCGTATTCCGGCACGTGCCCCAAGCCTTCGTCCCCAACGAAGATCAGGGATGGCTCATCATCGCCATCCAGGCGCCCACCGGAGCATCGCTCGAATACACGGAGAAGATCGGCGCTCAGATCTCCGCCATCACCAGGAACTTCCCTGAAATCGAGGGCACCTTCTCCGTCGCCGGCTTCAGCTTCGCAGGCAGTGCGCCCAACGCCGGCATGGTCTTCCTGAGCCTGCGGCCGTACGCGCAGCGCAAGGGACGCGACCACACCGCCGCCGCCATCATCAACCGGCTGCGCGGCCCCTTGTTCGGAATTTCCGGCGCGATCGTCATCCCCTTCGAACCGCCCGCCATCAACGGGCTTGGGCAGTTCGGCGGATTTCAATTCGAACTCCTCGATCAGGGCAATCACACCCTTCAGGATCTTGACAAAACCACCCACGACCTCACTCGCGCCGGCGGCGAGCGCAAGGAAAAAGACCTCGCCGGACTATTCACCAGCTACACAGCAAGCGATCCGCAGTACGTCATCACCATCGATCGCGAAAAAGCCAAGAGCCTGCACATCCCGCTCAGCCAGATCACCGACACTTTGAGCGTCTACATGGGTTCGGCCTATATCAACGATTTCGATTTCAATAACCGTTCGTATCGCGTGTATGTGCAGGCCGACAAACAATTCCGCTCGCACCCGCAGGACATCGGCCAGTACTATGTCCGCTCCGATTCCGGCGCCATGATCCCGCTCGAGAATTTGGTCGTGGTCACCCAGACCACCGCGCCGCAAGTCATCAGCCACTACAACCTCTTCCGTTCCACGGAAATCAACGGCTCCGCTGCCCCCGGCTTCAGTTCCGGACAGGCGATCGCTGCCATGGAGCAGCTCTCCGCGAAAGTTTTGCCTCAGGGCTATACCTACGAGTGGTCGGGAATTTCTCTGGAAGAGCTGGCGTCGGGATCGACCACGCTCATCCTGTTCGGCCTGGGAACGCTGGTGGTCTATCTCACACTTTCGGCGCAGTATGAAAGCTTCGTTCTTCCCTTCATTATTCTGCTCGCCGTGCCCATGGCGTTGCTGGGCGCGCTTGTGGGGCAAATGATGCGCGGAGCGGCAGGGCAGAACGATGTTTACTGCCAGGTGGGACTCGTCATGCTCGTCGGCCTGGCCTCCAAGAACGCCATCCTGATCGTGGAGTTCGCCGAGCAACTGCGCGAACGCGGCCTGACCATTCTCGAAGCCGCCATCGAAGCCGCCCGCATCCGCCTGCGCCCGATCCTCATGACGTCCACTGCCTTCATCCTGGGCGTGGTTCCGCTTGTAACCGCCAGTGGCGCGGGAGAGAACGGACGTCACTCGGTAGGCACCACCGTCTTCGGCGGCATGATCATGAGCACCATCCTCAACTTATTCTTTATCCCCGTGCTCTATCTCCTGATCGAAGGCTTCCGAGAACGGCGCAGAAAGGCGTCCGGGGTTGTGTAGGGACAGACGCCGTCGGCTGTGCAAGTGTGGGGACGGGCGCCTCGCCCGTCCAGCCGAGCGCGCTCGGCAGTAGCCTGCCGTCACAACACGCTGAATTCGCTGTAGAATAAGCGGACAGTGTGCTGGTTCCCCAGGTGCAACTCCCAGCTCTTTCAGTTTTGACAAGTGTGAAGAAGTTCACGGGCTCTCACCATGTCCTAAAACATTTTGCGTGAGGTCAAACACATGAAGAAATTGCTGCTCGCTGTGCGCACTCTCCCATTGATTTTCTCGATGGTCGCCCTCGCCAGCGCCGCTATCCAGGACAACCATCCCGCTGGCGCGCTCAGTCAGAAGAGCATCGACCGCATCATTCGCGAAGTCCATCACGAACTCGTGATGCTTCCTTTCTACGGCGTGTTTGACAACTTCGCCTACAAGGTCGACCCGGATGGGACCGTGACTCTGCTCGGCCAGGTCTCGCCGGTGAGGGGGCCCACTCTTAAGTCTGACGCCGAAAACGCGGTCAAGCGCATTGAAGGTGTCGAGAAAGTCGTCAACAACATCGAGGTTCTGCCCCTCTCTTCCAACGACGACCGGATCCGCCGCGCTACCTACCGCGCCATCTACGGCAACAGTGTTCTAAGCCAGTACCAGTTGCGTGCCGTTCCGCCCATTCACATCATCGTCAAGAACGGACACGTCACACTCGAAGGCGCGGTCGCCCGCCAGATGGATAAGCAAATCGCCGGTATGCAGGCCAACGGCGTCCACGGCACATTCTCAGTGACCAACAACCTGGTAGTGGACGAACCAGAGAAGAAAGAAGACAAGAAGAAGTAGCCTTGGGTGGAGGGGCACGCGGAGGTTACATCGGATGTTACTTTTGTCATTTGGGTTCCCCTGAATAACAGGTTGTAATGCCCATAGCGTGTTGATAAACAAGCTTTGACGGGTTGCGGTTTCGGCCGGGTAGGATACCATTCCTGGGCGCCCAAAGCTGTTCTTGAAACGCGCTTTACGAACGGGGGGTTAGTGCGTCTTCGATCGAACTCGAAGATCTGGGCAATCGCCGTTGTCTGCCTGGTAATCGCACAGGCGGGGGCGTCGATGCTCCTCCCGAAGTGCTATCGCCTCACCGCCATCACCGACTGGATCACGCTGGCCCTGATGCTTTCCGCCGCATTGGCCTTTGCCAGGAACGCGTTTGGCAGCGGCAACCGCCGGCAACGCCTGGTGTGGATCCTTTTGGGTGCCGGTTATGCGGTCGAGGCGTGCGGCCAGATTCTGTGGATGCATTGGGAGTTGGTAGTGAAGAAAGCCCCCGCCATGAGTCTGGGGGACGCCTGCATTTTTCTCGCGTGGACGGCCGTGATTATGGGCTTTGCGCTGCGCCCGCACGTGGAGCCGACTCCGCAACATCAGCGCCTGGGAACGTTTGACCTGCTCTTGCTCTTGTTGGCGGGGTTGTACCTGTACCTGTTTCTCGTGATCCCGTGGCAGTACCTGGCTCCTGAGCCCCAGTCTTATAACCCGGCCTACACGTTTCTCGCACTGGCCGAGGACGTGATCTTGCTTTCCATCGTCGTGCTCGGCTGGCGCCACAGTTCGGGACGATGGCGGCATTTCTACGCGCTGCTCTCGGCCATCGTCGTCTTCGACACCGTCTTGGAATACATCGAGGACACGCTCCCCGATGCCGTTTCCTTCAGCGGCGGTTGGTACGATGCCGCGACCGCGGCCGGTATCGCCGGCATGACGCTGGCTGCTCTGATGGTGTACCGCCTGGAGCCCCTGTCGGAGCGCGAAGATCCCGACAGCGAACGATACTGGCGATGGGCTTCGCGTCTGGCCGCTCCCTTCACCCTCGTCCTGCCGTTTCTGGCGGCGTGGTCGTTCCTGGATCGGAGTCTGCCGGTCCCGGTGTGGCAATTCCGCGTTTTCCTGTCGCTGGCCGCGGTGGTGGTGTTCGCTTCAGTCGGCATCGTGAAACAGGCCCGCCTGGAAACGGAACTGGCCAATGCCAATCGTGAGTTGCTCGACGCTTCCCTCACCGACCTGCTCACCGGTGTTCGCAACCGGAGATTCTTCACCAGTTCGATCGAAGCCGACGTGCAGCAGGTGCTGCGCTCGTTTGCCGACTATTCATCTTCATCCAGCGACCTTCGCAATCGCGATCTGGTTTTCTATCTGATCGACATCGACCACTTCAAGAAGGTCAATGACCAGTTCGGCCACAAGATTGGAGATCAGGTGCTGGCCGAAGTCGCGCGCCGCATCAACTCTGCCGCCCGCCTCTCCGATGCCGTCATCCGCTGGGGCGGCGAGGAATTTCTCCTTCTATCGCGCTATACCGACCGTAAAGAAGCCCACATTCTCGCCAATCGCATTCTCGATTCGGTCGGATCAAAGCCTTATCGCGTGGAAGCCAGCAAAGCGGATCTGCGCATCACCTGTTCTCTCGGCTGGGCGGTTTTTCCATGGACCGAGAGCGATCCCAAACTCGTGTCTCACGACCAGATACTCGTGTTAGCCGACTTTGCCCTTTACCAGGCCAAGGGTTCGGGAAGAAATCGGGCGGTGGGTTTGCTGCCCGCGGGCCAAACCGTCCGGGCCGGAACCGTCGCCCCCACCATCTACATCAACGGAATTCCAGCCTCTCCTGTAACCACCCCGGGCCCGTCCCTCGATTCGATCTCCACCCCCGGCCCAACCACACCTTCCGCCAACACCGCTGCCGCCTCCGCCACCTGATTTCCCCAAAGGCTTTTGATTTTAGATCACCCGATGGCCCGTCCACTCGATCATTACCCGCACGCTCCCGGCACCCGCACCCGAATCGTATGCGGCACGTTCCGCAACTTCTCCAGCAATTCCTCGTCGCAAGCTCGATTGATGTCGTAAATCGCATATCCCAGCTGCCCGCGAGTATCCAGCACTTGCCGGTCGATATTGATCCCGCGATCCGCCAGAATGTCGTTGATCGCGCGCAAGATTCCCGGCACGTTGCGGTGGATGTGCGTCAGCCGGTGCGATCCCGGCACAGAGTCCCGGTCACCGTTCGTGTCCTGGCTCGGGTCAATGTCCAGATGGCAATTCGGCAGGTTCACGCTCAGCAGCGAATTCCCGGTCTTGAAGTAATCGATCATCCGCGCCGAAACAAAATGCCCGATATTCTCCTGCGCCTCCTCCGTGCTCCCGCCAATATGAGGAGTCAAAATCACGTTGGTCAGCCCTTTGAGCGGGCTTGAAAACACGCCGCCACTCTCCGGTTCCTGCGGAAACACATCGATCGCCGCTCCCGCCACCTTCCCGCTCTTCAAATGCCGGGCCAAAGCCTCGTGATCCACCACAAACCCGCGGCTAAGATTAATCAGGCAAGCCCCATCCTTCATCAGGCGGAACTGGTCTTCCGCAAACAAATTCTTGTTCTGCGCCTTCCCATCGACATGCAAGGTGATGACGTCGGAAGTTTCCAGCAATTCGCGAAAGCTGACCGCCCGGGCATTCCCCCGGGCCAAAACATGCGCCACATCGTGGAACACCACCCGCATGCCCAACGCTTCGGCCAGATCCGACACCTGCGACCCAATCTTCCCGTACCCCACAATTCCCAAAGTCAGCCCGCGCACCTCATGCGATCCCGCCGCCGATTTATTCCACACCCCGCCATGCAGCCGGGTGCTCGCCTCAAACGTCCGCCGCATCAGCAGGATGATCTCTCCGATCGCCAACTCCGCCACCGACCGGCTGTTCGAGTGCGGATCGTTAAACACCGCAATTCCCCGGTCGCTCGAGGCCGCGCGGTCGATCTTGTCGACGCCAATGCAGAACGCCCCCACCGACACCAGTTCCGGAGCCGCATCCAGAACCGCCGCCGTGATCCGCGTCCTTGACCGGACGCCTAAGATCGAGGTTCCGCGCACCTTCGCAAGCAGTTCGCGTTCGTCCAGCGCCTCCTTGAGCGCTTCCACCTCGAACCCCGCTTCTCCAAACTGAGAAGCCGCCACTCCGCTGATGTTCTCCAGCAATAAGACCTTCAAAGAACCTCCCCGACTTCGGCACAATCGATGAACGAGAATTATAACGGCGCAGGTTTCGTACCGGGGAATCGCTTTAGCGATACCATAGATTCAAAAAACAAGCGTCCCTTTAGGGTGCCGGGACAGCCGCCATCCGCCCTCTTTGAATCTTTCGCCGGCACCCGGTCATCTCTAAAGGTCAAGACTGTGGAGGAACGAAAAATGGCACAAACTTTGGAGGAAGTAAAAATGGCGCATGAACTGCCCCCCCTGCCGTATCATTACGCGGCGCTCGAACCCACCATCGACGAGAAAACGATGCACCTGCATCACGATATGCACCACGCTGCCTACGTCAAGAACCTGAACGCGGCACTTGACAAGCATCCTGAACTGCACAAGAAATCCGCGGAAGATCTTCTGCGCGACCTGAATGCCATCCCCGAAGACATCCGCGGCGCTGTCCGCAACAATGGCGGAGGCCACGTCAACCACACTATGTTCTGGAACATCATGAAGCCCCACGGCGGAGGCGATCCCACCGGCCCCATCGCCGACGTGATCAAGAAGACCTTTGGCGACTTCAAGACCTTCCAGGAAAAATTCAACGCCGCCGGAGCAGGCCAGTTCGGCAGCGGATGGGTCTGGCTGGCCGGCGACTCCAAGGGCGAAGTGAAAATCCTCAGCACCCCGAACCAGGACAACCCAATTTCCCAGGGCCTCCATCCCATCTTCGGCAACGACGTCTGGGAGCACGCCTACTATCTCAAATACAACAACCGCCGCCCCGAATATTTGCAGGCCTGGTGGAACGTAGTGAACTGGGAAGAAATCAACAAGCGCTACCAAGCGTCAATCAAGAAGTAGCTCGTTCGTGTAGGGGACGGAGCTCCGCCCCGTCCAGCAGCTCGTGTGGGGACGGGGCGTCCGCCCCGTCCAAGCCGAGCGCAGCTCGGCAGTTGCGGCGCGGACAATCCCTTCGACTTCGCTCAGGGCAGGCTCCGTCCGCGCCCCTTGCCTTCCAGCGCTTGCCTCCCAGCGTAAGATAGACTGCAGAAGGGGTACGGGGTCTCAACCGTTGGAGGTCGCCATGCGTCTGCCTGCGCTTGCTCTCAGCCTGTTCGTCTGATTCCATTCTTCTCCTCGGCGCAAGAAACCAAGCCCGCCCCCAGCTCCCAAGACCGGCTACTACCCGGTTCCCGTCAAGGCCGCCCGCGAGCCGAACCCGGTAAAGCCCACGCCCGAATCCATCGCCCAAGGCAAGAAGATCTATAGCTACGACTGCGCTTCATGCCACGGCGTCAACGGCGACGCCAAGACCGAGGTTGCCAAGGATCTGAAAGTCCCCGACCTCACCGATCCGGCGCGGCTCAAAGACCGCACCGACGGCGAACTTTTCTATATCATCAAGACCGGCCACGGCGACATGCCTCCCGAAGGCAATCGCGTCAAGCCCGAACAACTCTGGGATCTGGTCAACTACATACGGTCTTTAACCAGAAAGCAGCCTCCCGCCGAAGCGAAGCCGACCAGCTAGACCCGGGGGCAGGAGACAATTAATTTTCAAAAAAAGCCCTGATCTCCCTCCAATACCTTCGAACAATCAAGTCTGTGCTGAGGTGACCGCCGCGCCGGAACAACTTCAGCCGAACTCCCGTAACCCGCGCAAATTTTGTGACCGACCGATAAGGAATATAAGGATCATCCTGCGCATGAAACATCATGATCTTCGAAGCGGTGAACTCACGGGCGTGATATGAGGGGTTGTAGAATGTTCCACCACGCAGTTTGATCCAATTCCTATCCGACAGGCGATACGCGCAACCAAACGCCGAGCGAATATACGCGGCGTAGCTCGGATTTGAAGTCTCTTTCTTCTCCTCGCGAGGAAGAATGGCCCAATCCACCACGGGACAATTGGCAACCACCTTCTTCACGCGCGGGTCGAGCGATGACAAGATGGCAGCTGCTCCGCCAAAACTCCCCCCGATCACAAAAAGTTCATCCAGCGCGACGCGAAATCGCTTTCCAAAGGCAAGCTCTCGAAACTCTCTTGACAGCCCTCCAATCACGTCCAGAATGTCCAGATGCGGCGATCGGGCCAGGAACTCTCCGCCACTTTCCCACGCTCCGCGGTATCGCGGATAAAACACCCAATATCCCTTGTCGGAGAGAAATTCAGCCAAAGGCTGTTTGCGCGGAATCGAAGGCATCCCATCGCACAAGATAATCGCCCGTTGCCTCTTCCCGGTTCGAGCCGAAGGCAAAAATTCCGTAACGATGTCGCGTGCGAATCGCGTCCTGAACATCTGCATCAATACACTCCCAGGTCCCGAGCCGATACCCAATTTCCCGAATATTCCTTCTTAATCTGCTCCACCAGATCCGCCTCCGGCAATTTCTCCAGCGACTGGTGATACACCACCAGCAGCTTCGGACGAGCCCGCCGCGCGATCTCGCCTAACTCCGCCGGAGAAGTATGAAACGCCCGAAAATATTCCTTCCAATGTTCGTCCTTCAATTCGTCGCCATGAGGATTGAAGACCTCATGCAGCAGCACATCGCAGCCATCGCAAGCCTTCACCACTTCCTCGGTCGGCGCCGTATCGCCAGAAATCACAATCTTTCGATCCCGTGTCTCGAACTTATACCCATAAGCCTCTTTCCATGTTCCATGCTTTACCGGAAACGCGGTGACCGTGACGTTCTCGTCGCGATACACCACTCCCGCCTGAATCTCATGCACGTTGACCAGGTATCCGGTAGCGTTCGCCTGCTCCAGCCCGCGCCGCCGAACCCGCACATCTTCCTCCCACGCTTTCTCGATGTGGGATGTCATATTCTTCAATCCGTGCGGACCATAAGCCTCCAGCGCCTCGGTTCTCCCCAGCACCCAGGGCGAAAAAATCAAGTCCGGATACCCCAGCGTGTGATCGGAATGCAAGTGCGTGATGAAAACGATCTTCAATTCTTTCGCCTTCAGAGCCGCAATCCCATTCTTCTCTGCCGCCGCCGCCCGCCGCACCACGCCCGGACCGCAGTCGATCAGATACGCCCGACCGTTCACCACCACCGCCACCGCCGGCCCCCACCGCTCCGGATCCGCGCTGGGATTGCCCGTTCCCAACACCACCACCCGAGTAGGCGGCGCGGCATGTTCCTCAGCGAACCCGCTTGCACAAAAAGTAATCGCCACCACCCATACAAATACAAGGAAAAGTCTCTTCACTCGAAACCTCCGCGTCCCCGGCTCCAGTTTACCGGCCAAGCGGGTACTGCCTAACTGTTCCTTTTCTGTGCGCCCCTTGTGCAAATTCCGGCCGCTCTGCGCAGAATCGTCCAACGTAATTTCCTCCACGCCCCGCAAACCCCGCCACTCGTACGCCCGCCACGGTTCACCTCGACCGATGCTTGACCCCGCTTCATCCCGTCCCATTCGCGAACCGAAATTCCACCGTTGCACAATTCTTATGGTATTGACCCGCTCTCTCTGTGCGCGTACATTCGCTCCACTCGAAGCAAGCATTTCGCTTCGAGCAGAGACCGCACCCGGTCAAAGCCAGAAGCGACCAAGCACTGCCGAAGGGTGAAAGAAAGCGCCATGAATCTTGAATACCACTGGACCGTCTATCGCACCCGTTTCCTGGTGCGTGCTCGTCAACTCACCCAACCACTGGTTTTTACCGATGCTCTCGGCCGCGAACAATCCGGCCGCCCAGGGGACTACCTCGTCGAGTCCTCTGACGGTATAAAACGCATCACGACTCAAACCATCTTCGAAGACATCTACGTGCCACTCACCGACACCCAAGGAGCCCCAGGCGTTCTAGCCCGGCCGGTAACCCGAGCCTCCCCAGAACAGAGCCCCCGTGCGACCGCCTAAGGCCAGATTGCTGTAGAGACGGAACTTACCCCGTCTCCCCACCCGAGACGTGGCGTTAGCGATCGGTCAACTTTCTCAAATCGGTACCCTTAGCACTTTCAGGCTACAATATGTTGTGTTTCCCTCTTGACAGGCCCCATATACGGGAGTACGTTAAGCATCCCAGAGCACTTTTTGCTGACCTCCTTGAAAGGGGGCTGCGACCGTAAACCCAAGGGCGAGACTCAAAGTCGAGGTGACTTCGCGTCTTCCCTTTCACGGGAAACCATCCCCCCGGAGTGGATGGAAAACAAGATGGAACCGAGCGGTGGCTTCCCCTGTTCTGGCTTTGCCAGACTCCCCCCGGGGGAATTCGTCGACGGAATCAAAGCGGATTTAGCGCTGCCGTAGTCCGCTCGTGTAAAGACGGGCTTGCCCCGTCGACTCAGCGCCATTTAGGAGCCCCCGATGGAAGGTTTGATCGAACTCGTTGCTGCCTCTTTTGCCCGCCACGGCATCGAATGCCCAGCCGAACGCGTAGGGGCAGCCGCCCCCGGCTGCCCAGCCGAGCGCAGCTCGGCCGCTGTCTCTGAACTCATAGTAGCCGTGTCGGCTGAGCCACCCCTGACCACCAAGCTCCCTGAGCACAACTACCGAAAAAGCTCACAGGGTGATCCCGCTCCATAAGGTGAGTGTCGGGGTATCGCTTGAGCGATACCGCAAGTTTCTTGAAATGATTGCCCCATCAGGGGCCGGGCATCGTCGCCCGATGTTTTCGCAGTTTTTTTGGTTGCGCATTCTTGAGAATGGGTAAGGAACTTAGAACCTGTTATTTCGACCGGCTGCTGTTTGCCATCATCTAATTTAGGAGAAGGAAATGCCCGAAGTGAGCGATCAATTAAAGACTCCAACCGCCGCCAGCAACGCGAATAAGAGGAAGGCCCCCGGCCTCACCTTCCGTCGCTTTTTCACCAAGCCCGGCGTCTCTCCCTACTCGGAAGTCCAGTGGGAACTTCGCACCGCTCAGATCACCGACTCCCAGGGAGGCATGATCTTCGAGCAGAAGAATGTCGAAGTCCCCAAAGACTGGTCGATGACCGCGACCAACATCGTCGCCTCGAAGTATCTCCACGGACAGGTCGGCACCGATGAGCGCGAAACCGGAGTCCGTCAACTGGTAGCCCGCGTCGCCGAAACCATTCGCGACTGGGGCATGAAAGATGGATACTTCCGCTCCTCCGAAGACGCCGCCACCTTCCACGACGAGTTAGTCCACTTGCTCATCCGCCAGCATGTGGCATTCAACTCGCCCGTCTGGTTCAACGTAGGCTGCGAACGCGTCGAGCCGAAATCCGACGCCACCAACTGGCACTGGAACTACACCACGCAGCAAGTCGAGTTCGGCGCCACCGGATACACGCGCCCGCAGTGCTCCGCCTGCTTCATCAACTCGGTGAAGGACTCGCTCGATTCCATCCTGACTCTGGCCAAGACGGAAGGCATGCTCTTCAAGTGGGGCTCCGGCACTGGCACCAATCTCTCGCCGCTGCGCTCCTCGACTGAAGTTCTAAGCGGCGGCGGCACTGCCAGCGGACCGCTCAGCTTCATGAAAGGTTTCGACGCCTTCGCCGGAGTCATCAAGTCCGGAGGCAAGACCCGACGCGCCGCGAAGATGGTCATCCTGAATATCGACCATCCCGATATCGTCGACTTCATCGAGTGCAAGAGTAAAGAAGAAGCCAAGGCTCACGCGCTGGTAGCCCAGGGATATGACGGATCGCATCCCGACTCCGACGCCTACAGCTCCATCTTCTTCCAGAACGCGAATAACTCCGTTAGGGTAACCGACGACTTCATGGTCGCCGTAATGCGTGACACCGATTTCTCGACCCGCGCAATCGTCGGCGGCCAGGTAGTCCACACCTACAGAGCCAAAGACCTGCTGCAGAAGATTTCCGAGGCCACCTGGCATTGCGGCGATCCCGGCATGCAATACGACTCCACCGTCAACCGCTGGCACACGTCGAAAAACACGGCCCGCATCAACGCCTCGAATCCCTGCAGCGAGTACATGTTCCTCGATGACTCGGCCTGCAATCTGGCCAGCCTGAACCTGCTGAAGTTCGCGCCCAACGGCTCGTTCGACGTGGAAGCCTACAGGCATGCAGTCGACGTAGTCATCACCGCGCAGGAAATTCTGGTGGACAACGCCGGCTACCCCACTGAAATCATCGGCAAAAACTCGCACGACTATCGCCCGCTGGGATTAGGCTATGCCAACTTAGGAGCCTTGTTAATGGCCGCGGGTCTGCCCTACGACAGCGACGCCGGAAGAGACTACACCGCCTGTGTAACCGCCATCATGTGCGGCGAAGCATATCTGCAGTCGTCAAGAATTGCGGAACAATGCCAACCGCTAACTCCCATCACCGACACCGTACAAACGCGCCTCGGAGTAACCACCGCCGAAGCGATGCCAGGGGCAGCCTGCCCCGGCTGGTACATAAATCGAGAGCCATTCTTAGACGTAATAAGAATGCATAGAGCCAGCGTAAACAACATAGGCGGCGCCCGTGTGGGGACGGGCGTCTCGCCCGTCCAGGCGGAGCGAAGCTCCGCGGCCGCTCAACTGTCAGAGTTGGTAGAAGCCTCGAAACAATGCTGGGACGAAGCCCTTTCCCACGGCGAAAAGAACGGTTATCGTAACTCGCAAGTCACGGTGCTGGCTCCAACCGGAACGATAGGCTTCATGATGGACTGCGACACCACCGGCATCGAGCCCGACCTGGCGCTGATCAAGTACAAGAAGCTGGTGGGCGGCGGCATGATCAAGATCGTGAACAACACCGTCCCCAGCGCGCTCTTCAAACTCGGCTACACCCACGAACAAACCGACGCGATCGTGAGCTACATCGACGCGACCGGCACCATCGAAGGCGCGCCGCATGTGAAGGACGAGCATCTGTCGGTGTTTGATTGCTCGTTCAAGCCGGCGAAGGGCACGCGGTCCATCCACTACCTGGGACACCTGAAGATGATGGCCGCTGCGCAGCCCTTTATTTCGGGAGCGATCTCAAAGACCGTGAACCTGCCGAATGCAGCCACCGTCGACGATATTTCCGAGGCGTTCCTTCAAGCCTGGAAGTTGGGCTTGAAGGCGGTAGCGATCTATCGCGACGGATGCAAGCAGTCGCAGCCGCTTTCCGCCGCGGGGACGAAGACGGCAAACTCCACCAAGGACGATGCGGCGCGAAACGCAGCAGCCCTGGCGCTTGCGGAAGACGAGAATCTCGACGCTCCTCCGCGAGCCGTGCGTCACCGTTTGAAAGAAGAGCGCATGTCGGTGACCCACAAGTTCAACATCGCGAGGCCATGAGGGCTACATCACCGTCGGCCTCTATCCCAGCGGCGAGCCCGGCGAGATCTTCATCAAGATGGCGAAGGAAGGCTCGACCGTCTCCGGCTTGATGGACAGCTTCGCGCTGGCCGTCTCGATCGCGCTGCAGCACGGCGTTCCGGCGCGCCTGCTCTGCGAGAAGTTCTCGCACATCCGCTTTGAGCCCAGCGGCTGGTCGAACAATCCCGATATCGGCTTTGCCAAGTCGGTCGTGGACTACATTTTCCGCTGGCTCGAGTTGCGCTTCCTCACCGGACAGCAACAGCTCCTGTTCGATAACCTGCGTCCCAAGACCTGGCCCGCTCCCGAAGGCGCAGGCGAGCTCAATGGATCGATGGGTTCTGGCCCAGCGACTGGCGACCAGCGACCAACGACCGGTTCGGTTCATGCCGCCGACGCGCTGGCCAGCATGATCGACATGGGAGACGCTCCCAGTTGCCACGTCTGCGGCTCCATCATGGTGCGCAACGGCAGTTGCTACAAGTGCATGAGCTGCGGATCAACCAGTGGCTGCAGCTAGGGTAGTTTTTGGGACCCCCCAGACTGGGGTCTTTAAAAGTCAAAGACTTAGCGGGAGTGGAATCGCTAGGTCTTTGAGAATAAAGGACTTGACAGTAAAGTATTTATAAATCAATACTTTAGCTGGCAACGGCCAGTTAGCGGTGCTGGCGCATGTACTTCAAGATTGTCGGCGTTACCACGAACGTGGAGACGATTGCGTCCGGCACTGCTCTCCGCGAGCGCAGACGGTTGTGGAAGGCCTACGGCAAGGGACGTTGGAGGAAGCTGAAAGGCACGGCGGACATCGAGTTTGACGATGGTGCGATATGCCATGCGGAAATCCACTGGTACGAAGCCCATGGCATCGGAGCGAAGGAATACAAGATCAAGCGCATCCTTGACTGATATGAAAAACGAAGCACAATACGTCATCTGCGTCGGCAATAAAGGCTATGCGGCTTCCCTGGAATTGCGCAAGATTTATCAGGTCCTCTCCGACAAAGCAGGTTTGAAGCATCATCAGATCCGGGTCATCGACGAGTCCGGCGAAGACTACTTGTATCCGGAGGATTACTTCGTACCCGTGCGCCTGCCGCAGGCCGTCGAGCGAGCCGTGCGCAGAGCCACGGCATAGTCCACGAGCGGCTGCTCGAGGAAGCGCCGTCGAACGGCAGCGTCCGGTAGGCCGGCGTCTCGCCGGCAACTGTGGAGGTGGGTTTCCCGTGTAGCGCGGGCACTCTTGCCCGCGGCTTTTGACTTTGGTCTTGCTTGTGGATTGGAAACCAGCCAGTCCCAGCAGAGCGGAACCGCGGAGATTTGGGAAGGGCATGGCTTGCGCCGTGCCATAACAAGGCCAACCCTCGACGGCTTTTAGCCGCTGAGGTCAACAAGTCGTGGTAGTTGAGTAGACGCAAGCTGTGAATTAAGGGACACGGCGAACGCCGCGTCCCTTTTGTCTTAAGGAGAGACTATGAGCGACGGACGTGATACGGCACACGACAGCCGCAACGAAAACGTGACCGGCGAGATCGACAAAATTGCTGTGGTGCAACTGAGTGACATTCACTTCAAGGCCAACTCCAATGTTCTGATCCCTCGTTCCGAAAAGGTAGTCGCGGCGATTCGGCCCACACTCGAAAATGTTGGCGCGGTAATTTTTGCGGTAACCGGGGACGTGGCGTCTTCTGGGTCCCAGGATGAATATCACGTTGCCTCCAAGTTCTTTGCGAGTATCAGAAACGCAATTCAGGGAATTGACGCAGCCATGCCAGCGCATTTTGTGTTTATTCCCGGGAACCATGACTGCGATTTCCGGTCGGTGGGCGATGCCCGCCCTGCATTGTTGGAGACTCTACCGGCCAAGATTGAGACGCTTGACCCTGCTGGTGAAATCGTCGGGCGCGTGACTGAAGTTCAAGATAATTTCTTTGCGTTCGAGGGCCAGTTTCAAGCGAAGGCCGGGATTCCGAAAACAGACCGTTTGAAGTATCAGACAAAGCTGCGGTTCGGAAGAGTTGGATTTAGGTTCGATTGTTATAACACCGCCTGGATGTCGCAGCAGAACGAGCAACAGGGCGCCTTACTTTTCCCGGTTCGGTTGCTCGCGTCGGAAGCAATAAACGCGGGGGCCATAAATGATGATGAACGCGACGACATAAGAATCTCCCTGATACACCACCGTGATAATTGGCTGGAATCCAACAACGCACGTCTGCTTCGTGACCACTTGGATGTCTACTCCGACATCATTTTCTCAGGTCATGAGCACGTCGGTGCGACTTATAGCAAGACAATCGCCGACGGTACAGGGCCGCAGTACATTGAAGGTGCTGTCCTCCAAGATCACAAGAGTCCCGGCAACAGCGGATTTAACGTATTGGAGCTTGATCTCAGCAAAGGGCTTCGGAAGACCTCAAGATTTCGCTGGAGCGGGCAACGGTATTCCTGCGAGCCCGAGGGCGAATGGACCAAGTTCGAACGCAACAGCTCCATGATGCGTGGCCAGTTCCAGATCGCTCCGTCTTTCCTGAAAGTGCTTAGGGACCCAGGGGTGGGTTTCATTCACCCTGGAAAGCCTGATCTCACCCTCGACGACCTCTTCGTGTACCCGGACCTACGCCGAATGTCTTTGCAGAAACTCGTGAAATCGAATTCCACAGCAAAACTTGTTGCAGGGCGTGACGTTGTTCGGTTTGTTGCTGAGTCGAAGCACGTGATGGTCAGTGGGCCCGACGATTCCGGCAGGACATCCCTCGCGCACATGCTTTACCTAGATCTGCGGTATCAAGAGAGGCTCGTCCCTGTTTTGCTGAACGGATCCGAGATTCATGGTAAGAGCCCAGAGGCCGCTCTGCGGCGAGAATTGAATCGAGCTGTGACGGAACAGTACTCAGGAGAAATGGTCGAGATTTACAACCAGTTGGATCCTAAGCGCAAGGTGCTGATCGTCGACGACTGGCACAAACTTAAATATGGCCAGAATGGGCAGATTTTACTACTCAACCAAGCGGAGAAGAGTTTTGGATACGTAGTCTGCTTCGCAGATGACATCTTTGCCCTCGAGCAGTTTGCGGGTGGTGGTGAGAAACCGTTTCGCGACTACGAACTTTGTGAGATCAGAGAGCTCGGCCACTTACGGAGGAATGAGCTGATCCGCAAATGGCAATCGCTCGGTACCGACTACAGTGAATCGGAAACTGACCTTGCGCATTCGATCACGGCGATCGAGACAACCGTTAACACACTTCTAGGCAAGAACCTGCTTCCCTCCTATCCAGTGATCATCCTTGCAATCTTGCAGTCCTACGCAACTCAGCGTTCCGCGAACACGTCAGCTGGATCGTATGGGCAGATGTATGAGGCACTAATCACCGCGGCGCTGGCGTCGGTCAGCAAGAAGGCTGTGGAGCTTGGAACCAAGTACACCTATATCTCGCACATCGCCCACTACGTGTTTGAGACGAATAAGCAGGAGTTAGAAACGGCCGACCTTGAGAGGATTCGCGAACGGTACTATGAACAGTACAAGATCAACCTTGATCGGGATGAGCTGACGGATCAGCTGGTGACGTGCCAACTCCTCAGTCGAACCAACGGAGTAGTGCGTTTTAAGTACAAGTATATTTACTGCTATTTCGTTGCGAAGTACTTCCAAGACAACATCGCTAATGTTGTAGGAGAGGGCGACCTCAGAAGGGCGCTCCACGATATAGCCGACAAGGTCTATTTTGAGGACTACGCCAACATCATCATTTTCTATGTCTATCTGACGAAGGATCGCGAACTGATCGAACACGTTCTCGCGAACGCCACCCGGATTTACCGCGATCAACCGGCATGCGATCTCACATCGCACGTTGAATTCGTTAACCGGCTCGGTAGCGATGCTGCCGAGCTGATATTGCCTCCAACTAGCGTGGCCCAGAACCGTGAAAGGGTCCTGCGACGTAAAGACGAGGCCGAGGAAGAAATCCGGGCGGTGGAGAAGGATTGCGGAGCAATTAAGTATGACGACAGCTTGGCGGATGTCGTAAAAATCCACATTGCGATGAAGAATCTGCGCATAATGGGGCAGATCTTGCGCAATTTCCCAGGTGCGCTCAAGGCTGATTTAAAACTGGATCTCGCTTTTGCCAGTTATCAGCTGGGGTTACGGACGCTTCGCGCCATCCTACTGGTTGCGGAGACTAATATCGAAGAGCTCCGGGTGTACATCGCTCGTTTGATACACGAAAAGAGGGCGTTGGAGGACCACGAGGAGCTTGCGGAGGAGACTGATCGGGTAGTCATCTCGCTCACACGTAACGTTGCGTTTGGAATTGTGAAGCGGATTTCCCAAGCAGTGGGACTCGAAGAGCTCGAAGAAACCTACCGAAGCATCCTTGAGCGGGACGGCGAACGCCTTCCGGTCAAAATTATCGATTATGCGATCAAACTCGATCATTTTTCGCATTTCCCAAAGCGGGAACTGGAACAGATTGTTGAAGCCAGCCGAAAGAATGCCTTCGCGTCGCGCTTGGTGCGCGATTTGACCGCGGATTATATATACCTCTTTCCGGCTGATTTTCGCGTGCGTCAGTACATCGGTGACACTTTACGCATAAAAGTGAACACTCCGCAGATACTGGGCCCCGGCCCGAAAAAGATGAAGGCTCTAAACTAGCCTTCGCGCCGGGTGCCCCACCTTTCGCGCTTTTCGAAAGGTGGGATTCCACGGTCCTCTCCCTCTTGCGATTTAGCGGACCTTAAGCTTGCTGGTGGAACCGGCACGCGGACAGAGCCTGCCCTGAGCGAAGTCGAAGGGAGTGTCCGCGCTACACGACGCAAACCTGTGCAAGTCCCAACACAGCTTACGATGACTCGGCGCTCGGATCCCACCCTAACGTCGCAAAAAGCGCGACGTTAGGATGGGGCACCCGGCCATTTTTCATCACATCCAAACTGTGTGGGGGCTGGCCCACCCTCGGAGACCGGGGCTGCCCCACCCTTGCGTTCTTGGCAAGGGTGGGAATTCGTCACAAAAGAGGCAGGAGTTACATCACAGCTTTCAGCCCTCCCGTCAACCTAGAGTCTCGGCATGCCCGCCCGTCTTCGCCGCGCCTACGGCACCGGATATCTTCACTTCATTACCTTCAGTTGTTTCGAGCGGCGTCCGTTGCTGGGCGCGCCGCAGTGTCGCGACCTCTTCCTGCGCATCCTCGAAGAAACACGAAGCCGTTACGGAATTGTCGTCGTCGGATATGTGATTATGCCCGAGCACGTGCATCTCCTCTTGTCCGAACCGGAAGAATCCAACCATTCTGTCGTTCTGCAAGTGCTCAAGCAGCGCTTCGCCCGCGAACTGCTGGAGAGGCTCCGAAAGAAACACGACCCGTCCTGACGGAAGTCTGTGGAACACGGTGCTGGAGCAGGGTCATGTCTGGCAACGGCGCTTCTATGATTTTGTCGTGTGGAACCGGCACAAGCGCGCCGAGAAGCTGCGCTATATGCACGAGAATCCGGTGCGGCGCAGATTGGTGGGCTCGCCGGAAGAATGGCCGTGGAGCAGTTACCGCGCGTACGCTTATGAAGAGCAGGGGCCGGTGCTAGTTAACGAACAACAGTCGGTCGGATTGAAATGGAGAGGTTTGCCGGTGGCGTGATGGGCCTGGGCAGAATTCCCACCCTTGCCAAGAACGCAAGGGTGGGGCAGCCTCAGGGAGGTAGTGGAGCAAGGGAAGGTGGGCCAACCCGCCAGTCTCAAAGAGGTAGTGGAGGAAGGATAAGGTGCGCCCGCCCACCCGATCGTACCCAAGGGAACACTTCCTCAGGCAGGGTGGCGTAGTGGTTTTTGGGGGAAGGAAGAATGAAGCACCACTACGCCACCAAGGAGACGGACACAGTGGGGCGCATCCTCCTACAGAATCAGGTGACGATCTGTGACAGCGCCCCACGGCTGTCCGGTCAGTAAAGAAGTAGGAATGAAACTTACAACGATGTCAGGTTTGTGTCTGTTCAATTTTGAACACGTTGCTGAATAAAGGCTCGGGGGAAGATTGGGACGATGTAGAGTCGGCGCAATAGGAAGGATCCGGGGTGAGATTGCGGAAGTGGGAACGGTCGCGGGCACCCGGTTACACGACGCAAACCTGTGCAGGTCCCAACACAGCTTACGATGACTCGGCACTCGAATCCCACCCTAACGTCGCAAAAAGCGCGACGTTAGGATGGGGCACCCGGCGATGAGTGGGGCACCCGGCTCTCTCAGAGCCGACGGACCGTCTGCCCTTCGCCCAAGGCTGCCAGAAGTTCTCGCGCCGTTTTTCCGAGCACGGGATGGCGCGCTTCGGGAGCAATCTCGACCAGCGGTTCCAGCACAAACCGCCGCCGGTGCATGGAGGGATGCGGGATTTTCAAGCCCTGTTCGTCGACCACCGAATCGCCAAACAGCACCACGTCGATATCAATCTTGCGCGCGCCTTTGTCGCGCAGGCGGATGCGTCCCATCGCCGCTTCGATCTGCAACGCAAGCTGCAGCAGTTCTCTCGGCGACTTGCCGGTTTCAATCGCCGCCACACAGTTCAGAAACCAGGGCTGGTCGTGGACCTCCATCGGCTGGGTCTCATACAAGGCGGAGACTGCCACCAACCGTCCGGCAACTTCCAATTGCGCGACCGCTGCGCGCAGGGTGGCCGCGCGATCTCCCAGGTTCGATCCCAACGACAGATACGCAGTTTCGCTCACCTCACCAGTTTAAGGGAAAGGCGCAAGGATCCAGAAAAAACTGACGGGAACGGGCAGAATCGTAAGTTCATCCGAATCCAAGGACACAAAGTCACCCAAAGGTCTGAAGTCGCCGACGGTTGAATTCTTGCCCTTGAGTGACGGAGGCACGGCTTTCGTCCGGTACCAAGGTCACTTTCTTCGGTCCCTGGGTACCGCTAGTATCGAAAGAGTCATGAATCTGGACTCTCTTCTTATCAGTGGGGATGCCGCTTTGCTTGGCGTGCTGCGTCCGGCACTGGAGAATGTCTCGGTCGATGTCGAAGTTTGCGCCGAGGCCAAGCCCGGAGGCGAGCTGCTGGCGAAGCGCAAGTACGATGCGATCATCATCGACTGCGACGATCTGCCGGACGGCGTTGATTTGCTGCGTGGCATCCGTCAGACGCAAAGCAATGCGCGGTCCGTAGCCTTTGCCGTGGTGAATGGGAAGACGACTACCCAGGAGGCGTTCCAGTCCGGCGCCAACTTCGTTCTGCAGAAGCCGCTCACGCCGCTGCACGCCACGCGCTGCCTGAATGCAGCGCTCAATTTCATGGTGCGGGAACAGCGCCGGTACTACCGGCATCCGGTGGAGATCCCGTTGCGGATCGCTCTGGCGGACAATCGGGAACTGACCGCCACCACGACTAACGTGAGCGAGGGAGGCATGGCCATACGCCTCGTCGGCAAGTTGCTCCAGGGGGCGCAGGCGCAGCTTCGCTTTACGCTTCCCGGCGCTAACATTTCGCTCGAACTGAAAGGCCAAGTCGCCTGGGCGGACGGGACCGGTCATGCCGGGATCCGCTTCATGGAGGTTCCGCAGAGTTCGCAATATCAGCTGGAAAAATGGCTGACCGACTGCCTGCGGGGAGAACTGCCGGAGCGGCTGCACAGCAACCTGACGCCTCACTAACCGATTGCTCGGCCTGGCCAGTTCGCGTTAACCCCACCCGCCCGGAATCCAGCTTATAACTTGCGCCCCGCTCCGGCTGTGGCACTGTAGAGCCGCGGCTTGCCGCGTCTTTGTCGAACCCGTGATCACACTCGAAGAAAGAATCGCGAAAACACAGCGTTTGCTGCGCCGCCTGGAAGAGGACCAGCCCTATTTGCAGGTGCGCTTGTCGGCGCTCGGGGCCGAGCACCGGCAGAGCGTCCATGCTTTTGCCGGGCGCATCCGGGCCGAGGCCGAAGCTGAACTGGCGCGGCTGCTGGCAGAGCGCGCGGCACCTCTTGAAGAGAACGTTCCGCAGCCGGCCGCTTGAGGGCTCGCGTCCGGACCCAGCCCCTAAAGGGGCTTCTGACTTTGACGAGTTTACGGCATCGCTGAAGCGATGCCCTGATACGAAGCAAAGCCTATCCGCAGTCTGCTAGACGCTAAGGCTCATCGCCGATGCGAATGCTGGCGTTGCCGGTTCCTCTTCGAGCGCGGTCTCTTCCCAATACGAACGGTCGCGTAAAATGCGCGACACGAGCGCGGTATGCATGGCGTGACCGGCGCGGTCGGCTACCACCGAACCCAGGATCTGTTTCCCGATCAGCGCCAGGTCTCCGATCAGGTCCAGGACTTTGTGGCGCACGAACTCGTCGGGAAAACGCAACGGCGGATTCAGCAGTTCGTCGCGGTTCAGCACGATGGCATTTTCGGTCGACGCTCCACGGATCAGTCCCTGCTGCCGCATGGCGTCGGCTTCATGCAGAAATCCGAAAGTGCGCGCCGGCGCAATCTCGTTCAGATAGCTGCCATTCGTCAGGCGCACGCAGAAACTCTGCTTGCCGATGAGGGGATGAGGAAAGTTGATGGAATACGAAACCGAATAGGCGTCGGCCGGATACACGGCAATAAATTTATCGCCCTCGCGCAACTCGATCTCGCGCACGATCCGAAGATACGTGCGCGCTTTGCGCTGTTGCCGAATGCCGGCTCTTTGGATCATTTCGACAAATGGACGGGCGCTGCCGTCGAGAATCGGCAACTCGAGGTTGTCCAGTTCGACGATGGCATTGTCGATGCCGACGCCGGTAAAGGCCGAGAGCAGGTGCTCGGTGGTGGAGATGAGCACGCCCTTCTTCATCAAGCTGGTGGCGTAGCTGACGCGGGCCACGTTGCGTCCGCTGGCCTCGATCGGGAAGCCGTCGAGGTCGGTGCGGTGGAATACGATTCCGGTTCCGGCGGGCGCCGGCAGAATCCGCAGGCTGACCGGGGCTCCGCTGTGGAGACCTACTCCGGTGCAGGTCACCGCGGCACGAATTGTTTGCTCGTGTGTCAACGGGGGACGGTGTAAGTCTTTTGCTGTGTATCAGCTTACAGCGCCGGTGCAAACTTCTGTATGTGGCAAAACAGCCACACTTCGTGGCCTGTTCCACTATGGAAATGGCTAAGTTGTTCAGACCGTTATGGATGTTGGGGGTATCAGACGAAGAACCTGGCCCTGTTTTGTTGATGGAGCGAGACGTTGAGCAGTGATCTCCGGAGGATAGGGGGTGCGCGCCGCAGCCCCCTCGCATTGACAAGTGTTAAGCTACAGGCTACAGTCGGTCAGGTGAAGATACGAAACTTCGTTCATAAGGGCCTGAGGTGGCTCTACGTGGATGACATCACGAAAGGCGTGCCGCCGGATACGGTGGACAAGCTCCACAAAATGTTGACGTTTCTGGACAACATGCAGGAGTCCGAGGAATTGCGCTCCCTCCCGGCCTGGAAGGTGCACACGCTGGCCGGCGAGCGAAAGGGAACATGGAGCCTCAGCGTTACCCGCAACCGCCGCTTGACGTTCCGCATCGACATCCAGGAACGCGAAATCTACGACGTGAACCTGGAAGACTACCACTAGGACGACAAGGAGGAACGCCATGCCTATCAAGAACCCGTGCCATCCCGGAGATTTCATCCGAACCGAAGTGATACAGCCGGCGGGCCTGACGGTAACGGCGGCGGCTATCGCACTCCGAGTTTCCCGGCCGGCCCTGTCGAGCCTGCTGAACGGCAAGGCGAGCCTCTCCGGGGATATGGCGCTCCGCATCGAGAAAGCTTTTGGAGTGAATATGGATACGCTCATGCGAATGCAAGCGGCCTACGACATTGCGCGAACTCGCAAGCGTGAGAAGGAGATCCATGTTCAACGAATTGCCTCGCTGGCCGACGCTCAGGTATAAAGAGCGGCGCCGCATGACCAGGCCCCTTAGCGTTTCTTCGGCGGCGCTTCCGGGTTGTAGGACACCGTCGCTTCGAACATCGAATCGGGAAGCTTAAAGTTGTAGCTGGCGGTGGTGACGAATCGTTGTTGCGACGTTTCCCCGTTGAAATAGCGGGTGATGGAGTGGGGGGTCCAGATTCCCTGCACCAGCTTGTAACTGTCGTAAACCTCGTCTTCGACGTTCATCTGCTTGTCTTTGGGATCGCGCCAGGAATAGCTGATCTTGACCGGATAGTGCGTGTTCTGGTCCAGGTAAACGCTGACCGAATCGTTCCGGCTGTTGAGCAGTGTGACGCCTTCGGTTTCCTTGCCATCGACGATCGATAAACCGTCGTAGAACAGGGCCACGTTCGGATCGCGGATCCACTTGCGGAATATGTATTCGATGGAATGTTGCCGGCGGCGAAGATAGTTCTCCAAATCCTCCTTATCTTGCGCCGCTGTTCCCTTGTAGGTCGTCTCGTATCCTTTGTCGCCGTTGTGAATCAGGACAAGGTCGAACTTGTTCTTGACTTTGATGTGGCCGACGTCGATCGTTCCCGGAATTATGTGAATGTCCTTGATGTGGAGGATTTCGAAGCGGTCTTTGTCGGGATACTCAATGTAGTAGTTGTAGGGAATTCCGGTGCTCTCGGTGCGCCCGTGATAGAGCGGATAGTAGCGGCCGGTCTCTTCCTTAACTTGATACGTGAGATACCAATCGCCGCCCAGGGTCTCGATCGTCTGATCGAGCACGGCGCGCGCTTTGCGGGCGTTGTCGGAGTCGTTCAGTTTGACGGGCGCGGAGGGCTGGCCCGTCAGCGGAGCCCGCGGGGGTGGCGCTTCCCCAGCTTGGGCGAACGCCAGTCCCGACAGCAGCAAAATGGAAAAAGAGCGATGCATACCTACCTGGTTAGAAGCGGTCCAATTGATTTTAGCTGTACCGGAGAACACGTGGCGACGGACGCATTCGTCCCCGCCGTAAGCTTTTTCTACCCCACCAGCACCGCCCCTCCGTTCACGTTGAAAACCTCGCCGGTGATGAATCCAGCATGAGGTGTGCACAGGAACAGAATCGGCCCTGCGATTTCGTCCGGCGTTCCCACGCGCCCCATCGGGATGGTGCGAAAGACTTTGTCGCGGGTGGGCGGATCGTTCAGCGCCGCCGCCGACATGTCCGTCGCTACCCATCCCGGGGCGACGCAGTTGACCTGGATGCCGTCGCGCGCCAATTCCGTCGACAGCCCTTTCACCATGCTGATCAGCGCGCCTTTGGAGGCCGCATAGTCGCAGTGAAAAGCCTCGCCGCGCTGGCCGGCGGTCGAACTGACCAGCACGATGTGGCCGCCGCCCTGCTTCTTCATTTGCGCGACCGAATGCTTGACGAGCGAGAACACGCTGTCGAGATTCACGGCAATCGTGCGATGCCATTGTTCGTCGGACATGCGTTCAACCGGCGCATCCTCGGGCGGCCAGATGCCGTGATTCGCAACCAGAATGTCGAGACGCCCGAAGGCCGCGATCGCGGACGATACCAGTTGCCGCGCCGCCTCCGTGGTCGAAAGATCGGCTTCGATCGCGTGGCAGTTTTCCGCGCCGCATTCGTGCGCCAGTGCCTCGGCCTGCGCCTTGGCCGCCTGATAATTGAAGACAACTTTCGCGCCCGCCGCCACAAACATCCGCACCGTCGCCGCGCCAATTCCGCGCGATCCGCCGGTGATAAGAGCAACTTTGGAATTGAGAGTCAGATTCATAGGGCATACAAGTATCGCACGGGAAATGGCGCAAATCGTCGGCGCGGTCACCGTTTCTTGTCGCCCTTTCCCACTTGTTACTGATTTGGTTCTGGGCCAGGCAGCGGCCGTCGGCTGGCTGTACCAGCGTGGTTAATGGGTTCGCTATTCGTAGCGCAGGCTCTCGACGGGATCGAGTTTGGCAAAAAAAGAAGGCGGCCAATCGGCCGCCTACACCAAACTTACTCGTAGAGCGCCGGGCGTCCCCGCCCGGCTGGACGGGCGAGACGCCCGTCCCTCCACCGGATAACTCGCTACGCCGTTGCCGGGCGTTCGCCACCTTTGGCGGGAGCGCGTTCGGGCTTGATCACCTGCTGCACGCCGTCGTCGGTCTTCGACGGCAGCGGCTTGATCGGGGGCAGGTCCTGCCCGTCGACCAGCAGCTTGATCTCGGAGGCGTCCAGCACTTCGCGTTCGATCAGCGCCTTGGCGATCCGCACCAGCGTTTCGCGATTCTCCGAGAGGATGCCCTTCGCCGTCGCGTAGCCCACGCCCACCATCTTCCTGACTTCTTCGTCAATCTGGATGGCGGTGGCTTCGCTGTAGTCGCGGTGTTGCGCGATTTCGCGTCCCAGGAAAATCTGCTCTTCTTTCTTGCCGAAGGTCAGCGGCCCCAGGTCGCTCATGCCCCACTCGCAAACCATCTTGCGCGCCAGTTCCGTGGCCCGCTCAATGTCGTTGCCCGCGCCCGTCGACATCTGGTTCAGAAAAATCTCTTCCGCGATACGCCCGCCCATCAGGATGGCGATCTGGGTGTCGAGGTAGTTCTTGTAGTAGTTGTGGCGATCGTCCACCGGCAACTGCATGGTCAAACCGAGGGCCATGCCGCGCGGAATGATCGTCACCTTGTGCACTGGATCGGAGTGCGGCAGCATGGCGGCCACCAGCGCGTGTCCAGCCTCGTGGTAGGCGGTGTTCTTCTTCTCTTCGTCGGAGAGCAGAAGCGACTTGCGCTCCACGCCCATCAGCACTTTGTCCTTGGCCAGCTCAAAGTCGTACATCAGCACGGCCTTGCGATTCGGACGTGCCGCCGCCAGCGCCGCTTCATTGACCATATTGGCGAGATCGGCGCCGGAAAATCCCGGCGTGCCGCGCGCCAGAACCGACAAATCAACGTCGTCGGCGAGAGGAATCTTGCGGGTGTGCACGCGCAGAATTTCTTCGCGTCCGCGAACATCGGGACGATTTACCACCACGCGCCGGTCGAAACGCCCCGGCCGCAACAGCGCCGGATCCAGCACATCGGGACGATTCGTCGCGGCCATCAGGATCACGCCGTCGTTCGATTCGAAGCCGTCCATTTCGACCAGCAACTGGTTCAAAGTCTGCTCGCGTTCGTCGTGTCCGCCGCCGAGGCCAGCGCCGCGGTGACGCCCAACCGCGTCAATTTCGTCGATGAAGATGATGCAGGGAGCGTTCTTCTTGCCCTGCTCGAACAGGTCGCGCACGCGGCTTGCGCCCACGCCGACGAACATTTCCACGAAGTCGGAGCCGGAGATGGAGAAGAAGGGAACATTCGCTTCGCCCGCGACCGCGCGCGCCAGCAAGGTCTTGCCCGTTCCCGGAGGTCCAACCAGCAGCACGCCTTTCGGAATGCGTCCGCCAAGTTTCTGGAACTTCTGCGCCTCGCGCAGGAACTCGATAATTTCGCGAAGCTCTTCCTTCGCCTCATCCACGCCCGCCACATCTTTGAACGTGATCTTCTTCTGCTGCATGGAGAGCAGACGCGCCCGGCTCTTGCCGAACGACAGCGCCTTGTTTCCACCCGTCTGCATCTGGCGGATCATGAAGAACCAGAGCGCGCCCAGCAGCACCAGCGGCAAAAGGTTCAGAATCCAGCTCGGCCAGGTGCCGTTGCTGATGTCCTTGACGCTGTACGGCACGCCTTTGTCGCGCAGGGTCTTGTACATGTCCGGATAGTTCGCGGGCGCTGTGGTGTGAAACGGCGCGTCGGGGCTCTTGAACTTCCCCTTCACTTCCTGGCCGGTGAAGGTCACGTCGTGGATATTGCCCTGGTCGACGTCCGTCAGGAATTCAGAAAAGCCAATTTCTTTTTCCTTCTGGGCATTGGTACCGGTCTTCACCACCTGCCAGAGCAGGAAGGCCGAGACCACAATCACCGCCCAGAAAAGCACTGTTTTGATCGTCGAATTCACCTAAAACTCCTCGGAGTGCGGCCCCATCCCTGCCAAAAGAAAGACGCCGCTACAGGACATATTAGATGCCGGAGGCGGGAATTTGACTGAGAAAAGACTACCCCTCTTGCATTTTAGACCTTTTCCCGCGAAAACGGGGAAACAGAGGGAAGTGACGGAGGTCACGGGCCAAAGCGGGGTTTGGGGGCCGTGGTCAAAACGTGTAATCGCCTGATTTCGTCAATTGACAATCAACCCTCAGAGCCACCACTGGAGGCTCACGTAGCAGGAAGGTCCCGTGATCTGAGCCGCGCGCCAGTAATATGTTCCCGAGTCGGCCGCAATCTGGTCCAGAATTTCGTAGAAGGGGACATCTTTGGCATGAATTGAGAAGTGCCTCCAAGGCCCAGGTGGCTTGCCTGCTAAAAGGATCTCATCACCGGGCATCGGGCATTCATGGTCCTTCAGCCAGCCACCGATCTCGGGAATAGCTCTCAGACGAGCGGTAACCTCCGGCCATTGTGGATTCTCGTAGTCGAATAAATGCACCGTGATATCCATCAACGGGAGAGGTGCTCCCCGCAGCACGAAGTGTACGGCGCCGTTGCTGTCTTGGTGCCACTTAAACTGCTGATCCGTGACGGAGCCAATGGTTTGATGAGCACTCACGCTGTGTCGGGTGGCGTCAGCGATGGCATCGAAAACATCTGCGAGTGTTCCATCCTCGATTTCGACATCGATTCCTATCGGCATTTCGACGAATCTGAAGTCACCACTTCCATAAACGCCGATTACAAGGCGATACTTTTTTGCCAGTTCATCCAGGATTTTTGTCGCTGTCTTGCCTTCTTTTTCGACGAAATGATGCACCCGAATTGACGATGGTGTCGCCACGTTGACTTGCGCGCTTAGATTGAGGGCCGAGATGGCGAGGATACTGACCAAAATGAACGCAAACTTGCTCATAATGCTCCTTGTACCGCGTACTCCACGTGAAACACCGGTTGCCATTATGCCCTGAATTGGACACCAGCAGAGTCGTTAGAGCTACTCACCCTAGGTAATGACCTTCCTCAGTTGGCGTAAGATCGCCATTACGCTCATTGACTTGCTTCTGGGTGCCGTAACCGTCGAACGCGGTCAAGCAGTTGTTCAGGAAGACAGTCGAGGTTCTTCGCAATCTTGCATTCGTGTTGACACCGCCCTATGTCGTCGCCGCCACGTACGGCAGGTTTCGTCCTGTCTGCTCCGGACTCCCCAAACCATAGCCGCAAAGAAATGCGTCATCGACCAGAAATCCGAAATAGTCCGGCTGCAGGGGCACCCGGCGCGCCGCCTGCCGATCCAGCAGCGTGACCAGCTTCACGGACGCCGCGCCCCGCCCTCGCAGATCGTTCATCAGGAATTCCGTGGTTACGCCGGAGTGCACTAACCCTTCGACGAGGAGCACATGCTTGCCGGCAATCGCCAGTTCGTGGCTGAAAAAAATCTCCAGCACCGCGGATTCACCCTGCTGGGTCTGCTTGTACTTCGGTTTGATGAAGGAGCAAACGATGGGCACATCCACCGCCCGCACCAGGTCGGCCATGAACAGGAAGCTATTTTCGAGAATCCCCAGCGCGATCACCGTCTGGCCGCGATAGTCGTCGGAAATCTGCCGTCCCAGTTCGCGGACTCTCTTCTGAATTTGGTCGGCCGAAATTACCTGGCGTAACCCATTCGGCGAAATCGTCATAGCGGAAGCGGCGCCTCCTGCGTGGCAGCTCTCAGCCCTCAGCTTTCAGCCATCAGTAAAATCTTGGGTTTCCTGACGGCTGATAGCTGATGGCTGACGGCAATGTTACATCATGCCCGCGATCTCCCGAATCCAAATTGCTTTCGCAGCCCCCGCCGGCGCGCGAAAGGCTGCCGGAACCGCAAACCCTCGCACCCAGACGAGCCCGCAGCCTGCGGCGACCGCAACCGGCCAGAGCTTCTTCTCTGCTCCAGTCGCATGGCGCTCGGTCAGCAGTTCCTTCACTTTCTTTGCCGCCGCGGTATGTGCCGGCCAGTAACGATCGCCCGCCCGCCAGTTGCGGATCAGCACTTCCTTCGGCATGCGCTCCAGATCCAGTAACTGCCCACGCCCATCCTCCGGAACGCTCGCCGCTTCCACCACGCGGGCTTCGATGGACGCGCCCAATTCATGAATTTTCACCGCGCCCGGCACGGCTAGTGCATACTCATAATCGGGCGCTTGTCGATGCCCCGCTTCCCGCCGGCCGCCGAAGGGCTTCGATTCCAACAAGAGGTCCAAACGGCCACGTCGAAGAATCCCTTGTGGCAACTGCGTCTTCTTGCCCGCGGGACCGTGCGCCAATTCCAGCGCCTCCTCAATCAGCCGGAACGAGATACTCAAATCGCGAGCATTCGCTTGCAGCCATCCGCGCAGCAGGCGGCGCTGCGCCGCCAGCGGAAGCGCCAGCAGCGGTCCCACGGGTAGAGACGCGGCTTGCCGCGTCTTCCCGGCCTCGGTTTGCTGGGTACCGGGTACTGGGTACTGGGTACTGAGTACCTCCTCCTCGGCGCGCGCGATCTCCGCCAGTTCAGCCATGTGTTCGATCGCGGCTTCGCCAAATTCTTCCGCAATCAGTGGCAGCAGCCGGTGGCGCACGCGATTGCGGAGGAAAGCAATATCCCGATTCGACGCATCCTCACGCCAGCCCTGGCCGCACTCGTGCAAAAACTCCATGAGTGCAGCGCGCCGGAAGCCGAGCAGCGGCCGCACCACTTCTCCAAACGCGCGCCCCTGTTCCTCGAATACAATTCGCGGATGGATGCCCGATAGGCCTCGAATGCCGGTTCCGCGAAAAATGCGGAGCAGCACCGTCTCCGCCTGATCGTCGAGCGTGTGCGCCGTCGCAACCTTCGCCACGCGGCCCTCGCGCGCGAGTCGGCGGAAAAATCCGTAGCGCAGTTCCCGCGCGGCCGCCTCGATGCCGGAGCCGCTTTCGGAACGAAGACTCCGGTCAACCGGCCCGTCGTAGACATGTAGGTCCAGTCGGTGCTGCCGCGCCAACTCCGCGACAAATCGTTCGTCCTCGTCCGATTCTGTTCCGCGCAGCTTGTGATTGACATGCGCAACCGACAGAACGATGCCCAACTCGGCTCGCAATTCCAGCAGCAGGCGGAGCAGCGCGACGGAATCCGCTCCACCAGAAACCGCCACCGCCACGCGGTCTCCGGCGTGAATCGACTCCTGCTTTCGAATTGCTTTCAACAGCTGTTCGGCCAGCTCGCGCACGGAGAAATGGTACAGGAATCAGTACCGAGTACCCAGTTGCCAGTGGCAACGGTTTGCTGAGAACTGGGAACTGAGAACTGGGAACTGGTTTTCTGCTATGCTGTTCGCCAAATGTGGGGTGCTTACCGCTGGGCTGCCAGATTTCTGATGTTGGTTATGCTCGCCCCGGCCCTCGGGCCGATGGCGATGCCTTGTGCTGCCCTACCGCAAGGCACGCACTGCATGCGACACCCGGTATCTGGGCATCCGGCGCAGCCGGCGATGCACTGCCATCACGCGATGGCAGAGCCGGAACCGCCCCGGCCGGAAAAGTCCCCAGCTTCGTTTCAAGCCACCAATGATTGCTGTGCGAACCGCCATTGCTGCTGCGGTGCTACCACCTCCGAGTGGGCGCGGCCCGCTTCCAGTCTGCCGTCTTTCATAAGTCTCGCAACCGAACCCGCGCGCCCGCTACAAGACGCGGTCCTTCCCTCAAGCGATATCTCCCGGCAAGATTCGGCACGCGCCCCGCCTCGCGGCTAAGTCTTTCTGCCAAACCTGAGATAGCAACCATGGGAATGACTTCAGGGTTGCTCGCGGTTCCAGCCCCTAAAGGGGCGTCCGATTTTGCAGATCTTTCGGCATCGCTGAAGCGATGCCCTGATACGAAGCCGGAGTTTTTCCGCTGCCCGTGAAGGCATGCGGAAGTCGATTCTCTTCACCGGCGCGATCCAGTGCTGGGGGGAATCGCCACACACCTTAAGGACATTAAGACATGACTCGCCTCAAGCTGCTCGCATTCGCCTTGCTCTTGACGACTCCCGCCGCGTTCGCCAATATCTACGGCGCGGTTCGCGGCGTGGTGCACGACCCGCAGCATCGTCCCATTGAAAACACTATGGTGATGCTCAAAGCAAAATCGTCGGATTGGTCGAAGAGCGTCACCACCGATGCCACTGGCGAATTCCAGTTCAACGCCGTGCCGCTTGGCGATTATTCGGTGAGCGTCGCCAGTCAGGGGTTCGCGCAAACTTCGCGAGATGTCACGGTGGTCTCGGGGACCGTGCCGGTCGTCCACTTTTTGTTGACGGTCGCAACCGCGAATGCGAATGTCATTGTCTCCGGCGAGCCGGAGGTGGTCGCGACCGATTCCGCTACTCCCACCACGCTGGTCAGCCGCCTCGACATCGAGCGCACCCCGGGCGCCGACCGCACCAACAGCATGGCGATGATCACCGACAATGTGCCGGGCGCGTACGTCACGCACGATCAACTTCACATTCGCGGTGGTCATCAGACGACCTGGCTGGTGGATGGCGTGCCCGTGCCCAACACCAACATTGCCTCCAACATCGGCCCGCAATTCGATCCCAAAGACATCGACTACATGGAAGTGAATCGTGGCAGCTACGGCGCTGAGTTCGGAGATCGGACGTACGGCGTGTTCAACATTGTCCCGCGCTCCGGCTTCGAACGCAACAATCAGGCCGAGCTGATCGTGAGCGGCGGCAACTTTTACCAAACCAATGACTCTCTTAGCTTCGGCAGCCACACGCAACGCTTTGCCTACTACGCAAGCGTGAACGGGAACCGCAGCGATCTCGGGTTGCAGACGCCGGTCTCGAAAGTGGTCCATGATCGGGCCAACGGTTACGGCGGCTTCGCCTCGTTCATCTTCAACGTCGATCCTTCCAATCAATTGCGCCTCGTGACCTCGGCGCGCAAGGACTATTACCAGATCCCGTACGACCCGTTTCCCAACGACCTTGAGAATGGATCGATCCCAGGGAACGGCTTCATACCGCAGTATCCGACCATCGGCCTGCGCGATGGCAACCACGAATCCGACGCGCTGGTTAATTCCTCGTGGGTCCACACGTTCAATTCCAAGGTTCTGCTGACCGTCTCGCCCTTCTATCACCGCAACGTGGCCAACTACGACAGTTCGCCTGCGGATGTCGCTCTCGCAACGACCGACCACCACACATCGGCTTACGCGGGCGGACAGGTGAGTTTCAGCGCCAACGTCGCGAAGAATAATCTGCAAGCGGGTTTCTACGGCTTTCACCAGAATGACACCCAGTTCTTCGGAATCATCTTCAACCAGCCCCCTGCCAAACCGGTAGCCGAGAGCGACCACGGCTCCGGTGGTTTGGAGGCCTTCTACCTCGACGACAAATACAAGCCGTTTTCCTGGCTGACGCTCACCGCCGGAATGCGCCCCACGCACTTCAGTGGCGGACAGACAGAGAGTGCGATCAGCCCGCGCTTCGGCGCGACGTTGACTGTCCCGCGCTTGCATTGGACCTTCCGCGCCTTCTACGGGCATTATTTCCAGGCGCCGCCTCTGCTCACGGTTTCGGGTCCGCTGGAACAGTTTTGCAACACCAACAATTGCGCGTTCCTTCCGCTTCTCGGAGAACGCGACGAAGAACATCAGTTCGGAGTCACTATTCCCTATCGCGGATGGGTGCTCGACGTTGCCAACTTCCAAACCAATGCTCACAACTTCTTTGACCATAGCTGCATCGGGTCGGGCTTGTGTTTGCCCATCACGATTGACCGAGCCAAAGTTCGAGGTTGGGAACTGACCCTGCGGTCTCCGCGCATCGCACACCGCGGACAAATCCATCTGGCATACTCCAATCAAGTCGCCCAAGGCGCAGGTGCAATCGACGGAGGGTTTACGGATTTCACGACAAACGTTTGCGATCCGGATCCCGGCTTCTGTCCGCTCGACCACGATCAGCGCAACACGCTCAACGTCGGCGCGGACGTCTCGCTTCCATGGCGGTCCTACGCTTCCACCAACGTGTATTACGGCTCCGGCTTCAGTAACGCTTTCGTCGGCCAGCCCTACCCCGGAGACCATTTGCCGGGGCACACCACGTTCGACCTCTCGTTGGGCAAAGACTTCGGCGAGCGACTCTCCGCGTCGTTGAATGCCCTGAACGTCGCCAACCGGCGCGTCGAACTCGACAACAGCCAGACCTTTGGCGGCTTCCACTGGAATAACCCGCGCGAGATCTTTGTCGAACTGCGGTACCGGTTCCGCTATTGAGAGGGAAACGGTTGGGATGGAGGTTGGTTGATTCCAACATGAGGGGGTCCGGTCTTTCCTGAGACCTAAGACCTGCTCTTCGGGTTTGACGCTGTTCCGGTACGCTCCGTATAATTTAAAGCGTCCGCACCCTGATCACCACGCTTGCGGTTTCTGCGTGAACAGAACCGGGCGGCGTACGCGCCTTGTGCGCCCGCGGTGCCGGTTTCAAGTCTCAGGTTTGATGACTGATAGGCTCGGGCTTGCGATCAGCTTCGCTGAGCCCAGCGGGCTGGAAGCATCCAGCATTCCTAAAAATCCGAAGGAGTTCAAAGGATCCAATGATTAAGAAGTTTGCGCGCGTCACTGTTGCTGCAGCATTCGGCCTCTCGCTCTTCGCTCTGGCCCAAACCAAACCCTCGGCTGGCACATCCGCAGCCGCCACGCCCGACGCGCCCTCGGCTGCTGCTGTGGCGAAGAATACCGGTACCAAAGTCGGCACCATCAACATCGAACAGGCGATCTTCGCCTCCAATGAAGGACGGCGCGATTTCGAGGCGCTCAGCAAGAAATTCGAACCCAAGCAGAACGAATTGAAGGGTCTGGCCGACGAAATCGACAGCCTCAAAAAGCAGCTCAGTGCCCAGCAGGACAAGTTGAATGAGGAATCGCGCGACAAACTGGTCAAGCAGATCGAGAGCAAGCAGAAGAGCTTCGATCGCGCGACCCAGGACGCGCAGGAAGATTTCCAAGCCCAGCAGGGCGAGATCGGGAATAAGATCCTCACCAAAATGGCGCCTCTGCTTCAGAAATATGTCGTCGACAATGGTTACGGCCTCCTGCTGGACACCTCTCAACCTTGGCCGCGGGGTCCGGTGATTGTGTCTGGACCGGCGATGGACATCACGCAGCCGATCGTGGAAGCCTACAACGTGCAATCCGGCGTGGCCGCGCCCGCAAGCGCTGCTCCCAAGGCTCCCGCGAAACCGGCGGCCAGCAAGCCTGCTCCGCCAGCCAGCGCTCCGCCGAAAAAGTAGCGACACCGCTCGGGGAGTTTCAGTTCCAGGTTATTTCTTGAAGACCGCGTGCAGACGCGGTCTTTTTTTTGGTGCGCCTTCCTCGTTGGCCCTGGATCAAATAGCAAACCGCAGGTGTCTGTAGTGGTAACGGGCCCGTTCCGGAGGAACACGATATGTTCACCACACTCGAAAGCACCTGGGACCAGTCTGCCCGCCGGGGACGAGCTACACTCGCCTCCTTTACGATTCAGGCTCTAAGCCTGAGTCTGCTGTGCGCAGTCTCCATGCTCTGGGTGGAGCGGCCGCCGCAGGTGCGTTGGCTGCAAATCCCGGCGCCCACAACATTCTCACCGGCCGAACCCGCGCTGCCCAAACCAGCTGTGCACCAGCACGCTACGGCCGCCACCGTCAGCAACGTGTTTCATGGACACATGATTACACCTCAATTCATCCCGTTGCACGCCGCACCAATCGACGATTCGAAGCTGGGCCCGCCAGCGCCGAACCTGCCCGACACCGAGTTTCGATCGGGCCGCGGATCGCGCGATGGCGTGCTCTATGGCCTTGGAGACAATATGGCGGTCGTGATGCCGGCCCATCCAACCGTGGTAAAACCGCTGATTGTGTCGAACCTTGGGGAGGGCAGCCTGCTGCGCCGCGTGCAGCCGACATATCCCACCCTCGCCAAGCAGGCGCGGATTCAGGGCCCGGTCGAGTTGCAGGCGATCATCAGCAAGACGGGGACGATTGAGAATCTAGTCGTGGTCCGCGGACACCCGATGCTGGCCGCAGCCGCGTTGGAAGCCGTCCGGCAATGGCGTTATCGCCCGTATCTACTGAATCACGAGCCGGTCGAAGTGGAGACGGAGATTACCGTAAACTTCGTGCTGTTGGGGAACTGATCTTTGCCCCTGAACTCGGCCGCAGATATCGCCAGCGAACAGATGGTTACCATCGACAGTCAGCACAGCACGGTGCGCTCGTTATAATCGGCTAAGTGAACGCACCGCGCACCAACTTGTCGCAGATACCCGACCGGCGCTCGCTGATTCTCGACGGCCGAACCTGGGCGGAGATTTCTCTGGGCGCGCTCGGAGAAAATTTCCACGCCATACAACAACACGTGGGCGCAGGCGTAACCATTTGCGCCGTAGTCAAGGCCGATGGTTACGGCCACGGAGCCGTGGAATGCGCCCTCGCGCTTGAGGCCGAAGGCGTACCCTGGCTTGGTGTCACCGACGCTGCGGAAGGCCGCGCCCTGCGCGGCGCCGGCATCTGGACCCGCATCCTTCTCATGACCGGCATCTGGAAAGGCGAAGAGGACGGCATCGTCTCCCACAATCTCACGCCCACGGTTTGGGAAACCTGGCACATCGAACGCCTGGAAAAGGCTGCGAAGAAGCAGCAGGTCAACCTTCCCGTGCATTTGAAAGTGGACACGGGCATGAACCGCCTTGGCGCCAAGGTCGAAGACTTGCCGCGACTCTGCGAAAAGCTCGCGGTCTCGGAACACCTGCACCTCGAGGGCGTGAGCACGCATTTCGCGTCGGCTGAAGTGCTCGATGCGGAAGACGCTCCCCGCCAGGCAAGGCGATTTGAACAGGCGCTCGCCAAACTTGCCGAGTACGACCTGCATCCTCCGCTCGTGCACATGGGCAATTCTGCCGCTGTGAGCGCTCGTCCCGAAACCTGGAAGACCATGGTGCGGCCGGGAATTCTTCTCTACGGGTACTCGCTTCCCATCTTGCGTGGCGGCGAAATTGTCGACGGGTCCTCGCTCCCACTTGTTCCCGTGCTCACCTGGAAGACGCGCGTTCTCACCGTGAAGGATGTTTCCACCGGAGAAGCAGTTGGCTACGCGGGCAGCTACGTCACCGGCAAGAGCACCCGCATCGCCGTGCTGCCAGTGGGTTATGCGGACGGCTATCCGCGACTGCTCTCCGATCGCGCCCGCGTGATCGTTCGCGGCGAGTATGCGCCGGTGGTCGGACGGGTCTCGATGGACCTCACGACCGTCGATGTTGGCCATATTCCCGGCATTGCCGTGGGAGATGAAGTGATTCTGATCGGCGCCCAGAACGGCAGACGTGTCGATGCCGTCGAACTGGCCCGCCTGTGTGAGAGCGTTCCGTATGAAATCCTGTGCGGCATCTCGCAGCGAGTGCCGAGAGTGTACATCTGAGCCGTCAGCACTCAGCACTCAGCACTCAGCATTCAGCAACCAGGTTTCGTATCAGGGCATCGCTTTAGCGATGCCGAAGCCATTCGAAATCGACGCGCCTTTAGGCGCTGGGCATCGGCACAACTACTGAATGCTGAGTGCTGACTGCTGAGTGCTGAATTCCGCCATTGAACTCTCCTCACTCGCCAATCCGACCTTCTTGTTGTATTTCTAGAATAGACATGCCCTCGCGCTACGCTCAATGGATGTACGACTGGGAGACCCGGCTCACGTCGGTGGACAATAACCGCGTGGTCCGTCCGCTGGACTGGGGATTGGATTGGACTCATAGTTGGCCTGGCCGCAACGGCGGGCCTTCAGGACAGAGCTCGCGCGATCTGCTGGAATATTTCAGGCACTTCAACGATCGCATCATTCGGACGAGCGACGATTTTTACTCTTACCGGAAGCCGGCGGATTTCCGGTTGGAGCGGCGCGAGGTTCAGGTCTTCAGCACGCGCGAAGTGCCCGACCCTCGGCTCGAAGAAAACGTTCGCGGCACGCACGCCGAGTTTCTGCGTTTCACCTCGCCGGTGGTGTCGCCTTTCCCCGAAAATAATCTGGTGAACGCGCGCTGGTTTCCGGCTCGCGGACGCCGCGCTGTGGTTCTGCTGCCGCACTGGAATTCCGATGCGATTTCCTACAACGCCCTCTGCCGTGTCATGAACTGGATGGGGATCGCGGTGCTGCGGCTGTCCATGCCGTATCACGACATTCGCCGTCCGGCGGAGGTCTACCGCGCCGACTATGCCGTCTCCGCCAATATTGGACGCACGCTTGATTCGGTGCGCCAGGGCGTGATCGATGTGCGCTGCTGTCTCGACTGGCTGGAAGCGCAGGGCTATAACCGGCTCGGAATCGTAGGCACGAGCCTGGGATCGTGTTATGCGTTCATCGCCACCGCGCACGATCCGCGAATTCAGGTGGCTGCCTTCAATCACGCCTCGACTTACTTCGCCGACGTGGTGTGGCACGGGCAGTCCACGCGCCACATCCGCGAGGGACTGGAAACGGCCATCGATCTGGAGAATCTGCGGCAGGTGTGGCGCGCTGTGAGTCCGATGGTGTACTTCGATAAATTTTCGCGCTGGCCGCGCCGCTCGCTGATTATCTATGCCAAGTACGACATGACTTTCTTGCCGGAATTTTCCGAGCAGGTGGTCGAGCAATTCGAGAAGCACAATTTGGATCACAAAGTCGTCGTGCTGCCTTGCGGGCATTACACCATGGGGGAGACGCCTTACAAATACATGGATGGGTGGCAGCTGGTTAGTTTTCTGCGCACCGCGTTTGACTAAGTGCGTGTAGCAGCAGCGGCTGCGCCCCCAGATTCCTCGTTTGGACTCTAATGACCAGTTGGTACTGGCGGGGTACCCCCCCTCCCCCTCCCCTATTAGAATCATTGAGTTACAGCCTAAAACGGTCCAAATCTTTGGGTTCAAGGGGGTTAAAGTCAAAATCCAGATAACAAAGGAGTTAGGAGCGAACCTAACTTGCGCGTTACTTTTAGAATCCGTGAGTTCTACTTACTAAGTCGAGTACAAATGTCAAAGAGCTTAGGACTAACTGCGCCACAGGCGCGTTGGACTATAGCCCAATTCTTATTATAATTCCTGCTGTCAACTGGCCAATTCCCAAATGAGCAAGCTAGCAGTGGTCTCATAAATGGTCTTCAGAGCAAGTGCCCGGCCCTCAGGGGCTAAAGCCCTCGTTTTTGTTGGCCGGTGGCGGCACGGCTGAAGCCGTGCCCTTCCCAAAACCATTTATGAGACGAGTTCTAGTTTTTAGTCTTCCGCCTCGTAGGTCCAGATTTGGGCGGGTTCGCTTCCTCTGGCGGGGACGCCAACGTAGAAGCGATCGCGTTTGCTGAAGAAGTAGCCGGTACGCACTCCGATCGCCGATGGAATGTTCTCCAGGAGTTCGTAGTGATTCGGATCCTTCTGCTGAATTACGCTGATGAAACCTTCGCCTCCTATGACGTAGATGCGTTTACGTCCGGCGTCGAAATAGAGATCGTCGCACTCGCCAGCCGCACGCATTCTTGCAACTTCCTTTCCGGTTTGCGTATCGAGAACAATCATGAGGGGCGGCTTGCGCGTGACGGTGAACAGGCGATGATCGGCTTCGTTCAGCGCCATCGCGTAATTGCCGCGCGCGCCCTTTAGGGGCCACTTGGTTACCGCGCCCGTTTTGCGGTCGATGGATTCGACTACGTTGCCCTGGTCGGGGACGTTCACAAAGATGTGGGCTCCGGAGGCTTCGACCTGGAACGACTCGGGATGGCCTCCGGTCTTGTAGATGTCGCCTACGCGTTTTTCGGTGGCGGGGTCGATTACGGCGATGCCGCCGTCTTCCTCTCCGAATCCTACTAATACTTTCTTCGAGGCGGCGTCGTAGCGAACGTTGTCGGGATCGGTTCCTAGGTCAATCGTGTTGCGCAGGGTGTAGGTGGCGCCATCGAAGATGTTGAGTTTTGCATCGCCCGCGTCGGCGACGAAGAGTTTGTCGAACTCTGGAACGTAGAGCGGACCTTGCGGTTCGGATACGCCGGTAATGCTGTGCATCACTCGGCCTGCGAAGACGTCGACGATTTCGACGCTGTTGTTGCCTAGCGCGGAGAAGATGAGGCGCTTGCGTTTGATGTCGGCGGTGAAGTGATCGAGACGGCCGGCCACGTTCGGCACGGGAATCTGTTCTTCGAGTTGCAGGGTGGAAAATTCGCGGGCTGCCTTTTTGGCGGGCGCCGCAGAGTTTGGGGAAGGCACAGTCTGAGCGCCGACGAAGGTACAAAATGCGAGTACGGTCGCTACGGTGAAACAACCGAAGATCCTCTTCAAAGCTTCCTCCTTAGGGTTGGGGCTCATACACCAGAACCGCTGCTTCTTGTTTATCGTTCGCGGGTGCGGCTACATAGTAGCGGTTGAGTTCGGGCGACCAGAACGACGTCCCGGCTCCGGGGCGGGTTGGAACTTTGTCACGTAACTCATAATGATCGGCATCTTTCTGTTGATAGACCCAGACGGAGCCTACTTCAAAACCTCTGCCTCCCGAGACGTAGATGCGTTTGCGGAGTGCGTCGAAATAGACACCATCCATGCCTTCGACCGTCGGCAGGCTGGCGACCTCGGCTCCAGTTTTCGAATCTACGACGATCAGCAGGGGAGTCCGGGTTCCCACGAACAGGCGCTTTGTGCTTTCATCGAACGCCATGTCTCCGACGCCCTTGCCCTTGGGCTTCCAGGTGGCGGTAACTTCTTGCTTCTGTGCATCGATCACCTGGATTTCGGAGAGAACGGGGATGGCCACGAAGAGCGTTTGTCCGGACTCGTCCATCACAATCTCGGCGGGATGGGCCGACACCCTTATGTCACCGATTCGTTTGTCGGTCTGGGCGTCGACGATTCCTACTTCGCCGTAGTCTTTGCCTGCGTCTTTTCCTCCGTACCCTACGTAAATCCGCCGGTCATGCGGATCGTAGGCCAGGCGGTTTGGGCCGGGCTCCAACGGGATGGAATCGAGTAGATCGAGGCGATCGCTTTGGAAAACGCGCAGCATGGCATCGTCGCCGCTGGCCACAAAAACCTTTTTCAACTCCGCTACGTAGAAGATACCCTGGGGCTTCTTGAATCCTGGGATGCTTTGGGTGCGTTTACCGGTCTGCAGGTCCACCACCTCGAGCGATCCATTTTCCAGTCCGGCAACAAACAGGCGCTTGCCTTTCACGTCCACATCCAGGTGGTCGAGGCGTCCCTTAACTCCGGGCAGGGGTATGGTCTCGACGAGCCGGAGGGGCTGTTTCGGCGCTTGCGAATTCGCCGCGACGGGCAACAGGCACAACAATACCCATGCGGTCTCGAGAGTACGGGGAAGTTTTCTCACGGTTGGTTTACCTCCGCGACTATGAAATAGGACCGGTTCGGGAGCAATCCCTCATCAGTCCAATCACGCGCACTTCTGCATCCACAAGGTTATGCCTGAAAACAAAGAAGATACCACGGATCATCACCTGCCCTGGTTCGGAGCGGATGCCGCGGGAATTGTGGGCGCGGGCTGGGTGTCTTCCGTTCGTTCCAAGATCTGCGCCATGAAGTGCACCAGCTTCCATTGATCGGCGAGAGACGGTTCTCCTCCCAGGGCAACGTGGCTGATGGCGGGACTGATAAGCGCGGCCTTCAGGGCCTTGGGCGGAACGTCGCGCTGTAACCATAACAGTTCCGAGGGCGGGATCACGCTATCTGCCGCGCCGTGCAGGAGCAGCACCGGTACCTGCAAGGCTCCGAGATTTCGGTGAGGAGAAACCGGAGCCATCTCCGCGCGGTGGCGGGCGATGGACTGGCGGAGCTCTTCGGCCAGCGGTTCCACCTGGTGGTTGTACAACAATTCCATCTTTTGGCGAGAGCTGGGGCTGAGGCGCTCAGCCTGTGTTCGCGACTCGTCAACTTTCTCCCACAGCAGCAAGCGGAGTGTTTCGCGGGCGGCGGGGACGTCGGCAGGCGGAAAGAAATCTTCGGGGTGTGAGTAGACGAGTATCAGCACTCCATACTCGTGGGCCGTCATGCGCAGGGTGGTGCCGTCAGGGCGCTCGATGGTGTTCGAGATCAAGAAATTTGATACGCGTTCCAGGTCGTCATGGGCTCCGACCGAAACCACGAAACGAATGCAGGGCGCAAACCGCGGATCGGCCGCCGCCAACAGCGACAAGCCTCCCGCAAAGCTGAGACCGAGCACTCCGACCTTTTGGCCAAGCTGCGCGGAAAGCACACACGCCGAATATCCGATGAGGTCAACCGAACTGCGGTCCACGTGGTAATCGGCTAGAGACAGCAACTCAGGCGTCAGCACGCGGATGCCGCTCGAAGACAGAGCGCGAGCGAAGGCGACCAGGCGCGGCTCGTCGATGCCCAGATGATGCACGCCATGCACCAGGACCAGGCCGGGAGCATTGAGCCGGTGATTGTCCTTGGGAATGTACATTCGCGCGCGGATGGGTCCGGCCGGCGTCGGCACCTCGGTTGGCCTTTCCTCGATGGGATGGGCGCAGAGGTTGGCCACCGCTCCGGGGTGCTGCGGGGCTTGTACTCGTAACAGGATCGCAGCGGCTCGAAAATGGGTCCAGGCTGGGCGAGCGAGCGCTAGAAGAGCGACGCCGAGGAGAACCACAAAAATCATTATGGTCCGGCGGAGCTGCCGTTGGGGAGGGGTGGACATCGGTCTGGGATACGGTGAGAGTATATCGTCGCGCAGCGGGAGGATAAACCCTTTTAGGCGGGGAGGCGCGGCCCTCAGGGGCTAAAGCCTGCGTGTTTGTTGGCTCTGGGCGGCACGGCTGAAGCCGTGCCCTTCCCAAAAACCATTTATGTCATGCGGTGACCGTCATGCTGTGACCATCTTCGCCGACCAGCTCTTTACGAATGCTCCGAAGCGGTCGAGCGCCTTCGGAGAAATTGTCTCCGGCGGCGGCAAAGCCCAGGCGGAAATGCGAGGGCGCATCGAAGCAATCGCCGGGAGCCAGCAGGATTCCACGCTCGGTGGCGGCCTGGCAGAACGGGCGGGCGTTCTCTCCGCTCACCAGCCAGGGGAACGCGGTCATGCCGCCTTGCGGCGGAATCCAGCCGAGTACGTCGCGATGGTCCGCCATGAAGCGGTCGAGGAGCTTGAGGTTTCGGGTGGCGGCTTCCTGGGTCTTGCCGAGCACGACGTCACGTTTGCGGATTGCGATTTCCGAAAGAATTTCTCCGGTGGTGGTGTTGGAGATCGAGAAGTAGGCGCGCGCGGTCCAGTATTGCTGGCGGCGCTGGGCGTCGTGCTCGATCATCCATCCCGTGCGCACGCCGGCAATCGAAAATGCCTTCGACAGGTCGGAGATCACGGTGGCGTGCGGCAGGCGCGCCGCCGATTTCGTTTGCCTTCCGTGGTAGATGGGATGGTAGACCTCGTCACTCACCAACTGGATTCCGCGCTCGGCGGTGAAGTCGTGCAGGGCTTCCATTTCGCCGTCGCCGATGGTCGCGCCCGTGGGGTTGTGCGGGCTGTTGACCAGGATGAGCTTGGTCTTCGAGTCGGCGAGCCGCTTGATCTCGTCGGGGTCGATGCGGAATCCGTTCTCGCGGCGCACGCGATAGAAGCGGGTTTCCAGGCCCAGAGATTCCGGGAGCGCCGAGAACGTAGTGAATCCAGGCAGCGGGATGATTACGTTCGCGCCGGGCTCGGCGGCCAGCCACATCAGGGCCACGAGCGCCTCGGAGGCGCCGGTCACGACTTGGACGGCCTCTACCGGGACACGCTGCATTTCAGCGATCGCCTCACGCAGACTGTCGGCGCCGGCGGGGCGGCTGTAGACCAGGTTGTGGTTCAGGAAGCGATGGCGCGTTTCGTCGTCGGCGAGGGCGAGGATGTCGTTTACGGTCCAGGCCGGTCCGGTGCTCGCAGCGAGGTTGAATTCTATGTCGTGTTCGTACTGGTCGAGCCAGGCATCGAGCAGGAAGGGCTTGAGTTGCATGCGAGCACCTCGAAGGAGAAGTTGGTTCCTGTTATTGATTCCGCGAGCCGGCGCACGGATGATTTTTTAGTTACGAGGGATGAAAATCCGGCAAACTGTTAGAACTTAACCCGGCTCGGAGTAAAATAACCGGGAGTCCCTATGAAAAATTCATCGATGTCCCGCCCGCTCTATGAAGTCGATCCGGAGATTTCGAACGCTATCGACAACGAAGTTCGCCGCCAGCATGAAGGTCTGGAGCTGATCGCTTCGGAGAACTTTGTCAGCGAGGCTGTGCTGGAAGCTGCCGGGTCCGTGTTCACCAACAAGTATGCGGAAGGGTATCCCGGCAAGCGGTACTACGGCGGCTGCGAGTTTACCGATGTGGTGGAGAGTCTGGCGCGGGAGCGTGCCAAGAAGCTTTTTGGCGCGGATCATGCCAACGTGCAGCCGCACTCGGGATCGCAGGCCAATCAAGCGGCTTACGCGGCGGTGATTAAGCCCGGCGACACGGTTCTTGGGTTGAATCTGGCGCATGGCGGGCACCTCACGCATGGGCATCCTCTGAATTTCTCGGGCAAGACGTACAAGATCGTTCCCTACGGCGTGACCAGGGAAACCGAGACGATCGATTACGATGAACTGGAACGGCTCGCCACGGCGGAGCATCCGAAGCTGATTATTGGCGGCGGCAGCGCGTATCCGCGGACTATCGACTTTGCCCGCATGCGCCAGATTGCGGACAAAGTGGGCGCATTCTATGTGGTCGATATGGCGCACTTCGCGGGACTGGTGGCGGGAGGAGCGCATCCTTCGCCGGTGCCGCACGCGCACATCGTGACTTCGACCACCCACAAGACGCTGCGCGGGCCGCGCTCGGGCATGATCCTGAGCAGGCAGGAATTTGCGGCGGCGATTGATAAGACCGTTTTCCCGGGAATGCAGGGCGGGCCGCTGGTGCACATCATTGCCGCCAAGGCAGTGTGCTTCCTTGAGGCATCGCAGCCGAGCTTCCGCGACTATGCTCGGCAGATCGTGGCCAACGCCAAGGTGATGGCTGAAACGCTGGCGGCCGACGGCTATCGCATCGTTTCCGGTGGAACGGACACGCACCTTATGCTGGTGGACGTGTTCGCCAAGGGGATGCTGGGGAGCGAGGCGGAGAAGGCGCTGGGCGAGGCGGGCATTACGGTCAACAAGAATGCGATTCCGTTTGACACGAATCCTCCGATGAAGCCTAGCGGCATCCGCATAGGGTCGCCAGCGATGACTACGCGGGGAATGAAAGAAGCGGAGATGCGGCAGATTTCGCACTGGATCGCCGAAGCGCTCGACCATCGGACGGACGCGACGGTGCTGGGGAAGATCCGCAAGCAGGTGCTGGCGATGGCGGAGGCGTTTCCGCTGTATGCCGAGCGGCGGGCTCGGGCGCAGGCGGAAGTCAGGGCGTAAGGGAGTGTTTTAGGGTAAGAGTCTTGCCCTCGGTGGCTAAAGCCGGATTCGAAGAAAAGCCGTACCGCAGCGCTAAAGCGCTGCGCCACCCAAAATCAAGTGCCACGCCGTTTTTTAACTGGCTTCGGAGTCGGGACGCGGAGGCGGAACTTTCGTTAGGCCGCGAGGGAAGAGCATGGCGTTAAACTCGGCGCCAATCAGCACCACCAGCGAGATCAGATACATCCAGACCAGCAGCGCAATGCCCACCCCGAGCGAACCGTAGATGACGCTGTAGTCGACGTAGTGCTGCAAATACCATCCCAAAATCGCAGTGGAGAGCAGCCACAGGCCCGTGGCAAGCACCGCGCCCGGCAAGACGCTGTGCCAGGGTTGGGTGCGGGGCACGGCGTTGTGATAGATCAACTGGATCACGGCGATGCTGGTGGTGATCGCAATGGCCCAGCGGATTGCGCCCCATAACAAGAGAATCAGAGGTCCGAACTCATGCCCGATCTGAAACAGAATCCGGGTTTCGATGCGGCTGCCGAAGGCAACCAGTACGGTGGCGAAAGTCAGCGGCAGACCCGCCATCAAGACCAGCGAAATCGCAATCGCGCGCTCCTTGACTAATCCCCAGGTCTTGGGAAGCTGGTAGGCGCGGCGAAAACCATCCATCCAGGAGATGATGACGCCGGAAGCGGTCCACATCGTCAACAACGAAGTGGAGACGAGCAGGCCCACCGGCCGGTCCGCTTTGCTTCTCAGGTAGGAAAGCGCCGTGGCGCTGCCCGCGGGCAAAATTGCGCCTAGTGCGTAGGAGATCTGGCGCAGGTAGACTTCGCCGCGCCTCAGGGTGGCGAGCACCGCGCCGAGCACCAGCAAGGCTGGGAAAAAAGTGAAGATGGCGGAATAGGCCGATGCCTTGGCGGTGGCGAAAGCGTCGTGCTCGAAAGCACGCCAGACCGACAAACGGAATAGGCGCCAGAAGCGCCCCAGGGCTGGAGCCAACACCAGTCCGCCAGGAACCGGCTCCGGCTTGGGATTGCGGTTCTGAGGTTGCTCGGGCAAGCGCTGTTGTTCCAGTGCTGGAGCCATTGATTTCAAGAAAATGAGGGGCGACTTGCGTCGCCCCTGTCCTGAATTCGTACGATCCTACTCCGCGGCAAGTTCTTCGGTCTCGCCTTCGTGGCGCATGAGTTCGAGCGCCCGCTCGGCATCTTCGTAGGCTTGCGAGACTTCCTCCTGCACCTTGCTGGCGGCCTCTTCCATTTCCGGAGAGAGGCGCACGTTGCGGTAATATTCCATGCCGGTGCCGGCGGGAATCAAGCGGCCCACGATTACGTTTTCCTTCAGGCCGCGCAGATGATCGACCGCTCCCTGAATGGACGCTTCGGTCAGCACGCGCGTGGTCTCCTGGAAGGAGGCAGCGGAGATAAACGAATCGGTCGAGAGCGACGCCTTGGTGATCCCGAGCAGCAGCGGACGCCCGGTGGCCGGTTTGCCGCCGTTGGCGATCGCGCGCTCGTTCTCCTCGTGGAAGCGGAACTTGTCCACTTGCTGTTCGAGCAGGAATTGGGTGTCGCCCACGTCTTCGACCTTCACCCAGCGCATCATCTGGCGCACGATCACTTCGATGTGCTTATCCGAAATGTTCACGCCCTGCAAGCGATAGACTTCCTGGATTTCATTCACCAGGTAAGACTGCAGTTCTTTTTCGCCGAGCACGGCCAGAATGTCGTGCGGGTTGAGCGGGCCGTCCATCAACGGTTCACCTGCCCGGACGCGCTCGCCTTCCTGCACGTTGATGTGGACGCCGCGCGGAACGGAATATTCCTTCTCCGTGCCGTTATCGGCTGCCACGTAGAGTTTGCGCTGCCCCTTGGCCACTTCGCCGAAGCGCACCACGCCATCGATTTCGCTGATGACGGCGGTTTCGCGCGGCTTGCGGGCCTCGAACAGTTCGACCACGCGCGGCAGACCGCCCGTGATGTCCTTGGTCTTCGTGGTTTCGCGGGGAATCTTGGCCAGCACGTCGCCGGGAAACACCGTGTCTCCGTCCTGCACCATGAGGTGAGCGTGCGAAGGCATCAGGTAACGCTTGCTTGCCTTGCCCTTGATCACCATGGCCGGCTGACGCTTCTCGTCGGGCGAATCCGCCACCACGTGACGCGACAGGCCGGTGACTTCATCGACTTCTTCGTGCAGCGTGATGCCTTCCTGCAGGTCCTTGAACTGGGCCGTGCCGCCAATTTCGGTGAGGATGGCAAAGGTGTAGGGATCCCACTCGACCATAACCTGACCGAGTTGTACCGGCCCGCCTTCCGCAACCTTGACTTTGGCGCCATACACGACCGCGTAGCGCTCGCGTTCGCGGCCCTTCTCATCCACCACCGCGATTGAGCCCTGGCGGTTCATGACCACCAGGTCGCCCGTTTTCGACTTCACCGTCTGCAGGTTGATAAAGCGAACCAGTCCGTTGCTCTTGGCATCGAGGCGCGACTGTTCCGAAACTCGCGACGCCGTGCCTCCGATGTGGAAGGTGCGCATGGTGAGCTGCGTTCCAGGTTCGCCGATGGACTGGGCCGCGATCACGCCCGTGGCCTCACCGAGTTCGACCAGGCGCCCGGAAGCGAGATTCCGTCCGTAGCACATCACGCAAACGCCGCGCCTGGACTCGCAGGTGAGCACCGAGCGGATCTTCACCCGTTCGATACCGGCAGCCTGAATCGCCCCGGCGAGATCTTCGGTGATCTCCTGGTTGATGTCGACCACGACCTGGCCTTCGTAGCCTTTGATCTTCTCGAGCGAGACGCGGCCCACGATGCGGTCGCGCAACGGCTCGATGATTTCGCCGGCTTCGACGATCCCGGAGACGAAAATTCCGTCCACCGTGCCGCAGTCGTATTCGCTGATGATCACGTCTTGCGCGACATCCACGAGACGGCGCGTCAGGTAGCCGGAATCGGCGGTCTTGAGCGCCGTGTCGGCCAAGCCCTTGCGGGCGCCGTGGGTCGAGATGAAGTATTCGAGCACCGTCAACCCTTCACGGAAGTTCGCGGTGATCGGAGTCTCGATAATTTCGCCCGTCGGCTTCGCCATCAGTCCGCGCATTCCGGAGAGCTGACGGATCTGCTGTTTCGATCCGCGAGCGCCGGAATCCGCCATGACGTAAATCGGATTGAGCTGGCCTTCTTTATCCCGCCTCTGCATCTGGTTGAACATTTCATCGGCAACTTTTTCCGTAATGGCCGACCAGATTTCGATGACCTTGTTGTAGCGTTCGCCGTTGGTGATGGCGCCATCCAGGTACTGCTGCTGGACCGCGATGACCTGCTTGTCGGCGTCTTTCACCAGGGTCTTCTTGTTGTCCGGGATCACCATGTCATCGATGCCGATGGAGAGGCCCGCGCGCGTGGCGTATTTGAACCCGAGCGACTTGATCTCGTCGAGCATCTTCACCGTGACTTCGAGGCCGAACCGCAGATAGCAGTAATTGACCAGCTGGCCGATGCCCTTCTTCTTGAGCAGGCCGTTGATGTAGGGCATGCTCTGGTTGCCCCCGGGCACTGCCTTGGGCAAATGGTCGTTCAAAATGGCGCGGCCGACGGTGGTGTTCAGGTACTCGCGCTTGAGCTGCACCGGGTCGGTGTGGTTCACGTCCTGATCGTCGTAGGCTTGCGTCAGGTCGATGACCTCGCCGGTGTAGCGCAGGCGAATCGGGGAGAGCGTTTCCACCTCGCCCATTTCGAGCGCGATCACAACGTCGTCAATATTGGCGAACGAACGGCCTTCGCCCTTCGCGCCGGGTTTGGCTTTCGTCAAATAGTAAAGGCCGAGCACCATGTCCTGCGTGGGCACGGTGATGGGCTGGCCCGACGCCGGCGACAGGATGTTGTGCGAAGACAGCATCAAGACGCTGGCTTCCACCTGCGCCTCGGGCGAAAGCGGAATGTGTACCGCCATCTGGTCGCCGTCGAAGTCGGCGTTGAACGCCGTACACACGAGCGGGTGGATCTTGATCGCTTTGCCTTCCACGAGCACCGGCTCAAACGCCTGAATGCCCAGGCGATGGAGCGTGGGAGCGCGGTTCAGCATGACCGGATGGTCTTTGATGACCTCTTCCAAAATGTCCCAGACGATCGGTTCCTGCTGCTCCACCATTTCTTTTGCCTGCTTGATGGTGGTGCAGTTTCCCGTCTGTTCGAGCCGGTGGTAGATGAAGGGCTTGAACAACTCGAGCGCCATCTTCTTCGGCAAGCCGCACTGATGCAGCTTGAGATCGGGGCCAACCACGATCACCGAACGCCCGGAGTAATCCACGCGCTTGCCGAGCAGGTTCTGGCGGAAGCGTCCCTGCTTGCCTTTCAGCGTGTCGGAAAGCGACTTCAGGGGCCGGTTGTTGGCGCCGCGCAGAACGCGTCCGCGGCGTCCGTTATCGAACAGCGCATCGACCGCTTCCTGCAGCATGCGCTTTTCGTTGCGCACGATCACTTCAGGAGCGTGCAGATCCATCAGCTTCTTCAACCGGTTGTTGCGGTTGATGACGCGGCGGTACAGATCGTTCAGGTCGGAGGTGGCGAACCGTCCGCCATCGAGTGGAACCAGCGGACGCAACTCGGGTGGAATCACCGGAAGCACGTCCAGGATCATCCATTGCGGTTTGTTGCCGCTCTTGCGGAAGGCCTCGACCACTTTCAGCCGCTTGGCATACTTCAGGCGCTTCTGCAGCGAGGTTTCGTTCTTCATTTTCTCGCGCAGTTCGGCGGCCAGAGATTCGACCTCAATGCGTTTCAGAAGCTCCTTGATCGCTTCCGCACCCATCATGGCTTTGAAGCCGGCGGGGCGATATTGCTGGTCGAGTTCGCGGTACTTCGCTTCGTCCTTGATCACTTCGCGCTCTTTTACCGGAGAGTCGCCGGGATCGACGACCACATAGGCTTCGAAGTACAGAATCGCTTCCAGATCGCGCAGGGAAATATCGAGCAGATGCCCGATGCGGCTGGGCAGTCCCTTGAAGAACCAGACGTGCGAACAGGGCGACGCGAGCTCGATGTGTCCGAGACGTTCGCGGCGGACTTTCGAAAGTGTGACTTCGACGCCGCACTTGTCGCAGATCACCCCGCGATGCTTCATGCGCTTGTACTTGCCGCAGAGGCATTCCCAGTCGGTGACCGGGCCGAAAATGCGCGCGCAGAACAAGCCATCGCGCTCCGGCTTGAAGGTGCGGTAGTTGATGGTCTCCGGCTTGGTTACTTCCCCATGCGACCAGCTCCGGATCTTTTCCGGGGACGCCAGGCTGATGCGAATGGCGTCAAAGTCAGCCACCGGATTTGCCATATCAAACGGGCTCGCTCGAAACATGTTCCTCCGCTTTCCTCGGCTGTTGCGCCGCCGCACGCGGCTCTCAACTTCAGTTCTCAGTTCCCGGTTCTCAGTTCTCAGTAAACCGGCTTGAGTCTCTGCCACTCGCAGCGCTGAGAGCGAATGCCACGGTGGCTAATCATCAAAACTTTGCGACCAGTTCTGCTCCCGGCCAGTTCAGTGCAACTGAGAACTGAGAACTGAGAACTAGTCCGCTGCTACGGCCACCGGCTTCTTCTCCGTGGCCTTGATCAACTCGACATCCAGGCAGAGCGCCTGCAATTCACGAATCAGCACGTTGAACGATTCGGGCACGCCCGGCTCCATCGCGGCCTCGCCTTTGACAATGGCCTCGTAGATTTTGGTGCGGCCGTAGACATCGTCCGACTTCGCGGTCAGCAGTTCTTGCAGAATGAACGCCGCGCCGTACGCTTCCAGAGCCCAGACTTCCATTTCTCCGAAACGCTGGCCTCCGAACTGCGCCTTGCCACCCAGCGGTTGCTGCGTGATCAGCGAGTACGGCCCGATGGAACGCGCGTGAATCTTGTCGTCCACCAGGTGCGACAGCTTCAACATGTAGATGTAGCCGACCGTGACCGGCAGTTCGAACTTCTCGCCGGTCATGCCGTCGCGCAGATGCGTCTTGCCCGATGTGGGCAGCCCCGCACTCGTCAGCAACGCCTTGATTTCCGTTTCCCGGGCGCCGTCGAATACCGCCGACCCCATGAACACGCCCTTCTTAAGAGTCGGAGCCAGCGCTTCGAGCTCATCTTCACTCATATCGCCGATGGTCTCCGCCAGCACGGTGTCCTTGAATAAAGCCTTGAGATCGCGGCGGATGGATTCCGCGCGGGTGTTCTGTTTCAGCAACTCCGCGATCTTCACACCCAGTTCATGGCCGGCCCATCCGAGGTGGGTTTCAAGAATCTGCCCCACGTTCATACGGCTGGGCACTCCGAGCGGGTTCAGAACGATCTCGACGGGCGTTCCATCTTCGAGGTACGGCATATCCTCTTCCGGCAGAATGCGCGCGATCACGCCCTTGTTGCCGTGGCGTCCGGCCATCTTGTCGCCGACGCTCAGCTTGCGCTTCATGGCGATGTACACCTTCACCAGTTTGATCACGCCCGGCGGCAGCTCATCGCCCTTGGTCAGCTTGTCTTTCTTTTCGTTGACGATCTTCTTGAGCACATCGATCTGGCGCGAGGTCATTTCCTCGATCTCGTCAATCTGCTCGTTCACCCGCGGATCCTTGTCGGCGTACTTGATGCGCTTCAGGTTGCGGGTCGAGATGCGCTCGATCGCGTCGCGGTCCAGAATCGTGTCCTTGGTCAGCAACCGCTTGTTGGTGCGCTCGTCGTGCAGGTCGGCTTGCACTTCCTTGCCGCCCAGCAGGCCTTCCAGGCGCTTCAGGCGTTCGTCGGTCAGAATTCGAATCTCGTCCGAAAGGTTCTTTTCGAGTTTCGCGACCTGATAGCCTTCGATCGTCTTGGCGCGCTCGTCCTTTTCCTGGCCCTTGCGCGAGAAAATCTTCACGTCCACCACGATGCCTTCGATTCCCGGAGGACAGTAGAGCGAAGCGTCGCGCACGTCGCCGGCCTTTTCGCCGAAGATCGCGCGCAGCAGCTTCTCTTCCGGCGTCAGCTGCGTCTCGCCCTTCGGCGTAACTTTGCCGACGATGATGTCGCCCTGCTTGATGCCGGCGCCGATGCGGATCACGCCCGCTTCATCCAGATTGCGCAGCGTCGATTCGCTGACGTTTGGAATGTCGCGGGTCACTTCCTCGGGCCCCAGTTTCGTGTCGCGGGCTTCGAGTTCGAACTCTTCGATGTGAACCGAGGTGTAGTAATCCTCTTTCACCATCTTTTCCGAAACCAGAATCGCGTCCTCAAAGTTGTAGCCGCGCCAGGGCATGAACGCGACCAGCACGTTGCGTCCCAGCGCCAATTCGCCAAAGTCGGTGCATGGGCCGTCGGCAATCACTTGGCCCTTCACCACCCGCTGGCCTTTCTTCACGATCGGCTTCTGGTTGATGCAGGTGTTCTGGTTCGAGCGCTTGAACTTGGTGAGCTGGTAAATGTCGCTGCCCACTTCACGCGAAAGCTGCATGGGATGATGCTCGCCCTCGACCCGAACAATGATGCGTTCGGAATCGACCGAGTCAATGATTCCATTGCGCTTCGCCAAAATCACCGCGCCCGAATCGCGCGCGGTAACGCCTTCCATCCCCGTTCCCACAATCGGAGCCTGAGCCCGCAACAGGGGCACCGACTGACGTTGCATGTTCGCGCCCATCAGCGCGCGGTTGGCGTCGTCATGCTCCAGGAATGGCACCAGCGAGGCCGCCACGGAAACCAGCTGCTTCGGGCTGACGTCCACGTAGTCGACTTCGTCGCGATTGACCAGCACGAAGTTGCCCGCCTTGCGAGCATTGACCAGTTCGCCCGCGATGCGGCCCTTTTCGTCCAACTCAATGTTGGCCTGCGCGATGGTGTGCCGGTCTTCTTCCCAGGCGGAGAGATAGAACGAGAACGGCTCGACCTCAACCGGCTTCTTGCGCCGCTCCTTGAGATCGGCGTTGACTTTCTCCATCTCGCTCTTTTCGGCATGGTCGCCGACTTTGTAGCTGCTGTCGCCGGCATTGACGACGATGACGTAGTCGACCACACGCGCGCCCTTCACCTTGCGGTACGGCGACTCGATGAACCCGTAATCGTTGATGCGCGCAAAGCAGCTCAGCGACGAGATCAGTCCGATGTTCGGGCCTTCCGGCGTTTCAATCGGGCAGATGCGTCCGTAGTGCGTCGGGTGGACGTCGCGAACTTCAAATCCAGCGCGCTCGCGTGACAACCCGCCCGGCCCAAGGGCCGACAGACGCCGCTTGTGCGTGATTTCCGACAGCGGATTCGTCTGATCCATGAACTGCGAGAGCTGCGAAGAGCCGAAGAATTCGCGGATTGCGGCCATCACCGGCTTGGCGTTGACCAGGTCGTGCGGCATCGCCGTCGACATTTCCTGGTACACGCTCATCTTCTCCTTGATGGCGCGTTCCATGCGGACCAGGCCGATGCGGAACTGGTTTTCCAGCAACTCGCCGACCGCGCGCACGCGGCGATTGCCGAGGTGATCGATGTCATCGACGTTGCCGATGTTCTTGCGCAGCTTGAGCAGGTACTTGATCGTCGCATAAAAGTCGTTGGGATCAAGTGTCCGCTGTTCGAGGCTCGTTGCTTCCTGGTTCTCGAACAGCTTGATGTTGAACTTCAGCCGGCCCACGCGCGAGAAGTCATACTTGCGCGGATCGAAGAACATGCCCTGGAATAAAGCCGTCGCCGTGTCGAGGGTTGGCGGATCGCCCGGCCGCAACTTGCGATAGATCTCGATCAGGGCCTCCGAGGGGCTGGTGATCGAATCGCGCCGCAGAGTCTGGCTGATGACCGTGCCCACGTCGTCGCGCTCGGGGAAGAACAGGCTCATCTCGACCACCCCCGATTCCAGGATCTTGGCCACCTTGTCGGCCGTGATTTCCGTGTTGGCCTCGAGCAGCACTTCGCCGGTTGTGGTGTCGACGATGTCGCTGGCTGCCCACGCGCCTTCGAGGTCGCTGGTATCGACTTCGATTTCGCCGATCTTCGCCTTCTGAATTTCCTTCAGGATGGCGGGTGTGATCTTGCGGCCGGAGTGCGCCACTTCGTCGCCGGATTTCGACTTGATGCTGTGCGCCAGCTTCATGCCCAGCAGATTCGTGGGCTTGTCGGTCGCCGGATCCAGCGTCCAGAACAGCTTCTTGTCGCGGACAACCAGGCGGTCCGTGGTATAGAAAGTCTTCAGAATGTCTTCGCCGGAACGCAGGCCGAGGGCGCGCAGGAAAATCGTGCCCAGGAACTTGCGTTTGCGGTCGATGCGTACGTAGAGAACATTCTTCTGGTCGTACTCGAACTCAACCCACGAGCCGCGGTAGGGAATGATCTTTCCCAGGAAGTACGTGCGGTTCGCGGCTGTCTCGAAGAACACGCCCGGCGAGCGGTGCAACTGGCTGACGATGACGCGCTCGGTGCCATTGATGATGAACGTGCCGTTCTGCGTCATCAGCGGAACGTCGCCGAAGAAAACTTCTTGTTCCTTGATGTCGCGGATGGAGCGGTTGCCCGTCTCCGGGTCCTTGTCCCAGATGGTCAGGCGCATCGTGACTTTGAGCGGCGCCGAGTAGGTCATGCCGCGCTCTTCACATTCCGCCACGTCATACTTCAGCTGCAATCCAACCGGATCGCCGCACTTGTTGCAGAAGTCGGGTGTATTCGCGTTGTAGGTGCCGCACTTGTGGCAGAGAACTTCGCCCGGATGAAACGGGTCGGTGATCACCGTCGATCCGCAATTCTTACAAGTCGTGCGCAGGTGGTGCAGCCCCTTCAGGTGCCCGCACTTGCACTCCCAGTTGCCAATCGCGAAGTCCACGAACTCGAGTTGCGAAACATTGCGGAAGTCGGTAATCGGGAACACCGACTGGAATACGGCCTGCAGCCCGCCATCTTCGCGTTCGCTGGGCAGTTTGTCCATCTGCAGGAAGCGGTCATAGGAACGCTTCTGAACCTCGATCAGGTTCGGAATCTGGATGGTGGCTGGAATCTTGGAAAAATCAAAACGTCTGCGATGGATATTGTGCTTTGGCATTCTCTGGAACTCCTGCTTTCAGGCAGCCTGGGGCTGCGGTACAGCGCGGAATGAGGGCGCAAAAAACGGCGCCAAATATTTTCTAACGGGCGGTGTACGCGGAAAAAAGACAGAGGCACCCGCAGGGACATGATTGTCCTCGGGCGCCACACTCGACGCTTACTCTTAAGTGACTTGTAAAATTCCGTGCCAGTTCAAAGGCCTGTTCCGTCCCGCCGCCCGCGGGACCGGCTGCCAAACTTTCGATTCCAGCGACCCTTTTTCCGCTTCCTGGGTCTATTTAGGAGGATGCGGGTCGCTGTCGCCTCACAGTGAAGCCAGGGTAAGCGGGTTATTTGTTAGATATTAACACAGCCCGCCAGGATTCAGCCACTGTTCGGTCAAATAATTGCAAGCGGGGCGCCGACTGGGCCAGATCCTTCGCTTCGCTCAGGATGGCGCCAGCGGGCTCCCGCTTCGCTCACGCCCGCTAAACGGCGCCTACTTGACTTCGACAGTTGCGCCCGCTTCGGTGAACTTCTTCCTGATGGTCTCGGCTTCTTCCTTCGAGACGCCTTCCTTTATGCTCTTGGGAGCGCCATCGACCAGGTCCTTTGCCTCTTTCAAGCCGAGGCTGGTGACCTCACGTACTGCCTTGATTACATTGATCTTATTGGCTCCCACTTCCTTCAGAACGACCGTGAACTCGGTCTTTTCTTCGGCCGGGGCTGCCGCGCCTGCCGCTGCGCCGCCGGCAACCATCACCGGGGCCGCTGCCGCCGCCGAAACCCCCAGACGCGCTTCCAGTTTCTTGACCAGGTCCGCCGCTTCCAGCAACGACAGGCCAACAATCGACTCTTCCAACTGCTGTAGATCCGCCATGTGAATCTCTCCGCTTGATGTAAGATTTGCGATTTCGCTATCGCTCGGCTAGGTTTCCAGTGCGACCAGGTCGTCCATTCCAGCGCCAGACAACGCCCGAATCTCCGACCGCGCCACCCCTCGCTTCGCGATAACTAAATCTTTTTTCGAGCAGACTTGCTGCTCAGAAACTTGAACCGAATTTGTGATTGGTGATTTGTAATTACAAATTTTCCAATTACAAATTCCTACGCTTCCTTAAATTTCTTCTGTTCGACGCCCTGGCTCACAACCACCGCCAGATTCCGTCCGACCGCATTCATCGCGGTAACCAGACGCTGCGACGGAGCGCTCAACAGGAACAGCAACTTCGAATACAGCTCGTCCTTCGACGGCATGGTGGCGAGCGACTCGATCTCTTTGACCGTAATCGCACGGCCTTCGACCACACCCGCCTTGAAGGTGAATTCCGGATGCTCCTTGGCGTACTTTGCGAGCGCCTTCGCCAGCATCACCGGATCGCCTTCGGTGTAGGCGATCGAGGTCACGCCCTGAAGGTTCTTCAGCGCCTGCTCGACCTTGGTGCCCTTGCCGGCGCGCTCCGCCAAAGTGTTCTTGACCACGCGATACTTCGCCCCGGTCGGACGCAACGCCTTGCGCAATTCGAAATCCTGCGTCACCGTCAGCTTGGAATAAGTGGCGACGATCATGCTCGAAGCGTTCTTCAGTTCGCCGCCCAGCTTTTCAACCTGCGCAACTTTCTTTGCCCTAGTAACCGCCATGTTCAAACCCTTTCAGAATTCATGTGCTTTGTGTGGCGCGGACATTCCTGTCCGCGCAGGGCGGGCAGGAATGCCCGCCCCACACCAACCTATGCCTTCGCCGCAACCTCGATCGGAGTCGTATCCAGCGAGATCCCCGGGCCCATGCTCGAACTCAAGTAGCATCCCTTGATGTACTTGCCCTTGGCCACGGAAGGCTTCGCCTTGATGACGCTCGAAATCAGCACGGTCGCGTTCTCGATCAGTTTGTCGGGCGTGAAGGAAATCTTTCCCACCGGCACGTGCACCAGCGCCGTCTTGTCGGTACGGAACTCGACCTTACCGGCCTTGACTTCCTGCACCGCGCGCGCAACGTCCATAGTGACCGTACCCGTCTTTGGATTCGGCATCAGGCCTTTGGGTCCGAGAATCTTGCCCAGGCGTCCGACCGCTCTCATCATGTCGGGCGTGGCAATCAGAGCGTCGAAGTCGGTCCAGTTCTCTTTCGTGATCTTCTCGACCATGTCTTCGCCGCCGACGAAGTCGGCACCCGCCGCCTCGGCCTCGCGAACCTTTTCGCCGGTCGCGATTACGAGAACCTTTTTCGACTTGCCCAGTCCATGAGGAAGCACGACCGTGCCCCGCACCATCTGGTCGGCATGCTTCGGATCGACGCCCAGGCGCAGCGTCACTTCCACCGTCTCGTCGAACTTTGCGTATTTCACTTTCTGCAGAAGTGGAACCGCTTCCTGCAGCGTGTAAGGCCGCGGTTCGACCGCTTTCCGCGCCTTCTCGATGTTCTTTCCTGACTTCTTCATTTTCACCTCAGTCTCCCACCGCGCTTCTTTGCTCCGAAGCGCCGTGGTGTTTTCGACAACTGTTCATGGAGCGCCGGGCGTCCCCGCCCGGCCACCTCATGCTGGACGGGCGAGACGCCCGTCTCTCCACAATCGAAATCTACCCAACCACTTCGATGCCCATGGACCGCGCCGTGCCGCGCACGCTCTTGATGGCGGCATCGACCGATGCGGCGTTCAGGTCCGGCATCTTTTGCTTCGCAATGTCCTCGACCTGCTTCAGCGTTACCTTGCCAACCTTATCTTTGTTGGGCGTGCCCGATCCCTTGGCGATGCCGGCGGCACGCTTCAGCAATACCGACGCGGGCGGTGTCTTGGTAATAAACGTGAACGTGCGGTCGCTGTAGACCGTGATCACGACCGGCACAATCAACCCTTCGAGTTCCTTCTGCCCGGTGCGGGCATTGAACTGCTTGCAGAACTCCATGATGTTGACTTGCGCCTGACCCAGCGCCGGTCCTACCGGAGGCGCCGGCGTCGCCTTGCCCGCCGCAATCTGCAACTTCACCGAACCTGTAACTTTCTTTGCCATGATGCCTTTCCCAACCTACCTTCTTGTGTGGAGACGGGGCTTGCCCCGCCTCCCTGCCGCCAAGTCTAGGATTTTCGGCTCAGCGCTCTTGACTGCTCGTGTGGGGACGGGCGACTCGCCCGTCCATCTACGCGACTTTCTCCACCTGCCCAAATTCCAATTCCACCGGAGTCGACCGGCCAAAAATCGTGACCATCACCTTCAGAGTCTCGCGATCCTCGTTCACGTCGTCGACCACGCCCGTAAAGGTGGCGAATGGGCCCTCGCCGATGCGCACCGTCTCGCCCTTCTCGAATTTAACCTTGAGCTTCGGCTTCTCGCGGCTGTCGGCCACTTTGTAGACGATGTGATTCACTTCTTCTTCCGACAGCGGAGTCGGCTGCTGTCCGGTGCCCACAAATCCGGTAACCCGCGGCGTCGACTTTCACCACATGCCAGACGTGATCGTCCATGTCCATTTCCACCAGCACGTAGCCGGGATAGAACATGCGCTCCGAGGTGTGTTTCTTGCCGCCGCGGACTTCGGTGACCGACTCGGTCGGAATCAGCACCTTGCCGATCTTCTCCTGCAACCCGAAAGCCTGCACGCGCGATTCGAGCGACTCTTTCACTTTGCGCTCGAATCCCGAATAGGCGTGGATGATGTACCACTTCATATTCGGATTGCGCGCGGGCTCGCCGCCCGGGACTGCTTCAGCGGGCGGCGCCTGCTGGCCGTCCTGGCCAACGCTCGCCGCAGCGCTCTCGTTCTTTTCTTTATCCGTAACTTTGTCCGTATCCGGCATTCAAATCGCTTCTTTCGCTCGCCGCCTAACGGCGCGAGAAGTAATGCAGCCCTCGTTCCAGGGTGTTGCTGATCGCAAGATCCGTCAGGAAGAAAAATAACCCGAACAGAAATACGGTAATGATGACGACCGTCGTCGTTCCCTGGACTTCCTTCAGCGTCGGAGACGTGACTTTCTTCATCTCCGTGCGCACGTCGCTGTAAAAAGCCTTGATCCGCTCGGGCCAGGACCTCAGCGTGATTACAATCGCGTTCTGTTCTACCGCTGTCGCCATACCTTCCCGCTTTCCTCGACTGCTCCCTCTCGGGCCTCGTCTTTACCCTCAACTCTGGCAGGGGCGGAGGGATTCGAACCCCCAAGTTCGGTTTTGGAGACCGACAGTTTAACCGTTGAGCTTACGCCCCTAAAAACAGTTCTCAGTTGCTCAGTTGTCAGTTCTCAGTTAAACCAAATCACTGGCAACTGGCTACTGGCAACTGACTACTTAACCTCTTTGTGCGGCGTGTGCTTGCGGCACCGGCGGCAGAACTTCTTCAGTTCCAGACGGTCCGGTGTCGTCTTGCGGTTCTTGGTCTTCGAATAGTTCCGCTCTTTGCAATCACCACACTGCAACGTAATAATCTCTCGGGGCATTGCTCACTCCCTCAATCCTGTCCGTCCCTTCGGGACTCGTTTCTTGCTTATGCCTACCCAGGGCTTACGCCCTGGGCTATCTCATTCCGCCCCTTCGGGGCTGTTTCCGTCACTGCTGGCCATGCTGAGCTTACGGCTTGCACGGCAGATGCCCGCCCCACACAGGCCCTACTGAATAATTTCGGCGATCGTGCCTGCGCCCACCGTGTGGCCGCCTTCGCGAATCGCGAACCGCAAGCCCTTTTCCATCGCCACCGGCGTGATCAGTTCGATCACCAGGCTCACGTTGTCTCCCGGCATCACCATCTCCGTGCCTTCCGGCAACTCCGCGATCCCCGTCACGTCCGTCGTGCGCAAATAAAACTGCGGACGATAGCCCTTGAAGAACGGCGTATGCCGCCCGCCTTCTTCCTTCGTCAGAATGTAAACTTCCGCCTTGAACTTGGTGTGCGGAGTAATGGACCCCGGCTTCGCCAGCACCATCCCGCGCTCCACATCTTCTTTCGCCATGCCGCGCAGCAGCAGGCCGGCGTTGTCGCCCGCCATGCCTTCGTCCAACTGCTTCTTGAACATTTCGACGCCCGTCACCACCGTCTTGCGCGTCTCGCGGAAGCCGACAATCTCCACTTCTTCGCCCACTTTGACCTTCCCGCGCTCGATCCGGCCCGTCACCACCGTGCCGCGGCCTTGAATCGAAAAAATATCTTCGATCGGCATCAGGAACGGCTTGTCCAACTCGCGCGCCGGCTGCGGCACACTCTTGTCCACCGCCTCCATCAACGCGTCAATCTGCTTCTCCCACTTCTCTTCGCCGTTCAACGCCAGCAGCGCCGACAGACCGAATCACCGGCACGTCGTCGCCCGGGAACTGGTAGCTCTTCAGCAACTCGCGTACTTCCAGTTCGACCAGGTCCAGCAACTCGGGATCGTCCACCGCATCGCACTTGTTCAGCGCGACCACGATGTACGGCACACCCACCTGCCGCGCCAGCAGCACGTGCTCGCGCGTCTGCGGCATCGGACCGTCGGTCGCCGCCACCACCAGAATCGCGCCATCCATCTGCGCCGCGCCCGTGATCATGTTCTTGATGTAATCGGCGTGGCCCGGGCAATCGACGTGCGCGTAGTGCCGGTTCGCCGTCTCGTACTCGACGTGCGCCGTGGCAATGGTGATGCCGCGCGCCTTCTCTTCCGGAGCGTTGTCGATCGAATCGAACGACCGGAACACGATCTTCGGGTTGTGCTTCTGCAACACCTTGGTGATGGCCGCCGTCAACGTCGTCTTGCCGTGGTCGATGTGACCAATCGTCCCTACGTTGCAGTGCGGCTTATTCCGCTCAAATTTTTCCTTCGCCATTTGCTCTTTTCCTCTGTAGCGCCGGCGTCTCGCCGGCTGGTTCGCAAATCAATCGTCGTCCTGAGATCCACTCAGTAGTACTGATACAGCTTGTGAAACTTCGCCCGCAGCGCCGGATCGACTTCTTCGACCTTCGAGAGATAAAACTCCCGCATCTGGGCCTGATCCGAAACCGGCAGCGACTCATACAACGACCGCGCCGTTCCAGCCTTCTCGCCCGCCGCCCGGTCGATCGCGTTCGCTGCGAAGACCGCATCCAGGTCGCGGACTCGAATGCCTGCGGCTGCCGAGCTCCTTCAGATACTTCGTGACCCGGTCCGCCGCGAACACTTTCTCGATCGCAGCCTTCAGGTCGCCGAACTCGCGCTCTTTCTCAACCTTGATCACACCTTGCTCGAACTTCACCTGTCGCCACTCATCAAACACCGAATTCCAACGCAACGCTCAAACTCTGGAGCGGGAGACGGGGATCGAACCCGCGACCAACAGCTTGGAAGGCTGTGACTCTACCACTGAGTTACTCCCGCCCTCAAACCAGCTGTCAGCTCTCAGCTGTCAGCTCTCAGTAAAACCTGCACCACAATCTCATGGAGCCGATGATCAGGATTGAACTGATGACCTCTCCCTTACCAAGGGAGTGCTCTACCAACTGAGCTACATCGGCTCACCGTACCGCTCAACATCAACTCTCGACGAACTCAATCCGCTTCAATCTGTCGGCTTCGTGCTCTCCCGCTCTTCCTCGATCCGGGTGCGCCAAAAATACAGTGCCGCTCGAAGCGCGAATAGTCCCAGGATCAGCAACGTCCCGGTTCGCAGTCTCACGTTTGCGTTGAAGACTCGAATCGGTTCATCCGACAGCGTGGTCCAGGCCAAAATGCCCAGCACCGCATATGCGATCAGGGCCAGCACGAACTTCTTCTTGATCGTCAATGCGTGACCGCCGACTTCTGCCGCCGCCTCAGGCTCGCCAGCAACTGAAGCTCATCTTTCATCACTCTGGTGCACAGGGGAGGATTCGAACCTCCGTACCTCCTGAGAGGGACAGATTTACAGTCTGTTGGCTTTAACCACTCACCCACCTGTGCAAATCCGAAAACACCGCGCACAAAAAACAACACCGACACCGCTCAGCAATTCTCAGCTCGGGAAACGAAATGCGAGAACTCCCGCCTGACACCTACACTCGCCGGAAAATAATCTAAAGGAGTGCTTTAGGGCCGTGCTGCTGCCGGGCGTCGCTGCGCAAACCTCTTCTGTTTCCGGAATCTTGTTTTTCTGGAGCTGGCGAAGGGAATCGAACCCCCGACCCTCTGATTACAAATCAGATGCTCTACCGACTGAGCTACGCCAGCAGGTGGAAGCAAGTCCAACCGGGCACAATACTTCCCTGATCCCTTCCTGAAGTCCGGGACAATTATTTAAGTTATCACAAGGGTAATTCACGTGCAACCGGAGGCCCGCTCGGCCGGCAATTGAAACGGCGGCAAGAAATTCCACTGCCTCCGGGTGCTATCATTGTCCGGTTCACCCTCTGTTCACAGCGGCTGAGCCAAGTACCCGCCGAAATCGATGCGCATTCGACGCCGCCTCCCCATCCCCCTGGCCGTGCTGCTGATTGTGGCCGCAGTCGCTCTAATCGTGACCCTGCGCAAGCAGGCACCACCGGAAGCGGCCCGCTTGCTCCCGGGCGCGGACGGTTTCTTCTACATCAATCTGAAGTGGATTCGGACATTCAACGCCACCGGCCAACTGCCGCCGGTTTCCCGCGAGCCCGAATACCAGAAGTTTGTCGAAGAGACCGGCTTTCAATTCGAGCGCGATCTGGACAAGGCCGCCTTCGCTATTCACTATCCGCAAAGTTGGGGGAACGGGACGGCGGGATCGGCTTCCGAGCCACGCTTCTCGGAGATCTTCATCGGCAGGATCGACTCCGGCCGGCTGACCGCATATCTCAAGAAGATCTCGTCTTCGATTGACGACTACCGCGGGTTTGAGATCTACAACATCCCCTTCGAAGGCCGCACGGTGCGCGTCGTCCTTCTTTCGTATGACAGTGTCGCGGTTTCGAACCATCCGGATCCCGCAGTGATTCGCGGCATGCTCGACCGCTCCCGCAAATTGGCTTCGCCGTTCGGCGGACCCCGGTTGCTGCGGAGGTTCTACCGGCAGGTCCCTCTGGCGAGTCTGTGTTTTGCGATTCTGCGCGTGCAGCCCGCGGAAATGAATTCTCTCGGCGGGACTGGGCAGTTGGAGCATCCTGTTTCCGAAGCCCGCAGTCGCCGTGATTTCCGGACGCTATCTCCGCGCTCTTCACCTGCGGGCCGAGGCGTTCACCGACAGCGAAGCGGACGCGCAGGCCATCACCGAGAAAACCGCCGCCTTTCTCAGCCTCTTTCACGCCGCCGAGGGCAGCGTTGGCGCACACGGTACCGATGTGGATGTAAAGGCGTTCTTCGACAGTCTCAAGGTCGAACAGTCCGGAGATCGCGCGATTCTCACGGCAACCGTGCCGCCAGGATTCATCCAGAAGGTTCTGACCGAAGCTCCGTCCAACAGCGTGGAACCAGCGGCTCCTGCCGCGCCGCCCAAGGAGCCGCCGGCCTCGAAGCAGGCGCCAAAGCCGGAGCCGCGATAACGACAATCGGACGGCCACGTCTAATATGCGAGCGCGGAATCGCTGTAACAATTCCGCCCTTCACCGCATCTTCTAATTGTGAGAGTGGAGATTCAGGCCGCGAGCCTGTAAGGCACACCGGCCGCAGACTGCTCCCGGTCGCTACAATAGAAAGACATGTCAAGTTTGCCATTACCATCCCTGCCCGCCGTCTTCGTCGCGGGACTGATCTCGTTCCTATCGCCGTGCGTGCTTCCGCTCGTGCCCGGATACGTTTCCCTGATCTCCGGCGTCGGCGTCGAGCAGCTGAAGCTGAAAGAAGGCGAACTCTTCCGCAAGGTGATGCTCAATTCCGCCGCCTTCATCATCGGCTTCAGCATCGTCTTCATCACGCTGGGCGCGATCTCGACGGAAGTCGGCCAGGTTCTGGCGCAATACAAATCGCTGCTCGCCCGCATCGCCGGAGCGGTCATCATTCTCTTCGGTCTGCACTTGACCGGCATCCTGCAGATCAAGGCGTTGCTGGCCGACACGCGGCTGCACAGCCTCAAAGGCAGTTCGTCCGCCTGGGGCGCGTTTGTCATTGGATTTGCTTTCGCTTTTGGATGGACGCCGTGCGTCGGTCCGATCCTCGGGGTTGTGCTCGCATTAGCGGCCGCCCAGGACACCGTCTGGAAAGGCATCTTTCTGCTGGCGATTTATTCGGCCGGATTGGCCGTGCCTTTCCTGTTGACGTCGCTCGGCATCGAGCGCTTTCTAAAGTTCTACAACCGCTTCAAATTCCACATGCACGCCGTGGAAGTAGCGAGTGGAGCCTTGCTGATCATGTTGGGCATTCTGCTGGTGATGGGCCGCTTCACGCTGATCTCCGGCTATTTTTCGTTCTTGAATCGCTTTGCGCTGTAGCGGGCTGCGGAAAAACTAAGGGTTCGTATCAGGGCATCGCTTTAGCGATGCCAGAAGCTCTTCGAAATCAAGTGCCCCTTTAGGGGCTGGGGTTGCAACGCGTTTCAGGCGCCCGACATTTGGGGTTACCAGTGAAAAGAAATCCTCTGATTCTGTTCTTCATCGCCGCCATCGTCGCGGCCATGTTATTCGCCGGCATTCGCATGGCCCGCAACAATCGCGCGAACGGTCCCGCCAAGGGACAACTCATCGGCAACCTGGCGCCTGACTTCGAACTGCCGACGCTCGATGGCAAGAAGCTCAAGCTCTCCGACCTTCGCGGCAAAGCCGTTCTGCTGAATTTCTGGGCGACGTATTGCGGTCCCTGCAAGATCGAGATGCCGTGGTTTGTCGAGTTGCAGAAGGAATACGGCCCGCAAGGTTTCCAGATCGTCGGCGTAGCCATGGACGATGCCAGCACCGAAGACATCGCTAAATTCACGAAGGAAATGGGCGTCAACTACCCCATCCTGCTGGGCAAAGAATCGGTGGGCGAAAGCTACGGCGGCGTCGGGGTGCTGCCCACAACGTTTTTCATAGATCGCAACGGCAAGCTGATCGCCCGCGAATTCGGCCTGCAGAGCCGCAGCGTCTTCGTCGACCACATCAAGAAGGCCCTGAGCCAGGGCGAGGCGGTACAGGCTCGGAAGTAACTGCGAACCGTACCGAACCTGGGGTAGTCTAGCTGGGGTAGTCTAGCAGGGTGCGGCATCTGCTTCTTTTGAATTGGGGCAGCCAATGAAAATACTTTTCACGAGCGCGCTTCTCGTACTTTCCGCCTGGGCTTGGGCGCAGGACGACCTCGGCCCCAAAGGTCCTCTGGTCAAGATGGCGCCCGCTCCAGTCGTGACCGTCGTGCAAGGCAAATCGATTACCGTCCCGCTCCTGTTCCGCGTTTCGAGCGGCTATCACATCAATTCCAACAAGCCCAAATCGGAGTTCCTGATCCCGACCGTACTCAAGGTGGAACCCGCCACCGACATCGTCATCGGCAAAACCACCTACCCCGATGGCCAGGATATGAGTTTCGCTTTCGCCCCCGACGAAAAGCTCAATGTCTACACCGGAGATTTCAAAGTGGATGTGCTGGTGCGTCCCCTGCATGCCGCGCAAACCGGGAAGTATGTCGTCCGTGGAACGCTGAAATACCAGGCCTGCGATAACGCGGCCTGCTTTCCGCCGAAACAGTTACCGGTAAGCTTTGATGTGAGAATCGCAAAGGCTCCGCCGGCGCCACGCAAGAACCCCGCTCAAAGTTCGCGCCCGCGCTAAAGAAAAGTCCGATTAAGCCCCGGGTTTCCTCCGTGCCGCCCTGTGTACCCTGTGGTTCAAGGTTTTCGATGGTACTTAATCAGAGTTTCCTACAGCACAACCGACCGCACCTGATCCAGTTGATGCGTCAGCGTGTCGATCCGCGCCTGGAGCAGGTTGCGGATCGAAAGCATCCCCAGCAACTGCCCGTTATCGTCGACGATCGGCAAGTGCCGGTAGTGGCGCTCGACCATGGTGGCCAGCGCTTCGCCCGCAGTGGTGGCCCGGGTCGCCATTTCGACGGGAGCGGTCATGACCTCGCGGACGGGGATTTTTCGCAGCTCATGTTCGCCCAGCGACAGCCGCGAGCACATCTCGTTCCGTAAAGATCCCCGCGACACCGCGGTTTTCATCAATGACGGCAACCGCTCCCACCTGCCGATCGAGCATGGTCCGGATCGCCTGCTCCACGGTCGCTTCCAGCGGAACCGAGGCCGCTTCCCAATCGCACATTTCCAGGATGTTCATTCCCTCACCTCTTCGGCCCCGCCTGGTTCTTCAATACTCTGTTCTTCAATGCGTCGTTCTTCATTGCTTCTTCATTCCAAGGTCGTTTTTGAATACCTTGCCATCCTTCATCACAAAACCGACATTCTCAAGAATTTTGACATTCGCCAAGGGGTCGCCCGAAACCGCGATTACATCCGCATAGGCGCCCGGCGCGATCACACCGAGTCGTCCTTTCATCTCCAGCAATTCCGCGGCCCGCGAAGTCGCGCTCTGGATCGCCTGCATCGGCGTCATGCCGAATTCGACCATGCGCGGAAACTCCTGCGCGATCGGCTCGGTCCACGGCATGCCCCCAATGTCAGTTCCGAAAGCAATCTTGACTCCCGCCTTCAGCGCCTTGCGAAACGATTCTTCGTGGGCGGAGGCGCGCTTGCGGTCGCGCTGGCCTGCCGGCGTGCCGGCCGGCGCCCAGCCTTCGTAATAGACATTTAGCGTCGCGCAGAGCCATGTGCCCTGCCGGACCATCTGCGCGATCTGCGCGTCGGTCAGCAGCAAGCCATGCTCGATCGAATCGCATCCGCCGTCGAGCGCGCGCTGCAAGCCTTCTCCGCCGTATGCGTGGCAAGCTACTTTTTTGCCCCAGCCGTGCGTCTCGTCCACAATCGCGCGCAGTTCCTCCACCGTCAGCGTCGGCTGCGAGACCAGGTCGCCGGTTTTGCTAATCCACGACCGATGCGTCATGTACACCTTGATCCAGTCCGCGCCGTGGTCGAGCTGCTCGCGCGCGGCCTTGCGCGCCTCGACCGGCCCGTCAATGATCTGCACGCCCTTGGGCACTTCGATCTCCGGCGCGTAACCCTCCAGCGGATATCCGCCGGTCGTCGAAATCGCGCGCGTCGAAACAAACAAGCGCGGCCCGGGAATGTATCCGCCTTCAATCGCCTGCTTGATGCCCACGTCGCCGTAGCCCGCGCCTTCGGTTTCCATGTCGCGCAACGTGGTGAAGCCCTGTTCCAGCGCGCGCCGCACCGAAACTGTCGCGCGCGCCGCGCGGAACGCCAGCGGATACTTGAGCAGTTGGATGTCGTATCCACCCTCGGCGGGATCCTCGCCCTGCAGAAAGATGTGCGTGTGAGCGTCGATCAGCCCGGGAAGGACCGTGGCCTGCGAGAGATCGATAAAGGCAGCACCCGCGGGGAGGTTCGACGGAACGCCCGCCGGTCCCGCGTCGGCGACGCCGGCTATCATATTCCCGCGAATGGTGATGAGCTGGTCGCGACGCGCAGAACCCGACACGCCGTCAATCAGCACTCCCGCCCGAATGACCGTCACCGGTGCGGGCACAGGCGCATTTTGCTGAGCCCAGCACGCGGAAATCAGCCACAACAAACTCAGAACCGTCGGCAGAATCGTCCAGCGCTTCACCGTAACCTCCGGAAAGGCTGGATTGTACTCCTTGCGGCAAGCGCCATCGGGCAAAATTTCAGGATGAAGTCATCCGGCAGAAGCCCCAACTCGGTGCGGAATGCGAAGAACGAACCCAGTAGGACCAACGTCGCCGTCGCCGAACACCAGCGATGCTCCGGCGTTTTCGAGCACGCGGCGGGCGATTGCGAGCTTCACCCTGCGCAAAACTGGATCGCGCTGCACCGGCGGACTGGTTGCGCTCTGTTCCATGCCGTGAACATTCGGCTCGCGAACATTCGGCCCACGAAAAGCGCGTTCGCCTTCCACCCGCAGCACCGCTCCGGCCGGGCCTTCCCCCAGCAGCAGCGTAACCCTGCCGCCCGCTGGTTGCGCCTCCACCATCGCCGCAATTAAGTATTGCAAAGCCAGCCGCAGCCGCGCTTCCGGCGCCGGTATCGCCGCCAGGCATGTGCCCACCAGGCGCAACCGTATGCCGCGCACCGCCGCGATCGAAGAGAGTGCTTCGATCACACTCCGCAGCACCGGCGCCAGCGCGGTCGAACAAGCTTGGGGCCGTGGTTGCTCGGCATCCAGATACTCCCGCATCAACTGGATCAGGCCGATGACCTTTTCGGTCTGTTCGAGAGCTGCCGCAACACTCGCCTGCTGCTGCTCCGCCACTTGCTCGGGTGACAGTTCGCGCGGAAGTTCGAGCGGAAGATCGAGAGAGAGTTCGAGCGAGCAGCGCAAACTGGTCAGCGGCTGGCTTAACGAGTGCAGCAATTCGCCGAGCACGTCCGGAGCTCGTGGTACCTTCGGAAAAGAATGCGGGCTCGTGCTCATACTTGTACCGATGCCCCTTCCGGATTTATCTGATACCCCACCCCGCGAACCGTGTGGATCAAAGGTGGCGTGAACCCGTCGTCCACCTTCCGGCGCAGATAGTTGATGTACACGTCCACCACGTTCGTGGTGGAGTCGAAGGTCAGGTTCCAGACGTGTTCGATGATCATCGCCCGCGTCAGACGGCGCCCGGCGTTGCGCATCAGATACTCAAGCAACGCGAATTCCTTGGTCGTCAATTCAATGTGCCGGCCGGCGCGCTCCACTTTGCGTTCCACGCGATCCAGACAAAGGTCGCGGACGGTAAGTACCGATTCCGATGGCAGATGGCTGCGCCGCAACAACGCCCGCGCCCGCGCCGACAATTCGAGATACGAAAACGGCTTCACCAGGTAGTCGTCCGCTCCCGAATCCAGACACTGCACGCGGTCTTCGACCCGGCTGCGCGCGGTGAGAATCATCACCGGCAGGTTCGCCTTGCGCTGCCGCAAACTCTTCAGAACCGACAACCCGTCAACCCCGGGCAGGTTGAGGTCAAGAACCACAAGGTCGTAGTCAACCTCCATCGCCATCGCCCGGCCCTGGTTCCCCTCATCGGATACATCCACCACGTGATGCTCCGCTTCCAGCCCTTTCCGGATGAAGCTGGCGAGCGCCGTATCGTCTTCCACAATAAGAATTCTCATGAGCGTCTTCTAAGTCGGCTAACTGTGAACCGATTCTCATTCTCGACTGAGTAACACCGGCGCACAAGATAACCTGGCCGTACGAAAGGACGTACCTCCGGAAGGGAAACAGGAAGTTACAAAACGGGGTTGGGGAAGTCGTCCTGTTCCCAAGCGGGGCGAAGCCCATATAAGCGCTAACTTACCCTGTTTGGCTGGAAGTCGACTTCAACATGTGATGGAGGAGGTGCGGCCCGTCACTTTGCGTTTTCCGCTAGGTGCGTAATCAGAGCGTTCGCCAGTGAAAGCACTGCCTTTCCCCGAGCCTCTGACTGCGCCCTGGCGATAGTCTCGCTGAAATTGAGATCTGCGGGTGCTTTCTTCATCGCAATGTTCTCAGTGGCGCGCGCCGTATGGACGACGATTCTCGTGCGCACGTCTAAAACAACCGATTCGGCCACACACTGCGCACGAACTTCATCGGACTTCAGGAAGCGATCCCGCCGATACGACTGGATCCGGGCGGTGTAGACGAACAGTAGGTCCGCCTGGAGACGAGCTGCCGCCTCTCTCAGGTACGGTACAGTCCGCTTTTCCGGCACCAACAGCGATGGTAAGAAGCGCACCTCGGTTAGCTGCGGGGAAGACTTGAGCAATTGCAAGAGATTGTCAAAGTTCTTTGCCTCAGTGTCAGCAAGGTCCTCAGACCACAGATTAATCGAACTGAGGCTTAAAATCGCCAAGCGGTGGCGGTCCGTAAGTCTGAGTTGAGTGCCGAGAATCCTTGCGATGTCTTGGTCTGACAGGACCGCCTGGTCTCCCTTGAAGAGGGACTCCTGGAGGCTCTCAGTTCCCGTTTCTCCCAAAATCGTCTCTGGGGGTGGCGGAGGAGGAGGCATGGCCATTTTCTTCGCACAGCCCAAGGTCATAAACAGGACCATGAGCACAGTCCATAAAATCCCGATGTTGCGTTTCATTTAGGACCTCGTTCGTCAAAGCTCGAATTTATTCAAACAGTCTTTCTACGCGCCCAGCGCCGAGTGAATCGCCCCCACGATCGCCTCCGCGATCCGATCGATCTGCTCCTTCGACTCCGCCTCAATCATCACGCGCGCCAGCGCTTCGGTGCCGGAGTAACGTACGACCACACGGCCATTGCCGTCGAGTTCCCGCTCCGCCGCCGCAATCGCCGCTTGCACCGCCGGAATCTGCGCAAAGGGAGTTTTGTTCCGCACTCGCACATTCCGAATCGTCTGCGGAAATACTTTCAGATCGCTCACCAGTTCGGCCAGCGGCTTGCCCGTCCGAACCATGATCTCCATCACCCGGAGCGCGGTCAAAAGTCCGTCGCCGGTGGTCGCTTCCCCATCGCGAAACAGAATGTGGCCCGACTGTTCGCCGCCCAGCGTAGCTCCCACGCGCTGCATTTCCTCGAGCACGTACTTATCGCCGACATTGGCACGCAGCATCTGAATGCCGGAGTGCTTCAGCGCCAGCTCCAATCCCATGTTCGACATGGTCGTCGCGACCACGGTTGCTTTCGCCAGCGCGCCGCGCGACTGCATTTCACGCGCCGCCACGAGCAGTACGGCATCTCCGTTTACCACTCGCCCCTGGGCATCGCAAAACAGCGCGCGGTCCGCATCGCCATCAAAGGTCACGCCAATATCGAAACCTTCCTGCCTGCCCGCGCTCTCGCGGACAAAGCGCGCCAGCGTTTCCGGATGCAGCGCTCCGCAATTCTCGTTGATGTTCTGTCCATCGGGCGCGGAGTGCAAGAAAGTTGTATTGACCTTCAGCGCCCCGAATAGCTCCGGAGCCTCCGCGGTCGCCGCCCCATTGGCGCAATCGACCGCCACACGCAGCCGGGTCAAGTCGGCCGAAACACTGCTGGCGAGCCAGTGAACGTACGACTGCCGCAAGCCTTCCTCGCCGGGAAGGCTCGAAGCTTTCGGGAGCAGCATCCGGCGGAACTGCATCCGAATCCCGCAGCAATGCGAAGATTTCTTTTTCAATCGCCAGTTCGTGTGCGTCCGGAAGCTTATAACCATCGCCGGAAAAAATCTTGATCCCGTTGTCGGTCCACGGATTATGCGAAGCCGAAATTACCACTCCCGCATTGAACCCCTGCGAGCGTGCCAGAAACGCGACACCCGGGGTGGTAATCACGCCCGCGCTGCGCGTCTCCACGCCGACTGATGCCAGCCCTTGCAGAAATCGGTCGGCGATCCATCGGCTGGAGACGCGCGTGTCCTGCCCAATCACCACCCGCGCCTGGGCATTCGCCCGCACCAGATCGTGCCCCAGCGCCCGCCCAATCCAATAAACGGTGTCGCGCGTCAGCGGGAATTCTCCCGCCACACCGCGAATCCCGTCCGTACCGAAGAGTTGTCTGGTTTGCGTCATGAATCGGTCGGTAGTCGTTGGTCGCTAGTCGTTGGTCGGGTTGAGGCGTCGTCCATCTGCGAGCTGCGAACGACCATTGACCACCGACAAACGACTGCCCTACTTTTTCTCGTTTCCCGCGCCTTCCATAATAACGGTCACGCGAATCGGGGTGGGGTGCACAACTTGGATCAGAGGATCGGGGACATAGGCCTGCGTCACAAAAGAAGCTCGCGTCATCACTCCGCTGACATCCACCGGATCGGTGATGGCGGCCTCCACCGCATCGACGCGTCGGCGGGGTCCGATAATCTCCATATTCGGCGGGTCGGCAATTACCTGCGCCACGCGCATGCCGCTCGCAAAAGTCCCGGTCACACGCGGCCGAACCTCGACGACGCGGGTTGCGCGATTGTCAAAGGAGAGGTGAAATTGACCCGGGATGATCTGCACCACTTTCACATCCTGCGGCACGTGAATTTGCCGGCCGGTCAAATCGAAAGTCCGTTCCCCAGGGCGGACATCCGCCAGATCAATCTCCGCACGCACATCTGACGCCACCAGGCGATGAATCACAGGCTCCGGCCCCCGTACCCGGATTTGCGCTTTGGTGAAGCTGGCGGAATCAATCTCCAGAGTGTCGGGAAGATTACGGAACTCGATGGGAACGTTCATTTCGACTTCGGCGATGGGACCGCGCGCCACCACCATCCACAGGCCGATGGCGAGCAACAGCGAAACCAGCTTGAGCCAGAAATTGTGAACGAAAATACGCTGAAAAAAACTACGCTGCACAAGGCCTGGCATCGCTAGTCGTCCCTTCCTGCATCCTGCCGGCGCGAGAATTTCGACGAAAGTTGCGAACTGGGCGGCTCCTCGTCAGCCATGCTTTCCTCCACCGGACTGGGCAGCGACGGCGCGGGCGCGTAACGGCGCAGCAAATGGCTCAACCGCTCCCGCAGGCGTTCGACCGTCAAATCGCGCTCAATGCTCCCGCCCACCGCCATGCTGATGGTGCCTGTCTCTTCCGAAATGATGACGGCGACGGCATCGGTTTCTTCCGTGATCCCGATTCCGGCGCGATGGCGCGTGCCCAGTTGGGTGGAAAGCACGGGGTTCATCGACAGCGGCAGGAAGCAAGCGGCGGCCGCGATGCGATCCCGCTGCACAATCACCGCGCCGTCATGCAAGGGGGCGCTCGGTCGAAACACCGTGGCCAGCAGGTCGTACGAAAGCCTGGCATCGAGCGCCACGCCGCTTTCGATGTAGGTACGCAGCCCAATCTCGCGCTCGATCACAATCAGCGCGCCCGTCTGATTCTGGGAAAAAAGATTGGCCGCCAAAACAATGTCGTCGTAAACGTCGGCGACCGAACTCGAAGACCGCATCAGCGAAACGCGGCTCCCAAGGTTGGCCAGTGCGTGCCGGATCTCCGACTGAAACACGACGATCAGCGCAAAAACCACATACGGCAGCAGCGTGCTCAGCAGCCAGTTCAGCGTCCGCAATTCTTCCAGCCGCGCGAAATAAAAGGCCAGCCCCAGCGTCGCCACTCCCACCAGCATCGGCGCCGCCCGCGTTCCCCGCACCAGCGCCAGTAACTGGTAGATCAGGATCGCGACCAGCACGACGTCCAGAATCGAAATCACCGAGATGTGCGACCAGATCAGCGACGGCGTCACGCCACCCTCATGTCGAGCTTTGACTCAAAAATTGAGTCTAAAGTTGAATTGGCCTTCATTCTAATGCAGCACGCCTAATGCAGATCGCCGGATTCCGATTCGCCCGGTTCGCTGGCGGTCACGCGGGCGCGAACTCGTCCCCGAGCCAGGCGTGCCGACAGCTCATCCCCAGCTTCGAGTCGCGCCGCATCTTTCACCAGCCGGCCTTTCGCATCGAACACCAGCGCGTATCCCCGATTCAGAATTGCCACCGGCGAAAGCGCCTCCAGGCTCGCAGCGCGACGATCCAGCGCCCCGCCGTTCTCCAGCAAACGCCTGCGTATCGCGGCGGCCAAGTTCGCAACTTGCGCCTCCAGCCCTTGCCGGACAGCCGCCAGACGGCGCCGCGCGTCATAATGACGGACCGCCGAGGAAACATTCTCCGAGCGCCGATGGCATCGCTCCAAAAGCTGCCGTTCCGCTTTTTCCAACCGGAAGCGCTGTTCATCCACCTTCTGCTGCCGCCGGTGGATGCCATCCATCATGCGCGCAAACGCGCCGTGCTGTGCCCGCTCGGTCAGTTCCTGACGCGCCATCAGCAACCGGTAGCGCACCGCATGTTCCAGCCGGCGGTACAAATCCTCTGCCTGCCCTTCGATCTCCTGCCGCGATCGGATCACCAGTTCCGCCGCCGCGGAAGGCGTAGGCGCCCGCAGATCGGCGACAAAATCCACGATCGTGAAATCCGTCTCGTGCCCAATCGCCGAAATCACCGGGATCTTCGAATCCGCGACCGCCCGCGCCAGGCCCTCGTGATTGAAGCAGGCCAGGTCTTCGGCCGAACCTCCGCCGCGCGCAATAATAATGACCTCGACAGCGCGGCTGCCGCGCAAGTCCGGATGCCGCGGTTCCGAATGAAAGTGCGAATGAAAGTGCCGCAGCCCGGCCATCACTTCGCCCGCAGCCGAGTCTCCCTGCACTTGCGCCGGATAGATCAGCACATTCGCTGAGTGATGCCGCCGCGCCAGAATGTTCAGAATGTCGCGTAGCGCCGCCCCCTGCGGTGAAGTGATGATGCCAATGCGCTGCGGCAACGGCGGAATCGCCTTCTTTCGCGCCGCCTCGAACAATCCCTCTGCCTGCAATCGGGCCTTCAATTGTTCGAACGCCAACTGCAGAGCGCCCGCGCCCTGAGGCTCCATGAACTCGGCGGAGATTTGCAGCTCCCCGCGCTCTTCATACACGGTGATGCGCCCGCGAACCGTAACGTGCAATCCGTTCTCCGGGCGAAACCGCAGCAGCTTCGCCGAAGATCGAAACATCACCACGCGAATCTGCGCTGCTTCTTCCTTGAGCGTGAAATACAGATGGCCGGAATCGGGATTGCGAAGGTTCGAAATTTCCCCTTCCACCCAGCAGTCCGAATACTCGCGTTCGATGTGCGAGCGAACCGCCGAGACCAGCGCCCGCACCGTCCAGACGCGCCTCTCCGCCGGACGAAACTGGAACCCGAGTTGATCCGTCGTGTCCATGAATGCCAAGTTATGAAGCTTCAGTTTACCTTGTGTCGTAAGTCTAGATTGAGATGCTCATGCGTCTGTCGATTTCCGGGTTCGATAAGGGGTCAAATTCTCGTCGCGCAAACTTTTTCTTCCGGGGCGACATCGTGCAGTGACTTTGGTGCATCGTTCGATGCTCCCGTTTCGATCATTTTTCTCTTGACTTCGTTCTGCGTTGACTCTATACATTCAAACAGTTGCAACAAAATACCGTTGCGAAATTCCATGAAGAATGGAAAGGGAGAATAGATCCATGGCAACCAAAAAGAAAGCAAAGAAGAAAGCCAAGAAGCACTAGGCAACCGCAACAGGCAACGACCAAGGGGACGCGATGAGCGTCCCCTAAGTTTTTTGCGGCACTTTTCAGATTGCTAGTGGAGAGCCGGGCGTCCCCGCCCGGCGGGACGGGCGAGACGCCCGTCGCTCCACTAGTTGGCGCGGGACGTTGATTTCTGCTGCGGCCCCGCAACGACCTTCTCCGTAGCCGGACAAAGATTGCGATAGGGACAAAACGCGCAGTGATACTTGGGATTCGCCGGGAACTCTCCCCGCGCGATTCCCTCCGCCACTTTTTGCACGCGCAATTTCGCCGCTTCCAACTCGCCGTCATTCCGCGTGGTCGAAACCGCCGTATTGTTTTCGAGGTTGTGGAAGATCAAACGGTCGGCGCGCTTTCCAAACGCCTCCCTCGCCGCCAGCGCATACAACGAAAGTTGCAGGCTCTCATCGGCATCCTCCTGTGACTTCGGCTTACCCGTCTTGTAGTCCACGATGGCAACCGTCTCCGCGCCCGTGCGGTCGATGCGATCTACGCGTCCCGTCAACTTTGTCGAGCCTACTTGCAGTTCAAATCTGCGCTCGGTCTCAAGCACCTCGGGCAGCGGAACATTGCGAACTCCGTCAAAGAACTGCCGCAACTGCTCCATACCCTGCCGCAGGTACAACTCATACTGATAGCGGTCGGCGATGCCCGCCGAAGCCAAGGCCGACCGGAACTGCTCAAGCAAATCGTCGTCGCCGATTTCCCGTCGATAGCGCTGCGCGTCATAGAAGGTACGCAGCACGCCGTGCATGGCCGCTCCGTAGTGCAGTGAGGCGGAAACGTCGCGCGGCAGGTTCCACTCCCGTTCGAGCTTGAAGCGCAGCGGACATTCTTCGTAGATTTCAATGGCCGACGCGCTCAGGCCGGTAACAAAGTTCGCCGAAGGCTCCATGAGCAGCCACTCAGCCACGTTCGATTGCTGCAAAGCGATTCTCTGTTCTTCTTCGGCAAACAAGGTATCCTGCACGGCCGCCGCTGAGTGTGTGAACCAGAACTTCCGGTAAGCAGGATGAACCATGAACTCGCGCAGAAACTGCGTGGGCTTCGGATCTTTCTTGCCCCGACCCTGATGCGCATAAATCGCCAGCGTGTCCTTGGCGCGGGTCATGGCCACGTAGAAAAGGCGCCGCTCTTCTTCTTCATGCAGCGTTTTGTCGTCGCGCCTGCGCGCGTCAGAACACGCGTCAGAAGCAGAAGCGTTCGACCCACGCAATTCCGCCGGGAACGCAACCAGCGGCTCCCTGTAGGCCATGGGGAACGAGGTCGAAGAACCGCGAATGATTGCGACGTGACGGAACTCAAGGCCCTTGGCGGCATGCGCGGTCAAGAGCTGCACCGCGTCGTCCGCACTGCGTGGCAGCGCGATCGTGCCTTTGGCCTGTACAAAATAGTCGAGGTACTCGAGAAATTCGGAAGGGCCCCCGATTTCAGCGATAGCTTTCTTGTGCCACGCTTCCACAAACTTCAGAAAAGCCACCACCAACGCCGACCGCTGCAGCCCAAAATGGCGGATCACAAGGTCGACCGCGGCGTCCGCGCGAACTCCATCCTTCCCCACTTCCCGGTGCACCTTCTCGACACTTTCCAGCACCGCCGCGCCCTTCGGCAATCGTCCGAGCACCGTCCGCAGATCGAGTTCCTGACGCCGCACCGCCCTCATCGCCGCCCGCAATTCCATTGGGTCGATGCCGAACTGGGGCAGAGCCGCCACGCGAAACAGGCTGGCCGCCTCGTTGGGAGACACCGCCGCGGTCAGGCAAGCCACCACGTCGCGGACCTCGGCCGTGTCGAGCACGTCCAGCCCTTCGATGGAGAATGGAATGCCCCGCTCGGCAAGTTCATGAACCAGTTCATCGCGATGGTGGTGCTGGCGATAAAGCACGGCAAAATCGCTCCACGCACAGCGCTGGTCCTTATCCTTATCCTTACGCTTCTTCTGGATGCGCCGCGCCAAGTCGGCGGCCTCGACTTCTTTATCTCTCCAGGTAACAATCTCGACCGGCGGCGCGGCCGCAGCCTCACCTCGCTGCTTCGCCTCCTCGTCGCGCAGCGATTCCAGCGGGGTCCGTTGGTAGGAAATTGAGATCCCCTGGTGCGAGAGTGCTCGTGCGGGCGCTGATTCGAATACCGGCGGGTTCTCATTCACAATTCCAAAAGCAGAACGCAGGATCGGCAAGAGCGAACGCCGATTTTTTCCGAGCACGACGACTCGCGCCGCGGGGAAATTCTTCGCGAACAGCGTGAACGCTTCGCTCGACGCTCCGCGAAACTGATAGATCGCCTGATCCGGATCGCCCACCGCAAAAACCTTCGCCGTCGTTCCCGCGAGCAACGAAAGGATTTCGACCTGGGCAAAGTTCGCGTCCTGAAATTCATCGACCAGCATGAAGCGCGTACGAAGCCGCTCTTCTTCGAGCAACGTGGGATCGTCCTTCAGCAACCGATGGGCCTTGGCGATCATGTGACCGAAGGTGCCCAGGTTCTTTTCGCGCAGCATATTCTCCACGGTAGCGAAAACGCGGGCGATTTCCTGGCAGCGTTCGAGAACCTCGCCTTTCTCCAGATCCGCCTGATTTTTCGACTTGGCAACACGAGGCAAAGGGATCTCTCCGCGCTCGAGACGCTCGACATAGCGCGCATATTCTTCCGGGCCGACCAGTTCGTCCTGGCAGCGGCGCATGAAATCGAGCAGGCTGTCGAGGAACTGTCCGACGTTGGCGGCGCGCACAAAGTGCTTCAGACGCAGATCGCGAATCCGGCGGCGCAAAAACACCCACAGGTCCTTGTCGTCGAGCACGCCAAAACCGGCGCCGCGACGCTCGAGCAATCCGTAACACCAGGCGTGGAACGTCGAGGCCTGCAAGTCGTCGATAGCGGTGCCCTTCAATTCTCCCCGCACGCGCGCCAGCATTTCCGCGGCGGAATTGTCGGTATAAGTGAGGGCAAGAATTTCGTCAGGGCGGGCGTGCCCTTCGCGGATGAGGTTGGCCACGCGCTGCGTAAGCACGGTAGTCTTCCCGGTGCCGGCGCCAGCGATGACCAGCATCGGCCCATCGACATGCTCGATGGCTTGCCGCTGACGCTCATCGGGAATGATCTTCGTCGCAATTGGGAGAGTCGCAGCTCACTAGCCGGAGAATATCAGAGGCGGTTGTGGAAGGCTGTGCGCGATTTCCAAACCCACATTGTCATCCTGAGCGCAGCGAAGGACCTGCTTTCCACCGCTGCTGAAAGGAGCAGGTCCTTCGCTGCGCTCAGGATGAGCAAACAAACCTGATGTTGCGAATGAACGCGGAAACGCATACGGGGAATCAGCGCAGCGCTTCAAGAGCGATGGCGGTGGCAACGATCGCCGCGGTTTCCGCGCGCAGTATCGTCTCGCCGAGCGAGGCCGCAACCCATCCCGATTCGTAAAACCAACTTAGTTCCCCGTCGGCCCATCCGCCTTCGGGGCCAATGGCAAGGGCCACTTCGGTTGGCCTGGAATGCAAAACCGTTCCCAGCCGAGTCTCTTCTTCGGATTCCGCAAGAACGACGCGGGTCAGCAGGTCCGCAGGCAGAGCGCCATCGAGCTCTTTCAATTTGACCGGAGCCGCAATCTCCGGCGGCGCCAACCTTCGCGATTGCTCGGTCGCCTGACGAGCGATGCGCTGCCAGCGCTCACGGCGCTTCACGGCAGCAGCGGCGAGATGAGCATCCGTCCGGCGAGCGATTACCGGAATGATGCGAGCGACTCCGATCTCCGTGCACTTCTCGATCGCCCACTCCATGCGGTCAAACTTGAAAATGGCCAGTGCCAGCGTGATTTTCGGAGCGCCCGCCGGCTTGGACCTCAGCCGATAAAGCGGCTTCATGTCGAGCGCGAAATCAACCCGGTCGTCAGAGATAAACGTGATCGTCCCGCGGCGAACCTCATCCCCGGTTGCAATGTCGAACTCCTGCCCCACTTCAGCACGCAGCACGCGGGCAAGGTGAGCAGCGTGCTCGCCTACCAAAGCGGCGGTCGTTCCGCTAACCTCGTCGGCGATCCAGCGGCGGCGTGTCATGAGTCAGTTCTCAGTTGTCAGTTCTGCAGTTGTCAGTTCTCAGTTCTCAGTAAAGGCATACACAAGATTTACTGAGAACTGAGAACTGAGAACGTTCTTACGCAAACATATCCTTCACGCGTCCCAACAGCGACCGGTGCTGCGGCTTATTTTCCACCGGAATTATTTCTCCCAGTTCGCTCAGCAATTCGCGCTGTCGCTTGGTCAGCTTTCCCGGCGTCTGGATTCGCACCTCGACATAAAGATCGCCTTTGCCGCGCCCATTGAGCACCGGCACACCTTTGCTCCGGATGCGAAACGACGTTCCCGACTGTGTGCCTTCGGGAATCTTCAGCCTGTGTTCTCCCTCCAGCGTGGGAACCACGATCTCCGTGCCCAAAGCAGCTTGAGGGAACGAGATCGGCACCACGCAGTGCAGGTCGTTGCCCTCGCGCTCGAAGAAAGCATGTTCTTTGACGTGCAGCACAACATACAGATCGCCCGCCGGCCCGCCGAACGCGCCCGCTTCCCCAGGCCGCTGAAACGAATGCGCGTGCCGTCTTCCACTCCCGCCGGCACCTTGGCTTCCACCACGCGCTCGCGCAGCAAGCGGCCTTCGCCTTTGCACTTCGGGCACGGATCGGTGATCACGCTTCCCGCGCCCTGGCAGGTCGGACAGGTGCGAGCGATGCTGAAGAAGCCTTGCTGATACCGCACCTGCCCTCGGCCATCGCACGACCGGCAGGTGACCGGAGTCTTACCGGGCGCCGCTCCGGTTCCGCGGCACGAGTCGCAGGTCTCATGGCGGCGCACGCTGACTTGCTTCTCGATGCCAAAGACGGCTTCGTCAAATTCAAGATTCAAGTCCTCGCGAAGATCGGCTCCGCGCTGGGCGCGGCTGCGACGGCGTCCGCCCTGTCCAAACAGGTCGCCGAACCCGAACATGTCTCCAAATATGTCGCCGAAATCCTGGAAGATCGTGGGATCGAATCCCCCAGCGCCGCCAGTCGTGCCGCCCACACCCGCGTGTCCGAAGCGGTCATACAAAGATCGCTTTTCGCTGTCGGCAAGAATGGCGTACGCTTCCGTGATTTCCTTGAACCTCTCTTCCGCGTCCGGATTATTCGGGTTGCGGTCGGGATGGTACGTCATCGCGAGCTTGCGGTAAGCGCTCTTGATCTCGACGTCGGTGGCCGCACGGGCAACACCGAGCACTTCGTAATAATCGCGTTTCGTATTAGCGGCCAGAAACTCCCCCCACTTTTGACTAAACAAATCGGCTGAGCAAATTGTAAATCGAATTATCCGCGGCTATTGCGGGCGACCCTCACCATCGCGGGACGCAACAGGCGATCCTTGTACTTATAGCCGCGCTGCAGTTCGTCGAAGACCTGATGATCCGGGACCTCAGTCGTATCGACCATTTCGACCGCTTCGTGAACCCGCGGATCGAACGCCTGCCCCACCGCCGGAATCGGCTGCACTCCGATCTTCTGCAGCGCATCCTGAAACTGCCGGTAGATGAGCTCAACGCCGTTGCGGAAGTCATCGGATTTGGAATTGGAATTGGAGTCGCCGCCAACCTTCAGCGCCCGCTCAAAACTGTCGAGAATCGGCAGAAAGTTCCGGATGACGTCGGCGGCGGCAAATTCGCGGAATTCCTGCTGTTCGCGCACCGCGCGCTTGCGGGCATTGTCGAACTCCGCCTGCAAGCGGGCCAGCCGGTCCAGAAGCGCATCGCGCTCGGCCTTAAGCTGGTCGATTTCCGATCCCGCGCCGGCCTCGGCCGGTTTGGCCGCGGCTCCGGCAGGCGCAGCTTCTTCTCCGCCTTCCGCGGCCGGAAGTTCGTGCTCCAGATCAAGCCCCGCATCGGTCTTTCCGTTTCCCTTACCCATACTTCTCGATTACTCCGATTCGTTCAAAAGTTTGTCGAACAGCCGCGCAATGTACGACACCGCCGACATCGTGTGTTGATAATCCAGCCGCGTAGGTCCAATCACGGCCAGCGACCCCATCACTTCGCCGCCGACGCGCGCGGGAGCGCCAATCAAAACAAAATTCTGCAAATGCGAAGCCGGCAAAGCCTCGTCGAGCCCAATCACCACGCGTACCGCCTCCTGCCGCGTGTCCAGATAAGCGCTGAGCAGCTTCACAACTTTTTCTTTTTCTTCAAGCGTCCGCAGCATGTCCTGCAGCCGCTGCCGATCCTCCTCACCCGCCACCTGATTCGTGACCAGGTTGGTAACCAGGTTCGCCGCTCCCTCCACGAACACCGCCTGCGTGTCGTCGGTCGAAGCCAGCGCCCCCTGCTGATAGAGCTGCTCAATGGACTTCATCAGCCGGTCATACTCACTGCGCTCCTGTTCCAACCGCCGAGCCAGTTCGGCCCGCATGTCGCCCATCGTCCAGCCGCGAAAATTTTCATTGATGTAGCGCGCCGCCAAATCAAGGTCGGACTGCTGAATATCCAGCCGCAGCACGCGATCCCGCACCACTCCCGAGCGAGTGACCACCACCGCCAGCACCTTCTGATCGCCCAAGCCGAGAAAAATAAACATGCTCCAAAGCATTCCGAGGTCCGCTGCTAGCGACGGTAATCCCCACGCTATGCGAGATCAGGGAGAGCACATGCGAAGTCCGCTCCATGAACTCGGCCACATCGGTAACTCCGGTCAAAGTGTCCTGAATAATGCTCTGGTTCTCGTGCGAAAGATGCGTCTCGCCACTAAGCTGTTCGACGTAATAACGGTAAGCCTCCGCCGTAGGCACGCGCCCCGCCGAAGCGTGAGGCTGCTCCAGAAATCCAGCATCGGCCAGATCCGCCATCACATTCCGGATCGTAGCCGCACTCAGCCCCTCGCGGCTGGAGCGAGCCAGCGTGCGCGACCCCACCGGCTCTCCGCTGGCAATGAATGTCTCGACGATAGCGGTAAGGATTTCGCGTTCCCGTCCGCCCGCTGGCCCTGCTGGCATATCGACCTGAGTCTGGGAGCCGAACCGCTCCTCTAAATTCTTTAGATGCAGTGGCTTAGATTAAGATTCCACCACGCCTAATTGGAATTCTAGGGAGTGGTGGCGGGGGTGTCAAGGATGGGGCGGGGTGAGCTATACGAACGGAAAAAGTGATACACCCCCCTCAATGCGTCAGGATTTGGGGCCGGGGGCACACGCGAGCGGGGTAAGAAAATCCGGGGGCGCGCGCTAGGCTAGCGGGCCAGGGCGGGGCGCATGGGCCAATCAGTATAGCCAATCAGTATAAAGGACGTCCGCTAACCTCAACTATGCCTTGACGGTTGCATACTTCCGGATTGCCCGTCACTCGGGAGTTTCCTGTCGATTCCTCGGTGTCACCAGCCTAGAATAGGACGGTGAGGGGAAAGGACACTTTTCCCTATGGCCAGCCGAGCGCCACACCAGGACGCGCTCATCGACAGTGAACTGGGCCACTACCGCATCGTCGAGAAAATCGGCGCCGGCGGCATGGGAGAAGTTTATCGCGCCCGCGACGAGCACCTCGCCCGTGATGTTGCCGTCAAAATCCTTTCGCCCGGTACACTAACCGACGCATCCGCACGCAGTCATTTCCATAAAGAAGCGTTGGCGCTGTCCAAGCTGAACTATCCCAGCATTGCAACCATCTACGACTTCGACACGCAACAGGGTGTGGACTTCCTGGTGATGGAATACATCCCCGGAATCACCCTCAGCGAGAAAGTAACTGCCGGACCGCTGCCGGAGAAAGAAGTTCTCCGCCTCGGAGTGCAACTCGCAGAAGGCTTGGCCGCGGCCCATGACCACGGAGTCGTTCATCGCGACCTTAAGCCCGGAAACTTGCGGGTTACGAGCGACGGACGGCTGAAGATTCTGGATTTCGGACTCGCCAAGCTGCGGCCTCTCGTCACCGACAGTGCCACGACGGAAAGTCTCAGCGAGACGCAAACGATGGCCGGAACTCTGCCCTACATGGCACCGGAGCAGTTGCTGGGGGAAGAGATCGACGCGCGTACCGACATTCATGCCGCGGGGGCCGTGCTGTACGAGATGGCCACGGGGCAGCGACCGTTTGCTGAGGTAGAACATTCGCAACTGATCGGCTCGATTCTGCGCCGGCCACCACGGCCACCTAGCGCGCTCAATTCCAAGGTGTCTCCGGAACTGGAACGGATCATCGGGAAATGTCTGGAGAAGGAACCAGAGAACCGCTATCAGTCGGCGAAGGATTTGGCGGTGGATCTGCGGCGCCTGGCGACGCCTACGAGCCCTCTGCTAGCTGTTGGCTCGCAGAGATTAGCTCGGCACCGCCAGAGACGATACTTGATTCCGGCGGCAACCATCACAGCCATTCTGATCCTAGCCGGCGTCTTTGTTTGGAACTCGGTCGGTCTGCGCGACCGGCTGCTGAACCGTCCCGGTTCTTCTCGGATTCAATCCCTTGCGGTGTTGCCGCTGGCCAACCTCTCTGGGGATAGCAGCCAGGACTACTTCGCGGATGGGATGACGGAGGCGCTGATCACGAACCTGTCGAAGATCCGGGCACTGAAGGTCATTTCCCGTACGTCGGTGATGCAGTACAAGGGCGCGAGGAAGCCCCTGCCGCAGATTGCGCGGGAATTGGGCGTGGACGGCATCCTTGAGGGCTCGGTGCAGCGCTCCGGGGGACGCGTGCAGGTCACGGCGCAGCTTATCAATGCTGCGACCGATACACACCTGTGGGCCGAAACCTACGAGCGCGATTTGCGGGATGTGCTCGTGCTGCAGAGTGAGGTGGCAAGTACCGTTGCCCGCGAGATCAGGATTGCAATCACGCCCGAGGAGACAAAACATCTGGGCAGCGCACACTCGGTAAACCCCGATGCCTACGAGGCCTATCTCAAAGGGCGGTTTCACTGGTACAAACTCTCGAAGGAAGAACTGGACAACGCGGAGCGGTATTTTCAGCTCGCCCTCGACAAGGATCCAAATTACGCCTTAGCGTACGTAGGCCTGGCGGATGTGTGGATGTTGCGAGGGGATGCGGGATTCCTGCCTTCACAGGAAACCGTACAGAAAGCGAAGGGAGCTGTGACCAAAGCCCTGGAGCTTGACGACACGCTCGCCGATGCCCACGTGACTCTCGCGAATCTGAGAATTTTTGAACGGGACTGGTCCGCGGCCGAAAAAGAATTCCAGCGGGCCATTGAACTCAACCCCAGCCATGCTAATGCACATTTCATGTACGCCGACTACCTGATCTCTCAACGGCGAAACAATGATTGGGAACGGGAGATCCATCGAGCCCTCGAATTAGACCCCATGAGTTACTTTTTTGAGTGTTTCTACGGATGGCATTTGGTTTACTTAGGCCGCTATGATGAAGCCATTCTGCAAATCCAAAAAGTCCTCGCGACGCAACCGGATTACTCTTCTGCCCACTTGGGTCTATGGGGCGCCTACTACAAAAAAGGAATGGAGAAAGAAGCTGCGCAAGAGGCGGAGCAATTCTTTGGGGCACTTGGCGATCAGGAAGTGGTGCGGGCCCTCCAAGAGGGTTACCGAGAGGCAGGCTATCGCCGGGCCATGAAGCGCGCGGCCGACACACTTGCGGCCCGTTCCGCACGGGTCCATGTCCCCAGCGTACGCATCGCACGCCTCTATGCTCATGCCGGAGAGAACGAGCGCACCCTCTACTGGCTCGAAAGAGCCTATGCGGCAACCGAGAGCCCCTTGGTCCATCTCGCTGTGGCCAGAGATTGGGACGGCCTGCGTTCCGACCCGCGGTTTCAAGACCTCCTGCACCGCATGGGGCTGGCGCAATGAAAATCCCCGTCTTGGCTCCTGCCGGGTGCCCGACACTTTCGCGTCCTTTGCGAATGTGTGGGTGTTCGTACTACCGCGCTCTTCACGGTGGCCGGGCGCCACGCTCCCTGGGATTTTTGGCCGCTGGATCGGTCCCGCAAGAAAGCAGGGCCTTCGCTTCGCTCAGGATGACAAACAAAGTTAGCTTCCAAGAGATCTTCTACTGAATCTGAATCACGCTCTCCGAACTGCCGGCTTTGATCTCCTCCACTCGCGCCGCCACGTTGCGGGCAAACGCGAACAGCGACTTCGCTTGAGGCGAGTCCTCTCCCTGAAGCACGGACGGAGTGCCGCCGTCGCCCGACCTGCGAATCTCGGGATCGAGTTCGACGGCGCCGAGATAGGCAACGTCGAATTGTTTCGCCGTCTTCTCCGCGCCGCCGCGCGAGAAAATGTCGATTTCGTGCTGGCAGTGCGGGCAGACGAAGTAACTCATGTTTTCGACCATGCCGACGATGTCCACCTTCATCTGGCGGAACATCTCGATGGCCTTGCGCGCATCCTGCAGCGCCACGTCGGAAGGCGTGGAGACCACGATGGCTCCGGTCAGCGGCACCGTCTGAATCAGCGAGAGCGCAACGTCGCCGGTTCCCGGAGGAAGGTCGATGACCAGATAGTCGAGCAGTCCCCACTGCACCGATCCCAAGAACTGTTTCATGATCGAATGCAGCATCGGACCGCGCCAAATCAGCGGCTTGTCTCCAGGATTGAGGAAGCCGACCGAGATGACCTTCAGTCCATGCGCCTGGATGGGCGCGATCTGGCCTTCGCCGATCACTTTGGGCTGCTCGCTGGTGCCGAGCATGAGCGGGACATTCGGACCATAGACGTCTCCGTCGAGCAGTCCTACTTTGTGGCCCATCTTGCTGAGGGCGATCGCCAGATTGACGGAAAGCGTGGTCTTGCCGACTCCTCCCTTGCCGGAACCGACGGCAATGATGGCATTGACGCCAGGTAAGGGTTGAGGAGCGGGCGGTTGCTGGCCGGGATGATGAGAATGCGAGCTCATCCTCCGATTATACGGGAGGAAAAAGCAATCAGCTGTCAGCCCTCAGTCCGTGACATGAACCACGGATATACCCTCGGCCTAACTGAAAGCTGAGAGCTGACAGCTGAAAGCCGATCTTCTCAGTAGTGCCCTTCTCCCAATTGCACCTTGCCGCGAAACATGCGATAGACGAATACAAAATACGCGACCGCGAGCACTGCGCCCAACGTCCACCACACCAAGCCGACGCTCAATCCGTGACTGCCAGCGGCGGTGTTGTAGATGGTGAGGTCATATTGGTGGTCGCGTGCAGGTAGCACAACCGGATAGAGCGCAAACGCCGCGCCCACCAGCATGAAGGTGATATACAGGCTGGAGGCAACGAACGCCAGTTTTCCTTTTCCCTTGGGGTTGGCCCAGAGCATGACTGCCAGGCTGGCGCCCACGATGATCGGAACCAGCATTCCTACCTTGTGTTTCCCGTAGTTCGCCACGATTTCCGGACGAATGAAATAAGTCGCAACCAACGAACTGAAGGTCAGAAAAAACTGCAGGGGCCAGCAGAGCAAGGCGAAACCGCGGGCGCGGCGGCCAAGGTCTTCGTCGGTTTTGAGGGCGACATAGTAAGAACCGTGCGCGGTCAGAGTTACTAACGCCATCACGCCAATCAGTACCGTGTACCAATCCAGGATTCCCGTCTGCGGGCCGAGTTTGAAGGTGGTCCAGAGCGGCTCAAAGAAATAGCCGGTTGCATCGAGCGGAACTCCGCGCACTACGTTGCCCAGCGCCGCCCCGAAAAACACCGCCAGCAGAATGCTGGAGACGCTGAAGGTCGTGTCGAAGAAGTCCTGCCAAACCGCGCTTTCAATGTGAGCGCGGAATTCAATGCCGATGGCGCGCAGGATCAGCAGCCACAAGACAATGGTCAGTGGAAGATAGAACCCGCTAAAGCTCGACGCATAGAGTTGAGGAAAGGCAAAGTACAGAACGCCCCCGGCAGCGAGCAGCCAGACTTCGTTGCCATCCCACACCGGGCCGATCGAGCGCAGCACCCGTCGCCGTTCGTCGTTGGTTTTGGCCGCGATCAGATAAATCGCACCCGCGCCAAGATCGAATCCGTCGAGCACAACATAGGTAGCAACCATCACTGCGACAATGCAGAACCAAAGGCTCGCCATATTAATTTGCCTCCGTCGCCGGCCCGGTTACTGGGCCATGTTCAATTTCCCGCCGGAGCAAGAACAGGCCCAGAATGCCTAGCACCATGTAAATGCCCATGAAGCCCAACAGTGTAAACATGCCATTCCCGGCCGACACAACCTTGGAGTAGCCCGCTTCGGTGCGCATCAGTCCATAGATCAGCCAGGGCTGGCGGCCGAGTTCGGCGGTCATCCATCCGGCGGTATTGGCGATATAGGGAAATGGCGCCGCCAGCATCAGGATCCAGAGCATCCACCTGGCGTGAAACAGTCGGCCGCGCCACAGCAGGAACAATGCGACGATCATGACGGCGACAAAGAACGTCCCCAGGCCAACCATGATGTGGTAACTGTAATAAAGCAAGGGGATGTTACCCGGCCAGTCTTGTTTGGGGAAAGCGTCGAGTCCGCGGACATTGGCGTTCCAGCGCCTGTAAGTCAGCATGCTCAGCATTCCCGGCACTTCGAGCGGGTTATCGATTTTGCCCTGCTGTTCGTTCGGCTGGCCTACGATCAGCAAGGGCGCGGCATTCTGGCCCTGAAATAGTCCCTCCATCGCCGCCAGCGTCACGGGTTGCGAGTCGGCCACCATTTTGCCTTGCTGGTCGCCGGTCGGAAAAATCTGCAAGATGCTGAACACGCAGCCGGCAATGACGCCAGTCTTGACGAAGATGCGGGCGTACTCGGTCCACTTGCCGGAGAGCAGATAGAACGCGCCCACCGCCGTCATGATGAAGGCTCCCGTAATCGCCGCTCCGCTCATGTTATGCGCGTATTGCCACCCGGCCCAGGGATTCAGCACGAAATGCCAGAAGCTCTCCAGTTGCAAACTCCCATCCGCAGCCGTGAAATAGCCGACGGGATGCTGCATGAAAGCGTCGGTGGCGATGATGAAATAGCCCGATAACCACGAACCGACGAAGACGGCGACGGCCGAGAGCCAGTGCGCTTTCGGGCTCAGCCGCTTCTCTCCGTAGAGGAACAATCCCAGGAACGCCGATTCGAGGAAGAAGGCAAACATGCCTTCCATGGCCAGCGTCTGACCGATGACGCCGCCCGCGAATCGCGAAAAGATCGACCAGTTGGTGCCGAACTGGAATTCCATGGGAATTCCGGTGACAACCCCCAACACGAAATTGATGCCGAAAATCTTTCCCCAGAAGCGCGCCGCCTCGTGATACACGGGATCGTTGCGCCGCAAGCCAATCGTCTTGAGTACGACGATCAGCAGAGAAAGGCCCATGGTGAGCTGCGGGAAGAGATAGTGAAAGGTGGCGGTGAAGGCGAAGTGCAAACGGTGAATGAAGAGTGCGCTGTCCATAAGTAGGGTCTCACTCCCAGTTGCCAGCTATCAGTTGTCAGTTATTTTCAGTTGTTATGCATCTAGTCGCTCATGTTGCCAACAAACTTGCTTCGTATCAAGGTGTCGCTTTAGCGATACCGTAAGTTGTCCAAAATCCAAGCCCCTTTAGGGGCTGGGCGTCGAAGGCCGCTAACTTCGACCCTCGATTCTGCGCGCCGATTCTTTCCGGCGCAACTCGCGGCGATGCGCGGCATCTTCGTAGCGGCGCTTTTCTTCCGGAGTCTCGGGAATGACCGGCGCAACCGCCATACGATTTCCCGCCGCGTCCACGGCCACAAACGTCAGATAGGCAGAACTGACGTGGTGACTCTTTTCGGCGCGATAGTTTTCCACCCAGACTTTCACGCCCACCTCCATCGAAGTGCGGTAGACGCGATTGACCGACGAGCGCAGGACCACGAAATCTCCCACCCGGACGGGTACGAGAAAATCCAGATGGTCAATCGAAGCCGTCACCACGTAGGCGCGCGAGTGGCGGTGGGCGGCCATGGCGCCGGCCATGTCGATCCAGTGCATCAGGCGTCCGCCGAGCAGAGAGTTCAGCGGATTGGCATCGTTGGGCAGAACGATTTCGGTCATTTCCGAGATCGATTCGCGCACTGGCCGGGGGCGGGTGAACTTCGCTTTGTCGTCGTCAACCATAAGATTTGTTAGACGAAAACAGCGCTCTTACGGGCGCGAAATGTTTGCAGATAACAGTTCGCGAGCCTGAGCACACGCGAGTCCGGGTGCGGATTCAACCAGGCTTCGCTTGCCGCGTCGAATACCAATTCGCCATGTTCGACGGGAGCGTGGTCTAACTCGCAGACAAAAGTGATCGTGACCTGTTCCGGCGCCGCGCGCGCAACCGAAAAACGAACCGCATCCCAATCTCGGCTTTGCGGCAAATGCGGACAGGCGGTCGCGTAACCAAGATTGCAGAATTCGCGGATGTGAGTGTCCGATGCGGCCAGTTCCTGCCCCGAAGCGCGGCAGTTTCCCGTCCATCCCGCTCCCAGAGGCAGACGCGAAGGATGCGGCCAGGAACCGTCGTTCAGAATTTCCAGCGGCACAAAGAAAGGGCACGCCAAGTTGGTCCCTCGGAGAACAGCTATTGTAACGCCGATCGTGATAAGAATGGGAAGAGCAGCTTTCAGCTGTCAGCCCTCAGCTATCAGTTCTCAGTTTTTAGCTGTGGCGTTTAATCTTTACTGAGAGCTGAGAGCTGACAGCTGAGAGCTTCTTTATGGATCGCATTGCCGCGTTGACCGAAATCCTTGCCGAGAATCCCGAGGACGCGTTTGCGCGTTATGGGCTGGCCATGGAGTACTCCAAGGCCGGACAAATCGAGCGGGCGATTGAGGAATACAAAACGCTGATCGAGAAAAATCCCGATTACACGCCCGCCTACTTTATGGCCGCGCAGACGCTGGCCGCCGCCAGCCGCGTCGATGAGGCCAAGCGCTGGCTGGTGGATGGCATCGGCTCCGCGCGCCGCACCGGCAACGCCCACGCCCAATCGGAGATGACGGCCATGCTGGAAGAACTGGGCAGCTAACACCCACGTAGGGGCGGACGCATTCGTCCGCCCCGCGGAGCGAGCTCCGCAAAGGCGCGCTTCGCGCGCCGGCCCGGACGAATGCGTCCGGGGCTACGCGGACCTTGCCGGATGCTACACTCTCTTGTTCCCACGGAGGCACGCTATGCGCCGTTTTGCTTTTCTTCTTGTTCTTCTCTTCTCCCTTCCTGCATTTTCTCAAGCCAAGCATCCCTTCACTTTCGAAGACATGATGAAGCTGAAGCGCGTTGGCGAGCCGGTGCCTTCGCCCGACGGCAAGTGGGTGCTGTTCGCGGCGGTCGATGTGGATCTGGCGGCGAACAAGAAGACCTCCCACATCTGGATCGTCCCGCTGAATGGTGCAGCGAAGAGTGTGGGGGCGGGCGACTCGCCCGCCCAATCCGAGCGCATCCTCATCGCCGATCAGGACGGCGACCGCCCGCGCTGGGCTCCGGATGGAAAGCGATTTGCGTTCCTCTCGAATAAAGAAGGCGGCTCGCAGATTTGGATTGCCGATTTCGATGGCGCTGCCGGAACCGTCACCAGCGTGCGCAAGCATACTGCGATTGCGACCGAAGCCGGCGGCGAACTCTGGTCGCCCGATGGCAAGAACATTCTCTTTACCTCCGATGTCTATCCCGAATGCGACGGCGCGCCCGCTGCGGAGGCCGACTGCAACGCCAGGAAGCTGAAAGAATCCGAGGATTCGAAAGTCAAGGCGCTCATCTTTGACCGCCTGCTGTATCGCCACTGGAACGCGTACAAGCGAGGTATGCGCACGCACATCTTTGTGGTTCCGGATGTGCTCGCGTCCCCGCGCGCTTTGCCAGGAGCAACTTCGGCGGGCGCTGGGATCGCCCCACCTCCTCCGCGCGACCTCACGCCCGGCGACTACGACGCGCCCGTGTTCTCGCTCGGCGGACAGGACGACTACGCTTTCTCGCCTGACGGGCAGGAGATTTGCTACACCTCGAACCACGACAAGGTCGAAGCCACGTCCACCAACAACGATCTGTGGATCGTCCCGGTGAATGCTGGGAGCGGGCGGCACGCCCGCTCGGTTCTAGCCCGAAAGAACATCACCGCCGACAATCCCGCCAGCGACTCGACGCCGCTCTATTCTCCCGATGGCAAGTACATCGCCTACCGCGCCCAGCAGCGTCCGGGATACGAGAGCGACCGCTTCCGGCTGATGCTGTACGACCGGAAGACGGGGGAGAAGAAGAATCTGACGGAGAGCTTTGATCGGCTGGGTAGGAACATTCACTTGGGCGCCGGATTCGTACGAAGCTTTTACTTCGCTGCCGAGGACAAGGGCGAATCTCCGATCATCGTCTATCGAACTCATCGCATGGCCGCGACCCGGATCCGACTCGTGAACTTGCCAGATCCTATTGGACTCGCGCAGATTGCTTGCGGATTCAACGATGACTTAGCGTAGCACTCGGATGGTCACACATTGCTCTTTACGCGAATGTCCATTCGCATGCGCCGAATCAAATCTACAAGCTGCCATCCCGTGGCCGCTCATCGGCTTGAGTACGACCGCACGAGCCGGCAAGTTGAGCATCGGCCTGAGAACGAGGCGCGAAGAGTGTCAGTTGTCAAGACGGCTCTGACCAACTCACCCATCTCAACGACGCCGTCCTCTCCCAAGTCGACCATGTCCCCGCTCGAACCCTTCTGGTTCGACGGCGCCAAGGGCGACAAAGTCCAAGGCTTCCTCGTCAAGCCGCCGAACTTCGATCGCCACGAAGAAATATCCCGTGAAGTTCCTCCTCCACGGCGGCCCCGAGGGGGCCTGGGACGACGACTGGTCCTATCGCTGGAATCCCGAACTCTTCGCCGCCAACGGATACGTGGTCATCATGATCAACTTCCACGGCTCGACCGGCTACGGGCAGAAGTTCGTTGACGCCATCAACGGCGACTGGGGCGGCGCTCCGTTTGAAGACCTGATGAAGGGCCTCGACTACGCGGAGAAGACTTATCCGTTCATCGACAAAGACCGCGAGTGCGCGCTGGGCGCGAGCTATGGCGGATACATGGCCAACTGGGTGCTCGGCCACACCGACCGCTTCAAGTGCATCGTCACGCACGACGGCATGTTCAATGCCGTCTCCGCCTGGGGCACGACCGAAGAACTCTGGTTCAATAACTGGGAGTTCAAGGGCACTCCGTACACGAACCCGGAGATGTATGAGAAGTGGTCTCCGCGCAATGCGGCGAAGAATTTCAAGACGCCGACGCTCGTCGTCCACGGGCAGCTCGACTACCGGCTCGACGTGAGCGAAGGCTTCCAGCTTTTTACCACGCTGCAGACTATGGGCGTGCCCTCGAAGATGCTCTATTTCCCCGACGAAGGGCACTGGGTGCTGAAGCCGCAGAATTCTCAGCTTTGGTGGAAGACGGTCAGCGACTGGGTCGATCAGTGGACGAAGAAATGATCGGTCGTTAGTCGTTGTTAGTCGTTCGCCATTCGCCGTTCGCTGTTCGCGAACGCGTCGAGAATCGGTAGAGAAACAGCTAAGACGAGGCAAGCCTCGTCCCTAGAGTCGCGATCTATCTGTACACTTCCGGCACGAAGTTCTGCTCGTGCATCGGTGGGCGGATGTACTTGACCTTCTCGAGCGGCGGAAGCTTCAGCGCCTCCGGCGTCAGATCTTCGTAGGGAACTTGCGACAAGAGGTGGGAGATCGCGTTCAGGCGCGCGCATTTCTTGTTGTTGGCGTTCACCACGTGCCAGGGCGCCTGTTTGATGTCGGTGTGCGCGAACATCTCGTCCTTGGCGCGCGAGTACTCCACCCAATGCCTTCTCGATTCGAGGTCCATCGGGCTCAGCTTCCAGCGTTTGGTGGCGTCTTTCATACGGTCCTGGAAGCGGCGCTCCTGCTCCTCATCGCTCACCGAGAACCAGTACTTGAGCAGGATGATGCCCGAACGCACCAGCATGCGCTCGAACTCCGGGCAGCTGTGCAGGAATTCGAGATACTCGCTTTCGCTGCAGAAACCCATCACGTGCTCGACGCCGGCGCGGTTGTACCAACTGCGGTCGAATAGAACCATCTCGCCGGCCGCCGGCAAATGCGGCACATAGCGCTGGAAGTACCATTGCGTTTTTTCCCGCTCCGTGGGAGTGCCCAACGCCACCACGCGGCAGACGCGCGGATTCAGGCATTCGGTGATCCTCTTGATGGCGCCACCTTTTCCGGCGGCGTCGCGGCCCTCGAAGACGGCGACCAATTTCAGGCCCTTATGGCGGATCCACTCCTGCAGTTTGACCAGCTCAATTTGCAACCGGCGCAACTCATCGTTGTAGACGTAATTGTCGTTTTTGCCCAGCTTCAGTGGGGTGCGGCCCGAGCCGTTCGCCGGGGCCCCGTCTTTCCCACTTTTCTCCGAGTCCGCAGAGTGTTGATGCGCCATAGACAGCTCCAGAATCGAGGTCCAAGATGCCCCGATCCAGTCATCGGCAGGACGGGCCAATTGCCTTAATCGACGGCTCCGCCGGATCGGTCGGAACCGGCGGTCCGTCGACCTTCGGCAACTCTGGGGCTGGCTCAGGGGCCGTCTCACAAGATCGGAGACCCGCATCGACGGCTCCCGCAGTTCCGTCCGCGCCGGCGCTTGAGTCCATGCTGGAAGTCTCCGGACACGTGCCGGAGCAGGGGCTCTGGCTGGCTGGCGAGTCATCCAGCGAAACGACTTCCGGCACCGCGAACAGCAGCCCCGGCACGCCTGGTGACAGGGATGAGGACGCCTGCGATCCCGCTGGCCAGCTGAAGTGCAGTCCGAGCCAGTCGCTCCTGGCATTGCCGCCGCTGTTTGTCGACTGCGCCACAACTATCGCGGCTACCGTCTCCATTTGCAGCTGCGCGCTCGAGGAGCCCGCACTCACCGCGATGAACACATCGCACGGGCCGACGCTTCCACCAGACGGTGTGATGGAAGCGAGGCCGTCTTGGGCGCTCACCACCTGCGCCTGGGACGATCCGAGAACAACCGGCATGCCGCTTTCGGGAACTCGGGCCAGCGTGGTTTGAAACGTCACGTTCACTCCCATCACCGGATTCGCGACACTCGAGCCGTCGGTCACTCGCATCACAAGGGCTTGAAAAGCCTGCCCCGCGGGTACAACTTGCGACGATCCGCTTACCGTCTCCAGCGTCCACAGCGAAGGCGGCGTGGAGAACATCGTAAAGGTCTGGCACGGCGAATTGTTCGGGGCAACGCAAGCGCTTACCTGCACATCGGCACTTTGATTCGTGATTTGTGCATGGATGGTGGCGAATCCCGAGCTGTTGGTGGTCGCGCTGCTTGCGGAAAGCGATGCCGTTCCCTTGGTGATGACAAAATTGACGGTAACATTCGCTTGCGACACGCCTAAGTCCAGCGCTTCGACCGTCAGCGGAACAGAGACCGTTGCGCCTTGCCCAATCCATCTCGTCGGGATCACCGCAGCCAGATCGGACGCAGTCGAGGTTCCCACCACCGTGGCCTGCTCCGATTGCGGAGGCGAGTACGATGCCGGCGCCAGCGCGATTGTGATCGTGCTCGCTCCGGTCACCGTCGGAGTCACCCCGCTGGAAGATTCTCCCGCTTCATCGGTCAGCACGGAACAGGAAGAAGCGCCGCTGCACGCTGAGAATTGCAAGCCGTTGGTCGCGCTCCAGGCAATCGTCGCCCCGCTCACCGGCGTGACTCCATCGGCGGCAACCGCGCGCACCCGGATTGGATTGGCGGCGGCTGAGCCCACCGGAGTCGCCGGCTCCGCACCTTGCAGCAGAAGTAACCGATCCGTGGCCAGAGCGCCATAGGTCAGCGCGCCAGTCATTTGCGAAAACGCGCCGCTCACCGGATCCGTAACCTGGATCGTAACGGTACCGTCCTGCGATGCGGCCGGCATGGCCACCTGGATCTGGGTTGCCGAGGCAGACAGTGTGTTGCTGTTGTTCCCGGCGGCTGTCACCTGCAGCCCCGGTTTGAACCCGGTGCCGTTGAGAGTCGTGACGCCGCCCGCGAGACTGAGACGCGCCGGTGTAACCGTATCCGAATAAAGCAGGCTCGCATGGTAGAAATAGTCGGGCCGGCCGTCGCCGCGGAAATCGGCCACTCCCACCCGGTACGTGTCTGCTGCCCCGAACTGTGCATCCAGGCGAGTCATTCCCCAAGTCGTCGTGTTGAATGCCGAGGGCGTGGATGCGGGCGCTGGATTGCCGCTCTGGTCGCTCAATTGCCAGATTCCGATGACGGGCTGGAGTTTGGTTTCCGCCGGCTGGCCCGTTTCGTCGAGAGCGGTCACCGCGACCGACGCCGTCCGGTTCGCCTGCGCCTTGAATTCGAACCAATCGCTGCCGCCGTAGCCGGAGATCCACGACCCCCACGCGCCGCCTGCGGGAAGTGTTGCCGGGGTTGCATAAGATGATCCGCTGCCGGGATGGGTTTCGGCGATCGCATCCTGCAACATCGAGATGTCCCGCTCGGTGTTTGACCCATTCGTCACCGTGACAACAATCGGTGCGAACGAACCCGAGGGCGCCACCTGAGTGGGGGCGTACGGTTCGACGCCCATCGACCAGCTCGTATCCAGCGACTTCCACGGTCAACTGGTACTGGGCAATGGTTTGCCCGGTCGGAATCGTCAGTTGGCCCAGATCAAAAAAGCCTTCCACCGACGGATCGCTGGAGCCCCACCGGTCGTAGCGAAGGCCATTTGCGTCCAGGTATCCATCGATAATATTGCCCGCATTGCCGTGAAACGCGAATCCCGACACGGAGGTCACAACATATTGCCGCGAGGGCTGGTTCGACACCATGAGCCGGGCCACCACGTTCACACCCTGCATCGGCTGCGCCGCATTCCCCGATGCATCGGTGAAGTACAGGTTGCCGTAAATCCTGCCCGCCGGTTGCGGGCTGACGGCGGCTGGATAAAGCCGCGCAAGCGCGTTGCCGTCATCCATCTTGGGAACGGCCGCGTTGGCATAGCAGACGCCGATGGGCACGCAGTTGATGGGGTCGGTGAAGTGCATCACCGGAAACCCCGCAAAATCGGCGCTGGTGGGAGCTGGGTGGTGCGTCAACACGTTCACGTTGGCTTGCGACCATCCCAAACCCAGGATGCGCCCCAGGACGCGCACCAACCGGTATTGAACGTCGGGCAGTTGCGCGTTGGTAGCGGCGCAGACTCCGTTGATTACCACCAGCGCGTGCGCGATGTTCCCGCCCGCCGAGAAGTTATCGGGCCCGCCATAGACAGCGTTGGTGAAGCAATCGGCCGCGTCTCCGGCGCCCTGGCCCAGCAGCGCGTTGGTGACGGTTCCGTCGGAGTCGTAGACAATTCCGACGGGCGTGCCCTTGGCCGAAGATGTAATGTCCGCCGGTGCGGTGATGGTTTCAGTGGCGTCGACTGTAATGTTGCTTCCGTTCACGTCCTCCGCGAGATGGCCACCCTGCGCTGCGGTGAGGGCAACGCCGGAAATACTGGTCCAAGCGCTGAACGCGCCGGCAACCAAGGTGTCGGCCTGCGCGTTCGTGAGGATCGGACTCAAGTTCCCCTGGTCGGTGAAGTACTCGACCGCGCCATTCGCCCAGATCATGGCCTGGCCTTCGACCCCGGGGTTGTAGCCGGAGCCCGCGACAAAGGCCGGACCTCCGGCGCGGCTGGCAAGCGCACTGCAAATCACGAGAACCGTACCCGCCAGAATTCGCCGGCGCATGTTCACTCCTGTCCACTTCGGGCACCGCGGATGGAGCGCTCCAGTTGCACAACGCTGACGGTCCCGGTGTCAACCCAGCTGTTTTCAGCAGTGGGTCTTGGGAAGGGCACGGCTTCAAGAGCCTGCCCTGAGCGAAGCCGAAGGGTGCCGTTCAGGCCCTGGATCAATGCGGGCTTTAGCCCCTGAGGGATGGGCCTTCCGGGCGGAAGGGCATTTGCGAAACCTGCCCTGGACACGTTCTTCCCGCTCGCGTCGAGCGCAACTTGGCCGAGAGATCCGCCCACCGGGCTGGTCAAGCCCAAACGGCTCGGCGGATATAGAAAGATCAAAACGTGCTGGCCTTTGATCATCGGGCGCTGCATGGACGAGGCCCCCGTCCACTCGCGAATCGTGAGAACTTGTCCCCGCTTGACCCCGGCAATCGCCCGGTCCACGCGAAAACTCAACTGGAGCGCCGGAATCGAAGCCGGAACCGCGCGATCGATGGTCGTAGTCGGCCGCGTGGAGCCCAGCACCGTGCCCGCGAAGATCATCCCAGCCCGGCGCGAAAGCTGTTTCCACTGCGCGACCGAGAACACGCTCGGCAACGACTTGATCCGATGGCTGCGCGAGGGCAACATTCGCCCCCCCGATGTTCGACAGGCAGAAGTTCGACAGACAAACCAGGGCGACGACCCACCCGCGTCCAGGCGCGCGCATAGCCAGTCTCTTTCTGGAGGGAACGGGACCGGGAGAGGTCCTGGGAGTGGAATCAGAGTAGCGCGTTACCGATCCAACCGATGTGCGGGCGGTCACGATGGTTTTGTGATGAATCGGCGGGTGGAGCACGGACCTTTCGGCAACTACCGGTTAAGGGAAAGCGTAGGTTGACCGCGATCTCTGCGGAATCGCATCCATGGTCAAACCGGGGAAGGCGATATATAAGAATAGTGCGGCATGACATGCGGCCTGCCGCCCCTGTTGCTCGGAGGCTCAACGATGGATGCCTGCGCTCGCTATGACGTTGCTGGAGACAGGCGCGCCAATCCTCATCAAAGGGCTGCTCAAAGAGCAGGCCACTGGGAGGTGGAATACTAGTGGAACTCTACCAGAGGTTGCCTCCGGAGGTCCTGAAGATCGTTCTGGTTTTGTTCTTGTCGTTCCTGATAGGACTGGAGCGCGAAGAACATAAGTTCGCAGTGGGCTCCTATTCCTTTGGTGGAGTCCGCACCTTCCCACTGATTGGACTGATTGGCTATTCGATCGCCCTGCTTTCGGGCGCGCAATTGCTGCCCCTGACCGTCGGCTTTCTGGTAATCGCCGGATTCTTGCTTTTGTCGTACTGGCACAAACTCTCCTCGGCGGAAGCCGGCGGTGTCACCTCGGAAATGTCCGGTCTGGCGACCTTCCTGGTGGGAGCTCTGGTTTGCTACGGACATCTGTGGATTGCGACGACGCTCAGCGTGGCCAGCCTGTTATTACTCGATCTCAAGGCGGCTCTCGAGAAGCTTGCCGTTCGCATCGCCCCACAGGAAATTCTTACCTTCGCCAAGTTCCTGCTCTTAACCGGCGTCATCCTTCCCGTGGTTCCGAATCAGGAATTCAGCCGATTCCACATTAACCCTTTCAAGACTTGGCTCGTCGTGGTTGCCGTCAGCACGATCTCGTACGGCAGTTACGTTCTGCAGAGACTAACGAAGCAGCGCGGCGGGGTCGTGCTGGCAGCGTTGCTGGGCGGGGCGTATTCCTCGACCGTCACTACGGTGGTGGTAGCCCGCCGGGCTGCTCGTGAACCGCATCCCCACCTCTTCGCCGGGGGCATCCTGATCGCCTCCGGTGTGATGTACCTGCGGCTGGTCGTGCTTCTGGCGCTTTTCAACCGGCAACTCATGTCTTTGCTCGCACTCCCGTTTTTAGGCCTGGCCGCTCTGGCCGTCGGCGGCGGTTGGCTCTGGACACGCCGGCCGGATCCCAGCGCCCAGGCGGTGCAGCGGGAGTTCGAACCTAGGAATCCGCTCGAACTGCTGGCAGCTTTCCTCTTCGCCCTGTTGTTTCTCGCGATGCTGATCGCCACCCAACTGGCGGTTACCTATCTTGGAAAGGCGGGCGTGAATACTCTGGCCGCCATCATGGGTGTCACCGATGTGGATCCATTCATCATGGGAATGACGCAGGCAGCCGGCGCACTCACGCCTCTGAGAGTGGCGGCGGCCGCGGTTCTCATCGCCGCGGCGAGCAACAACCTGGTGAAAGGGATTTACGCCTACAGCCTGGGCGACAGAAAGACTGGAATTCAGGCCCTCGTGCTTCTCGCGGTTCTTGCCGCGCTAGGTCTCGCCCCCTTAGTTTGGCTCTAATCCTAATATCGCCCTGGGGGGACTCGGGACAGACGGGAGGTTCCGCTCTAAACCTGCTGCATTGACGGACGACGGCGGGCCGCTTCGCGCTATCCAGTGCGACGGTACGTCTTCCGTTGCGCCTTCTGGGATTTCTTCATGGCTTTCCGCTGTCTCTTGGCTAACTTCTTTTGCACCTTCTGTTGATGCTTGGAGTCCCGCCGAGCCCGGTGCATGTTTTCGGCGGTAGCGCTGCTCTGAGCTTGAACTGGCATCGAGCACATGAGACTGAAGGCGGCCAGGAGGAGGAACGCGGCAAGTCGTTTCATAACGTCTCCGAACGGAAGATCCTGCAGCGATCTTACACCGAGTCATACCCCGGTTCGCACACCCGGAGGTTACTTCTGTAATTCGACCTTTCCGGCCAGGAAGCTCCCACGGTTTTCCTTCTATCTAAATGGGGATTGGCTAGTGAATCGTCTTCGTCTTCCGAGACATATAATCCATCAGCAAATATTGCCCCAAGGTGTACGGCGTTGTGAAGTAGGCCTTGCCCCGGCACATTTCGGTCACCTTCTGGACAAACTGCACCAGTCCATAGTCCGACGCCAGCATGAAGGTATTGATCAGCACGCCCGCCCGTTTGCACTTCGAAACTTCTTCCAGCGTCTGGCTGACCACCAGCGGATCGAGCCCAAACGCATTCTTGTAAATGCGCCCGTCTTCCAGCGTAAGTGCTGAGGGCTTGCCATCGGTGATCATGACGATCTGTTTCATGTCTTTGCGCTGCCGCTGCAGGATGCGTTGCGCCATGCGCAATCCCTCGCGCGTGTTCGTGTAGTACGGGCCGACCTTCACCCGCGCCAGTTGCGAGAGCGGCACTTCTTCCGCCGAATCGTGAAACAGCACCAGCGACAACGAGTCTCCCGGATACTGCGTCCGGATCAAATGCGACAACGCCATGGCAACTTTCTTCGCCGGAGTGAACCGGTCTTCGCCATACAGAATCATCGAATGCGAACAGTCGAGCATTAACACCGTTGCGCACGACGATTGGTATTCGCACTGGTGCACCTGCAAGTCGCGGTATTCGAGGTTCAGAGGAAACCCCAGCCCCTCGCGCTGAATGGCCGAAGAAAGCGTCGCGGTGATGTCGAGATTCAACGTGTCGCCAAACTCATAGGGCTTCGAAGCGCCGCTGGCTTCGACCCCGGTTGCCATGTCGCGCGTGTCATGGCGTCCAAAGCTCGACTTGCCCAGCGACCCCAGCAGATCGCGCAGCGCCTTGAATCCCAGAAAATCGAGGCTCTTGTCGGTGATCTCGAACTTGGCCTGCTGCTGCGCGTCGCCCACCTGTCCACCGACGCTCGATTGCTTCGCGGGATCGTGAGGCTGATCGATTGAGATATAGTCTTCCTGCTGCATGCGCTCGATCAACTTCTCGATCAACTCCTCAAGTTTGCCCTCCATCTGCATCTGCTGCAGCCGGTCGCGCATTTCCTCGTCAAACATCTCGCCATTGAGCAGCGCCTGCTCGAGGGCGCGTTTCAACTCGTCGAGCGACTTTTCGCCATCGGGCAGTTCGTACCAGAAATTGTCGTTGAATCCGCTCTGCAGGAAATAGTCCGAGAGCGCGCCGAGCAAGTCCTCCATGCTCATTTCGCTGGCGGGGTCGGGGACGTACTTGGTGTAGCGGATGCGTTTCATGACCCAGTTCTTGGTTCTCAGTTCTCAGTTCTCAGTAACCGCGCAGCGCGAAACTCTAAGGCTTCTCACTGAGAACTGAGAACCGGGAACTGAGAACTAGTTAAACCCTCTCTTCCGTCCAAATCCCGGCTCATCGCGCTCAAATGCAGGCTGCTTCTCCGCGACCTTAATTGGCTTCTCGCCTGCCGTAAACACGCGCTCCTCATTGCGCCCGATTTTCTTGTGGGCGTGCAGGCCTTCCAGGACGAACTCCGCCGCCGATACCTGCATCTCGGCGCTGTCTTTTGGGCCGACATTCAGTTTGGTCAGTTTTTCCATCAAGCCCTGGATCTGGCTCAGCCCGTCAAGCACTTCCCCGGCCCCAGCATTGTCGCTGAGTTGAATCTCTCCCCCCAGATCGAACCACTGCACCACCTGACTCAGGTTGACGCCGTGAAGATGACCATCGAAGGTCTTTGCGATCGCGGTTCGGATCAACTCGCGGCTCACGTAGTCCGCCCCCTTCATCTCGCCTTCATACTCCAGTTCCAGCTTGCCCGTAATTGCCGGCAGCGCCGCGTAGATATCGCTGATCCGCGGCACGATCCATTTTTCCCGATGCGTGAGGGCGCGCCGCTCGGCATTCGATACCACGTTCTCGATTGCCGAAATGGGCAGCCGCTGGCTTACGCCCGACCGCTTGTCGATTTTCTTGTCGTCGCGCGCCGCGAAAGCGATGCGCTCGATCACTTCGCTGACATACTTCGGAACACGCAGCTGTGAGCCGTCTCGCGTAATCCAAGCTTCCTGCGCCGTAATCGCAATCCCTTCTTCCACCGTCGCCGGATAATGGGTGCGAATCTCTGACCCGATGCGATCCTTCAGCGGCGTGATGATTTTGCCGCGCGCGGTATAGTCTTCCGGGTTCGCGCTGAACACAATCGCCACATCGAGCGGCAGCCGGATCGGGTATCCCTTAATCTGCACGTCGCCTTCCTGCATGATGTTGAACAGGCCGACCTGAATCTTGCCCGCGAGGTCGGGCAACTCGTTCATGGCAAAAATTCCGCGATTGGCGCGCGGCAGCAGCCCGTAGTGCACCGTGAACTCGCTCGACAGTTCGTGCCCGCCACGCGCCGCCTTGATGGGATCGATGTCGCCGATCAGGTCGGCAATCGTGACATCCGGCGTGGCTAGTTTTTCGACGTAGCGATGCTCGGGCTCGAGCCAGGCAATCGGCGTCGCGTCCGCTTCTTTCGCCACCAGTTCGCGGCACCGCCGGCAGATCGGGGCGTAAGGATTATCGTGGATTTCGCAGCCCGCAACGTAAGGCATCTCGGGATCCAGCAGCGAGGTCAACGCCCGCAGAATGCGGCTCTTCGCCTGTCCGCGCAATCCGAGAAGAATGAAATTGTGCCGCGAGAGGATCGCGTTCACGATCTGCGGCACCACCGTGTCGTCGTATCCCACGATGCCCGGAAATATCGGGCTGCCATCGCGCAGCCGCGACATCAAGTTCTCGCGCAACTCATCCTTGACCCGTCGAGAACCGAGACGCTCGGCAGTGAAAGGACTGCGGCGCAACTCGCCCAGAGTTCGGGCAACACTCATGGTGGAACCCCCCACAGGAAAAAGCCTTATGCGGATTATACCGCCGGAAGAAGCTGTCAGCTTTCAGCTTTCAGCTGTCAGTGAAAGACTGATTTCCTTAAGAGTTGATGGATAGGAAGAAGTGGCGAATCGTAAGGTGGAGGGACGGGCGTCTCGCCCGTCCAGCCGGGCGTGGACGCCCGGCTCTCCACAGTTCTCAGGAAAGGCGATTTAACTGACAGCTGACAGCTAATTCCACTGCGCCTTCGCCGCCCGCCGAAGTCCCGGCAAAACCGCTTCGAGATAGCCGATCACCGCCTCCAGACGTCTTGCTTCCGACAAAGTCGAAAGCAGCTTCTGCTTGAAGTCGAGATCGAGCGGCAGCGATCCGGCGAGCAAAAAGGATAGATTGCCGGCATGTTCGTCGGGACCCGAGGCCTCTGTTCCGGCCAGTTTCGCGATCTCGGCATGCAACCGCACCGCCTGCGTCACCAATTGCGCGGTCGGCTTACCGGGCTCGTCTTCATCTTCATCTTCGTCCTGCACCACCGAAATCTCGGCCTGCAAAAACGATCGATCGTTATTGACATGAATCACCTCAAAGCGCTCGACCCCACGCGTCAGGATGTCCATGCGCCCATCGTCGTATTTCTTGGTGACCGACATGATCTCCGCCGTGCAGCCGATATCGGCAACTCCGTCGGATGACGCCCGCACCACCCCGAACGGCTTCTTCCGCTCCAGGCATTCCGCGATCATCTCCCGATACCGCGGCTCGAAAATATGCAGCGGCAAGGGAACGCCCGGCAGCAGCACCAGATCAAGCGGAAAGATGGGCAACAGTGAATTCACGAGGTCTCCAATGCAGCGATTTTACGCCATTAAGAAGTTCTCAGTTCCCAGTTCCCAGTTCTCAGAAAAACCCAATGCCTTTGGGGTCCCACTGAGAACTGAGAACTGGGAACTGAGAACTCGCCGGCATTGACTTGCCGCCGTCCACGCGCTACAAGAGTCGCCATGGAGATGGACGGAAAAGTCGTGGTTGTAACCGGGGCTTCCATGGGCATTGGGGAAGCGATTGCCAAAGTCTTTGTCGATGCCGGAGCCAGCGCCGTGTTGCTGTCGCGCGATGCTGGTCGCGCCGAGGCCGCCCGCCAGCGCGTCGGTAACACCGGCCGCACCCTTGCCGCCGCCTGCGACGTTCGCCATCGCGAAGCGATCGACGGCGCGCTTGCCCTCACGCTGCACCACTTCGGCCGCGTCGATGTCTGGGTTAACAACGCCGGCATCGGCATGTACGACACCGCCGCTGAAATGGATATGGCCGCCTGCCGCGAACTGTTCGAAACCAATTTCTTCGGCATGATCGCGGGCATGCAGGCCGTCATTCCCGTGATGCAAAAAGAAGGCAGCGGCGCCATCATCAATATTTCGAGCGTTGCCGGACACATTCCTTTGCCCTTTGGCTCCGCGTATTCGGCCAGCAAGTTCGCCATGAACGCCCTCGGGAAGGCCGCCCGTCTGGAACTGCGGCGAGCCAATATCCATGTACTCACCGTTTGCCCTGGCTTCGTTCGTACCGCCTTTTCCGAAAACATGCTCGCTTCTCGCAAAAGCAGCATCCGGCCGAAGTCGGTCCGTGGCGTCACCGCCGAGCGGGTGGCGCAGGCAGCCTATCGCGGCTATCGCAAACGACAACGTGAAGTCGTCGTTCCCTGGACCATGATTCCCGTCATCAAGCTGTATCAGTTATTTCCGGGCCTGGTCGAATGGGGAATGGCTAAGGCCATGCGGAATTCGCGCTGATCAAAAGTAAAGAAACGTAATTTCGGCTAACCTTCCGACGCCCGAAGCATCCAATGCAGTAGGCAGAACTGCAGTCTTCCACCCCCGGCGAAAGGCCGTTTGCACGGCGGCCTTTGGGGGTGGAGGCTGCCGTTAATTCTTCCGTGCTCGGTTTTCGTTAGAATAGGGTTTATGAGATTCCGGTCCCCGTGTGAGCGGTTGATGTTCCCCACCTTGCCTTTGCGGTTTAACATACTGCTGGCAGTCGTTCTGTTGTTCGTTCTGTTGTCCGTCCTTGCGGTCCCTCAGGCTGCGCGCGCACAGCAGGGCCCGCTCGACAAGTCCGAGCCCAAGGGGATCACGGTCGAGGAGATCATCAAGAGCTTCGCCACCAAGGAAAAACAGTTCAAGGAAGCGCGCGATCAGTACACCTACCGGCAAGACGTCAAAGTGCAAACGCTCGACGGCGACACCCCGGACGGAATGTACCAGGAGGTGTTCGATGTGAGCTTCGACGACAAGGGACACAAGGTCAAAAACGTGGTCTTTGCGCCGCAGTCCTCGCTGACGAGGATCGGCATGACGCAAGAAGATTTCGACGACATCGAGAACCGCCTCCCGTTCGTGCTGACTTCGGATGAAATCGGCGAGTACGACATCCTCTACGTCGGCCAACAAAAGCAGGACGAACTGAACACCTACGTTTTCGATATTGCCCCTAAACAGATCGTAGGCAAGAAGCGCTATTTCCAGGGGCGAATCTGGGTCGACAACCACGATTTTCAAATCGTAGAAACCTATGGCAAGACCGTGCCCGATATCCGCAAACATAAGGGCAGAGACGAGAACCTGTTCCCCAAATTCACCACCTGGCGCGAACAGATTGATGGCCAGTACTGGTTCCCCACCTACACGCGCGCCGAAGACACTCTTAAGTTCTCCCTCGGGGACGTGAAGATCCGCGAGATCGTCAAGTACACAAACTACAAACGCTTCGGATCAAAATCGCGGATCACGTACGAAGGGCAGGAAGTTCAGAAAGCGGAACCGAAACCTGGAGAGCAGAAACCGTCTGAGCCGCCAAAGCCGCAATAAGGCAGGGTTCAGAGAACAAAGTTTCAAGAGTGCGCGAAGTTAGCCCCTAAAATCGCGCCATACCCTCGCCGCCGCTGAATTGCCTCACCCGTTCCACACAAATCCTGCTACGAACCCATTCATTCTATGGCACGTCTGATTTTAGAGTGGACGGGACCAAGCCATAGCGGGATTGAGAAACGAAAATCATGGGAAATGCAACCTCTGGACACAAGCATTAGCACCATTTTCAGAAGGGTATAAGAGCCGTCTCGTGCCGCTTTCTTTTGTTGATGACTGGAGGGTCACGTAGATGTAATGTTCCCTCATCCGAGCAGGCGAGAGGAGGAAATGAACGATCAACCCATCCCGGTTACGATTGTCAGCAAACTCTTCGTCCTTCTTATTCGATTTATTGATTGGTTCCAAGCAACCATCTTGAGAAACTATGTCCTATTCTCATTCATCGTCCGCCACGCTCCCCAAAAACTCGGCGCGGACGCCTGTTATTACAGGGCTTTCAAAGAACTCCTGATTGCTCGCCGTGACGTTCCTGCGTACAGGGATTTCCTGAAGAAGAGCGGCTGGTCGTGCTCATCCTCCGATCCGAAAGAGATTCTCAGATCCCTGCCCGTCATGGAGAAAAAGAACTACGTGTTGGCTTATAGCACCGAAGAAAGATGCCTGAACGGGAGTTTCTTCTCCAAAGGCGTTGTCATTGATGAATCTTCTGGCGCCACTGGGATTCCCTATAACTGGGTGCGGAGCGAAACCGAGCGCGAAATCGTCAAGGACCTCATTGGGGTCTACTTAAGGTATTGCTTCGGCGACAAAGAATTCATCGTGCTGAACATGTTCAGCATGGGAGCCTGGGCGACGGGGTTCAACATGGCGTTGGCGGCCCAGTCCCTTGGCGTGGTGAAATCCACAGGTCCTGATGTGGACAAAATTCTCCGAACCCTGGAGTTCTTCGGAACTAAGTACCCCTACATCCTCAACGGTTATCCACCATTTTTGAAATATCTCTTTGACGAAGGAGAACGGAGAGGGTTCGATTGGAAGGCGTACACGATGCATGGTTTGGTCGGCGGCGAGGGGATGTCCGAAGGGCTGCGCGATTACCTGCTTAGATACGCTAAAAGCGTTTATTCCGGCTACGGCGCTTCGGATTTGGAGATTGGCATGGCGGGTGAAAATCCGTTGACCGTGATGATCAGAAAACTCTGCTCCAAAGATCTTTCCTTGAGAAAAACTGTCTTCGGCGAGGAACATCGGCTGCCCATGCTCTTCCAATACAACCCACTCGATCACCTCGTCGAAATCATCGATCGCGAGGTGGTGGTTACCATCAGCAAGCCTTGGACCCTTTCCCCACGGATCCGGTACAACATCAAGGACGAGGGCGGAATGCTTACCTTTGACGACATGAAGCAACGGCTCGGGTTGCACGGCATTAGTTTGGAAGCATTGGAACGTCAATGTGGCTTCCCCCGATGGTATCTGCCATTTTTATTTATTCATGGAAGGAAGGACAGTACGGTATCCGTGATGGGCGCGAATATTTATCCCGAAGATGTGGAAACCATCGTGTACTCCGCCCCCTTGCTGGCATCGAAGATTAATGCGTTCTCGATTTCGCTGGAGGAAGATGCGGGCGGTAATCCTCGGCCGTGTTTTGAATTTGAATTGTTGGATCTGGGTCCCAGGATCGAAGTTGAGACAATGTTGCGCGAGATTTTATCTCCCGAGCTGGCCAAATTGAGCTTGGACTACAGGAAGGCGAAATCAGAATATCCCCAGGCGGTTGAACCCATCGTGAGGACGTTCGGGATGAACGAAGGTCCTTTCCAAGCGAACCTCGGCCGCATCAAGCGACGATACGTCAAGAATAATTGAAACGGATGGAATACTTTCACGTTTTGGCGAATGAGTGGGAGCCTCCGATGGGCCGAGATTCGATCCAAACCCAGTAACCAAGGAATGGTCATCCTGACTATGAATTGTCATCCTGAGCGAAGCGAAGGACCTGCTGGCTCGGACGGAGAGAAGAAAGCAGGTCCTTCGCTTCGCTCAGGATGACAACTTGATTGTGAATTCTCTGAACCCAGCCCCTCGCTTCTTAATAAAACAGGTACTTTCTCCACTTATCGTCACTATGCCCCATGAGCCGCATGATATGCCGGCTGGTGTGGAGATTGAACGAGCGGGGTTCGCGCATGGGCCTCATGTTGGCTTCGTGCGGAAGCTGGTTGCCTTTCCGGCGGTTGCAGGGATGGCAGCAGGCGACCAGGTTCTCCCAGGTGGAGAGGCCGCCGCGCGAGCGGGGAATTACATGGTCCAGCGTAAGCTCGCCGGAGGGGAGCGTGGTACTGCAGTACTGGCAGGTGTTGCGGTCGCGCAGCAGAATATTCTTTCGTGACAGCGCGCGCGACTGATGCGGAATCCGGCGATACTCCAGCAAACGGATGACCGAGGGCACGCGTATGGCGACGCGGGCAGCGTGCAGGAAATGTCCGTTTTCCTCTTCGGTCATGGCAACGCCCTTCAACACCAGCACAATCGCCCGGCGCGCGGCGCAAACGTTGATCGGCTCGTAGGAGGCGTTCAGCACCAGCACCGGCTGATGCAGCGCATGGCCATCATTCTCTTGATGATGTCCAGGGCCAAGCATCGCCACCGGAAGGTGCGGCCGGATACTTCCGCCGAAATTGTGGAATCGCAACGACATAAAGTCAGTTCCCAGTTCTCAGCTCTCGGTTCTCAGTACAGCTGGGCGGGTTCACTGAGAACTGAGAACTGGGAACTGAGAACTCTTTTTCCGGCAACGAAATAACATCGTAAATCTTCAAAGTTCGCGCGACGGTCGCCACCCACACCCGAGCCGCTCCTGCGCGGAGCAGAACTCGCGCGCACTCGGACGCCGTAGTCCCCGTGGTATAGACATCATCGATCAATAAGATGTCGCGGTTCACGATTCGCGCTGGATCGCTCACCGCAAAGGCGCCACGCAGGTTCTCGCGCCGTTGATGACTGGTCAGGCCAATCTGGCTTCCCGTGTCGCGGCGGCGCAGCAGAACTCCGGTCGACAGGTCGAACCTCTTCGGATTTGGATTTGGGCGCGACAATTGCTTCAGCGCACTCCGCGCGATCATCTCCGCCTGGTTGAATCCACGCTGCGCCTGCTTGCTTGTATGCAGGGGAACGGGGACAACTACGATCGTCCCGACGGGCATCGCTTTTTCGAGGTTGGCAATCGTTTCCGCCAGCACGCGTCCCAGCACTGCCGCCGCGGGACGAACCTGCTCAAACTTGAGCACATGGATCAAATCGCGCAGTCCGCGGGCATAGCTGCCATAGGCGACCGCCCGCTCGAAGGGAGGATCGATCCGCTGACAAAGCAGGCACCGAACCTCGCCACCCTTCGCCTCTCCGCGATCCGCCTCTTCGCAAACAAGGTAGCCAGGCAAGTGCAGCGCCGCTCCACAAACCGCGCAGTACGACCCCTGGAGCGGTCGCAGCGCGGTCAAGCAGGTTTCACAAACGGGAAGGCGGGAAACTCGGAGTAACGGGGAACCACAGATACGGCAATCGGCAGGAAAAAACGTGAAGAATAAAGTCGCAGCAAGTCGCTCGGCAAAGCGGCCGAACCCATGATCTGCCAAACCGTGGTCTGCCAAACCACGACCCGCCGCTTGGCCCTGCGCAGCCCGTATTCGAAACCCAGTGCTGCTACTGCTGAAGACAGCCTCCCGCACCTGGCAAGCCGACAACACCTCGCCAAGTTACACTCCGTCAGTATAGCTGCGGCTCACGCCCTATGCAACGCGGCCATCGGACTTCGAATCGTCTGCCCGTTCACTCTGTGACTGCTTACGGTCGAGCGGAACGCGTTCGAGCGCTGGAATTGTACTCAATACGTAGGTTCGGTGAGAGCAACGCTCACAGCGGACCGCTTGCAGCCACAAGAACCGAAGCACATGTCGTTCAAAGAACCCGCGAGGGCGGGAGCGATAGGCTTGGTGAGCGCCACATCCCCGGCAGTGGAATTCCTCGAGGAACCGGCTCCAAGAAGATCTGGCAACGGAAGTCACGGGACACCCAGTAGTTGCGATCATTCTAACCCTGGTTAAGGCGCAAAGTTGCAAGGAAGAGGTTTCGGATAAAAAGCTGGCATCACTTACCCCACCTTGCCCAGTGAGAGCTGCACTTGTAAACCTGCCTTTCCTCATGGTAAGGTGCGCCGTCGCTGCTACTGTTAATTTGTGATGAAATCCAGATTGACGACGAGGTCCTCATGAGCACTACTGTGGCGAGTACCGAAGCCCCCCGCAAGCATCGCCCTTATGTTCCGGAAACGATGGAAATGAAGGAGTTTACCTTCCGGGCTGTACTGATCGGCCTGTTCCTGACCGCCCTGCTGGGCTCGGCCAACGCGTACCTCGGCCTCAAGGCTGGGATGACAATTGCCGCGACCTATCCGGCAGCCGTCATCTCCATGGCACTGCTGCGATTGATGAAGGGGTCGCTGCTGGAAGAAAACGTCGCGCGAACCGTAGGCTCGATTGGCGAGTCGGTGGCGGCGGGAGCCATATTCACCATCCCTGCCTTTGTGATGGCCGGAATCTGGCCTGGGTTGACTCGGGACGAATATTGGAAATCGGTAGCTCTGATGTTGATTGGCGGCACGCTTGGCATCCTGTTCGTGACCCTCCTGCGCCGCGTGATGGTGGAGGATCCCGATCTGCCGTTTCCCGAATCCGTGGCTGCCTCCGAGATTCACAAGGCCGGACAACAGGGTGCGAAAGCCGCCAAGATTCTGTTCGCCAACATGGGCTTCGGCGCCTTCATGTATCTACTGGGAGCGATCAACGTATTCAATCCCAGCAACACGTTCCCCATGAAGATCAGCGCGCTGGGAAAGAAGTTACTACTCCGCACCAGCACCAATCCAAATGTCGCGACGACCATTACCGGTGGCGCGACTTTAATGACAGCGCCCGACATCAGTCCCGCCTATCTCGGCGTGGGATACATCATTGGTCCGAGACTCGCCGCCTTGAACTTCGCGGGAGGCGTGTTGGCATGGGGCCTGCTGGTTCCACTCCTAACTTTCACTATCGGTCCGTACATCCAGGCATCGATGCCGGAAGGACAAACCATCGCCTGGCCGCTGCTGGCGCAAGCCATCTACTTCTCGATTGTGCGGCCGATCGCGGTCGGCGGGATGCTGGTAGGCGCGACTTACACGCTTTTCAAGATGCGCAAACAGTTGGCGCTTGGCATGGGCCGCGCTGTCTCCGATCTGAAAAAGTCGGCGGCGGTGCAGGCTGCCACCAATCGCACCGAGCGTGACCTGCCCGCCAAAGCTGTCTTCGCCGGCATCGCCGTGGTGTTCGTGGCCATGATCCTGCTCTATCACTTCTTCATCAGCGGCGCGGGGACGCTCTCCGCTTCCAAAGTAATGTCTGGCTCGCTGGTCGCGGCGGGCGTCATGATCGTCGTCGGATTCTTCTTCGCCGCGGTTTCCGGCAATCTGGTCGGCATGATCGGTTCGTCGAACAATCCCGTGTCAGGCCTCACGCTCTGCACCCTGGTGATCGCAGCCCTCCTGATGGTCGCTCTGGGGGTCTCCGGCACCGGTGGCGTTGCGGCCGTGCTTGGAGTAGCCGCCGTAGTCTGCGTCTCGTCGGCCGTCGCGGGTGAGATGCTGCAGGACCTGAAGGTCGGACACATTCTCGGCGGCACGCCCGCGAAGATGCAGATTGGAGATCTTTTCGGCATCGTCGTGGCATCACTCGTCTTGTTCGTACCCGTGGCGATCCTCGATAAGGCGTACCACTTCGGCAGCCCTGCGCTCCCGGCCCCGCAAGCGGGCTTGATGGCCATGCTCTCGAAGGGAATCGTGGGCGGCGACATGGCGTGGCCGCTGGTGATCGTCGGCATCCTCTTGGGACTGGCCATGATCATGATCGAAGTGAAGAGCGTGATGCTGTTCGCGGTCGGCATGTACCTGCCGTTAGGCACAACTTTTGCCATTTTCATCGGAGGCGTGATTCGCTGGATTACTGACACGTTGCGCGATCGCCGTGGCTTGAACGATGCGCAGAAGGCGCGCGTGGAAAACGCCGGCGTCCTGACGGCCTCGGGTCTGATCGCGGGCGAGGCGCTGTGCGGCCTGGCCATCGCGGCCTTGGTGGGCTCTGGCCACGACGTAACGCTGTTCACGTGGACTCCGTCATTCTTTCTGGCGCTCGGTGCGCTCGCCATACTGGCCATTGTCATGATCCGCGTTCCGCTGGCGAACGCCGGCAGACCCGAAGATCCCGCTCCGCCGACCGCGATTATGTAAGGTCGTGTGGGGATGTTTGTGTGGGGACGGGCGTCCTCGCCCGTCCAGCCGAGCGAAGCTCGGCAGCTCCGCGAACGCCGCAGAAATTGTTTTCCTTATATGTCGATTGCAGAAAATATTGCCCAGGTGCGGGAGCGGATCGCAGTGGCAGCGCGCCGGGCAAACCGCAATCCAAACGTCATCACGCTCATGGGCGTAAGCAAGACGTTTCCGGCCGAGCGCATCCGCGAGGCCTACGCCGGCGGGCTGCGCGTCTTCGGCGAAAACCGGGTGCAGGAGTTTGCCGGGAAGGCGGACGCATTACGCGACTTGCCCGGCGCCGAATGGCATTTGATCGGACATCTGCAATCCAACAAAGCCGCGAAGGCAACGGAGTTGTTCGACGCGGTCGATTCCGTCGACTCCGTGCGGCTGGCGGAGAAGCTGAATGCCTCCGCGGAAAGTGCGGGCAAGACATTATTCGTCCTGATCGAAATCAATGTCGGTGGCGAGCAGGCGAAAAGCGGAGTCGAGCCTGGTTCGGACGAACAGTGCTCGGACGAACTGGAACGGATTCTGCGAGGGGCGCCCCGGTGGGACCATCTGAAGATTCGCGGCCTGATGACCGTCCCGCCGTACGCCGAAGATCCGGAGGACTCGCGGCCCTACTTCCGCCAGCTACGCCAGATTCGGGACAGCATTGCCGCGCGTGAATTGCCCGAAGTCGGCACCGCTGTCCTCTCCATGGGCATGTCGCACGATTTCGAAGTCGCAATTGAAGAGGGAGCAACGTGCGTGCGCGTGGGAACCGCGATCTTCGGGGAGAGAGAGAAACCTTAACCACAGAGGACACGGAGGAACACAGAGGAAATCGCAAGAATATTTCTTGGTTCCCCTCTGTGCCCCTCTGTGTCCTCTGTGGTAGAGCCTTTCGATGGCAGCGATAAAAGACTCGCCGAACGGCGCCACCTTCGCGGTCAAAGTCCACCCGCGCGCGAAGAAGAATGCCATCACTGGCGAAGCCGGCGACGCTCTGAAGCTCTCCCTTACTGCCCCTCCCGCCGACGGCAAAGCCAACCAAGCCTGCATCGAATTTTTCGCAGAGCTTTTGAAGGTACCGCGTTCCTCCGTTACTATTGCAGCCGGCCAGACCAGCCGGACTAAAGTGATCCGCGTGGCGGGCTTGTCGGCTGAGGAAGTCAGAAAGCGGCTGGGAAACTAAACCCCTGGGGACACACTCAGACCTGAGGGGGTCGCAGAACAGGCGCAAAGGATTTTGCCATGCTGCCGATACAAGCTTCCGGCCCGATGCTGGCGCACAAACTCCAGCAGATCAAACTTCTGCATACGGCAATCTGGGCCGTCATGGCGGCATCGATCCTCGCCCTGCCCTGGTTCGGTTGGTTCGGGAAGTTTCGTTGGGCTTTCGGGTTGACGCTGTTGATCATTGCCGAGTGCCTGGTGCTGGCCGTCAACGGCGGACGCTGTCCCCTAACTGACGTAGCGGCTCGCTACACGAACGACCGCGCCTGTAATTTCGATATCTACCTTCCGTTGTGGCTGGCGTGTTCCAATAAGAGTATTTTCGGCTCTTTGTTCGTTGCCGGTGAGTTGGTTGTTCTGTGGCGATGGGCCAGGAGGCCCGGACTTTGACCTTTTCCGAACGTTTCCAAGAGATCCGCACCGGCTTCGAACAACCTTTCTGGATCGCCAACATCAGCGAGATCTTCGAGCGTCTTTCCTACTACGGAGCCTTTGCTTCGCTCGCCCTGTATCTGCAGGAGAAACTGAATTTCTCAACCGAGCAGACCGGGACTTTAACCGGCTTGTTCGGGGGCATGGTATGGTTTCTCGCCATCTTCGGCGGAGCCGCCGCCGACCGTCTCGGCTTTCGCCGTGCGCTGTCGATGGCTTACCTGATCCTGGCAGCAGCCTATTTCCTGATCGGATCGATTGGAGCGTCCTGGCTGGCGCCGGTGCGTAACGCCGTGCCGCTGGGATTATTTGTCGGCTGCATTCTCATTCTTCCCGCACTCGGCATCTCGCTGGTGAAACCTTGCGTGGTGGGCACGACGGCCCGAGCTTCAAAGGAAAACGTCCGCTCCATCGGCTACTCGATTTATTACACGATGGTCAACATCGGCGGCGCCGCCGGGCCTTATTTCGCTTCCTGGGCTCATCGCCATCTGGGAGTCGAGAACGTGTACCGCGTGGCGGCGGTCAGCGTCTTCGCGATGTTCTTTGTGGTCATCCTCTTCTTCCGGGAGCCGCGCAAAGCTGGCGACGCGCCCCCGCCCTCGATCGCGACGGTAGCGCGGAACTTCTGCGTTGTGGTGGGCAACTACCGGCTGGTTTTGCCCGTGTTGATGGTCGCCCTGCTGCTGCGTATCGGTATGTTGTTCTATCCCTACACGGTGCCGTGGTGGATCTGGGCCGGGCTGCTCGTGCTTGTGCTGGCCGGCATCAGCCGGTTCATGTGGTTCCTGGTGCTCTTCACCGGCTACTGGGTGGTGTTCTGGCAGCAGTACATCAGTTTGCCCGGATACATTCACGGGTATATCAACTCCGAGCGCTGACGTCGAGATCATCCTCGTCACCGATGGACTGACCGTAATCTGTCTTACGCTCGCGGTAAATTTCCTCACCCGGAAGATTCCGGCATTTCAAGCTGTAATTCTGGGCACGGTGATCACTTCGGTTTCGTGGGTGATCCTCGCCTTGCGGCCCACGATCTGGGGAGCGGTGCTCTCGCTGTTTGTGCTGGCGCTCGGCGAGATCATTCAATCTCCGCGCTACTACGAATATATTTCGCGCCTCGCGCCTCCCGGACAGCAAGGCACGTACATGGGCTTCGCATTCCTGCCCATCGGCATCGGCTCGCTGGTCGGTGGCTGGTTTGGCGGAACGCTGATCCACCACTTCGGCGAAGTCACGCACCAGCCAGCACGGATCTGGTGGAGCGTCACGGCGGTCGGCCTGGTCACGGCGGCGGCGCTTTGGATTTATGACAAAACGGTGAGGACGGGCGGCACAGCTCCCGCAAAGTGAACCGCTGGGCACGGCGTCCTACGGTGGAGCGACGGGCGTCTCGCCCGTCCTGCCGGGCGGGACGCCCGGCTCTCGACTAGCCCAGCGAACAAAGAACAGTGACACTAGATCACAGCATTTCGCTTGGCCCTCCTTTATCATGAGCAACTCTCCAAGCGCTGACACGAGATGCTAGCCGCTACATGAGGAGAAAGTGTCCAACAGCAAAGTCACTCCCAACTACATCGCGGACCACATCCGGCGCGTGCTGAAGGATGGCGGCTCCGCCCCGCACTCGGAAGACGTGCAGCGCTTTTTCAAGGAAGAAATCCAGTCGCGCGGCTGGTACACGGCCGAACTAAGACGATTTGCGGTGCGCTTCCGCCGCGCGATCGTCCGCCAACGCGGAATGGACTTCCTGGTCGAGGTTGCCGACCAGCTTTTCTCCGGCCAGGTTCTGGAAGAGAAGGTGATGGCGGTTTTCCTGCTCGAAAAACAAACCGAGAATTTTGGCGAGGGTGAATTCCGGCGCTTTGCCTCGTGGATCGACCGCGTGACCAGTTGGGCCGATCACGACGCGCTGGCGCATTATCTGCTCGCGCCCATGGTGGCCGCCAGGCCCGCCCGCTGCCGCGACGTCTTCCGCTGGGCGAAGTCGCGGAATCGCTGGCGGCGGCGCGCCGCGTGTGTGGCGCTGATCCGGGGAGCGCGCGAGCGGCGGTTCTTTGCTGAGATCGTGCGGCTTTCGAATCGTCTGCTGCATGACGAGGACGACATGGTGCAGAAGGGATTGGGTTGGCTGTTGCGCGAAACCGCGAAGGCCGATGCGAGGCGTGCTGTGCCGTACTTGATGAAGATCCGGAAGAACGCGCCGCGGCTGGTGCTGCGCACGGCGTGCGAAACGCTCATTGTCCGTGCGAAAAAGAGCGTTCTCAGCTAGGAAGTCCTCCGCGACCTCTGTGTCCTCTGTGGTTCACGCATTTGACTTCCTAACCACAGAGGCCCCAGAGGTTCACAGGGGAAAACTGGCCCCGGAGAGAAATCAAGCCGCCAGGATTTGATCCCGCAAGCCTCCGTAGCGGAACGTATTTACCAGTTCATTCGCGTAAAAGTCGTGCGGGAAGCCCATTTCGATGGCGCTGGCTTCATCCAGAGCCGAAATCTGCTCACGCGTCAGCTCCAACTCGAGACTGGCGAGGTTATCTTGCAGCTGCGACACGCGCCTCGCGCCGACGATTGGAATGACCGGAATATCCCGGTACCGCAGCCACGCCAGCGCAACTTGAGCGGGCGAACGGCCCACCTGCTGGCTAACCTTCTGGAGCGCTGCGACAATTCGATCCGGGCGCTCTCCGGCGTGGAGAAATGCCTTCATCATATCGCTTGAATACCGGCCCTCCGTCTTACTGTTGGAATGGTATTTGCCGCTCAACACTCCTCCGGCCAGGGGCGACCACGCAACCAATCCGAGTTGGAGGGCCTTGGCCATGGGGATGAGTTCGCGCTCGACCGTTCGCTCCATCAGCGAATATTCAATCTGCAGCCCGATGAATTGTGTCCAGCCGCGTAGTTCGGCGAGCGTGTTGGCATGCGCGATCCACCATGCGGGCGCGTCCGAGACACCGATGTAGAGCACCTTGCCTTGGCTGACCAAATCGTCGAATGCGCGCATGACTTCCTCGGCGGGCGTCATTTGATCCCAGTTATGCAGCCAATAGAGGTCGATGTAATCTGTCTTCAATCGCCGCAGGGAAGCCTCGATCGCCTGCACCATGCTCTTGCGGTGATTGCCCGCCGCATTCGGATCGCTGCCGGCGTTGGCGTTGGTGTATTTCGTAGCCAGCACCACCGATTGCCGGTGATCGTGAATGAACTCACCGACAAGATTTTCGCTGCTTCCGTTGGTGTACATGTTGGCGGTGTCGATGAAATTTCCTCCGGCCTCGCGATAGGCGTCGTAAACTTTGCGCGATTCGTCCTTGGCCGAGCCCCATCCCCAGTCTTCTCCGAAGGTCATGGTGCCGAGCGACATTTCGGAAACTCGAAGGCCGCTGTTTCCTAACAGGCGGTATTTCATGGTTTTCACCTCAGGATTTCAGGTTGGCGCAGAACCGCGGACTCGCGGGTCCTGCGTTTGAGGGATATGGATTCGTTTCCGGCAGGTCGCGATTCGGAAACTTCAGAATGTACGGATTGATCTCAGTGCCCTTGGTCTTCCAGGAATTTCTCCACTTCCAGCGCCGCCATGCACCCGGAGCCCGCGGCCGTGATGGCCTGGCGGTAGCGGCGGTCCTGCACGTCGCCGCACGCGAACACGCCCGGCACTCGCGTGAAGACGTTCTTCTGCGTGACCAGGTAACCATCGGCATCGGTTTCGAGCTGGCCCTCGAATATTTTCGCGTTCGGGATGTGTCCGATGCCAAGAAACATTGCGCTGGTAGGAAATTCCCAACTTTCGCCGCTCTTCAGATTGCGGAGACGAAGGGCGGTGACTTCCTTCTTGCTGACCTCGAGAACGTCATCCACCACGGTATCGGTGAGAAACGCGATCTTCGAGTTTGCCCGCGCGCGGTCGAGCATGATTTTCGAGGCGCGAAACTGTTCCCGGCGATGGATGAGCGTCACCTTGCTGGCAAAGCGCGTCAGAAAGGTTGCCTCTTCCATGGCCGAGTCGCCGCCGCCGATCACTGCGATTTCCTTGCCCGAAAAAAAGAAGCCATCGCAGGTGGCGCAGGAGGAAACACCGTGGCCGATCAGCGCGTGCTCGTTCGGCAGGCCCAGCCAGCGCGCCGATGCACCGCTGGCGATGATGAGCGTCCGGGTCGGAATGGTCTCTTTGCCGAAACTCAACTCGAATGGGCGCTTGCTCAAATCGGCTTTGACCACGTGGCCCATGCGATATTCGGCGCCGAAGCGTTCCGCCTGCTGGCGCATGTTCTCGATCAGTTCCGGCCCCTGGATGCCTTGGGGAAAGCCGGGGAAATTTTCCACCAGCGTGGTCATCGAGAGTTGTCCGCCCGGTTCATGGCCTTCGATTACGAGCGGCTTGAGGTTGGCGCGGGCGCTGTAGAGGGCGGCGGTGTGACCGGCGCATCCCGAGCCGATGATGACAACGTTGCGTATATCCATAATAGTTAGAAAGCGGTTAAAACAACTGCTAGAAGATAGATTCTGAAAAACAGATTTCGTTTCAAGCCGCACAACCCAGGGGCAAACTACTTGTTATTCTTCTTGCTGCCGCCAGCCGCCTTGGCGGGGCTTCCCGCGCGCAAGTGAGCCAGTTCCTGGGGCACCATCTTGCGCGCGCCCAGGACGTCCCGATAGCGTTCCATAATCGATGAGGCGGCGCGGAAGATCGGTTCGTACGCGCTCTGAACCGTCGCCGGATTTCCTTCCACTCCCGAGCACCGCGCCAGCGCCACCGACGACTTCCCAAAACGCTCCAGCCTGACGCGCGAAACCGGCGTGCTGGCCGACAACATCGCGGCCGCGGAAGCAACGCTCGAAGCGCTGTCCTCGATCGAAACCTCCATCAGATCTTTGGGATCGCGCACCCGCAGCACCAGCGTCTCCACCATATTCGTCGCATCCACGCTGAACGAATATTGGACGTTGCTGAACAGGGTGGTGCCGGGAAACTCGCGTCGAACCCGAACATAATCGGCCGCCGACACTGCCCCAGCCGGCAGGGGCGGCATGCCGGGGATGGGAGTGCTCGCGTCCAGTGTCGAATGCCCGCGAGAAACTTCGTAGTCCGCGCTGAACACCGGCTTGCCCGGAATTTTGGCCAGTGCCGTCGACAATTCCTTCTGCTCGTCCGCCGAAGGCGCGCACACGTTGAGGACACTCACTTTTACCGGAGGCTGCTGCGTGTTGACCGGGGGTTGCTGGGCGGGAGCGGCGGAAACCAAAGCGGTGGCCGCAGTCAGAATCAGAATCTTATGAAGGAGCACGGCGAAATTGTATCAGGGGAATGGAGTCGATGGTCGTTAGTCGCTAGTCGTTTGCGGGTCGCGGATGGTTGCGGATTTTCCGAACGACCAACGACTAACGACTATCGACAGCTCTGCAATCTGACCTCTAACCTCTGACCTCTCCCTAGTCGCTCGCCCCGGTATCGGGCTCGATGGCCCCATGCCGGCGCAGCAGTTGCGGCAGATTCTGCGAAAACGCCGACCGCGGCAGCACCATGTCACAGCCCACGTCGTGCGCTTTTTGTTTCAAGTCGCCCTGCACGTGCGAGAGAAATCCGATGATCGACGTCCCTTTCTTCAGCTTGCTTTTCAGTTTTGGGATGAGCGTCAATGGCTTGGCATTGGCATTGTTCAAGTCGAAGATGATCAGCGAAGGCTTTTCTTCGCCGTTGCTCTTCATGCGGTCGGTGAGTTCCTTCTCGTTCTTCACGAACTCCACCTTCACATTCATCTTTTGTCCGGTAGCCTGAATCTTGCTTAGGAAGAACAGGTCTTCGACAAACGCAAAAACGCGAGAAGCGGCGTCTTCCCGTGGAGCCGGCAGAGGCTCCGGATCGGCTACCGGGTACGACGCGGAAAAACCCGGCCGTCGCGGCCCCCGGTTGCTGCCGTTGCCATTGCCACCGGCATTATCCATGCCCATATTGGCGCGGTAGCTGTGGTCCATGGGAGCGGTAAATATGCCCTGCTGCTCTTGGCGGTTGCGGCCCATCGGGCCACCCGCGCCTCGTCTCGGCGGACGCCGTCCACGGCGCCGTTTATGTTTTCCTCCTCCCGAGGAGGAGTGTCCGGGTCCTGCATTCATATTTTTCTCTTGTGAAGCTTTGAAGTTACTTCCCGGCCTGGATCACAGGCCCGGTTGTTTCGTCTTTCCCCGCGGTCGGCACGTAAGTTTCGGCGTAGCGCAACGCGCTAAGTACTGCACGCCGTCTAACGGCAGACCAACCCCACCTCGGCTGGATACTATTCGAGAACGCAAATCGAGAACGATGTTTCAAACTGTCTTTATTCTGGGCGCCTGGAGTTTTGCTGGGCGCGAACGGCCAGCCTGGAAGCATGGCCATTGGGAACATCTTGATGTTACTCACGAAACCGTCGAACGCGCAAGGGGGGAGTGCCTTTAGTTTTCCACATGGCCCGGTTACCAAATGCTCTAGTAGGCTGCCCGAAAAACGCAGCTTTGTCTTTGGTTTTGAAAGGGCGAGGCTTTACACGCGCCGATCAGAGACTGGGAAAATACCTGCTTTAGCCCCGGAGGGACGTTGCCGTCCGCGCTTGAGGGCCTTTGTGAAACCAAAGCTATTCCCTGAAGATAACCGCTCCACAACTGCGCCTGAAGTTCCGCTGCGGCGGCGCCGATATAAAAAACGTGAAACCAGCGCCTGCCCGAGAGAAAGCCGCTGACCCGAACTTCCTCGCCTTGCCGGGGCAGCGTTTCGTCGCCCGCCAGCCAATTTTTGACCGCTCGCAGAAAGTATTCGGGTACGAACTTCTTTTCCGGAACGGTGTCGAAGACTACTTCAACGCCGACCCGGAACTTGCCTGCCGCTCCACCCTCGATAGTTCGCTGCTCTTCGGTATCGACACCATTTGCGATCATCGCCGCGCTTTCATGAATTGCACCCGCGAGGTCCTCTTTAAGGATTTGCTCACCCTGCTGCCCCCAGACCAGACCGTGGCCGAGATTCTGGAGACGGTGGAGCCCGATGACCGAGTGATCGCCGCCTGCAAGCGCCTGAAAACGGCCGGCTATATGATCGCTCTCGACGATTTTGCACCCAACGATCCGCGCCTCCCGCTCTGCGAGTTTGCCGACATCATCAAAGTCGACGTCCGCGCCACCAAGCTCGAAGAACGGGCCGGCATGATGCGCCGCTACGCATCCCCCAAATGCAAGATGCTGGCCGAGAAACTCGAAACTCCCCACGAGTTCTTTCAGGCCCGCAACATGGGGTTCGTCTATTTCCAGGGATACTTCTTCTGCCGCCCCGAACTCGTCGTCGGCCGCGAAGTTCCCTCCAACCGCCTGCACTATATACGGCTGCTCGAAATGGTCTGCCGCCCGGAACTCGACATGCGTCAACTGGAGACGATGCTCAAGCAGGAAGCCTCGATTTGTTACCGCTTGCTCCGCTACCTGAATTCCCCGCTCTTCGGATTTTCCCTCGAAATCAAGTCGGTCCGCCATGCCATGGCCGTCCTCGGAGAACGGGAAATGCGCCGTTGGATCCGCCTGGTGGTCACCGTCAGCGCCGCCGAGCAGAAGTGCAGCGAACTGGTGCTGATGGGTTTAGCCCGCGGCCGTTTCTGCGAACTGCTCTCCGCCCGTTTGAAACTCAGCACGGATTTGTTCCTGATGGGCCTGCTCTCCATCATGGACGCCATCCTCGAGGTTGCCATGGACGTGCTCCTGCAACAACTGCCCGTGGAGCGCGAAACCAAAGCCGCCTTGCTCGGCCAGCAGAGCAGCCTCCGCCCCTTGTACCGGCTCATGCTGGCTCAGGAATCGGGGGAGTGGGCGCAATCCAGCGAACTCGCCAAACAATTGCAATTGACCGATGAGGAAGTCGCCTCCACCTGGTGGGATGCCATGCAGTGGGCGCAAGAAGCGACCAGCGGCGTGTGAGAAGAGCTGTCAGCTATCAGCTGTCAGCCATCAGTAAACCCACCGGGCCAATCATCTGCGTCTTCACACCTTGAGCTTTTACTGATGGCTGACGGCTGATAGCTGACGGCTGCTCTTACGGTGCTTCAATCAGTTCCATCTTCCCCTCCCGCGTCCGGTGCAGAATCATCAACTTGCCCTCGGGATCGCGGAACACGAAGACATCTTTGTCGCGGAAGTGTGTCTCTTTAATCGCTTCTTCCAACGTCATCGGATGAAGCGCGACCGAGTCCGTGGCATGCACCAGATGCACTTCCGTGGTTCGCGCCACCGAGGGAAATTTATGCACCAGAACGGAAACGGTGGCATTCTCCGCCAGCCCGAGCGCCGCCTCCAGGTTGTCCTGTAACGACTGGCCATCAAACTTCTTCCCCGCCTTGCGCTTCTTGCTCAGCCATTTTGTCTTATGTTTGAGTGCCTGTTTTTCCAGGTGGTCGAGCGCTTCATTGATGGCCGACATCATATCGGTGGTCTGAGCTATCCCCACAATCGGGCCGTTCGGCGGATCGATCGTGATCTCGGCTTTATGCTGGCGTTTTTCGACGGCCAGAATCACCTTGGTCTCAAAGCGGTCGCCTAGAATTTTGCGGATCTTGTTGAGGCCGGTTTCAACTTCCTTGCGAATGGTGGGAGTGATCTGGTATTTTCGCGCGGTATATTCCACGTTCATCAGGCAACCTCCACGATTGCTCAGTCTAAAAAGGCTAGGTCAAAGGTCAGATTGCAGAGGTGAAAAGCCTCCAACGCGGAGCTTTTGGTTCCACCTCTGCAATCTGACCTCTGACCTCTGCAATTATTTCTTCACTCTTCTCTGATGCGTGCTCGGAATCTTCATATCTTCGCGATATTTCGCGACGGTTCGGCGAGTAACCTGGATGCCTTGCGATTGCAGAATGCGGGTGATCTGTTCGTCGGTCAACGGCCGGCTGGGATCTTCTTCTTCGATCAGTTTCTTGACGCGCCGTTTCAAAATCAGAAGGGAAGTGCCTCCGCCCTCGGGCCCTTGCACGCTCTCGGAGAAGAAGTACCGCAGTTCGAAAACGCCTTGCTGCGTGTGCACATACTTATTGGCGACCGCGCGGCTGACGGTCGAAGGATGCACGCCGATCTCCTCCGCCACTTCTTTGATCATCATCGGCTTTAACTGATCGATTCCACGTTCCAGAAAATCCTGCTGGCGCGCCACAATCGAGTAGCAAACCTTGGCGATCGTCTGCTTGCGTTGTTCGATGTTCTTGATCAGCTGGATGGCCGACTTGTAGCGGTCTTTGACGTAGTTGCGCGTGTCGCGGTCATTACCGTCGCGGGTCAACAGGCGCTTGTACGCGGGATTCAAACGCAATTGCGGCATGTCTTCGTCGTTCATGATCACCAGCCACTCGTCGCCGTGTTTCACGAACGCGACATCCGGCTCAATCCACCGGGCCGGAACTTTGTTGTAGCGCAAGCCCGGCCGCGGATCGAGCGTGCGGACATATTCCAGCGCCGCCTGCACCGCTTCCACCGGACGCCCGATCGCGCGCCCAATTTCCTTGAACTGCTTGAGCGTCACCGCTTTCAAGTGCTGGTCGACGATGGCAATCGCGTCTCTCACCACTTGCTCGGTCAGGCCGTTGCCGTTTCGGTGCAGCGGCAACTGCTCCAGATGGTAGCGCAACTGATACAGCAGGCATTCGCGCAGGCCGCGGCAGGCGATGCCCGGCGGATCGAACTGGCGCACAACTTCCAGCGCTTCGTGCAGATCCGCAACGGTAAAGTTCACCGGCGCATAGCGTGCCGGAGCTGTGGCTGCTCCTGTGCCCGCAGTTGCCGGTTGCCAGTTGCCATTTGCCGGTGACCCTGACTCTGGCAATCCTGGCTCGGGCTCAGCGCTAACAACCGGCAATGGAGCCTCGCTGAGCCCTGCCAACTCCTCGCCTTCCGCGGCGAGATCCTCCTGCGCAGGAATAGAAGCTTCTGGCCACTGGCCACTGGCCACTGGCAACTGTTGGCCGACGGCAATCCCCAGCGCCTCCGCTTCCCCAACAATCTTGGCCGCCACTTCCACATCGGCCTCAGGAGCCGCTACCGGAGCGATGCCCAGCAGTTCCTCGTCGCTCGCAATCAGGTAGCCTTCTTCGTTCAGATTCCCAATAATCAGTTCTGCCGCCTGATACACCGCCGGCCGCACCGAAATCGCGCCCAGCTGCCAGAGCAGGTGGTCGCTCAGGTTCCCAGGCTTCGACAGGAAGTTCTCGAACGAAGGCTTCTCAATCTCTTCCATTTCTCCCGAGCTGCGATAGCCCGGATCCAGATATTCCTGGAAGAACGAACCAAAATCGATCTCTTCGAAAGGATCCTTCTTCTCGTCCGCAATGGTCGCGGGACCCTCTTCCGGGGTGGTGGCCTTGGCCGCGAGCCGGTCGCGTTCTTCCTCCTGGCGTCCGACATCGTCGAGCATCGGGATGGCATCTTCCAGTTCTTCCAGTACCGGATTCTCCACCATCTCGGCATTGATCATGTCCTTGAGCTCGAGCTTGTTCAGCGCGAGCACCGACACCATCTGCACGAGGCCCGGCGTCAGAATCTGCCGCTGCGATAGCTTGACGTTCAGTTTGTGCTGAAGAAGCATAAAAGCAGTTGCCAGTTGCCAGTTGCCAGTTGTCAGTGCCCCGTTAAAGTCAGGGTTACTGGCAACCAAGAACTGGCAGTCTAATTCCTATCGTTCTTCACCCACCCGGCGCGCCTTACGCTTCTGCACTTCCGGGTGTGGAAAACTTAGCTTCTCATGCACCGAGGTCGATCACGTGCACACGAAAGGTCAATGCGCCCACGCCTTGGTAACCAGAAGCAGTTCCCAGTTCCCAGTTCTCAGTCAACCCGCTTTTTCTGAGAACTGAGAACTGGGAACTGAGAACTCACACCAAGGAGAAGCTTTCCCCCAAATAAACGCGCCGCACCTCCGGGTCGCTTCCCAACTCCTCCGGCGTACCGGAGCGGAAAATTCGCCCTTCGTTGATGATGTATGCCCGATCCGTCACCGACAAAGTCTCGCGGACGTTGTGGTCCGTGATCAGAATCCCGATCCCGCTGGCTCGCAAATCAGAAATTATTTTCTGTAAATCCAAAACCGCAATCGGGTCAATACCCGAGAACGGTTCATCCAGCAAAATGAACGTGGGGTTGATGCAAAGCGACCGCGCAATTTCCACCCGCCGCCGCTCCCCGCCCGACAACGCATACCCACGATTCTGCCGTATATGCTCCAGCCCGAGCTGGTCAATCAGCTTCTCCGCCTTTTCCCGGCGTTCATGCCAGGAAATCGGCTGCACTTCCAGCACGGCCAGGATGTTTTCCTCGACCGTCAGCTTGCGAAAAACCGATGCTTCCTGTGGGAGATAGCTGATGCCGTACTGGCGCGCCCGTAAGTACATGGGAACGCTGGTGATATCTTCGTCGTCGTACAGCACCCTGCCGGTATCGGGAGGAACCAGACCTACGATGGCATAGAATGTGGTGGTTTTTCCGGCGCCATTCGGTCCCAGCAGGCCCACGACCTCGCCCTGCAGAACCTGCAGGCTGACACCGTTTACAACGCGTCGGCCACGATAGGATTTCCCAATTTCGTCGGTGGCTAGCGTGTGCATTTATCGTGCCACTTGTGTCTTAGTGATGGTAGGGGAGGTCTCTCGTCCTTCTACGAGCACCCTATCATCGTGTCTGAAGAAAGTCAACGAATCGCCCGTAATCTTGCCCCGTTCGGCATCAAAAATGCTAGGAGGTCCACTCGACGACCCGCCCGTTAGCACGAACTTGTCCTCGGCCGCTGTGTACACCAACCGGTCGCCGGTGGCATGACGCGTAGGCTGAGTAATCACCACCTTGCCCTCAGCCACAATCCGCTCCACCTGCCCGGCCGTTCCCGGTCCAGCAGTTACCGGCGATTGGGGCGTTTGGCTCTGCCGCAGCAGAAACACCGTCATCTGTTGTCCGGTCAGAGTAGCGTCGGACCCTTTCGCCGTCACCCCGCCATCCAGAACCATCTTCCGCTCGGCATCCACATAGTTCAGATGCCCAGAGGTGATGCGCACCGGAGTTGCCTTCCCGCTTTTGTCCACCTGCACCAGCACGGTCGAAACTGGCTGAGCCAAGTTCCCCTGCGCAAGCCCTTGCGCGAGCCCTTGCGCCAATAATGACCGGTGATCGCGATCAAACTGCAGCCGAGGAGCCTCGACCACATTCGCGTTTTGCCACAAGCGGGCGTCGCCCGTGTACACCGCAATCGCCGGTGAACGATGCGCCGTCATGCGGCGGCTCGCCACATGGATCGGGTCGGAGGAGGCGAACATGCCGCCCTCCGGTTGCGCCTTCAGATCGGAGTACGTGCTCTTGACGTTGCCCTCGGCAATGGCGTCGCCCGTCGCGCGGCTCATCCGAATCGTCTGCGCCGTTGTCGTCATGCCATTGTCCACCACCCGAGGCGATCCACTGAGCACCAGCATTTGATCGGCGGTCGAATACTCTCCCCGCTCGGCCCAAGCCTTCTGCGGTCCATCGACGTAAGCGACACGGCCCGTCTGCGTAATCGACCGAACCCCGCCCTCGGGCCGGAAGATGACGTCCAGCATCTGGCTGGTCGATACTCGATCTTGTCCCGGCACGCCGCCGATCTTATTCTCGCCGATCTTATTCTCGTCGCCCTTACCGCTGACCATCCTGCTGTTGACAATCTTGGCCTCTGGCTCGCCATGCAGCGTGGCCAGCCGATTCTTCTCCGTGAATCTCGCCGTGAACTTGGCCGCCGTGACCACCGTCTTCTGATTCGCGCCCGGCTGCGTGATCACAATCTGCGGCGGTCCGCTGGTCTCGGCGCGTTCCAGCCGGCGCCCGTCTTTCACAATGAAGTCCATCACCGGCGCGGTCATCTCAAGGTCCTGCGCATCGTTAGATGTAGGAGCTGTAGGGAGTGGAGCGCCCGATAGTGGAGCGACGGGCACCCCCGCCGTCGACTCCGCCTTCTTCTGCATAAGCCGCACGCCGTCTTCCGCATGAACAGTCTCCAGCACCTGCTGACCGCCAAAGCGAAGTGTCACCCGTCCGGCGGAAGCCTCGGCGGTCTGCGTTCCCAAACCTCCCGCTCCCTGGTTCTGCGCTCCAGTAGAGACGCGGCTTGCCGCGTCTCCCGTGGCCAGTTGCACGTTCCCGCTGAGCACCGCCGTGGTCAGCTGATTCCGCGCGCCGGCCATGGACAACTCGGCTCGATCTGACCGCGCCTGTGCCTCCGAATTGGGCGTGCGGGAGAAGGACGTTTCCGAACCGGACGTTTTCGAGCTGGACTTGGCGAATGCCCGCCCCTGAAACTCGCTCCGCACATTGCCCTCGGCCAGAACCCGCTCCACCGTGTTGTCATCGCGCAAGAAAAACGTCGCCTGGTCGGACTGTAGCCGCTGCCCCGCGCGCGTCAGCCGCACCCCGCTGAGCGCAATCTGCCGAGGCTGTTTCGAAATCAGTCCATGATCTGCATTCAGACGCGCCGCCTGAGGCTGGCTGACCGCCACCTCCACCGCCGAGAGCAGGTTCATGGTGCTGGTCTTCGCGACATACTCAATGCCCGTCGCCGAACCCGAAGCCTGCGGCGTTTGAAACACCACCTTCCCACGGGCCGAAGCGTTCCCCGTATTCTTGTTGAACACCAACCCGTTGGTTTCCAGATGAATCGGGTCGCTCGTCTGCTCCGGAGGCGTCTGGTCGGAATGCCGCATCCCCTCCGGATTCGCCTCCAGGTCAATCAGGACCGGCCCCTTCGCGCTCACATTGCCCGATGCCGGATCGTATTCGAAGTCGTCTCCAGTGATGCGGTCAAAGCGTCCAGCGTTCTTGCCGTAGACAACGATTTTCACGTCGTGCAACTCCGCCCGTCCGCCCCCTTTGAACTGCACCGCCTTGGAGGCGCTAACCGTAAACAGAGTGCGGCCTTCCACGGACTTGGAGATCGAAAACCCCTCGGCAGTTTGCTGAATGTCCAAACCGATTTTCGCCGGAATGTCGTGCACCACGGTGCGCACACGCCATCGCGCGTAGAAATACATCCCTGCAACCGTGGCAATCATAAGAATCGCGCCCAAGGCGAACCACTGGCGCAGCCGTGAAACCGGAGGGCCCATCGGAGCCTAGTGTAACTCGCGGTCCCAGGCCATCGCTCCAGCGAAGCGACCGCAACTCAGAACAGTCCAGCCGCGGAGGGGCAACTCGAACTTGTTCCAGGGATCGCTTCAGCGATGCGGCGAAGTTTTCAGAATCGGCGCTGCATGAGGGCCGCTCGCCGCATGGAACGCGACTTTTTCCGCCGTCTCTTTAGCCGCTGCGGGCTGCGAGCACCGATTAGCATCCATGCGCCTGAAACGCCGATTTGCACAAGCGGAATCTCCTTGCCCGCCCAATCAAAGCGGAGTTTCCCCTGCCCGAAACCGCGAAATACCGCATGAATGCTGGCGATTTCGCAGACGGGCGCCGCCAGTTGCACAACTTCCGCGTCACCCGCCTGTGCACGGGCTGCACTCGATTGAGGAATAAGAAGTTAGAGGTGCATGAATTGTGTTGACGTAAAAATTGAAAGTGTTAGAACCATAATCGTTCTTTGACACGTTCTGAAGTTTTCCCGGTTGGTGCGGCGTCCGGGGCTCAAGCGTAGTCACTCAGACCACCGCGAGGTGAGTTTGGGAGGGCGAGCAAGGGTCTATAGCTAAGCGCTGGTTGAGGAGAACAGGAGCCACTGTTAAAGGCAAGATAGAGTCCCGAGGCGTTGGACTGATTTATCCGGTTGGCGGTGAGCCCGGAGCCCGAGCAAGATCGGCTTACAATGCACCCGCAAGGGAGTTGTAGGAATAAGGTCAGCAAGGGTCTAAACGCGAGCTACTGGCCGAGAGGAATGAGTTCAACATCACCTCGGGACTCTTATTTTTGCCCATAATCGCGTAGGGACAGCCGCCCCGGCTGTCCAGCCGAGCGAAGCTCGGCAAGCTCTGCAGCTCGCCGCGAAATCAGCATCACCCCGCCGCAAGCGCCAAAGCCTGCAAACTCTTCCCGAGCCGCGGTCATCTCCCCAAACTCCAGGACATAAATAAACCCTGTCATCCTGAGCAATTCTGCGGCACGAACATCGACTCTGCAAATCGGGAGAAAAAAGTATTAAACGATCCTTGACAAGAAAAGTTGTCAATGGTACCGTCTCCTCGTGCTCGACCTCCAAGTCATCGATGATCCGGCAGCGGCGACGTCGGCTTTGGAGCCCATGCGGAGTCGACTCCTCTCCGAGCTAGTCGTGCCCGCCTCGGCGGCGACGTTGGCCACGCGGGTTGGCCTGGCTCGGCAGAAAGTCAACTACCACCTGCATGCGCTGGAGGCGCACGGGCTGGTGCGGCTGGCCCGGGAACGCAAGTGGGGCGGGCTGACGGAACGGCTGCTCGTGGCGACAGCCGCTTCCTACGTTGTTTCGCCGAGCGCCCTGGGGCCGATCGCCGCGGATCCGAATCGGGAAATCGATAGGCTGTCCGCGAGCTATCTCATCGCCCTGGGCGCAAGGGTGGTCCGCGAAGTGGGCGATCTTGTTCGTCGTGCCAAAGAGACGGGCAAACGCCTGGCGACCCTGGCGGTGGATACCGAGGTTCGCTTCCGGTCGGCGACGGACCGGGCGGCTTTCAGCAACGAACTCACCGACGCCATCACGAAACTGGTTTCGAAGTACCACGATGAATCCGCCCCCGGCGGCCGCGCGCATCGCCTGGTGGTCGTGGCGCACCCTCTGCCGCAGAAATCCCATCCCAAGGAGCCATCATGAGCGTGAAGAAAGAAGCCTCCGGACGCCGTTCCGTCCAAGTCGAAGTCGAGGTTCCCGGCACGCCCGAGGAAGTCTGGCAGGCCATCGCCACCGGGCCGGGCATTTCGTCCTGGTTCGTGCCGACTGAGTTCGAGGAGCGCGACGGGAAGCCCGTTGCCGTGAAGTTGAACTTCGGCCCGGGCATGGAGTCCAGTTCCGTCGTGACCGCCTGGGATCCGCCGCGGAGGTTTGCCGCCGAGGCTCCTGGCTGGGCCCCCGGCTCGCCGGTCATCGCGGACGAGTGGAGCGTCGAAGCACGCGGGGGAGGCATCTGCGTCGTCCGCGTCGTGCATAGCCTCTTCGCCAGCACAGACGACTGGGACAACCAGCTGGAAGGCACCGAATCCGGCTGGCCTGGCTTCTTCCGCATCCTGCGGATCTATCTCACGCACTTCCGCGGCCAACGCTCCGCGATGATGCAGTGGATGGCCCCCGCTGCAGGAACCGAAGCGGAGGCCTGGGAAACGCTGACTGAGGCATTGGGCCTGAAAGGCGTGAGCGCCGGACAGCGTTGGACCGCCCCAGCAGGCGTCCCGGCACTCGGCGGCGTGGTCGAGCACGTCACCCAGAGTCCGTACAACGCCCTGCTGCGGCTCGACAAGCCGGGGCCGGGCACCGCCGCCCTTGGCGCTGTCAACTTCGGCGGCCAGAGCATGGTCACGCTAAGCTTCTACCTCTACGGCGATCAGGCGGCCGGGACGGTCGGCCGCGAGACACCGCTCTGGCAAGCGTGGATTCAAGAACGCTTCCCGACGCCGTCGGAGACGAGCAAGAGTGAGAGTGAATGATCGTGGTGCTGGTTATCAGCACTGGATCGTTTCCGGTTTGCCGACAAACCATCGGGAATCTCGATCGTTGGTCACTTTGCGGGCCGCAAGCCTGGGGGAAACCCGGGGACAGACGGGACGTTCCCCGATTTTTCTGGACCCGGACCACCCGGCCGCGATCAGGGGGATTCCTACAGCGGTATGTTCCCGTGCTTCTTAGGCGGATTCTTGTCGCGCTTGGTCTCCAGCATCTCCAGCGCCTGAATCACTTTCTTGCGAGTCTCGCGCGGCTGAATAACGGCATCCACAAATCCGCGGTCCGCGGCGACGTAGGGATTCGCCAGGCGGTCGCGGAATTCTTCAATCTTCTGCTGCCGAACCGCTTCGCGATTTTCCGCCCCGTCCAGTTCGCGCTTGTAGACGATATCCACCGCGCCTTCCGGCCCCATCACCGCGATTTCGGCGCTCGGCCAGGCGTAGTTCACGTCCGCGCGGATGTGCTTGGACGACATCACGCAATACGCTCCGCCGTAAGCCTTGCGCGTAATCACCGTCACTTTCGGCACGGTCGCTTCCGCAAACGCATACAGCAGCTTGGCTCCGTGCTTGATGATGCCGCCATACTCCTGGTTGGTACCGGGCAGGAAGCCAGGCACATCTTCAAACGTCACCAGCGGAATGTTGAAGCAATCGCAGAAGCGCACGAAGCGCGCGCCCTTCACCGAGGCATTGATATCGAGCGTGCCGGCGAGCATCGCGGGCTGGTTGGCCACGATCCCGACGGGCTTGCCGTTAAAGCGCGCAAAGCCCACCACGATGTTCTTGGCATAGTGCTCGTGAACTTCAAAAAAGTAGCCGTCATCCACCACCGTGTGAATCACGTCTTTCATGTCATACGGCACATTCGATTGATCGGGGACCACCGTGTCCAGCTTCTCGTCCAGACGGTCGATCGGGTCGGTGCAGGGCTTGCGCGGCGGGTCTTCCAGGTTGTTCGACGGAACAAAACTCAACAGCTCGCGGACCATTGAGAGGCATTCGGCATCGTCGCGGCACATGAAGTGCGCCACGCCTGAAGTTTCATTGTGCGTGCGCGCTCCGCCAAGCTGGTCTTTGGTGACCTCTTCGTGGGTCACGGTTTTGATCACGTCCGGCCCAGTAATAAACATGTAAGAAGTCTGGTCGACCATCAGGATGAAATCGGTGATGGCCGGCGAATACACGGCGCCGCCCGCGCACGGCCCCATGATGGCCGAGATCTGCGGCACGACTCCGCTATAAAGCGTGTTGCGCAAAAAAATGTCAGCGTAGCCCGCCAGCGACATCACGCCTTCCTGAATGCGTGCGCCCCCCGAATCGTTGAGTCCAATGACCGGAGCGCCCATCTTGGCCGCCAGATCCATGACCTTCACGATCTTCGCGGCGTTGGTCTCGGAGAGCGACCCGCCAAACACCGTGAAATCCTGCGCAAAAACGAAGACCAGCCGCCCTTCCACGCGGCCGTAGCCGGTGATAAAGCCGTCGCCATAGAACTTCTGCTTTTCCATGCCGAAGTTATGGCAGCGATGCGTGACCAGCTTGTCGGTTTCCTCGAAGGTGCCCTCGTCGAGCAGAAACTCGACGCGCTCTCGGGCCGACATCTTGCCCTCTTTGTGCTGGCGCTCGCGCCGCTGCGCCCCGCCGCCTTCCTGGGCCATCTGGTCGCGTTTTTTCAGTTCCGCAATCTTCTCTTCGAGTTTCATAGGGAGCCATTATAGGCGAGCGCGGGCTTGGTGGAGCGCCGGGCGTCCCCGCCCGGCTGCCCGAACTGCTGGACGGGCGAGGACGCCCGTCGCTCCACCGTGTGACTCATGCGAGCGAATAGTGAACAGGGTGTCTTAGGTGCGCGTAGCCGAAGAGTCAAACAGATTCAGAAACTCTATTTTCTTTTCTGGCGGCAGAAACGACGCCTCAAACGAATTACGCGCCAATTCTCGCAAGTGTTCGTCGGTGAAGCCGAACGTCTCCTGAACCAAACCATACTCCGCCGCCAGCGACGTGCGAAACATGGCAGGATCGTCGCTGTTGAGCGTCAGCATCAGACCCTGATCGAAGTACCGCCGCACCGGATGTTGCGCCAGTTCCGCGCAGCAGCCCGTCCGCAGATTGCTGGTCACGCAGATTTCAATCGGAACCTGGCTCTCGGCCAGCTCTTCAATCAATTCCGGATCCTGTCCGGCGGTAAGGCCGTGGCCAATGCGTTCCGCTTTGAGATTCAGCGCGCCCCACACAGATTCCGGCCCGGCGCTTTCACCCGCGTGGGCGGTGAGATGAAGACCATGCTCGGCGGCGCGCGCATAAACCGCCGTGAACCACTCCGCAGGACCAGCAAGCTCGTCGCCGCCAATGCCGAAAGCGACCACATTGCGATCGCGAAACTGGATGGCAAGGTCGACCACGCGGTGCGCTTTTTCGGCGCCAAACTGCCGGATGGCATCGAAGATCCACACGAGCGATAGGCCGAAATCTTTCTCTCCGCGCTGACGGCCGCGTTCCATCCCCTCCAAAATCGCCGCGAAATCCTGCCTCCGCCAGAGGCAGACGCCGACCGAAACAATCACCTCCGCATGAAGAACGTTCTGCGCCTTCAGCCGCTCCATCAGCCGGTAGGTAATCAACTCGTAGTCTTCCGGAGTGCGCAAGTGACCGGTAACATCCTTGAAAGCCACGAGGAAGCCCGCGAAGTCCTTAAAGTCGTAGAGTTGCTCGACGTCGGCGAGCGACGCTCCCTCCATCCCGTGACGCTGCCGCAGTTCGAGCAATGTTGACGGTTCGATCGAGCCTTCGAGATGCAGATGAAGTTCAGCCTTCGGAAGCGCGCGGACGAATGCGTTGGGCGAGCCCGAATCCATAACCTTAAAGTCAAAAGTTAGAAGTCAAATTGAAGAAGTTACATCAAGCCCGTTCGTGAATGATTCTCACTTCTAACTTCTGACTTCTGACTTGCTTTTGCAGAACTCGCTGTGATGCCGGCTGTAGAAGATGTAGATGACCAATCCCAGCGCCAGCCAGATCACAAAGCGCAGCCAGGTAATGAGCGTCAGCCCAAACATCAGTCCGCCGCAAAAAACCACCGAGAGCAGCGGGAACCAAGGCACAAACGGCACTCGGAACGCGCGCTTGCGATCGGGCTGTCTGCGTCGCAGAAAGATGACTCCCAGCGAAACCAGCACAAAGGCAAACAGCGTCCCAATGTTGGCAAGGTCGGCAGCATCGCCAATATCCACAAGCCCGGCGGGAATGCCCACGGCAAAGCAGGCGATCCACGTGGACCAATGCGGCGTTTTATATTTTGGGTGCACGGCCGAGAACAGCTTCGGCAACAGGCCGTCGCGCGACATGGCGTACCAGATGCGCGCCTGCCCGTACTGAAACACCAGCAACGACGAGATCATCCCCGTCAGCGCTCCGATCACGATCACCGACCGGAAGAATGTGTGCACTCCCAGATACTTCATGGCGTAGGCGACGGGCGCTTCGGCGGCTTCCCCGGAGACAAACGTCGTGTACTTCATCATGCCGAGCAGCACCAAAGCGACGCCGACGTAAAGCAAAGTACAGACAACCAGCGACATGATGATGCCGAAGGGCAAATCTTTTTGCGGATTGCGCGATTCCTCCGCCGCGGTCGACACCGAGTCGAATCCGATGTAAGTAAAGAAAACGATTGCGCCGCCGGTCACGATTCCGGCAAAGCCCGAAGGCGCGAAGGGCGTCCAGTTCGCGGGCTTTACCAGCATTCCACCAACCACCAGGAAGGTAAGAATCGCGCCGATCTTGACGGCGACCATGATGTTGTTGGTCTCGGCCGATTCTTTCACCCCGCGCACCAGCAGCAACGTAAGAACGAAAACGATCAGGAAGCCTGGAAGATTGAAGTACGCGCCCGTCCACTGTCCCGAGGCCCAGACGGGGCTGGCCCATTTGTCGGGCAAGTGGACGCCGAAAGCCGCGAACTGCGCCTTCGTATAACCGGCAAAGCCCACCGCCACGGCAACGTTACTGACCACGTATTCGAGAATCAGGTCCCAGCCAATGATCCAGGCAAAAATTTCGCCCAGCGTTGCATAAGAGTAGGTATAAGCGCTGCCGGCAATGGGGATCATCGACGCCAACTCGGCGTAGCATAATCCAGCAAAACTGCAGGCGATCGCCACCAGGAAAAACGAAATGGCAATCGAAGGCCCGGCGGGCGGGCGCCCATGCATCAGCGCTCCGGCGGTGCTGCCGGTGCGCAGGAAATTCACGATTACGTCGAGCGCCTGCGCATGCAAGAGGGAAGGCGCCTGGAAATATTCTCCCGCCGCGGCCGTTCCCGTAAGCACGAAGATTCCCGACCCGATGATGGCGCCGATGCCGAGCGCTGTCAGCGACCACGGCCCCAGCGTCTTGCTGAGCCGGTGCTCCGGGCTCTGCGACTCCGAGATCAGTTTGTCGATGGATTTGCAACAGAGAAGTTGGCTGTCAGAAGTGCGTACGGTGCCGGCGGGAGGTTCAGCAGTTGTTTGCGCCAAGAATTGGTTGTCTCCTCACAACGGGAGTCGGGCATGGGCGCAGGGCCCATGCCCGGAAATGCTCACGGCTCGGGCTAGCGGCTTACCGTTTCGCCTGGCCGCGTGCCAGCTTTTTCACTTTGCGCTTTTTCGATCCGCGGGGGTAATCGCGGGGCTTCTTCGGCTTTTCCGCTTTGATCTTCTTGCGGGAGGCTCGCTTGGTTTTCTTGCGCTCTTCTTTGGTCAGCTTCTTTGTATTTGCCATGAAATGTTTTTCTCTTCTCGATTTTGTAATTTGGAAATCGGGTAATTGTGTAATTTGCCCCCAACGCAGGGTTGGAAATTACAAAATTACCCGATTACGAAATTACCAAATTCCGTTCAAGCCTTTTCCAGCTGCGCGTACCTCTCCACCAGCTTCTTCAAACCGAAGCGAGGAAATTGTACCGTAATCTTGGCGTCTTCCCCATCCCCTTCGCGCTGATACACCGTCCCTTCCCCATATTTCGGGTGTTTGACCTTTTGCCCGGGACGGAATCCCCGCCTGCCCGTAGGCTTCTCCGACGGCATTTTCGAAACATGGAACTTCTTGCCGCGGGACGCGAAAAATTCGGCAATGTTTTCGATGGAGTTGTAATTCCGCAGCGGGGTCGGCGTCTTCGGCTTAACCCGCCCGGGGTCCCAGACAGCGCTCTGGTCTTCATCTTCGTAGGAATAATGCGCAGCCCCGCCCCGATGTTCGTGTGGACGCGGGCGACTCCTGTCCGCGAAAAGCCCGCGTAAAGGCCGCCATCGGAAGAAGCCCGCCGCCGCGATCCGCCCAACTCTTCCACCAACCGCGGCGGAACTTCTTCTAAAAATCGTGACGCCACACTCGCCTCCGGCATATCCGTGCCGTAGCGCCGCCGATACACCGCGCGCGACAAAATCAAAGTATCCATGGCGCGAGTCATGCCGACGTAGCACAGCCTTCGTTCCTCTTCGATCGAATCCGGCTCGAGCATGGTGCGCGAATGCGGGAACAGCCCTTCTTCCATTCCCGCCAGCACCACCAGAGGAAACTCCAGTCCCTTGGCCGCGTGCAGCGTCATCAGCGTAATCTGCGCGTGCTCGTCGTACTGATCGGCATCGCTAACCAGAGCGGCGTGGTCGAGAAACTGATCCAGCGTCTCCCCGCGATCGCGCGAGTCCATGGCCGCATTCACCAATTCGCGCAAGTTCTCGATGCGCGAGAAGGCTTCCGGCGTGTCCTCCTCCTCGAGCTGTTTGATATATCCAGTGCGGTCAATGAGGAATTTAAGAATCTCGGCCGTATTCGCTGCTGCTCCTGGAGCGCGGAAGCCCTCGACCGCCTCATCGCCTTCCTCCTCGGTGGAGCGACGGGCGTCCTCGCCCGTCCCAGTATTAGCAGCGAAATCAAAGCTAAAGTTGCCAGGATCGAAATCCGTGTCGCTCCCCTCGTCTTGATCCTGCGTAGGGACGGCCACCCTCGGCTGTGCAGCGGGGCGAAGCCCCGCAGTGCTCTCGTCGGATGTAACCTCAGCCGTTTCCTCCACCCGCTCCACAAACGTCCCCGCCAGCATCGCGCGCCCATCCTCAATCAGCGCCCGAAAGCTCTTCAACGCCGCCAACGCACGCGCCGGAAATAACTGCCGCGTCGCAGCTTCACCAACAGCGCCCCACATGGATAGTCCAGTCTCCAGCGCAAGCCGCTCCATCATCTCGATCGTCGTCTTGCCAATCCCGCGCACCGGAGTATTGATCACCCGCAGCAGCGAAACCGAGTCATCCGGGTTCTGGATCACCTTTAAATACGAGATCAGGTCCTTGATCTCAGCCCGCTCGTAGAAAGAGAAGCCGCCCACGACGTGATACTTCAGCCCGTAGCGGCGCATCGCTTCTTCAAACAACCGCGATTGCGAGTTGGTCCGGTAGAGCACAGCCGCGCGCGCCGTTTCGCCGTTTTCGCCTGCCTGCCGCACATAGCGGTTGATCGTGTCGGCCGCAAACAGCGCCTCATTCTCGCCATCCGGAGCCTCGTAGTACCCGATCTTCCCCCCGCCCTGCCGCGACGTCCACAGGTTCTTGCCTTTGCGCCGGACGTTGTTCGCCACCACCGCCGACGCCGCCTCCAGAATGTTTTCGGTCGAGCGGTAGTTCTGTTCCAGCCGCACGATCTTCGCCTCGGGAAAATCGGCCTCAAACTCCAGAATGTTGCGAATATCGGCCCCACGCCACGAGTAGATCGACTGATCTTCATCGCCGACCGCGCAGACGTTATGCCCGTCACCCGCCAGCAACCGCATCAGTTCGTATTGCGGACGGTTCGTATCCTGGTATTCATCGACGAGAAGGTATTGAAATCGACGGTTGTAATATTCGCGGACCGCCGCCACCGACTTCAGCAGCCGCATGGCTTCGAGCAACAGATCGTCGAAGTCCATCGCATTCGCTTTCAGAAGTTCCTTGCGATACTCCTCGAAAATGTGCGCAATCTTTTCGGTCTTCGGATCGCCTGATTGCAGATAAATTTCCTGTGGATCGAGCATGTGATTCTTGGCCCAGGAAATCCGCGAAAGCACGTTGCGCGGCGTCAGTTGCTTGTCGTCGAGGCCGAGCCGTCGCATAACGCCTTTGACCACCTGCTGTTGATCGCTCTCGTCGTAGATGACAAAATTCTTGGTGAGCCCAATCGGTGGCTGTCCCGGCACGGTCGAGGGAATCCGCAAAGTCTCAACATCCCGCCGCAGCACGCGCACACAAAACGAGTGGAAAGTAGAAATCACCGGCTTGGCGACGCTCAGCCCGCCGACCAGCTTTTCCACGCGCTCGGCCATCTCCGAGGCGGCTTTGTTGGTAAACGTCACGGCGAGGATCGATTCCGGCATCACCCCCATCTTTTCGATCAGATAGGCAATGCGGTAGGTAATGACGCGAGTCTTCCCACTGCCCGCCCCGGCCAGAATCAGCACCGGCCCCTCGGTGGTCTCGACCGCTTCGCGTTGTTGCGGGTTTAATTCGTCCAGAAACGACAAAAGAAGCGGCTCCGATGCCTAAATTCTAATCTATGACGATGGAGAGACGGGCGCCCCGCCCGTCCAAGAATCGCGGTACCCGCGGCCATGTGGTTTTCTGCGGCCTATCCGAGACTAGAACGTGCTTACTTCCCATTGGAACGACCGGAACTCGGCGAGTTTGCGGAAATCCCGCTCGTTAACCGTTATGACTCGCGCTCCAATCCGGGCCGCGCTCATCGCAATCAGCGCATCATTCGTCAACCTGCCTTGCCCGATCTTCTCGTATCCATACTTGGCTGCCACGCGTGCAAGCACTCGGCCGGCTTGGGTCCAGTCACCGAGATTCGGAACCAGTATTCGTCTTGCCCGTTCAAAATCGTGCTCCAACCGCTCTACCGAGTCACGAATTTCTCCCCATGCCCCTGCATAGAGCTCTTCCAGCACCACCGAACTGAGCCATAGCAGGGTATCCGGCGACAATCGGCGTTGCGCCAGGACGGCGTCGTCGCCGCGACGGATTCCTGAAATGTAAACGGAAGAATCGAACAAGGCGGCCCGCATTTAGCCGTCCAGTTTGCCGTAGACGTCTTTGATCTCGCCGCCGCTCTTGAAAAAACGTTCGTTCGCTTCGAAAGCTAACCGATTGCTTTCATGCTCATTAATCGCGAAATCCAGCGCACGTTCGATTGTCTCGGTCTCAGTCCTCGTGCGCAGGACCTTTTGAGCACGCTTGATTTTTACCGAGTCCAGCTGGAAGTGCTTGTGTACGCGGCGATTGGTGGTAGTCATGACTACTCCTCTATGCAAAACAGTATATCACCTATGTACACAGGAACAACTATTATGTACATTCAGCAGAGCGAGTGATGCAAAGCAGAATCGTATATCTGGGCCAAGAAGGGTCCTCAGCGCCGCGCTGCTATAATTAAAAATTGCGCTCATGAGAATGAACAGACCAGCAGCAATGGCCGCCGAAAGCACCACCGGAGCCCCGGCCACCCGCCGAATTCGTTCCACCACCGTCCTCTGCGTCCGCCGCGACGACAAGGTTGTCATGGCCGGCGACGGACAGGTCACTCTCGGCGAATCCGTCATCAAGCACGGAGCGAAGAAGATCCGCCGCCTTTATCAGGACAAAATTCTGGCCGGATTTGCCGGCTCGACCGCCGACGCGTTCACTCTGTTCAGCCGCTTCGAGGCCAAGCTCGAGCAGTATCACGGCAACCTCGGCCGCGCCGCCGTCGAACTCGCCAAAGACTGGCGCACCGACAAATTTCTGCGCCATCTCGAAGCCCTGCTCCTGGTCACAGACAAAGAAACGACGTTCCTGCTCAGCGGACAGGGAGACGTGATCGAGCCCGATACCGGCATTGCCGCCATCGGCTCCGGCGGCCCGTTTGCCCAGGCCGCAGCCCAGGCCCTGGCCGATCACACCCAGCTCTCGCCACGCGAAATTGCCGAAGAAGCCATGAAGATTGCCGGCCGGATGTGCATCTATACCAATGACAAGGTAACGATTGAGGAATTGTAGGAAGTTCTCAGTTCCCGGTTCTCAGTTCTCAGTGGGAGTCGGGCAGTTCTTAGGTTTTCCTGAGAACTGAGAACTGAGAACTGAGAACTTTTTATGGCCATCTATTTACCCGGAACCGCCGAAGAAGAACAAGTCACGCTTGACGAACTGACGCCGCGCGAAATTGTTGCCGAGCTCGACAAGTACGTTGTCGGTCAAAAGGACGCGAAACGAGCCGTCGCCATTGCCCTGCGCAACCGCATGCGCCGCCAGAAACTCGCCCCCGAAATGGCCGAAGAGGTCATCCCCAAGAACATCATCATGATCGGGCCTACGGGCGTCGGCAAAACCGAAATCGCCCGCCGTCTTGCCAAGCTGGCCAACTCGCCGTTCCTCAAGGTTGAAGCTTCCAAGTTCACGGAAGTCGGCTACGTGGGCCGCGATGTCGAATCCATGATCCGCGACCTGGTCGAGATCGCCATCGAAATGATCCGCGAAGAGAAACTCGAAGACGTCGCCGACAAAGCGGAACTCAACGCGGAAGAGCGGCTGCTCGATATTCTTCTGCCTCCGATTTCGCCGCGTCAGGATTCAAGCTCCACCGCCAGTTCCACCGGCGGAGTGGTCATCGACGCCAGCACCAGCCTGACCGAATCCTCCAGCCGTACCCGCGAGAAACTGCGCCAGCAGTTGCGCGAGGGCAAACTCGACGACCGCACCGTAGAAATCGAAACTCGCGAGCGTAATTTCCCGTCGTTCGAAATCATCTCCAACCAGGGCGTCGAAGAAATGGACGTCAATCTCAAGGACATGTTGCCCAACATCTTCGGCCAGCGCACCAAGAAGCGGAAGATGAAGGTCAACGAAGCCTTCGAGTACCTGATCCAGGAAGAAGAGCAGCGCCTGATCGACATGGAGCAGGTCACGCGCACCGCCATCGATCGCGTCGAAAACTCCGGCATCATCTTCCTCGACGAAATCGACAAGATCGCCGGCCGTGAAAGCGGCCATGGTCCCGACGTTTCCCGCGAAGGCGTGCAGCGCGACATCCTGCCCATCGTCGAAGGCACCACGGTCAACACGCGCTACGGCATGGTCCGCACCGACCACATCCTGTTCATCGCCGCGGGCGCGTTCCACGTTTCGAAGCCGAGCGACCTGATCCCCGAACTGCAGGGCCGCTTCCCCATCCGCGTAGAACTGCAGTCGCTCACCATGGAAGACTTCGTCCGCATTCTGACCGAGCCGAAGTCATCGCTGACCCGGCAATACATCGCGCTGCTCGAAACCGAAGGCGTGAAACTCGAGTTCACGCCCGACTCGCTCGAAGAAGTCGCGCGCTTCGCGTTTCGCGTGAATGAAGGCACGGAAAACATCGGCGCCCGCCGCCTGCACACCATCATGGAGCGCGTGCTCGACGAGATCAGCTTCGAAGCGCCCGAAAAAAAGGGACAGGAGTTCAAGGTAGACGCGGCCTACGTGCAGAAGATGCTGAGCGAGATCGTGAAGGACCAGGACCTGTCGCGCTACATACTGTAGACCATAGGGTACACAGAGGAACCTGGGAACCTCTGTGTATCTCTGTGTCCTCTGTGGTTATCTTCGTTCTCCTCGCCATCGCCGTGACTTTCTGCTAAATTTGCGGCTTCTTCGCAGAGAATCATGCCCACTCTCGACCGCAACCGCCTGAAGTCCCTCGCTGAGCGCGAGCAAAAGCGCTTTATCGACGAACGTCCGAAATCGAAAGCCATCTACGAACGGGGCAAGAAGTCGCTGCTCTCCGGCGTCCCCATGAATTGGATGGTGAAGTGGGCCGGAGCCTTTCCACCCGTTGTTCGCGAAGCGCAGGGCGCGCACTTCTACGATGTCGACGGCCATCGCTACGTCGACTTCTGCCTCGGCGACACCGGCGCCATGACCGGGCATTCTCCCTTCGCCACCGCCAAAGCGATCGAGGAGCAGGTCAAACGCGGCATCACCCTCATGCTGCCGTCCGAAGATGCCGTTTTTGTCGGAGAAGAACTGCAGCAGCGCTTCGGCTTGACCTACTGGCAGTTTGCGCTCACGGCCACCGACGCCAACCGTTTTTCGATCCGTCTAGCGCGCCAGATCACCGGCCGCGCGAAAATCCTGGTCTTCAACTGGTGTTACCACGGCACGGTCGATGAAACTTTTATCACGCTTCATCCCGACGGTACTTCCGGGGCGCGACGCGGCAACATTGGACCACCGGTCGACCCTTCCGTGACCACGCGCGTCGTGGAATTCAATGACGTCTCCGCTCTCGAACAGGCGCTCGCTCATGGCGACGTAGCCTGCGTATTGGCCGAGCCTGCCTTAACCAACGTCGGCATTGTGCATCCCGCGCCCGGCTACCATCAAGCACTGCGCGAACTCACGCGCAAGCACGGCACTCTGCTCATCATCGACGAGACGCACACCATCTGCGCCGGCCCCGGCGGCTACACTCGCGCCGAAAACCTAGAACCCGACTTCCTCGTATTCGGCAAGCCGATCGCCGGCGGAGTCCCCGGAGCGGCCTACGGCTTCACGCAAAAAGTTGCGGACATGATTCTCGAGCGCCACAGCCTCGAAGACTGCGACACCGGCGGAATCGGCGGAACCCTCGCCGGCAACGCCCTCTCCTTGGCCGCCATGCGCGCCACGCTCACAAAAGTTCTGACCAAAGAGGCTTTCGCCCGCATGATCCCCATGGCTGAGCGCTGGACTGCCGGCGTGCAAAAAGTCATCCAGGATTTCCGCCTCCCCTGGCACGTCACGCGCCTCGGCTGCCGCGCCGAGTATCTGTTCAGCCCCAACCCGCCCAAGAACGGAACCGAAGCGCACGATGCCATGGACTTCGAACTCGAACGGTTCATGCATCTCTACGCCATGAATCGCGGCGTTCTGCTCACGCCCTTCCACAACATGGCGCTGATGTCGCCGGCCACCACGCCCGAAGACGTCGACTACCACACAAAGGTCTTTCGCGAAGCCGTGCGCGAACTGGCGGGATAAAGCAGTACCCAGTACTCAGTACCCAGTACCCAGCAAATCCCGCTGCGCGTTTCTAATTGCCGTCCTTCCGGCGGTTGTTGCTGGGTACTGGGTACTGGGTACTGCTTCTCTGGTACTCTTTCTCTTTCCGCATGAAACTGCATCTCGGAACGTTCATCGCCCCGACCGCACTCTGCCTGCTGCTGGCCGGTTGCGCCCAGACCGGGCCGCCGCGGCCGCCGTCGCTCGAACTTCCCAAGCCGCCCACGGATCTCCGCGCCAGCCGCAAAGGCAATCGCGTCACCCTCACCTGGAGCGAGCCCACGCGCACCACCGACCGCCAGGGCGTGCGCTACGTCGGCCCGACCCTGGTCTGCCTCAGCCTCGAATATGAAATGGCCGAATGCGGGGGTCCCGCCGAGATGTTGCCCGCACCCTCTGCCGCCCCGCAGAAACCAGAATCCCCGCGCCCCGCGCCGCAGACTTACACCGGCACACTGCCCGCAGCCATGGAACCGCTCGATCCCTCCGCCGAGGTCACCTACGCCGTCGAGGTCTTGAACCGCAATGCCCGCGGCGCTGGATTGTCGAATCGCGTGCACGTGCCCGCCGTCCTGACGCTGCCGCCGCCACCTGATCTGGCCGCGGAACTCACCGGCGATGGCGTAGTGCTCACCTGGACAAGCGCGAGCGAATTACAGAGTGTCCCTAACGTTCAGTATCGCTATCGCGTCTATCGTCGCGACGAAAGCTCCGGCAAAGACGCGATTGCCGGCGAAGTCCCCATTCCAGTGCCCGGTCCATCGGCCGAACCCGGCCCCGCGCATTTCACCGACTCCGCCTTGGAATGGGAAAAAACCTATCTCTACCGCGTCACCGCCGTGACCATCGTCAAACGCCCCGACAGCGAGGTGCAGGTCGAGGGAGACGACACTCCGCCCGTGCGCGTCATCGCCCATGACGTCTTCCCGCCCTCCGTCCCCGCCGGGCTGCAGGCCGCTTTCTCGGGCGAAGGACAAAAGCCATTCATCGATCTCATCTGGGCCCCAGTCACAAACGCCGACCTCGCCGGGTACAACATCTATCGCAGCGAAGCCGATGCGGCCGCAATCCAGCTGAATTCCGAGCTGGTGAAAGCGCCGTCCTATCGCGATAGCGCAGTCGCTTCCGGCAAAACCTATACCTACCAAGTTTCCGCCGTGGACGTCCGCGGAAACGAAAGCCAGCGCTCCGAGAAAGCCAGCGAGCCCGTCCCGTAACAGGTTGTGTAGGGCGGGCGCCCTCGCCCGCCCAAGGTCGCGTAGGGACAGCCGCCCCGGCTGTCCAAGCCGAGCGCAGCTCGGCCACGCTTCTCGCGGCGTACGCTCACAAAATTTTCTTCGTGATCTTTCTCCCCCTTGTCCTTAGAAACTGTGTTTGAATATTCTTCTGATGAAATACTGCCGCTTCCATCTCAACGGTTCCGCCCACTACGGCCTGGTCGAGTCCGCAGCCGGCAACACGGAAGACGAAATCACGCGCCTGCTCCTCCAGCCTCCGCAGACTAGCGATGGCGACGTCGAAGGCCTTCCCAGCCGCCGCATGGACCGCATCCCGCTTGCCCAGGCGATTCTGTTGCCGCCGGTCGAGCCGTCGAAGATCGTCTGCGTTGGCCGCAACTATCGCGAGCACGCCGCCGAACTCGGCCACGACATTCCCCAAGAGCCGCTGCTATTTTTCAAGCCGCCCTCCGCCCTGCTGCCGCCGGGGGGAACCATTCTGCGGCCCAAAGTTTCCGCGCGCACCGACTACGAAGGCGAACTCGGAGTCGTCATCGCCCGGCGCTGCCGCCAACTTGCCGACAGCGAAGACGTGCGTCCCTACATCCTCGGCTATACCTGCGTCAACGATTTCACCGCCCGCGATCTGCAAAACAAAGACGGCCAGTGGACTCGCGCCAAAGGCTTCAATACCTTCTGCCCCGTCGGCCCCGTGGTCGCCAACGGTACTAATATTGACCCCTGGGTCGGAGTCCAGGTCGAAACCCGTGTGAATGGCGAGTTGCGGCAATCCGGCAACACAAAGGATTTCATCTTCCCGCTCGATGTAGTCATCCGTTACATTTCGCGGATCATGACGCTAGAACCCGGAGACCTGATCGCCACCGGCACCCCCAAAGGGGTAGGCCCGGTAGTAGCCGGCGATGTCATCGAAGTCTCAATCGAAGGCATAGGCCAGTTGCGCAATCCCGTAGCCGACCAACCCTAGCTGGCTGCCTAAGCTCGTGTGGGGACGGCCGTCCCGGCCGTCCAGGCCGAGCGAAGCTAGCGGCCAGTAGTTACAGCAACTCTGGATACTCAATAGTAGGAGGAGGTGCCCATGAAAGACTCCCAACGTGGCTTCGAACTCCTGCAGGCAGGCGATGCCGACGGCCTCAGTCACGTTCTCGACCAAGATCCCGCGGCCTCTGAAGCGCGCGACGCGACCGGCGTGAGCCTGCTCATGCACTCCCTCTATCGTGGCCGCCGCGACCTGGCGGAATTGATTGCGCGCAAGAAGAAGGCGCTCGATATTTTCGAAGCGACCGCGCTCGGCCGTCTTGATCGCGTTAAAGAATGCCTCCGGAATGCCTCCGCCATCGATTCCCGCTCGATTGACTCGCGTTCAAAAGACGGCTTCACAGCCCTGCACTTCGCGTGTTTCTTCGGACAACCTGAAGCCGCCCGCCTGCTAGTCGAAAACGGAGCCGCAGTCGACGCCGTGGCCGCGAATCCGACGCAGGTCATGCCGCTGCACTCCGCTGCCTCCGCCCGCAACCTCGAGGCCGCCCGCTTGCTGCTCGAACACGGAGCCCCCGTGAATGCCCGCCAGCAAGCAGGATGGGTTCCAATTCACGCTGCCGCTCAGAACGGAGATCGTCCGATGGTGGAGCTGTTGCTCAAGCACCACGCCGATTCCAAGCTAGCCAACGACGCAGGCAGAACTCCCGCTGCAGTGGCTAGAGAAAAGGGTCACGAGGAGATAGCCGCTCTGCTGGAAAAGTAGTTCCAGTCAGAACTGGTCCCATAAATGGTTTCGGGAAGGGCACGACTTCAGTCGTGCCGTAAGTCGTTGAAAATGTGTCCGCGCTTTAGCGCCCGAGGTGTGCTTCTTGCGCTCGCGATGAGTTTTTCCGCAGCCTGTTTCAACCGTGCCGCTACCGGCCAATAAGAATGCGGGCTTTACCCTTCGACCGGCCCGACCCGGATGAGCCGTTCTAAGGCGAATTTCCTGCCCCGAAATCCATTGACTTAAGACCCATCGTGCGCAACCATAAGAATGTGCTTTGGGGCAATTCCGGTGTGCATCCGTGAACCAAAACGGGACCTCGAAACTGCTCTTTGATAACTTAAGTTGTTGGTTCTTAAAGACTTTACCCGCAAGTCCTTTAAACCCAAAGACCTGGCAGGAATCCCCTCCTAAGTCTTTGATTCCAAAAGACCGGGGAAAGGGGGGGTGCCCCCGCCGTAACTAATCAGTAAACATGGCTGACAACATCTGGAATGTGCGAGGACGAGCAGGCAAAACCAGCATCGCTTTTTTGCTTGCATTACTCCCGACTTTCCGCCTCGCAATCGCGCCTTCCGATCCCTGCATCAAACCGTTATGATTAGAAGATAGTTCCGCGGGGTAATCTCGACCGGCCGATAGAACGCTTAACAGAAAAGACCCAGAGATCCAAAAGAGCAAAGATCAAATTATGTCCACAAAGTTGAAGGTCACCATTATTGCCAGTTCGCTGGCCATCCTGCTGTTCACCCTCGTGGGCGGTTTTGTCCACGTTCGCGCTTCTTCGAATGAGGGCGCGTATCGCCAGTTGTCGGTGTACAGCGAAGTGCTGTCGCGCATCCGCCTGGAATACGTTGAAGAGCCCAATATTGCCGGCGTCACCGACGGCGCGCTGCACGGCCTGCTGGAATCGCTCGACGCCAATTCCAGCTACCTGTCGGCGGCTGAGTACCAGCGCTACAAGACAATGAAGACCGACGGCAAGGCGGATATCGGCGCCACCGTTTCCAAGCGCTTCGGATACGCGGACGTGGTCGCGGTGATTCCCGGCGGTCCGGCGGACAAGGCCGGCGTCGAAAACTCCGACATCATCGAGTCCATCGAGGGCAAGACCACGCACGACATGTCGCTGGCTGAGATTCACAGCCGACTGACGGGCGAGGTTGGATCTACGATCAACTTGGCGGTGGTCCGGCCGCGGCGAGCCGAACCTGAGAAGGTCGTGATCACGCGCGACGTGGTCGCCATCCCGCCCGCTAGCGAAAAAATGCTGGCCGATAACGTCGGCTACATTCAGGTGGATGCGCTCCCCGAAGGCAAGTCGCAGGAGATTGCCAGCAAGATTCGCGATCTGCAGAAGCAGGGAGCGAAGAAGCTGGTGCTTGACCTGCGCAACTCCGCCGGTGGCGCCGAATCAGAGGGCGTTGCCGCCGCCAATCTTTTCCTTGACCATGGCACCATCACCTATCTGCAGGGGCAGAAATATCCGCGCCAGGCGTTCAACGCCGATCCCGCCAAAGACGTCACCAAGCTTCCCGTGGCGGTGTTGGTGAATCGTGGCACCGCCGGACCAGCGGAGATTGTGGCCGCCGCGATCCTGGAAAACGCTCGTGGCGACGTGGTGGGCGACAAGACTTTCGGCGACGGCTCGGTGCAGAAACTGATCGAGATGCAGGACAACTCCGCCCTGATTCTTTCGGTCGCGAAGTATTACTCGCCCAGCGGAAAGGCAATTCAGGATGCGGCCGTCACGCCCAACGTCCTGGTCGCCGACACTGCGGACGACGACGGTGGATTACCCGACGAAGACCAGAGCGCGGCTCCCAATGAGAAGAAAGAAGTGAAACCGAAAAGCCAGGAAGATGACCAACTGAACAAAGCGCTGGAAGTGTTGAAGAACCGGGAATCGAAGGGCTGAGGTTTCAAGGTTTCAGAGTTTCAAAGTTTAAGATCGCTCGCCTCTGGCGGGCGATTTTTTCGCCTGGAGGACTAAAACGCTGTTCCGAATATTAGTTCGTCATCCTGAGCGAAGCGAAGGACCTGCTTTTTTTCACTGCACAAGACAGCAGGTCCTTCGCTTCGCTCAGGATGACAAAATTAGAGAGTGTTGCAAAATCGCGTTACCATGGAAACGTTGAGACTTTGAAACCTTGCAACCTGCCCCTTGCTAACGATAAAAATTGGCGGACGAAAGTTGGTGGGACTTGTCCTGTTCGGATTACTCACCCTGCTCTCCGCCGCGGTGGGAGCGGCCGCTGGGCTGCTTCTGGTCTACTCGACGGATCTTCCCCAGGTCGAGCAACTCGAACATTACCGTCCCATCTCCGTCACCGAACTCTATGATGGGCAAGGGCGAGTCATCGGCACCTTTGCGCTGCAGCGCCGCGTCATCGCCACCTATGACGATTATCCCGAGGTTCTCCGCAACGCGCTGATTTCGATCGAAGACAAGGATTTCTACCGGCACTCGGGCATCGATATCTGGCGCATCGCGGGCGCGGCGTATCGCGATATCGAATTCGGCGGAAAGGTGCAGGGAGCGTCCACGCTTACCATGCAGCTCGCCCGCAATCTGTTTCTCTCGCCCGACCGCTCGTTTTACCGCAAGGTGCAGGAGGCGTTGCTCGCTATTCAGATCGAGCGCCGCTTCACCAAGCCGCAGATCTTCACGCTCTACGCCAATCAGATTTTCCTCGGTCATGGCGCCTACGGCTTTGAAGCCGCTTCCGAATACTATTTTTCCAAACCGGCGAAGAAACTGACGCTGGAAGAGGCCGCTCTGCTTGCCGGACTGCCCAAAGCTCCGCAATATTACTCGCCGATCGTCCATCCCGAACGCGCCATCAAGCGGCGCAACCTCGTGCTCAATGCCATGCTGGAGGACGGTAAGATCACCGCCGCCCAAGCGGCGGACGCAAGGAGCAAGCCGATCCCGCTCAACCTGCAGAAGGATCCGAACTCGCTGGCTCCGCACTATGTGGAAGAGATCCGGCGCTATCTCGAAGCGAAGTATGGCAGCGACCAGGTTCACGAAAGCGGGCTGCGGGTCTACACGTCGCTCGATATGGATCTGCAGAAGTCGGCGCGCCAGGCGCTGCTCGACGGCCTCGCCGCCTACGAGCGCCGCCACGGCTGGCACGGGAAACTTGTGAACGTGATTGCGCAGGGGCAGAAGCTCGACGCGTACGAAGATCCAGATTGGGATGAGGAGCCCGAAGTTAACGGATACACGCACGCGCTGGTGACACAAGTCTCGCCGGGCGCCGCGGAAGTCCGCTTCGGGCGGCACAAGGCCACGCTTTCGCAGGCCGACGTGGCATGGACGAAACTGAAGCTCAAGCCTCCCGGCATGCTCCATGTGGGCGACATCGTCTACCTCAAAGTGCTCGCGCTCGATGCAGGCGGAAAATCGCGCGTCAGCCTGGAACAGGATTCGGGCGCCGAAGGAGCCTTAGTCGCCATCGACAATGCCACCGGAGAAATCAAGGCGATGGTCGGCGGCCGCGATTTCAATCTCTCCAAATTCAATCGCGCCACGCAGGCGCTGCGCCAGGTTGGGTCGTCGTTCAAACCGTACGTCTATACCGCCGTGATCGACCAGGGCGGTAGTCCCGACGACACGATTCTGGACGCGCCGGTAACTTTTCAAACCGTCTCCGGTCCGTATTCGCCGCACAACTATGACGAAAAATTCGAGGGCACGATCACGCTGCGGCGCGCGCTCGCCCAGTCCAGAAACATTCCCGCGCTCAAGCTTGCCGACCGAATCGGCATTAGGACCGTGATCGATTACGCCCGCCGCTTCGGCATAACGTCAAACCTTCCCTCCTATCTTCCGGTGGCGCTCGGGTCGGCGGAAATCACTCCGCTCGAGCAGACCTCGGCTTTCAGCGTGTTTCCCAACGACGGCGTACGCGTCGCCCCGCGCTACATCACCAAGGTGACCGACTACGAGGGCCGCATTCTGGAAGAAGATTACTCCGACATTAAAGACGCCGTCAGTTCGCGCACCGCGCGCATCATGACCTCGATGCTGCGGGAGGTCGTGCTCCACGGCACCGCAACCGCAGCCGCCAAAATGCCGTATCCGCTGGCGGGCAAGACGGGGACGACCAACGATTTCACCGACGCCTGGTTCGTGGGCTTTTCGCCGACGCTCACCTGCGGCGTGTGGATTGGTTACGACGAAAAGAAATCGCTAGGCGAAAAAGAAACCGGAGCCCGCGCCGCCCTGCCCATCTGGATGCAGTTCATGAACGTCGCGCTGGCCGGCAAGGAGCCCGGTGATTTTCCAGCGGCGCCTGCGAACACGGGCGTTGCGCAGAAGAAAGTGGACACGCCAGACGTCGCGCCGGGGGACGGAGAAACACACTAAGGGCAGTTGCCAGTTCTCAGTTCTCAGTTCTCAGTTGCAAGTCTTTGCCGACCTTGCCGAACTTCCGCGTCAACCGCAATAGTCGTACCACCCGGTAAAGCGGAAAGAGCGGCTCCGGCAACCGCACCGCCGCAACATCTCCCGCGCCCGGGGTCCAAACCAGGCGCCAGAGATATCGCCAGCGATCGCCGCGCCGCTCGCGCAGGTTCATGATCCGGCGGAAGTATTCCGTGGATTCAAAGTCATAGGCCACTCCGCGAGCCAGACGCCCGGCAAATTCGCCGCCGAGAACAGGCACCCGAGGATCCGCCGCAATCATTTCTTCCACGGGTCGCGGCAGTTCCGCGCGAAGCACGTTCTTCGCGAGCCAGAAAGTCACGCCGAGAATGCGAGCAATTCCCAAGGCGCGCGCGTGGGAAAGCACCAGCGAGTAATCGATGGTCTGAGATCGTAAAGTCTCGGCGATGTCCGAAATCCAGATCAGCCGCGTCCAAAGATGCTTGGCGGCGTGCAGGCACAGCACCAGCAGCGAATCTTCGGGAGACAGGCAAGGCACTTCACTTCCGGCCACGACAGTGCGCCCCGCGCGTTCCAGCAGATCCTCCACGCACAGATCGTCTGAGCAAAGATCGTCCGAGCGAAGATCCACGGCATAGAAATGCGGCAGCAACGCCCACTGCAGTTCAACCAGGTTCGGTCCCACTGCGCTGTCAAACGCACGCTCGTAGCCTTTACGGAGCCAGAATCGCTCGACGGCCGGAGTGAAATGCGCAGATGGGCGATATCCGATTTCCGCCAGAGCCTGCTTCGCTCGGTCGAAGTCGGCGGGAGAAATCAGGAAGTCGAGATCGGAAAAACTTCGCAGTCCCACGTCGCCGTAGGCCGATTGCGCCAGCACTGGTCCTTTGTACGGGATTGCCCGCAACTGCCTGCGTTCGAAGTGCTGCATGATGCGCGCCAGTTCGGCGGTGAACCACAGGCTGCGCCGCAGGTTCGCATCGTAGGCGGATCGCAGCGAGCGCTCGATTTCGGGTGGAAGCCCGCGGGCATGCTCAATCAGATTGCGCGCTGCGAGCGGAAGAACGCCATGGTGCTCCGACAGACGAAGGAATTCGCTCCAGTCGAGGTTTGAGAGGTTCCAGTTCGCAATGCGCTCGACACGCTCCTGACCCAACTCCACGCCAGTCAGCGCGCACAAGAACCCGAATTCGTTTTCCTTCTGCGGCACGGTGCTGGACGCAGGAGATGCAGGCAAGGCTTCGGTCATGAACGGCGGGTCCCGCAGATAGACGAGCGACTGCACGCTTGGAATCAATGGGATCGCGAATCGCCACTATAATACAGAGTCCTCAGCACGCCCGAAGTTTAGTTCACGCTTTCGTTGTCCCGCTTTTATGGACCGAATCGTCTTCGAATCCGTTCGCAAGATTTTTCGCCATCGTCCGGCTCTGTTCAATTGGCTGGGACGGGAGCGGGGCGGCGAAACCATTGCCTTGAAAGACGTTTCTTTTTCGGCTGCCCGCGCCGAGGTCCTGCTGTTACTGGGCCCGAACGGCAGCGGAAAAACCACGGCGCTTAAGCTGATTTCCACCATGCTGCTGCCCGATGCCGGATCGGTGCGCGTGGGCGGCTTCGACGCGCGGCGCAACGCCGGTGAAGTGCGGCGGCAGGTCGGCATCGCCGTCGCCGCGGAGCGCTCGTTTTTCCCTCGCCTCTCGGCCCGCGAGAACCTGGAATTCTTTGCTGCCCTCGACGAGGTCTCGCGCACCGAACGAGCGCATAGGATTCGAGAAGTTCTGCACGATACCGGTCTCGAAGAGCAGGCCGACACGCTGGTCATGAAGTTCTCCAGCGGCATGTACCAGCGACTGGGGATCGCGCGCGCCCTGGTCAAGCGCCCCAGCGTGCTGCTGCTCGACGAACCGACGCGCAGCCTCGACGCTGCCACCACGGCGCACTTCTGGGCCACGATCCGCGTCTTGGCACGGCAAGAGACGACCGTTCTGCTCGCTACTCACAATTTCGCGGAGGCGGCCGCCGTTGCCGATCGCTTGCTTCTGTTGCATCGCGGCGAATTGCTCGCCGATCGCCCAGTGAGGGACGGCGAAAGCGCCGAAGTTCTGCGATCTTATTACTTTCGCATGACCGGTGAGGTAGATGAGGCCGTGCTCAAACGCTAGAGATTTGTAATTGGCGATGGGTAATTTGTAATTGTGTTCGCAACGTATCGCTGAGGAGCGCCAGACTTGAAATTGCAAATTACAAATTACAAATTACAAATTGTCTTATGACTTCGACCCTCGACAAGCTCCATGCTATCCTGCGGCGCGATCTGTTGACGGCCGTCCGCCACCGCAGCGGTTTCGTCGTGGCCCTGGTCGGAGTGTTCACCGAATTGGCAGCTTTTTATTTTCTTTCCCGCGCCATCGGTCCCGGTTTTCGCCCCGGTGGCGTGGAGTACTTTCCCTTCCTTCTGGTCGGAACCGGCATCTACACTTTCTTCGTCATGAGCGCGCAAAGCTTCCTGAGCGCGGTGCAGGAAGCACAGCAGACGGGGACATTGGAAGTTCTGATGACGACTTCCACCGCTCCGTCTGAGCTCGTGATCCTCAGCTCCATTTCCGCCTTTGCCGGAAACCTGGTCAATCTGCTGGTCTATCTTTTCGCGGGGGTGGCGGTCTTCCGGGCATCGATCCACGCCAACTTTTTCTCGTGCGTGGCAGTATTGTTTTTTTCTCTGGCCATCGCGTTGGCGCTGGGGATCGCCGCGGCCACCCTTCAGGTTGCGTTCCAGAAAGGTTCGGCTGTGCTGTGGCTGCTCGGCTCCGGGCTCTGGTTTCTGAGCGGAACCATGTTCCCGATCCAAAGCCTGCCCCGCCCGCTTGAACTTCTTGCGCGCGCCGTTCCTCTCACTTACGCCATCGACGGAATGCGCCGGGCGCTGATCGAAGGGCAATCCATCATCGCGATGACTCGCACACTGGCGGTGCTGGCCGGGTTTGGCGTGGTCTTGCTTCCGCTGGCGCTGGCTGGCCTGTCGCTAAGTTTGCGGCGAGCGCGGCAGAATGGAACGCTTTCATTCTATTGAGAATGTGGACTCTCTCTCCTCGGTTTGCCGGCTGGTCGTGTTGGCACGAGGGAAAGGCGTGTAGTACACTGCCATCACTCTTAGTCAATACTGGGGGATAAGTCAGTGATAGGCAGCTGGCTTGACCAACTATGACCGACAAACGGAGCCCTTGCGAAACGCAACCAGCGGTCGATGCAGGGAAGGGAAAGAAGCTCTACCAGAAGCCGGCATTCCGCTATGAGCGGGTTTTTGAGACCCAGGCCCTAACGTGTGGCAAAATCGCCCCCACTCAAAGCACATGTATCCCAGTTTCCTCAAGAAAAACTTCCTAATGCTGGAAGACACCCCAAGCACGGCACGCCTGCGCTGGAGTGCGGCAGGTTCCGCATTAGTGGCGGACGCTTTGCGTGGGCGCGGTAGTCTGTGTCTGCGCGTTCACGGGGAAAGCATGCTGCCCGCTCTTTGGCCGGGTGAGGTGGTCGAGATCGAAGGCTGCCCGCCGGAAGAGGTCCGTCCCGGAGAGATCGTCCTGGCGCGGCGTGACGGCCGGCTTTTTCTGCATCGCCTGGTGGCTCCTTGTGCGCCGAACGGTTTTCGGCTCCGCGGCGATTCCATGCCTGCCGCCGATCCTCCGTATCCTCCCGAAGCACTCCTGGGAAAGCTGGTGCGGCACGCTGACGTGAAGTGGTCTCGCGCGGTGGGGATGCTGCTCTGTCATTGCGGCCTTGCACGCCGCTTTGCCCTGAAGCTGTATGGCCGCCAAGAAACGTCAGTGCGCGAATTTCGAAACCCTGAGCCCGCCGCGGATATGGGTTCGGCCGAGCCGGGAGTCTCGTGATCGCCGCGCCCCGAAAAGCCGCCTGCGTCGAGATCGGAGGAATTCCGATTGCCTTATCCACCTGCGACGAAGGCTTCCTCGATTTGCTGCGCCGGCGCTATGACGGGTTCCTGAGTTCGTCGCGTCCCCAGTTTGAGCTGGAGTTTGATCTCACCAGCACGGAACTGGCTTCCGATGGCGACGTTCGGGTCCGTCGCGAAGGCGGCGAGTGGCTCCTCGAGCGCGGAGACTTTCACGCTCGCTTGGACCCTAGCAGCGGACGGGGCAGCGTACGCCAGGACGCCAACCCCTATTCCCTCGATTCGGTGCTGCGCATTGTGCACAGCCTGATTCTTGCCGAGCGCGGAGGATTCCTGCTGCACTCGGCCAGCGCCATTTGCGATGGCCGGGCGTATCTGTTTTCGGGCGTATCGGGCGCGGGCAAAACCACCATGACGCGTTTGGCGCCAGCGGACGTCACCCTGCTGACCGACGAAATTTCTTACGTACGTCCAAACGACGCCCGTCCGAACGACGTACCCCCGAGCAGCGACCCTCACAGCGCCCACGGGTACCATGCCTTCGGCACTCCTTTCTCCGGAGAACTGGCCAAGGCCGGTGAGAACTGCGCCGCCCCGATCGCAGCTCTGTTTTTCCTGGAGCAGGGCCCGGAGAACCGGGTCGATGAATTGCCCTCCGCGGATGCGGTCCGCAGGCTCATGCGCAATATCCTCTTCTTCGCCGAGGACAAGGGCCTGGTGGATAAGCTCTTCGCCACCGCTTGCGATTTCGTCGCCAGGGTTCCCATTCGCCGCCTGACGTTCTATCCTGATAGCAGGGTGTGGGACCTAGTTCGAAATTTCGACCGGAACTTCCACGGGGTGCCCCAGCATGCCTGAGAATTGCATGTACATAGCGCGCAGTTCCGCCATTGCCGCGCGCGCGCTGGCTGGTGAAATGATGGTCATGAACTCGGCCGATTCAACGTTCTTCACGCTGAACGAGGTCGCAACCGCGATTTTTCAAGCGGCTGACGGCCGCACTCCTCTGCGGGAAATTGTCCGCGATCGCGTCTGCGAGCAATTCGATGTCGATCCCGAACAGGCTCAGGCCGATGCCGAGCAATTCGTCACCGATCTTTCCAGCCACGGAATTCTTCTCGTTTCCGATCAACCTCTGGCCTCGGAGAAGCCCCGATGACGCTGATGAGTGAGGTGGGCCAGAAAGCCTTTGAGTTGGGCGTGCCCCTCGCCGTGCACCTGGACGTCACGTACCGCTGCAACGAGCGCTGCGTACATTGTTATCTCGACCATGACGACCACGGTGAGATGACGACTGCCGAAATCAAAGATGTGCTCGATCAACTGGCCGAGGCGGGCGTTTTCTTTCTCACCTTCAGCGGCGGCGAGGTCTTTATGCGCCGCGACTTCCTTGAACTGGTCGAGCACGCCCGGCGTCTCCTGTTCAACGTCAAGATCAAGACCAACGCGGTCATGATCCACGAAAGGGAAGCGCGGAGAATCCGCGAACTGGACGTGGACACCGTCCAGATCAGCGTCTACTCGCATCGTCCCGAAGTTCACGATGCCATCACCAAGCTGCCGCACTCGCTCGAGCGAACCATCAAGTCCATTCGCTTCTTACGCGAACAAGGGCTGAAGGTGACCATCGCCAACGTGCTGATGACCGTGAATTCCGCCGATCATGCCGGAGTGCAAAAACTGGCCGCCGAACTCGGCGTGCACTACACGCTCGATCCCACGATCACGCCGATGATGGATGGCGACATGTCCGTCTTGTCGCTGCGCATCCCGGGAGAAGAGCTCCCGGAGATATTCCACAATCCCGCTCTGGTCGACAGCCAGGAGGAATTCTGCGCTCCTCCCAAGCCGCCCTCGAAAGAGGACCTGGAGGGTTACTCGTGCAGCGCGGGCCACTCTTTCTGTTACATTTCGCCCTACGGCGATGTCTTTCCCTGCGTGCAGTTCCCGCTCCCCACGGGAAATATTCGCCGGCAGAAGTTCCTGGATATCTGGAACCTTTCCCCACAAATGAAAGAGGTTCGCTCCATCCAGGCCAAAGACCTGACTGTCTGCTCGTCGTGTTCGCATGTCGCCAGTTGCTCGCGTTGCCCGGGACTCGCCTACATGGAAGGAAGTATGCGGGGCCCCTCCACCGCGGATTGCGAGAAGTCGTTTTACCGGACGGGCGTGCCGACAGCGAACATGCTGCGGCAAGGGCTGGCGAAGCCGCGCGGCACATCGGGCAATCGAGCACCGCTGATCCAGATTCGTCCGCTCGCGGTTCCCGCGTAATCGCGAACGTCTCTTATGTTTTGCTTGCGGCAGCAGCGCTGTGGCTGCGTTTTAGATCCACCACCGCTTCCGCGCTGGCCAACTGCTCCAGAATGCGCTGCAAGGTGGCGCGCATCTCGTGCGTCGTTTCTCTAAACTTGAGGGCCGACCCGATGCCCATGTCCAGACGTACCACCTCGCATTCTAGGGAAACACTGGTATGTTCGTGCGCGAAGGTGAGCCTCAATTGCGATCCGGGCAGCAGCAGGCCGCTGGTTTCAACATAGCAACCGCCCAGGCTCAGGTTAGTAACAATGCCCAGCATCGCCACTTCCTCGCCGTTCCCGGAAATTTCGGTGGTCAGCCGTCCCCGTACCCGCGGATACAGACGGCGGTTCTTCTGCGTCGCCAGACTCTGTTTTTGCAGATACATGCGCTTGTCGGCTTCCGAGAGCAGCTTTTCGGCATCCATCCCATCCTCGGGATAGACGGACTTGCCAACGCTGAGCGATAGAATGTCCTCGTTACAGACTTCCTTCCCCGCCTGCCGGGCCAGGTCTCGCATCTGTTCCGCCTTGCGCGCAGCGGCCTCGGGCGTGAGTCCAGGAGCGATGACCACGAATTCGTCGCCGCCCATGCGCGCGACGTAATCGTACTCACGGCTGGTTTCCCTCAGGGAATGCGCGAACAACTGCAGCACGCGGTTTCCTTCCAGGTGTCCGAAGCGATCGTTGATCTGCTTGAAGCCGTTCATGTCGGCGACCATCACGGTCAGCGTTTTGTTGTCGCGTTTGCAGCGCGCCAATTCGCGGTCGAGTTGCAGGAATAGCGAGCGCGCATTGGGAAGCCCGGTGAGGTAATCGGTAACCGCCGAATTCTCCGCCTGCTCGTATTTCATCGCGTTCTCGATGGCGAGCGCCATCCTCGAACTCACCGCCAGCAGAATCCGCAGGTGGTCGGAGCTGAAGAAATCCTTTTCCGCGTGGTACAGCGCGACCACGCCGACCACGCCCTGCAAGCCCTCCAGCGGCACGGCCAGCGCTGAATTCAGCGTGCTGTATTTTGAGGCGTCGTTCAGATAACCGGGCTCAACCGACGGATTGCCGTTCAGGATCGGCTTCAGGTTTTGCGCCACCCACCCCGACAGCCCCTGTCCGATGGGAATGCGCAGCGACGCGAACAACCGGAAGTTGTCGCCATTCACATATTCCGGCACCAGTTCATCGCCGTGACGCACGTAGATGGCAATCGCATCGTAGGAAATCGCGTTGCGCAGCTTCATGGCAAATACGGAGAGCGTTTCTCCCAGACTGAGCGAGGACCCCAGATCCTGGCTGAGTTCGAAAAGAGTCTGCGCTTCCTGACGGGCGGCCGCGATCGAACCGAGAAAACTGTGCTCCGACGTTTGCCGCTGTCCTTGCGCCTCGTAGCCGGTTGCGGGCCTGACCTCTCGCTCCACCCCCGCCTCTTTGTCGTCTTTGACTTCCGCCGGCGCTTTCTCCCCGCTCAAACTGTCCGTGCGCGCGTGGACCAAGCGTTCCAGTTCCACGTATCTTCGTTCCAGCACGCTAACCACTTGCGGATCAAACGATTTTCCGGATTCCTCCGACAGCCGTGCCATGGCTTCCTGCAAGGGCAGCGCCCGCCGATATTGCCGGTCCGAAGCCAGCGCATCCAGAAAATCCACTGCCGCCAGAATGCGGGCGCCAATTGGAATGTCGGCTCCGCGCAAGCCCAGCGGATAGCCAGTCCCGTCGAACTTTTCGTGGTGCGCTCTCACAATGGGCACCACCGGGTAGGGAAAGCGCACCCGTTCCAGAATCTCCGCTCCCACCAGCGGATGGATCTTCATTTTTTCGAATTCTTCCGGCGTCAGGCGGCCCGGTTTCGAGATGATGTGCTCGGGAATCGCCAGCTTGCCGATGTCATGCAACAAGGCTGCGGCCTGCAGGGCGTCCATTCCCTCCCGGCCAATCTTGAGTTCCTTCGCCACCTCAACGGCGTAAACTCGAACTCGCTGTAAATGGTCGTGGGTGGTCTGGTCCTTGGCCTCGATGGCGAGCGCCAGGGCCTCGATGGTGCGCATGTGCAAGTCGGCGATCTCTTCCACGTGCCGCTTCTCATCTTCCAGTTTGCCAAAGTAAAGACGGTAGGAACGGTAGATGAGGTACATCACCGGAAGCGTCAGCAACGACGTCTGCCAGTCGGTGAAGCCATGCAGCCAGCTCATCATTCCGGCCACCCCCGCACCCACCAGGTAGTAGGGGAAGCTCCAGAAGTAGCAGTCGGACCAGATTTTTCGCAGCGACCGGCGCTCGGTCAGCGAGATGACCGAGGCCAACGGAACCGTGTTGCAAACGAAGTAAACGCACGTCGCCAGAAACAGCAATGTGGTGGGATTCCCCATCGGATAAAGCGACAAAGAGTAGTGATAAACGGCGAACGTCGCCGCGATGGCGAGGGCGGTCGAGCAGATGTTGAAGGCAACTTGAAGCGGGATCGGTCGATCGCCCAGGCACTGCACCACGACAGCGGCGCAGCCCAGCACCATGGCTTCCGACAAACTCAGCTCCAGCACCGCCAACAGCAGGAACAGAAAGTTCACCGACATCGTCCCGCTAATTCCGGGCAGATTCACCTTGAGCCGTGAGGCCGCTAGCGCAATCACCAGATAACAGAGGAATTTGAGCGGATTCTCACTCCTCGCGTGCAAGACCGCATAGGTCAGCACGGACGTCCCACAGAGCACGACCACGGCGACAAAGAAGCGAGGCGCCGCGCTCATTTCCTTCCACGATTGCGGACGAAGTTTCACTTCTGAAAAACTCCTCCCCGGGGAAGCGGGGACTACAGTTCCCAGGGGAAAATGAGGGAACACTTATTGATAACAGGCGCCATCCCTGCAGGAAAGCATTCGGATATTTGGTGGTAAACTTCCGTAACGGGGAAGGGGTGACCCTTCGGCGTCTGTTTGGCCCCTCCGAGCTCCCTGAAACAAGCCTTAAGTCAAAGAAAATACAGGGCCAATCAAGGCCACGGCAAGCCCTGAACTTCCCCACCCGACGCATCGTATAACCAGAAGGGCCCGCGGGTTTGACTTGCCAGAAGCCGGGGGCCTAACATGAATAACTCTCTCTCCCAGGAGTGTTTCCCGGAATGATAGGCCAGACTTTTTCGCACTACCGCGTTCTGTCCCAGTTGGGGGGTGGAGGGATGGGCGTGGTGTACGAAGCCGAGGACCTCAACCTGGGCCGCCGTGTCGCGCTTAAATTCCTGCCTCCGGAGACGGAAAAAGACCCGCTCGCGCTCGACCGTTTTCAGCGCGAAGCTCGTGCGGCGTCAGCGCTGAACCACCCGAATATCTGCACCATCTACGAGGTTGCCGAAGACAGCGGGCGCCACTTCATCGCCATGGAGTTGCTGGAAGGCGAGACGCTTAAGAGCCGAATCCGCAATCAGCCGATCGAACTGGAGCAATTGCTCAATCTTGGCATCCAGATCGCAGACGCTCTCGACGCCGCCCATGCCAAGGGAATCATCCACCGCGACATTAAGCCGGCCAACATTTTCGTGACCAGCCGCAACCAGGCCAAGATTCTCGATTTCGGATTGGCCAAGCGCACCGCCAAGCCTTCCGTGCTGTCGGCCGCCACCATCGGCTCCGCTGCGACCGTGGACGAGCCCTTCCTGACCAGCCCGGGATCGACCGTCGGCACCGTGGCTTACATGTCTCCGGAGCAGGCGCGGGGCAAGGATCTCGATGCCCGGACCGATCTATTCTCGTTTGGTGCCGTGCTCTACGAGATGGCTACGGGCGCCCTGCCTTTCCGCGGAGACACGTCCGCCGTTATTTTCGACGCCATTCTGAATCGCCCTCCGGCGCCGCCGCTTCGGCTGAACCCCGACTTGCCCCCGCAGTTTGAAGAGATCCTGAACAAGTTGCTGGAAAAGGACCGCGACCTGCGCTACCAGAGCGCGGCCGAGGTGCGCTCCGACTTGAAGCGCCTGAAACGCGACTCTGAGTCGGGCACGATGCTGGCCGCGACTTCGTCTGGTTCGTCGCTGCGCAGACCTCCCGCGCCAAGCCGCAAGCTGCCGCTATGGCTGATCCCTTCTCTTATCGTGGCCCTGGTCGCCGCCGGTATCGGCTTTGTGTTCCTCAAGCGCGGCCACGCGCTTACCGAAAAAGATTCGATCCTGATTGCCGACTTCGTAAATACCACGGCCGACCCCGTTTTCGATGGCACGCTCAAGAAAGCGCTGGCCGTCGATCTGGGCCAATCCCCGTATTTGAACGTTTTTCCCGAACAGAGAATCCGGCAGACGTTGCAGTTCATGGGCCGCAGCCCCGGCGAGCGCATCACCAGCGACATCGGCCGCGAAATCTGCCAGCGCGATGGCATCAAGGCCATGCTCAACGGCAGCATCGATAGCGTCGGTGGCCAGTACGTCATCACTCTGGAAGCGACCAACGTGTCGTCCGGCGATTCGCTCGGACGCCAGCAGACTCAGGCCGAGCGAAAAGAAGATGTGCTGAATGCGCTGCATGGCGCCGCCAGCAAACTGCGCGGTCAACTCGGCGAATCGCTGTCCATGGTCCAGAAATATGACATGTCGCTTTCCCAGGCCACCACGTCATCGCTCGACGCGCTGAAGGCGCTGACCTTGGGTGACAGCAAGCACAACACGGGTGACGAACTGGCGGCCATTCCCGACTACCAGCACGCCATCGAGATCGATCCCAATTTCGCCATGGCCTACGCCAGACTCGGCACGGTCTACAGCAACCTCGACCAGACCGAACTCTCGGAACAAAACCGCCAAAAGGCCTTTGAGCTTCGCGATCGAACCAGCGAGCGCGAGAAGCTCTATATCATGTCGCACTATTACGCCGATGGCGGGCAACTCGACAAAGGTATTACCGCGTACGAGCTCTATTGCCAGACCTACCCGCGCGATTCCATCCCCTTCAACAATCTGGCGGCGATCTATAACCAGCTTGGACAATTCGATAACGCGTTGCAGAACGCGAAGCGCGCCGTCGAGCTCGATCCCGACCTGGTGAGCGGCTATGAAAACGCCGCGCAAGCTTACGCCGGATTGAACCGGTTCGAGGAGGCGCGCGCCAGCCTCAACGATGCACTCCAGCACAAGGCATCGCCTGCGGGCTTCCGTGTAGAATTGGCTTCGTTGGACTGGGCCGAAGGCAGAGACGCTGATATGGAGAAGGAACTCCAAACTGCCTCCGCGACCCCCGAAGGAGAGTTGGGGGTTCTCTGGTTCCGCGGTGGACTGGCCATGACGCGCGGCCAGGTTCGCCAGGCCCGCGAATTCGCACGCAAAGCGGAAGAAGCCTTCGATCGCGTGCACCTGCAAGGCCGAGCCAAAGTGGAAGCCCAGTTGGCTGGCTTCGAGGCTTTTGTTGGAAACAAAGCTGAAGCCCTCCGCGAAGCCAATGCGGCTCTCGGATCCTCCAAGACATTAGACGTGCAGTGGAATGGCGCCACCGCGCTCGCGCTCGTCGGCCAGGAACAGAAGGCGCTCGGCATTGCTGACGAGATCCAACGCACCCGTCCGAACGACACCATCGCGCAAAATGTGGCCGTTCCCACCATTCGCGCCATCGCCTACTTATTCCCCGGCAATCCCGGCAAAGCCGATCCCGCCAAAGCGATCGATCTCGAAAACACTGCCGCCCTCTACGCCCGCGCCAACACCGGCGTTCTCTTCGGCCGGGGTATCGCCTACCGGCAGGCCGGACGTTTCGCCGATGCACAGCAGGATTTCGAAAAGATCCTCCAGATGAAAACGCACGGCCCCGACACCTTAGTGGTGGCCGCGCAACTCGAACTGGGCCGGTTGTATCAGAAGCAGGGCGACACCGCCAAGGCCCGCATTGCTTATCAGAACTTTCTTGCCGACTGGAAAGACGCTGACCCCGACGTTCCGCTCCTCCACGAAGCCAAAGCGGAATACGCGAAACTGCAGTAGAGACGCGTTCCGCTCAGCCCCTAAAGGGGCGTTTGATTTCGAAGGACTTGCGGTATCGCTAAAGCGATACCCTGATACGAACCTTGAGTTTTTCCGCAACTGTTTACTCGTGCCGTTAAGGCCTTCCGGAAAGAGTGAGAGAACCTGCGAGGTCTACGCGGACAAGAGTGTCCGCGCTACACCATTCTGACTTTTGCCGCAGCCTGCCCTTCCCTAATCCCTTAGAAGTGGAGCCCGATCTCAGCCGTCAGCGCCCGCGGCGTCACATAGTGGGTCCCGCTGAAAGTCGACAGGAAGTTATACAGCGCCGTTTTATTGGTCAGGTTGATAGCGGTCAATTGAACGCTCCACTTGTACTTTTCACCATGGAAGAGATTGTCATCGCCCAGCGAGAGATCGAAGAGACTCCGCGGCTGGATGCGCTGCGGATTGTGATCATCGTTTTCCGTGTTCGGCGCTGGCACGCGGATCAGTGTCGATCCGAACTGCGACGCCAGGCATGGACTGGGCAGAGCTTGCGTGGTAGTTGCATGCACGCCATTGCATGTCAATCCGGCCTGAAATTCCTGGTCAGCCGTTAGGGGCGCGCCGGTTATCGTGTTAATCAGGTTGATCGCCGGTTGCCCATTTAGCGTAGTCGATGCCCCGAAGCAGGTTGCCGTTGACAGGTTGTAGCACGGCGTTGCGCCGGCGACCATTCCGCTGTCATATCTCCAGTTGAAGCCGATCCACGGGCCGCTCTTCCATGGCTGGTACTGCAGGTGCGTCGTCTGGTTGAAGTTTTCGTCGTGATCGATGCGGAACACGCCGGTGGCCGGAGGAACAATGGGCAAGCCTGCGACCTGGGGCAGGAAGAAACGCGCGGCTACGCTCGACATGACCGCCTGCGCCGAGAACCCATGGTAGTCGGGCACGCTGACACGGATCGCGAATCCCGGGATCTTCGCGTGGTGCCACTCGATCGGGAAGGTGATCGGTGTGCTGCCTACGATCCCGAAGTCGTAGCCGTTGTGCGTGTACTTCCAAATGTAATCGCCGCTCACCACCAGATACCGCCCCAGCGCCTGCTGCAGGCCGGCGTGGGTCCCCGGGCTCACGATCACGGAGGAAAATCCTGGGCTCTACGCGACCGCGTACGGCATGCTGGCGGATTTTGTCCGGGCAGTGGGCTCGTAGCCGGCCAGCGGGAAACCCGCCGGGTGCGAACCAACAAAAGCACTATTACCGGCACCGGCGTTCTCCGACAATCACAAGAATTGGAAAAGTAGTTTCGCAGCGCCACCTGCGTCTTAATTGATTCTTCCCAGGTGTGCCTGCTCCACGTGGGCCCTGCGAAGTCAGACCCAGGGAGAAGTACTATGTCAGGACAAGTCATTCTGTATTTTGACGATCAAGCGGACGCCCTCCGTTTCGCCCTCGCCGCAGGCTCCGTGATGGCCGGAGACGGCAGTCGTGGCTCCGAGGATTTGCTTCAGGAAACCACGCGAGTCACGCGCATACGCCTGGATGCCGCCAACAAAGAAAAGGGCAAACACCCCAAGCCTCCCGAACGCGCCGCCTGATCAGCACGCTGCTGCTGAAGAAGCGCTGGTGTCGAAACCCGTCCGAGGGTGGAATAGGTGAAACTGTGGTAGACCTGTAATCCCATCGCGAGGACTGTTCTATGTCAACCCAACCTGCCAGCGTGGTCTGCGAGATTCAAGACCGTGTGGCCCGGATCACCCTGAACCGGCCGCCTTTGAACATTCTCGACATCCCGATGATCGGAGAGTTGCACGAGGCGCTGACACGGGTCGAGTCCGCGAGCGATGCAAACGTTCTCGTCATCGCCCACACGGGGAAAGCGTTCTCCGCCGGAGTCTCCATACAGGACCACGCTCCCGACGAGGTCGGGGAAATGCTGAGGAAGTTTCATGGCATGATTGGCCTGCTCCATTCGCTGGACATACCGAGCATCGCGCTGGTCGACGGAATGGCGCTCGGCGGCGGCTGTGAACTCGCCGTGGTTTGCGATATGGTCCTGGCCTCGGATCGGTCCGTCTTTGGCCAACCCGAAATCAAAGTCGGCGTCTTCCCTCCCGTAGCGGCGGCGCTTTTTCCATCCCGGGTCGGCCGCAACCGCGCGCTCGAGCTGCTCTTGACCGGAGAATCCGTCGACGCGGCCGAAGCCCACCGCATCGGTCTCATCAACAAGGTATTTCCCGCGGCAAGCTTTGGCGAGATGACCGGTGAATTCATTCGCAAGCTCACCTCCCTGAGCGGCTCAACCCTAAGGCTAACCAAGCGAGCCGTGAATCGCGCCCTCGGTAAGACCCTCCGCGAGGGCATCGCTGCTGCTGAACAACTCTACCTGGGTGAATTGATGAGGACCGAAGATGCAACCGAAGGACTCAACGCCTTTTTGGAAAAGCGCAAGCCTGACTGGAAGAGTAGGTAGCTCCGAAAACGAAAAGCTTGTGGCAGCCGGACCTGTAAGCCGAATTCGCGGGCTGCGTTGCAAACAGACAACTTATCTGAAATCAGTCGCCGTGAAACGTCAATGATGTCAACTTTGTCAGCGATGGCAGGTTTTGTGTCACACCCGGCGTCACAGTGTCGAGGGTTGTTCCGGTTTGCCTCCATCCAAGAGCCCAGACGGCAGTCTCGTGATGGCGGGACCGCAGCGTCCTAAGAGCCACCGAAAGTACTGATTGGTCCGCCCCCCTCTGGATATTGGACCATCACCGCTGCGCCCATGTGTGCTTAATCTTCGGCGGGCTCTGCAACGTCTGCAGCACCACGCAATACTGTTCCGTTTTCGCCTGCAACGCACTTAGCTGCTCCGCCGTTGCCTGCGGTGCGCGGACGTCGAAATTGACTCTGATGCCCTGAAATCCGACAGGGGCCTTTTCCGATATTCCCAGCGTTCCTTGCAGGTCCAGATCGCCCTCGACCCTGACATCAATTCCCTCGGTAAGTATTCCCATCGCAGCGGCTACCATTTGGCAAGTGATCTGAGCGCAGGCGGCGAGCGCACCCAACAGCAGGTCTCCGGAGCAGGCTCCGGTACCCGCTCCGCCCACGCCCTGGTGCGCTTGCGCATGGTAGATTGCGCGCCCCAAGTCGATCGAACAGGCAATGGGCGCGTCGGCCTGACTGCCGCGCGCGGTCAGCGTGATTCGGGAACTCGTCGGGTCTTGCCGGTAACGGTCTTTCAGCGGGCGCTGTAACGAGCGAACATCCATGAATCATCTCCTGAAATCTGGGGTATTATAAACGCACTCAGGGGTGCTGCCGCGGAGACTCGTCGCGGCCGCGAGTAAGAATTCAAAACAAATCACGCGGCGGCCAACCTTGGCAGGCCGATAGCCACGCCACACAGAGGTCCATGAACTCGCCAGAAGCTCGATCATCCCAGCCGTCCACTCTGTCGCCAGGTACGCGCTTCGGAAATTACGAGATTCTCCAGCGATTGGGAGCTGGCGGCATGGGCGAGGTTTACCGCGCCAAGGACAACCGCCTCGAACGCGAAGTCGCCATCAAGACTCTTTCGTTAGAGCGCGGTTCTCACCCGGAGGTTTTATCGCGCTTCGAGCAGGAAGCCCGCGCCGCTTGCGCGCTCAATCATCCAAACATCGTCACGATCTACGAACTCGGCCACGTGAACGGAACGCCCTACATCGCCATGGAACTGGTGGCTGGGGAGACGGTGCGGGAATTGTTGGCTTCGGGCCCGATTCCATTCCGCAAAGCCGTCGCAATCGCGGCACAGATTGCCGACGCTCTCGCCAAAGCGCATGCGATTGGAATCGTTCATCGCGATTTGAAGCCGGAGAATCTGATGGTTTCTGGCGACGCTACCGCCAAGATTCTGGATTTCGGCCTGGCGAAACTGCTGGTTGTTAAGCACTCCCGGGATTCGGATGCTTCCACTTCTATCACAGAGCGGGGAACAGTGATGGGTACGGTCGGCTACATGTCACCGGAGCAGGCCACAGGCGACGATGTTGATTTTCGTTCCGACCAGTTTTCGTTCGGGTCGGTACTCTACGAGATGGTCACCGGACTCCCTGCCTTCCGGAAAAAAACTCATGCGGAGACCACGGCCGCCATCCTTCGCGATGAGCCGGATCGTCTCGGTTCCAGAATGCTGCAAGCCCCGCCTCCCTTCCTTTGGATCGTGGAGCGCTGCCTGGCCAAAGACCCCAAGGAGCGCTACGCCTCCACCCGGGACTTGGCTCGTGACCTCGCAGCGGTGCGAGACCGTCTCGCCGAGGCCACGGCTCGCCCCTTGGAACCGCGTCCCAACAATCTGCCGGCGCAACGCACCGCATTTATTGGACGCGAACACGAGGCGGCCGCACTCCGTCAGCTCTTGAGCCGCGTGGACGCGCAGCTCGTGACCCTCACGGGTCCGGGCGGCATCGGGAAGACACGACTCGCCTTGCAGGTAGCGGCCGAAGCCGCCGCCGAATTTCCAGGGGGTATTTGTTTCGTCCCTCTGTCGGCAGTGAGCGACCATGGTTTGATCGCTTCCACCATTGCGCAAGCGTTGGGGATGCGTGAAACCGGGAATCAGTCGCAGCAGGAAAGCTTGAGAGGATACTTGGGCGGGCTCGACCAGCCCATGCTTCTCTTGCTCGATAACTTTGAACACCTCGTCGCTGCCGCGCCGGTGATCGCCCAACTGCTTACCACCTGCCCGAAGGTCAAGGTCGTGGTCACAAGCCAAGCGCCGCTTCACGTCTATGGCGAACATGAATTCCCTGTGCCGCCTCTTGCACTGCCCGACTTCAAGTCCATTCCGTCACTGGAAGTGCTTTCGCGTCTTCCAGCGGTCGCGCTCTTTGTGGAACGCGCGCAGGCGGTGAAGCACGAATTCGCGCTAACCAGGGAAAACGCACCCGCGGTGGCAGCCATCTGCGCTCGCCTTGACGGCCTGCCTCTGGCCATCGAACTGGCGGCGGCGCGCATCAAGCTGCTTTCGCCGTCCGCCATGCTGGGACGCCTCGAGAGCCGTCTGAACCTGTTGACCGGCGGCGCCCGCGATCTGCCGAACCGGCAACAAACTCTTCGCAGCACCGTGGACTGGAGTTACGGCTTGCTCAATGCCTCTGAACAGACCCTCTTCCGGAGGCTTTCCGTGTTTACCGGAGGCTGCACGCTAGAAGGGGCGGAAGCCGTATGCGATACCAAGAGCGATCTGGGCCTCGACATACTCGACGGCATGGCTTCGATGGTAGACAAGAGCCTGGCCCAGCAGGTCGAGCAAGTCGATGCGGAGACGCGATTCCTCGTGCTCTCCACCATCCGCGAGTATGCACTCGAACGCTTGGCCGAAAGCAACGATGAAGCTGCAGCGCGTCGCGCCCATGCCGCTTACTACCTTGTGCTCGCCGAAGAAGGCGCCGAAGACGTAGTGGCTCACCCGGAATGGCTCGACCGTTTTGAGATTGAGCACGACAACTTCCGCCTGGCGCTCGATTATCTGATCAAAACCGGGGACGCGGACTGGGGCCTCCGCCTTGGTGCCGCCCTGTTTCGCTTCTGGGAAACCCGGGAATATCTCACCGAGGGCCGCGATGCGATTACCCGGCTGCTGGCACTGGAAGGGACAGCGGCGCGTCCCAAGTTGCGTGCTCGCTTGCTCTTCGCCGCCGCCGTTCTGGCCGGCGAACAGGGTGATTACACCTCGGCCCGGCAACTGTTCGAAGACAGTCTTGAGACATGCCTCGAACTCAACGACAACCGCGGCGTAGCCGTCGCCCTCAATGCCTTGGCCGTCAACGCCCGCGATCGCGGCGAACTGCCCGAAGCCTCCACGCTCTTCGAGCGCTGCGTCGCGATTTGGAAGGACCTTGGCGATTCCGCGGACATCGCCCGCGCCCTCAGCAACCTCGCCAACGTCACCAAATTGCAGGGCGAATATGCCCGCGCTTCCTCGCTCTATGACGAGTGCCTGACCATGTTCCGCAAAGCTGGAGATGACGCAGGCGTCGCCTGGACGCTCAACTACCAGGGTGACGTGGCCAGGGAGAAGGCGGACTTGGTCGCCGCGCGCTCATTTTGCGAACAGAGTCTGGCGGCATTCCGTCAACTGCGAGACGGCTGGGGAATTGCCAGCGCCCTCTCCGATCTGGCAAGTCTAAGTTGCGATCAAGGGAACGACGCCGAAGCTCGCCGTCTTTACGGCGAAAGCATCCAGATGTTCAAGGAGTTGGGTCACAAACGCGGCATCGCCCGGGCGCTCGAATGTCTGGCCGCAAGTGCCGCGGCGCAATCGAAAGCCCAGCAATCGCTGCATCTGGCAGGAGCCGCCGCCGCACTCCGCCAACGGCTGGGCGCGCCGCTCACGCCCACCGAACAACCAAGGCTGGAGAAAGCCTTGGAATTCGCGCGCCGAACGCTTGGCAATGCTACAGGTCTGACGGCGTGGATGGAAGGCTGGGCGATGCCAATCGAGCAAGCCATCCAAGAGGCGCTTGACGGCGATGCCGAACCAGGTCTTCGGGGACGAAACTCTGGTTAACTCAATTTGCGGTGTTGGGACCGATAAGGTGCCGCACCGCCGAGATGCGATTCGCCGGAAAGCCTCCCCGGCGTGCGTGTTCGCGAACCGCTTCTTCGTCCGGCGCCAAGTAGACACAATAGACTTTGTCGCCCGTAACGTAGCTGTGGAGCCACTTGATCTCCGGTCCCATATCCTTCAGCACGCTAACCGACTTTCTGGCGACCGCCTGCAGTTCCGCATCCGATAAATTACCTGCGCCCGGGATCTCCCGCTCGATCACAAATTGGGGCATGGCCACCTCACCGAACGGTCATAGTAGCAGAAGTTGCTTGGTGAGTGCACCTGCAGCGTCATGCGGTAGTGTCTGAAATGTGCACTCCCCTGACACTCTCTCCATGCATAGCGCCCAATGAATCCAGATACCGCAAACCGGGATGGATTTCTCTCGTGGGAAGATGAATCCAGATACCGCAAACCGGGATGGATTTCTCTCGTGGGAAGATGAATCCAGACAGGCGCGCTCCTAGTTATGTTTGCCCGTGGATTGTGCCGCTTTCGAGCTGTGATTAGCGGCTTGTTTCTGCCGAAACAGCTGACCCGCGTCCAGTTTCCGAGTTGCCTGTTGCCACGCGTAACACCCGCGTCACAACGGGATCTCGGTGTCCTGTAAGTGATTGGAATTAAGGACTTGTGGCAGCCGGACCTGTAAGCCGAATTCTGTCCGCCTTGCGGCGGGACGGTCATTCCTCTGGGCCACGCATTACTGCGGGGCTCAAGCGACCTACCCGGAGGTTGTGGCGCGCCGAGCCGGCACGCGTCCCCGGCAAAGCCGAAGCTTCACTGGGAAATCCCTCCCTATTTGGTCTTGCTCCGTGTGGGGCTTGCCCTGCCCGGCGCATTACTGCGCCGGCGGTGCGCTCTTACCGCACCTTTTCACCCTTACCTGAACCTTGCGGCTCGGGCGGTATGTTTTCTGTGGCACTTTCCGTCCAACCGGCTTGAACCGGCCGTCCCGGACGTTATCCGGCACACTGCTCTGCGGAGTTCGGACTTTCCTCTGTTTGCACAGCGACCGTCCGGTCCGGCTACCAACAATTCATTATAGAGCAGGAAGATCGAGCCGCCGGCTGACAGTTTTTCACCCCACCTCTTTGGGTGCCAGGACGAACGTGTACGCCAACAGGGCCAAGCCGATCAACAACGGAATCAGTCCGACGAGATAAACCGGCTCTTCGTGCTCCAGGCCATGCAGAAGCACCATGACACCGATGCCGACGACGGCGGTGATCAATCCGCCCAGCTTCATGCCTTCGAGGCGGCGTCTGGCAACGTTGTTATTCTGTTCGCGCAGCAGTTCGATCGCGGCCTTGGCACCTTCTCCCGAGCTCTCCGCAATTTTTTTCAGCGTTTCGTTCCGGTAGTACTCTTCTCTCTCTTTGCGCCGCGCATCGGACCATGCGGCGACGGACAGAAAGGAGAATAGGGCAATGCTTCCTATGACGGGTATCGCGACTGCTACGACTCCGACGGTGTTGCCACCCACATCGAATGCCATGGTCAGCTCCTTGAAGGTCTTTTGCTTTCGTCCGGTGAGACCGGCCTCCCATGAATCTGGTTGCATTTTCTTTGTCTGGAATGCATTTTTGAAATAATGCAACCGTCCGCGGAATCGCAGTGTCATACCGTTGAGGCAGATCCAGTGTGAGCGCAAACGACGATCAGGCCGATGTTGCGAGAGTCCTTGCTGGAGAAATCTCCGCTTTCGAGGGGATTGTCCGGCGCTGGCAGGGGCCACTCATCAACTTGGCGTACCGTTTTTGCCGCGATCGTGGCCGAGCCGAAGAGCTGGCGCAAGAAGCTTTCCTTAGGGCTTACCGCGCACTGAGCCAGTGGCGCAAGGATGCGGTCTTTTCCACCTGGCTCTTCGCCCTGGCGACTAATCTCTATCGTTCGGAACTGCGTCGCATCCCGGCGCGAACCGTGTCGCTCGACGACGTTGCCGAACCCGCGGACGCACGCGCTTCCGACGGAGGCCTCGAAGACAGAGACTATGACCGCGATTTGGCGGTGCGGCGTGCGGTCGGTGTTCTGCCGGAAAAATATCGCGAGGCATTGATTCTCTTTTACTTTCACGACATGGATGTTGCCACTGCGGCGCGGAGCCTCGGCCTGCCCGAAGGCACGGTCAAGGCAAGATTGTTTCGCGGACGGGAAATCCTGCGTGGCAAACTTCCGCAACTGTTGGCGGTGCCGCGCCTGAAGGAGGCTTGATGGAACGCATGGTTCGACACCACGAGGACGAGATTAATCGCATTCTTTCCCGTGAGGATGAGATCCTCCCATCGTCGGGCTTCGCCGTCTCTGTCATGGATGCAGTTCGGCGCGAAGCGGCACTACCACCACCGATCCCGTTCCCATGGAAACGGGCTTTGCCCGGCTTGGTGGTTGCGGTTCTTGCACTGGCGTTGGTTCTGGTTGCGGGAGTTGTGGTCTTGGTGCGGCTGCTGAGAGGGTCAACGACCCCACAATTTTCTGCGACCTTGCCGTCCATCATGCCACCCATCTTCCATGGGGGAATAGAGTCGGCGGCGATGTGGACCGGGATGGCGCTGCTGGTGGCGTTTGTGTCGGTAAAACTCTCGATGAGCCTGGCTTCGGGAAGGGTGTGAGGGTTTCCTCAGCAGTTCACCTATCAATAGCGGCTGCCGAGCTTCGCTCGGCCTGGGCCCCTACGCGAACTTATTGACCCGTGGGCGCGCTGTTAGACTGAAGGCTGCCGCCTGCGGCCTGACCTCATGCACATTTCCGAGGCGATCAAGATCGCGTCCCTGTCGTTGTGGGCGAATAAACTGCGCTCGGCGCTCACCTTGCTAGGGGTAGTGATCGGGGTGGCCGCCGTGATTGCCGTGGTCACTTTCGTCAACGGCATCAATGGTTACGTTGCGACCAAGATTTTCAATCTGGGCGCCGACGTTTTCATTGTTTTCAAAGTTTCACCCGCTGTCACCAACATCGATAAATTCCTCGAGGGCGAGAAGCGTAAAGACCTGACCCTGGAGGACTACCAGGCTGTCCTCGAAGCCTGCAAGCATTGCGAATGGGTGGGTGCCTCGCTCTACAACACCAACGGACATGTCAAGTACGGCGAGCAGTCCATCAGCGACACGATTGTGCGCGGCCTGACTCCCTCCATGGTGACGATTCTCGACATCGACCTCACCGCCGGGCGCATGATCAACGATACCGATCTGCGCAACAACTCCGCCGTGGTCGTGGTTGGGCCGGACATTGTGGACAACCTGATGCCCGGCACGGACCCCATTAACAAGGAGATCCGCATCGACGGCTGGGTTTATCGGGTGGTCGGGGTCGGTAAAGCGAAAGGCAAGACGCTCGGCCAAACCATGGATAACTACGCGCTGATGCCGATCACGTCGTTTCAGAAGCAGAATGGCTCCCACAAGGATGTCCACATCTCGGGCAAGGCGGTGGCCGGCGGCGCCGGTTTCGAGGAGGCGATGGACGAAACGCGCGCGATTCTGCGGGCGCGCCGCCATGTGCATCCAGGCGATGAAGACAATTTCGACATCGAGACCAACGACAGCCTGCTGAGTATCTGGTCGAACTTCAGCGGCACGTTTTTTTACGCCATGATCGGAATCGCCGCCATCTCGCTGGTGGTCGGCGGCATCGTGATCATGAACATCATGCTGGTTTCGGTGACGGAACGGACGCGGGAGATCGGCATCCGCAAGGCCATGGGGGCTCGCGGTCGCGACATTCTGCTTCAGTTTCTGATCGAGTCTGTGTTCCTAGCCAAAGCGGGAGGCCTGCTGGGCGTACTGCTCGGGATCGCAGTCGCCAAGGGCGTGACGCTCGCCATTGGCATGCCCTCAGAGATCAAACTGTGGGCGGTAGCGGCGGGACTGTTGGTGGCGGCAAGCGTGGGGATTTTCTTCGGAGTGTATCCCGCGCGCCGCGCCGCCAAACTCGACCCGATCACGGCGCTGCGCTTTGAAACATAAGAGTGAGAGTGTGGGCGCGGGCGACTCCGCCCGCGCAGGACGGGCGAGTCGCCCGTCCCCACAGTCTCGCGGTGAAAAGGTTGTGAAGCAATGCTAGTCAAAGGCGAACTCGGCGAAGGCCTGAACATGGCGGTGGACACGATCCGCAGCAACAAGATGCGTTCGTCGCTGACCGTGCTGGGCATCGTGATTGGAGTGGCCGTCGTCATCGGGATTTCGTCGATCGTGCGCGGCCTGAACGACAACGTGAGCCAGGTCATCACCAGTCTGGGTTCCAACATCATTTTCGCGTTCCACCTGGAACCCTTCACCTTCGGACGTCCGACGGAAGAGATGCGCACCCGCAAGGAACTGACTTTCGATGACGCCATGGCGATGCAGGATCTGGCGCACGTCAAAGCGGTCACCGTCGGCGTGCGCTATTTTCGTCCCGAACTCGGCACGGGCACTTACTCCGTCAAGTACAAGGACCGCAAGGCGAAGCAGACCATTCTCGAAGGCGACACCGCTTCCTACAAAGACGTCATCGACGTTGCCCTCGACTCGGGCCGCTGGTTCAGCGATATCGATGAGGAGCGCCGCGCTTCGGTCATCATCATCGGCCACGATACCGCGCAAGAACTTTTCCCAAGTGAACAGCCATTGGGCAAAGAGCTGGACATCGAAGGCCAGTTGTTTACCGTGATCGGCGTGGCGAAAGTCCGCAAGAGCGTGTTTGGTGGAGGAAAGAATCCTGACGACAATATTGTTTTCTTTCCCCTGAGCACGTTTCGCAAGTTGCACCCCGAACTGAAGCAATACTGGATCAGCGTCAAGGCCACTTCGCACGCCGACATGCCGAAAGCCATCGACGAAATGCGCGAGTTGCTGCGCCGCCGCCGCAGGGTTCCGACCGAAAAACCGGATAACTTCGCCGTCTTTACCCAAGACTCGATTTCCGACGTCTGGAATCAAATCACGGGCATGATCTTCGTCTTCATGTTTGCGGTTTCGAGTGTCGGCCTGATCGTGGGCGGCGTGGGTGTGATGAACATCATGCTGGTCTCGGTGACCGAGCGCACCCGCGAAATCGGAGTGCGCAAAGCCATGGGCGCCCGCAAGCGCGACATCCTGATGCAATTCACGCTCGAAGCCGTGATGCTCACGGCCGTCGGCGGAATGATCGGGCTTTTGCTGGGCGCGCTCATTACCGCGATCATCCCGGTCGCGTTTCCATCGCTTCCGGCCACCATGTCGATGGACTGGTCGATCTTCGCCTTCGCTGCCTCCGCCGCGGTGGGGCTGGTTTTTGGGATTTATCCCGCGTGGAAAGCCGCCAACCTCGACCCCATCGAGTCGCTGCGCTACGAGTAAAGCGATCCTAAAATCCGGTAGTGGCTCAGTCTCAGAATTTCGACCGTTTCTTGCTTTGCGGTAAGAAAGATCTTGAACGCAAAGTACGCAGAAGGGCTCGCTAAGGGCGCAAAGAAAGGCACGGGATGAGCTCAAACTGAAACCGTACTTACACGACCCGCTGCGGGGCATGGCTCGGCATCCATTCCGCCGGGCGATTCTCGCCGTGCGACATGGCGTAGAGAACCAACTCCACACGGCTCGAGATCCCAATCTTGTCGAAAATGCGCAACAGATATTTCTTGATGGTGTGTTCGCTCAGGCCCAGCTCGCCGGCGACTCCGCGGTTGGTCAAGCCGTCGGCTACGAGCGCGACCACCTGCTCTTCGCGAGGCGTCAGCAAAGACCTGCCGTTGGTGTTGACCACGCGCAGCGTGGGCACCTCCGACAACGCATCCAATACGTAATTCATCTGCTGGCTGTTGATCCAAACCTCTCCCTGGAAAACGCAGTGTATGCATTTGCAGAGCATGGGGAAAGGAGTGTGGGTAAAAAGGAAAATGCCTTTTGCGCCCGCGCGCAGGGCATTTACCACCAGATCGCGGTCTTCGGCCTCAGCCAACAGCACGGGAGCGACTTTGGGATAAGAAACGCGCAACCAGCGCAGCAGGCCCAAATCCGGCAGGTGGTTTCCCGCAACCAGGACCACGTCCGTGGGATTCGATTGCATGAAATCGTGGAGGGCGGCCGTATCCAGAGCGACGGCGGAAACGTCAAACTCGTGCCGGCTTTTCAAAGCCCTGGTCAGGAGTTGAGATTGAATCGGACCGGAATCGGCGATCAGCACTTTCACGGCTTCGGCTTCGGCGGGAGGGGTTCCACTGGAGAGTTCGGCAGGGCGTAGGGTTTTCACGTCACCATCATGCCCAAAAGGGGCACGGACTGTATGTAGGCCCTGTCACACTCTGTTGGTGATGAATCCTTCCCTCGATGTCTACTTTCGGAGGGCTACTCTGGTGCACCACTTTTGCGGCAGAGCTCTTCCGCCTCGCGGACGTTCGTGGCCGGAAAGCAAGCGCCCGTCTGCTGATTTCGTCATCCTTCCGATAGCCGCAACGTGCCCGGTACTACAGTGGACAGTACTTTCCATGACTTGTTGTGCTCGGGAAGCAGCGATACCTTCGTGCCGACAGCTCAGCCGAGCTGCTTAGTTCGCCGTTCTGAGCAACGGCGAAGGTCCGGAGATGAATGTGTTGACTACACGCGTCGTTTTGGGAGCTGTGGGCATGCTCATCCTGCAGTTCGCCGTGGTCGCATGCTGTCAGGAGACGGTACCGTCGCCTGCATCGGCGCCTGGGTCCTCTGCTCCGCCAATCGGCAAGGTCGCGACGGCGGAGAGCTCGCAGAGCCAGAACCGGCCGGGCACGGCACGCTCCATCGACGGGGCGATCACACAGCCCGGGAAGGCGGATGGCATGGGAGATCCTGCATTCGGAGGGGAACGCCATCCGCTTTACCGGCTTTCGAAGTCTGATACCGTGGACGTAAGTTTCACTTTTTCTCCCGACTTCAATCAGACCTTGACCGTGCAGCCCGATGGTTTCGTGGCACTGAAAGGTGCGGGAACGCTGTTGGCGGAAGGACTCACGGTCCCCCAGATGCGGCAGGCGGTTGCCTATGCCTACCGCGGCTTTCTGCACGAACCCGAGGTCACCGTGACCTTAAAGGATTTTGACAAACCTTACTTCCTCGCTTCCGGTGAGGTGGCACGGCCAGGGAAGTATGAGCTGCGCGGGGATTTGACCGTAAACGAAGCGGTGGCGATTGCCGGCGGTTTCACGCAGCAGGCCCGCCATTCGCAGGTCGTTCTGTTTCGCCGGATTTCCGCGTACGTCGCCGAGTCCCACGTAATCGACCTAAAGAAGATGCTGGATTCTCGCGATCTTCGCGAGGACCTGCATCTTCAGCCCGGCGACTTCATCTTTGTGCCACAGAGCCGGATTTCAAAGATACGCAAGTATGTTCCGACCAGCTCCATGAGTTGGTACATGAACCCATTGCAGTTTTAGCGGAAAGGAGTAGCAGCGCTCACTTGCGTCTCCAAACTCTGGCCGGTTCACCTAAATCTCGCCTGGTCTGATCGCCCCGCTGCATAACCCATGTCCATGGAATTGAGCGGAAACTCGAAGGCCGAGCTATCTCCAACACCCCGCGAACTCGCGGCCACCTTGTTCCGGCGTCCACGGCTCGTCGCCGCTTCTTTTGGATTTGTAGTGCTGGCGACGATGCTTTTCGTCGTCTTCTCGGCACGATATGAATCGCACTTCAAGGTTCTGCTGCGCCGGGGCAGGTTTGACCCCGTTGTTTCTTCGCAACCCGCCAGCGCCATGGATTTTACCCGTCCCGACATTACCGAAGAAGAACTCAATTCCGAAGTCGAGCTTCTGCGCGACGAAGATCTCCTGAAGGAGGTTGTGAAAATGGCGGGAGCTGGTTCCTGCCGACATTCTGGATCGCGATCGCCCCGCCGAGATCGAACACGCGGTTCGCAAGCTGGCACGCGGCTTGGATGTCGAAGCCCTGAAGAAGTCGAACCTTATCCAGGTCAGCTACAAGGACACTAGTCCGGAGCGAGCCGCGCAGCATTCTGGCAGCGCTTTCTACCCTCTACGTGCAACGGCACACGGAACTTCAGCGGCCCCCGGGAGAGATTCAGTTTTTCGATCAGCAGACGGCGGAATACGAAAAGAGGCTGCATCGGTCCGAAGCGGAACTGGTGCACTTTACCCGCACGCGGGGCGTGGCGTCGGCGGCGCTGGAACGCGATATTGCGCTGCAGAAGCTGGGCGAAGCGGACGCGGCCTACCGCCAGATCGATCAGGATCGCGTCGAGACCGAGCGCCGGGTTGCCTCGCTCGGCGAACAGCTCAAGTCGTTTCCCTCCCGCTCGGTCACGCTCAAGCGCTGGGCCGATAATCCGGAGGTTCTCGAAAAGATGAAAACGCACTTGCTGGAACTCCTGCTCAAGCGCACCGAGCTTCTCAGCCGCTTTGAGCCGTCCTACCGGCTGGTGCAGGAAGTGGAACAGGAAATCGCCGAAACCCGCGCGTCGATTGCCGCCGAAGCGCTCACCCCGGTGCGCGACGAAACCAGCGACAAAGATCCCAACTACGAGTGGGCACGGATGGAACTGGAGAAGGCCCAGGTGCAATGGGACGGCTTGCGGGCCCGGCAATCGGACGCTGCCGCCCAGGTTGCTGCGCTGCGCCAAGTCGCACAGCAGATGCAATCCGACTCGGTGGATCAGCAGGATTTGATGCGCACCGCCAAAGCCGAGGAAAACAACTACCTTCTCTACCTTCGCAAGCGCGAGGAAGCGCGCATCGGCGACGCGCTCGACGAGCGCCGCATCGTCAATGTGGCCATTGTGGAACCGCCCGCGGCTCCGGCCCTGCCCGCGCGCTCGGTGCCACTCTATTTTCTGCTCGCTTTCGGGCTGGCCATGGCGTTCAGCGTCGGCATTGCATTTACGACGGAGTACTTTGACCCGACCATTCGCACACCCGACGAAGCTCACGGCCTGCTGAAAGTGCCGGTGCTAGCCTGGCTGCCAGCGCCCGAGCCCGCGATTCTGCGGCCTTCTCCTTTTCGCATCCGGCGACCCAAGGTGGTGGTCCAGTGAGCACCTTCCGCGAGCTTCTTTCCGAGATCCCATCTACCGCTGAGCAACCGCGCATAAGCCCGATTCGCGAGCCGATCCCGAAGGTGGTTTCGGTTCACTCAGAGCAAATCCATGCGCTGGTTCAGCAACTCTTCTTCCGGCATGAATCGGGGCCGGTGCGGCACGTCGGATTTGCCCCGGCCGAAGCCTCGACTGCGACTGCGGCGTTATGCCTGGAGGTTGCCGTAACTCTGGCGGAGAAAGACCGGTACGACGTCGGGCTCATCGATGCCAATGCCCATGGGGACTCGGCGCCTCTGCACGCCCAGCTGCAGATCGCGTCTCCCAACCGCGCGGAAGCCGACTGGCCGATCGCAAAACGGCTGTGGATGATTCCCCGCCAGAGCTGGCTGCCGGGCACCTGCGGACACCGGATTACCGACCAAGAGTTGTCCCGGCTCCGCGAACTCACCACCGAGTTCGACTTTTCCATTCTGTGGTGTGCTCCGGTCTCCTGGCTGACGGTAAGCATCGGCCAAACCTGCGATGGCCTGGTGCTGGTGCTGACCGCCAACAAAACAAGACGCCTGGTCGCCGCTCAAATCCAGGACCAGCTGAGCAAAGCGAAAGTGCCTCTGCTCGGAACCGTCCTTGCAGAACGTCGTTTTCCCGTGCCGCAAGGCCTGTACCGGAGCCTGTGAGTCCTATGAGCGAATTGACCACAAACCGGCTATGGGACCCCGGACCCAAAGATTGCCCCTCGCAGTACGCCCGCATGATTCCGGGGATTTCGGCAATTCCGCATCTCAGAGTTGTGTCGACGACGTGTGCGCCGACGGTCGACGCCACTCCCGCACTTGCCGTGAACGCGAACCAAGACGCCACCAGCCGCACGCAGGGGCGAACGCTATTTCACCAACTCCTGCCCCAACCCACCGGCGATCGATTCATGATCTTTCAGTTGGTGGCAGCCGATTTAAGCGTTCTTGGGGCAGTGTGCTGCACGGCGTCTCTGTTCTCTCCCGCATGGGGCCTGCCATGGGCCTGTCTGCCCATGTTTGCGGTTTTGGTAACGCTCTTCGGGTTCTCGGAGGGACTCTACCGCCACGCCGAGGATCCGCCCTCGGCTGCGGTCGCCCCAGTTCTGGCGCGGTCAACCCTGTTCGCGATCGCGTTGGTCTTCATCGCAGCATGGGACGAAATGCGCCCTTTCGCTGCCTTCACCATATTTGCCAGCAGCCTGACCGGCCTGGTGCTGTGGCGCAGGGTACGGAGGTTCGTACGGAGTCGGCGTCGCCGCGAAACAGAATTGCGCAATATTCTGATTATTGGGGGTGGTCCGATCGCTCGCTCCATCGCTCAGGCGCTGCGCAATGATCCTCTCCACCGCGCAACCGTCTGCGGATTCGTGGACGACGACCTGCCTCTTTCCCCGGTGGTATTGGGGCGAATCGCAGACCTGGACTGGCTGGCCCGCGCCGAATTCATCGATGAGGTCATCCTCGCTCTTCCCGGTCAGCCCGCGCAGGCGCGCGAGGCGGCCGAGGTTGCGTTCCGCAACCACCTGGATATTCGTGCTGTACCTGATCTGCCCCCGGGTCCGTGGCCAGACTCAAGCGTCGACCGCATCGGAGACGTGCCGATGGTCACCCTGCATCGCGAGCCGTTGCCGAGCGCCGCCTTGTTTCTGAAGCGTTTGCTGGATGTGAGCGGTGCGGCAATTGGTCTGGTGCTGGCCAGCCCTCTCATGGCGATCGTGGCCCTGCTGATCCGGCTGGGATCGCCCGGTCCGGTCGTCTATTCCGCGGAACGCACGGGCGCCAAAGGCCACCGTTTCCGTTGCTACAAGTTCCGCTCGATGGTGAGCAACGCCGAACACCTCAAGGATGAGTTGCGCAACCGCAACCAGAGAGAGGGTCCGATTTTCAAGATCGACGACGACCCCAGAATCACCCGCATCGGCCGCATCATCCGCCGCTATAGCCTCGACGAGCTGCCCCAGCTCTGGAACGTGCTGCGCGGGGAGATGAGCCTGGTGGGACCGCGGCCCCATCCGATCGACGAGGTCAACCACTACGAACTTCACCAGTTCCGGCGCCTGGACGTAAAACCCGGAATCACGGGTCTGTGGCAGATTACGGCGCGCGGCTGTCCGTCGTTCGAACTCAACATGCACCTTGATCTCACCTACATCGAAAACTGGAGTTTGCTTCTCGATCTGCGCATCCTGGCGGGCACAGTTCGCGTGCTGTTCGCGCCGGACGGAGCGTGACTCGCGCCATGGGCACGCTAACCACGACCAGCCGCGCCCTGGCGTTACCCCAGGACAACGACGTCCACCCGCTTTGGCAGTTTGCCAGCCTGCTACTTCGGCCCCTTCATCTGGGACTGGCATTTCCCTCCGTCCTTTATGTGGCCGCGATGACCGTCTTCCTGTTCCGGCCGCCGGACCTCTTTTCCTTTTACGCCGACCGAATCGCGTTCGGCATTCTGGTCTTCTTCGTTGCTCTGCGCACAATGGCGCTCCGCGATAAGATCCCCTTCTTTGCCGGGCTCAGCTTGCCCATGCTTGGCCTGACGGCGCTCGCGGTATTGCGCGTGCTTCGGGAGCCGTTTGACGCGCAAATCTGGAGCGTCATCGCCAGCAAGTACATCGTGCCCTTTGCGCTGTTTCACATCGCGGTGCTGGTCTTCCGAGGTGCAGCGCAACGCAGGCACTTTGAAATCTTCGTTATTTGTGCCCTCGCCTACCTGGTGTTCATTGCTGTTGCTTTTCTGGTGGACGCCCGCTCTCTGATTCTTCCGCATTTCATTCTTGACGAGAGCCTTGGATTTCATACGGATCGCGCTCGCGGCCCATTTCTGCAGGCGGTCGCCAACGGCGTTTCGTTGAATATCCTGGGGATTCTTGTCATTGCACTCCCGCAAAAGCGCAAAACCGTTGCCACGTGCCTGTGGATGGTTCTGCCCCTGGCCGTCCTTGCCACCATGACGCGCGCCGTTTGGATCTCGTTCGCCGTCTCCACCATCGTTCTCGGATTCCGCCTCGTCGAACGCCGGCTGCAAGCGGCGTGCGCCTTGTTGGCGGTAGTGGGCCTGGTGATTGGACTGGCAATTGGCCTCAGTAACACTTCGCTGAAATCCGCCCTATGGGATCGCACCGGAGAACGCGGCCCGGTGGAGGCGCGCCTCGCCGTGTATGACGCCGGCTGGGCGATGTTTCGGGAGCGGCCGTTGACCGGCTGGGCTGCGGGAGGTATGTACGCCGAACTCGCCCGCCGCATGGAGGGATACCACCTCCGCACCTACTACGTGCACAACACTTACCTCGCCTTGCTGATCGAGTTCGGAGTGCCGGGGCTGGCACTCTACGGCGTTCTCTTCTTCAACCTGTTTCGCCTTGCCTGGCACGGTCCGCCGGGCGAGCGGGGTCCGGTCGCTTCCCTTCGCAAGGTCTGGCCCATTGTGCTCAGCGTGTATCTGTTCAACGCTTTCTTCGTCGACATGGCGTACCAGTTCGTCATTGGACTCGTGTTCACGGTTGCCGGGATGCTGTGCGCGTCCGAGGAGTCCGCCGCATGACCATCGCCTACATCGCCAACGAGTTTCCTTCTCCCCTCGAACCTTACGTGATGGATGAAATCACGGAACTGCGCCACCGCGGGGTGCAAGTCGTCTGCTGCAGCGGCAAACGCGTCTCGCAGAATGCTCTCAGCTTGGCGGAACGCGCCTTCTGGAAAGAGACGCATTATTTCCAGCCGCTCACCGACGAGGAACTTCTGCGGGCGCTCGGCCGGCTCGCCTCCAACCGTCGCAACCTCTGGCAGCTGTTGCGGCCCTTGGTATGGGAGTGCGGCGCCTCCCCGTCCCGCCGCATTCGTGCGCTCGGCCACACGGTGATGGGCGCCGTGCTGGCCGAACAACTAGCGCCGCTCGAGGTCGAGCACATCCACGCTCATCACGGATACTTCGCTTCGTGGATGGCTTTAACCGCTGCCCGCCTGCTCGGAATCGGCTTCAGCTTCACCCTGCACGGGTCCGATCTGCTGCAACGCGCCGATTTGCTTTCGGCCAAACTGCGCGCTTGCCAGTTCTGCGTGACCGTTTCCGACTACAACCGCCAGTACATTCTCCGCAACTATCCCTCCACGCCCCTGGAAAAAATCGTCGTGCAGCGTCTCGGTGTCGACCGCGTGCTTCCTTGGCCAGCCCCCGCCCCCGCAGCGGAACCAGACCACCACCGCTTCTGTCTCCTCTCGGTCGGACGCCTGCATCGGGTCAAGGATTATCACTTTCTCATCCAAGCCTGCAGCGCGTTGCGCGACCAAGGTCTCGACTACCTGTGCTGGATCGTGGGCGAAGGGCCGGAGCGCCCGGCTCTGGAAAGCCAAATTGTGGCGCGGGGACTCGAGGGGCAGGTTCGCCTGATCGGTCATGTGCCTCGCACCGCCCTGCGCAGCTATTACCGCACCGCCGACCTGGTGGTTATGACCAGCAAGAGCGAAGGAATTCCAGTGGTCCTGATGGAGGCCATGTCGCACGCCAAGCTGGTGTTGGCTCCCGCGATCACCGGGATTCCCGAACTGGTCGAGCACCAGCGCACTGGATTTCTTTACCAGCCTGCTTCGTTGCCCGATTTCGTCAGCGCCGTCACTTGGATTCACGGCCACAGAGCGTCGTTGTCCGGAATCGAGCGCGCGGCCGCGGCCAGCATCGCCGCTTCCTACAATCGCCAGCGAAATCTGCGCGCTTTTGCGGAACAATTCCTGGCTCGCATTTCTCAATCGGACGGTAACCATGCGCATCCTGTATTGCAACAAGTACGACTATCCGTTTAGCGGCACGGAAGCTTACCTCTTCGACCTTATCCACAGAATGGGCGAGCGGGGCCAGGAGACCGCTCTGTTCAGCATGGACCACGGTCGCGCGCCAGCGTTCGCGGGGCGTAGTTATCGCATCCCGTACATTGACTTCAAGGATCCGAACGCCAGTCTTCTGAAGAAGGTCAAAATGGCGGCGCACGCCATTTATTCACCATCGGCCCGGCGCGCCATGCGCAAGTGCCTTTCGGATTTTTCGCCCGATCTGGCGCACATGCGCGGAATCTACCACCATTTGTCGCCCTCGATTCTTTGGGAACTCAAGCGCCAGGGGATCCCCGTTCTTTACCACCTGAACGATTTCAAGATTTTGTGCCCGGCCTACAATTTTGTCGCCGATGGCCACCCCTGCGAACTCTGCAGTCACGGCGCTTTCCACAACGTGGTCACGAAGGCTTGCTATGCCGGCCCGCGTTCGAGCGCGGTGGTTCTTGCCGCGGAAGCCTACCTGCACAAATGGTTGCGAACTTACGAACGCTGCGTGGACGTGTTTCTTGCTCCCAGCGAATTTGTGCGCAACAAACTGACGGCCGCGGGTTTCCCTGCGTCTCGTATTGAAGTCTTGCCCCACTTCCAGGCTCTGCCGGGCGATAAACAACTCGCCCGCGATGATGGATATTTGCTCTACTTCGGTCGGCTTTCTCCCGAGAAAGGCGCTTATGAACTCTTGCGCGCGATGGTCCAACTGCCGCACATTCCTCTCGTCATTGCAGGAGACGGTCCAGAGCGTCCCCGGCTGGAAGGGCTGGCGCGAGAACTGAATTTGAAGCAGGTCCTGTTTGCGGGCATGGTGCGCGGCGAGAAGCTCCAGAAGCTGATTGCCGGTTGCACCTTCTCCATATTTCCGTCGCACGCGTACGAGACCTTGGGAAAATCCATTCTGGAGTCGTATGCTTGGGGACGGCCGGTCATCGCCTCCGATCTGGGGTCGCGCCACGAACTGGTCCAGCACGGCGTTACCGGGCTCCTCTATGCCGACGGGGACCGCGAACAGCTCGCGCGGACCATCGGATTTCTGTTTGACCGCCCTGATCTGATCCAGAAGATGGGCGCTGCCGCCCGCAGTCGCGTGCAAGCAAACCACGACCCCGGCCAGCACATGGAGAAACTGCTAGAAATCTACTGCCGGCTCACGTCCGCCAAGAAGGTTCTGTCTTTCCCCGCCGCGCCGGAGCACCCTATTCCGCGCCGCGGCGTCCGCGTCGCGTTCATCGGGGGTCGCGGCCTGGTTTCCAAATACAGCGGCATCGAATCCTATTACGAGCAGGCGGGCCACGAACTTGCCCGCCGGGGGCATGAAGTCACCGTTTATTGTCGTTCTTATTTCACTCCCCCAATTCCGATGAACACGCACAACGGCATGCGGGTACGGCGTTTGCCGACCATCCGCTCCAAGCATCTGGAAACTGTTGTCCATACTCTGCTGAGCACGGCGCATGCCATGACGTCGGACTACGATGTCGTTCATTACCACTGTCTGGGACCTGCGTTGTTTTCCTTTCTTCCGCGGCTCGCCGGCAAGAAGACCGTCGTCACCGTGCAGGGCCTCGATTGGCAGCGCGGCAAGTGGGGCCGGTTCGCAGCGCGCGTGCTGCGCTGGGGAGAAGCGGCCGCGGTTTACTTGCCCGATGCCACCATGGTCGTCTCGCGAACCTTGCAGGAGTACTACCGCGAACACTACAAGTGCGACACCATCTACGTGCCGAACGGAGCTACGCTGGCTCCCCAGCGGCTTCCCCGGCAGCTGATCGAGTGGGATCTGCTCCCGAATCACTACGTCCTTTTCCTGGGCAGGTTTTCGCCGGAAAAGAACTGCCACCTCCTGATCGAGGCCTTCGAACGCTTGCACACCGACATGAAACTAGTGCTTGCCGGGGGATCGAGTGGAGGATCGAGTCACTCCGATGCCTACGCCGAAAGCTTGCGCCGCCACAAATCGGAGCGGATCCGTTTCCTGCCCTGGGTTGCTGGAACCGACCTCGAAGAACTGCTCTCCAATGCCGCGCTGTTCGTGCTTCCGTCGGAAATTGAAGGCCTGTCTTTAGCTCTACTCGATGCCATGGCCGCCGGGGTCTGCGTGCTGACCAGCGATATTCCGGAGAATAAGGAAGTGGTCGAGGGCGCCGGCTTCACCTTCCGTCGCGGCGACCAGACCGACCTTGAGCGCATGCTCGACTTGCTCGTTCACGATCCCGACCTTCGCCTCCAGTCTGCAGCCCGAGGGCGGGAGCGGATCGAAGGCCAGTATCTCTGGCCGGAAATCGCCCGCTCCATCGAAAGGGCCTATTACGATGTGCTCGGCTGGGGCGCGGAGAGCCGGCCCAAGGCCGCACTTCCGCCGCGGCAGCGTCTCTCGGTCGAGCCCCGATCGTCGGAGTGAATCAGCGCGGTCGTCTCCAGCCACACCGTGCCTGACTGATCTGGATACCCGCTACGAGGGCTAGTGGATCAGCTTGATTTCCACAGGAGCATTGAGAAAACGAGAACGCCAGCGCAAGTCACGAAGAGCCAGAAAACGAAGCGCCTGAAAAACGGGAGTCGGCTGTCCGGGAATACTTCTTCATACGTTGCGGCAACCTCGTCGTCGCCGCGTCTCCACCACGCCATTTTGTCACGCGAAGCTCTTCTTGTGAGGCGAACTCTCATAACAATCTCACCGAAAATACTCAAGAGCGCCACGACCACCAAGATTGAGAAGAAAACACCAAACATACTAGCTGGCCTGTTCCCCCAGTGCTTTCAGGATAAGCCCCTTGTCAATTCGCGTGGCAGCATACGTGGCGTCGGGCTGCGACTTCGCTTCCGGCTGTAGTAATGATTAGAATCGGAAGGTGGCGGGTGCCCCACCCAAGCTGATTGAGTGGGTTTTTGCGCGATCCCGCCAAACCGAGCATGGAAGATTCCATCCTGGTTACCGGCGGCGCGGGCTTCATTGGGTCGAACTTCATTCTCCAATGGATGGCCTCGGAACGCGCACGCATCTTAAATCTCGACAAGTTGACGTACGCGGGCAATCTTAACAACCTGCGCGCCGTCGAAGCCGACCCGCGCTATCGCTTCGAGCAGGGCGATATTGTCGATCGCGATTTCTTGCGCGCTCTGCTGCGGCGCGAACAACCCCGCGCCATCGTTCACTTCGCCGCCGAGAGCCACGTGGACCGCTCCATCCACGGCCCCGACGATTTCGTCCGCACCAACGTGAACGGCACTTTCAGCCTGCTCGAAGAAGCGCGCGCCTACTGGTCGGCGCTTCCGGAGCCCGAGCGCGCGTCATTCCGCTTCCTGCATGTCTCGACCGACGAGGTCTACGGATCGCTCGGCCCCGACGATCCTGCCTTCAGCGAGACCACTCCCTACGCGCCCAACAGCCCGTACTCCGCGTCCAAGGCGGCTTCCGATCATCTGGTCCGCGCCTATCACCATACTTACGGGCTTCCGGTTCTCACCACCAACTGCTCCAATAATTACGGACCTTACCAGTTTCCCGAAAAACTGATTCCGCTCATGATCCTGAATGCGTGCGCGGGCAAGGCGCTCCCGGTCTATGGGGACGGCAAGAACATTCGCGACTGGCTCTACGTGGAGGATCACTGCCGCGCGATTCGTACCGTGCTCTCGCAGGGCCGGGCCGGAGAAACCTATAATATCGGTGGGCGGAGCGAAAAGAAGAACCTCGAAATTGTCGGCGCCATTTGCGAACTGCTGGACGAGCTGCGCCCGGCCGACCCCTCCGTTCCTCATCGCCAGCTCATCACGTTCGTCAAAGACCGCGCCGGACACGACCGCCGCTACGCCATGGACGCGCGCAAAATCGAGCGCGAACTGAACTGGCGCCCGCTGGAGACATTTGAGAGCGGCATGCAAAAAACTGTCCGCTGGTATCTTGAACATGAAGACTGGGTCCGCGACGTGACCAGCGGCAGTTATCGTCAATGGATTGCGAAACACTACGCCACGGAACATTGAGACGGAAAACCGAGGCTGATACTCGAGATGACCAAAACCGCGCCACCGAATTCGCCATCGAATTACAGGGGCATCATTCTGGCGGGAGGATCGGGCACACGACTCTATCCCGTCACCCACGTGCTTCCCAAGAGCCTGCTGCCGGTCTACGACAAGCCGATGGTGTATTACCCGCTCTCCACGCTGATGCTGGCCGGAATTCGCGAGATTCTGCTCATTTCGACGCCCGAGGATCTGCCGCGCTTTCAGCACCTGCTCGGCGACGGCTCTCGCTACGGCGTGCACTTCCAGTATGCGGCGCAACCGAAGCCGGAAGGCATTGCCCAGGCATTTCTGATCGGCAAGGAATTTATCGGCTCGAGTGGTTGCGCGCTTGTGCTCGGCGACAATATTTTCTACGGACACGACCTGGTCAAAGAACTGCACGCGGCGACGCTCCAACCCAAAGGCGCCCGCGTTTTTGCCTACCCCGTCCATGACCCCGAGCGCTACGGCGTGGTCGAGTTCGATGCGCAGGGGAAGGCGCTCAGTATTGAAGAGAAACCGAAGCAGCCAAAATCGCGTTACGCGGTCACGGGACTTTATTTTTACGATCGGCAGGTCGTCGAAATTGCCGCGAGCCTTAAGCCTTCGAAGCGCGGCGAGCTTGAAATCACCGACGTCAACCGCGTCTATCTCAAACGCAATCAACTCAACGTCTGCGTGATGGGCCGAGGCACGGCTTGGCTCGACACGGGCACGCACGAAGCCTTGATGGAAGCGTCCTTATTCATCCAGACGCTGGAGAAACGCCAGGGACTGATGGTCGCCTGCCCCGAGGAAATCGCCTATCGTTCCGGCTACATCACCGCCGCACAACTGGAAGCGCTGGCACAGCCGATGCGCAACAATGGATATGGCGCTTACCTGCTGCAGTTGCTTCGGGAACGCGTGTTCTGACTAACGAGAATTTGTTGATGAAAACTACAGGATGAAAAAAATCGCCACCAGCCTCCCCGGCGTTCTGCTTCTCGAACCGCGCGTGTTCGGCGACGACCGCGGTTTCTTTCTGGAAAGCTACAACCAGCGCACGTTTGCCGAGCTTGGCATTCCAGAACCATTCGTGCAGGACAATCATTCTTATTCCGAGAAAAATGTCATCCGCGGCTTGCACTACCAGATTCGCCAGCCTCAGGGAAAACTGGTGCGCGCCATCACCGGTGAGATTCTTGATGTCGCGCTTGACCTCCGACGCGGCTCTCCAACTTTCGGGAAGTGGGAATCCTTTAAACTTTCCGGCGAGAACAAATATATTTTATGGATTCCGCGCGGATTTGCTCACGGCTTCCGAGTCGTGTCCGAGACCGCCCACGTCCTCTATAAGACGACGGATTTTTATGCGCCCGAGCACGAACGCACGGTGCTATGGAATGATCCTGCGTTGCAGATCGAGTGGCAACTCGACGGCGAACCAATCGTCTCGGCAAAAGACCAACTGGGCGTGCCTTTTCAGCAGACTGAAAAATTCGATTAACGCGGCGTCAATGCAGTCGGAACTCGACCGCAATCGTGGTTTCCACCTCAACTGCCTGGCCGCTGGTCAGGTAGGGCTCAAATTTCCAGGATTGCACCGCTTCGGTCGCCGCCTGCACCAGCAGATCGGGTCCGGACACAGGCCGCAAGCGTTTCACACTGCCATCCGGCCGAATCACCGCATCCAGCACCACCAGTCCTTCGGTCCCCGCTCTTCGCGCGGCCTCCGGATAGGCCGGCTCGACCTTGGTTACAATCCGATTCGCCATGGTTTCGGCAGAGACGGTTTCGGGAGCGACTTGCGACCCCTGCTCCGCAACCGCCGCGTGCGTTTCCAGTTCGCGCGTTTCCAGTTCACTCCATGATCTCTGCCACTGCCACCATCCCAACCCGGCGAGCGCCAGCGTGCAGGCGATCAACATATAAAACCCGCGCCGCCCGACGTGCATCCTGCGCCTTGCTTTAGCAGCCGGCAGTGCAGAGGCCACGGGTGCTTCCGTTTCCATCTCCATTCCTGCAGCTGCAACTGTCTCTTCTTTTTTCAGATCCCTGAAATCCATCGACGCGGAAGCGGAACGATCAACCCAATACCGGATCATCGCCCACTGCTCCGCCGACAGGCCGGTAAACTCAAGCCCACAGCAGAGACGCGACTGGTACCGAACCCGCGCGCGCGCCCGAACCGGCACGCCGACATTGGGAAGCCGCAACTCCACCGCGACCTGCTGATCCGGAACCAACTCTCCGGCGATGACGGCGCCTACTCCGGTTTCACTGAGGTCGGTACAACGGCCGGGCAGATTTTCGGGAACACCGAAGCGGAGCGCGATTACATCCAGAGGGACATGAACCGGGCGGCGGGGATATGCGCGCCGTTGCGTCTTTTCCAGCGCCAGCGATGGAGCTGCACTCATCCGACTGCCTCCGCAGCGTGAAACACTTTCTGGTCTTGCGGCTGGAATCAACGACGAAGCGGCGCTTCATGACAATTGTTTCCAAGAGTATAACGGAAATGCCGGAATTGTTTTCCTCAGGAGCGAATAGCCAGTTCATGATTCACATCGGACGGCAAGACCGGGTTTTCATTCTTACAGGGTCCGGCGTCAGCGCCGAGAGTGGCATCCCCACCTTTCGCGGGGTGGGTGGTATGTGGCGAACTTATCGCATCGAAGAAGTGGCATCGCCTCATGCGTGGGCGCGCGATCCTCGGCTAGTTTGGGACTTTTACTCCATGCGCCGGAGCGTTGCCGCCGCTGCCAGGCCCAATCCCGCGCATCTCGCGCTAGCCGAACTTGAGGGCAGGGTTGCGGACCGCTTATTCCTCTGCACGCAGAACGTCGACAACCTGCACGAACAAGCCGGATCGATCAACGTTCTTCACATGCACGGTGAGCTTTTCAAGAGCCGCTGCGACTCCTGCAGGCGGCCGCCGTTCCCCGATCACCGCGGCTACGAAGCGCCGGCCGAGATTCCGCGCTGCGAATGCGGAGGCAGAATCCGCCCCCACATCTGCTGGTTTGGGGAAGTGCCCTACGAGATGGACCGCATCTTTGCAGCACTGAAACACTGCACCGTGTTCGCCGCCGTGGGAACGTCCGGGGTGGTGGAACCCGCCGCCAGCTTTGTGGCGCACGTCCGCGGGCGGGTGCGCACATTCTACGTCGGTCCGGAAGAACCGGCGAATGCCTCGGAGTTTGACGAGTGCTATCGGGGCGAAGCCGGCAAAATTCTGCCGGAATTGTTCGTGACCGACTGACTCATCTATTCCAGATCTCTCCAGTTCAACCCTACCCCGATTTCCACCAGCAGCGGAACCGCGAGCGGATGCGCTTGCTCCATGTGTTCCCGCACCATTGACTTCATGGCGTCCACTTCGTGATCTGGCACCTCGAACACAAGTTCATCGTGCACCTGCAAAGTCATTCGCGACTTAAGGCCGAGTTTCCGGATTTCTTCGTCAATTTGGATCATCGCCACCTTGATCAGGTCGGCGGCCGTTCCCTGCAGTGGAGTGTTCACCGCCGTGCGCTCCGCAAAGCCGCGCTGGGTGGGGTTTTTGCTGTTGATGTCGGGAATCGGCCGGATGCGCCCGAACAGCGTCGAAACTTTCTGATCGCGGCGGGCCTTTTCGAGCGTGGCATCGATAAAGGCGCGAACTCCGGCATATTTCTCGAAATAGGCATCGATGAATTTCTTTGCTTCGCCGGTCGTGATCCCCAGTTGCTGCGATAGCCCAAACGCCGACAAACCGTAGACAATCCCAAAGTTCACTACCTTCGCCTGCCGGCGGTGGTCCGGAGCAACCATCAACGGCGGCACGCCAAACACCTGCGACGCGGTCAGCGTGTGAATGTCGTCCCCGCGCTGGAACGCCTCCACCAGCAGCTTGTCTTTCGAGAAGTGCGCCAGCAGCCGCAACTCGATTTGCGAATAGTCCGCGGCCAGCAGTACGTGCCCAGGCTCGGCGATAAAGGCTGCGCGAATCTCTCGCCCAAGTTCGGTGCGAATGGGAATATTCTGCAAATTCGGATTTGCCGAAGACAGCCTGCCCGTTGCCGTCCCGGTCTGTCCAAAAGTTGTGTGCACGCGGCCGCTCTGGCTGCGAATGAGCGCCGGCAAGGCATCCACGTAAGTCGACTTCAATTTCGTCAGTTGCCGGTACTCGAGAACCAGCCGCGGAACTTCGTGATCCGCTGCCAGTCCTTCCAGCACATCCACCGCCGTAGAAATCTTTTTTCCCTTCCCATATTTCACCGGCATGGGGAGAGCGAGCTTGTTGAACAGCACATCCCCAAGTTGCTTCGGCGAATTGATGTTGAACTCCATGCCGCAGCGCTCATAAATGTCACGCGCTTTGGCTGCGGCCTCGCGCTGCAACTTCAGCGACATCCGTTCCAGCGCCGCCGGATCAATCTTCACTCCCGCGTCTTCCATGCGCGCCAGCACGGGCACGAGCGGCCGGTCGATCTCCTCGTACACCGAGGTCAGTCCCTGGTCGTCGAGTTCTTTGCGGAGCGCGCTCGCCAGCCGGCCTGTTACATCCGCGGCTTCCGCCAGGTTGCCGCTTAGCTTCAAGTTGAATTGACGTAGCGCAACTTCCGGCAGGGAATGTGAGGAATAGGTCGGATTGAGCAGATAGGAATAAAGCATCGGGTCATGCCGCACTCCGGCCAGCACGATTTGAGATCCGGAAGGACGATCGGAAAAATGGTGCAGCGCAGACTTGAAATCGTGGACCGACTTCGGCAGAGCGGAATCTTCGAGCGCGCGTTTCACTCGATCGGCGAGCTCCGCGTCTTCGAGCGCCACCATCGCCCCGGCCCCCGGCGCGTTCGAAATGGCAAGGCGTTTCAGACCGACAGCAGTCTGATCCTCCGCATCCGCGGGATGCAGTGCCAGAAACCCGGACTGCGCCGGTTGAGGCTCGTCTTCTTCTGTATTGCCCTCGGTGTTCATGCTTTCGCTGTGTCCCGTTTGAATAGCCAGCGCGAGCGGCGCGTTTTCGCCCAAGCCTCTCAAATACTCTTCGAATTCCGCTTGCGACTTGATCTCCCGGTAATCGCCTTCCTTCACTTCAACCACGGGAAGGAGTTCTTTTAACAAAGAAGTGAATTCGAGTTCGGCAAACAACGCACGCAGAGCGTCCACGTCTGGCTCGCCCGCTTTCATCGCGGCGACATCCAGCTCAACGGCAACGTTGGTATCAATGGTGACCAGTTGCTTGCTGTACAAAATGTTGTCGCGATTATTCTGCAGCGATTCCCGATACGTCTTCTTTTCGACTTCAGCAGCACGTTCCAGAGCCTGCTCCACGCTGCCAAAGCGCCGAATCAGCTCGACCGACCCCTTGTCGCCGATCCCCGGCGCGCCGGGAATGTTATCGACCGCGTCACCGCGCAGCGCCATCACATCCACCACTTTCGACGGAGGGACACCGAGAAGTTCTTCCACCTTCGCCGCGTCGCAGATCAGATTGTCTTTCGGGGGATTCAGTACCTGAACCTTGTCATTCACCAACTGCAACATGTCTTTGTCGCTCGACACGACAAACACCGGATGCGATTCCGCCGCCGCTTTCCTCGCCAGGGTTCCGATGACATCGTCGGCTTCGTAACCTTCCAACTGCAAAATCGGGATGCGATATCCTTCCAGCGCGCGCCGAATGTAGGGAATCTGCTGCACCAGGTCGCCCGGCATCTCTTTGCGGTTCGCCTTGTAGCCGTCGTATTGCGATTCCTTGAAAGTCTGCGTCTTGATGTCGAACTTGCGGATGGTCGTAATCGCTTCCGCCTGCTGATTGCGGATGGTCGGCGCGCCTACATCGAACACCGCCGCCAGATATTCGGGAGAAAAATCGTCGCGCAGCTTGCGCAGCATGTTGACGAAAACATAGGTTGCCGCGGTCGGAACCCCCGTCTTCGTGGACATCGGCCGCTGCCGCGCCATGGCGTGATAGGCGCGGAAAATGAACGACATCGTATCAATCAGGAAAATCCGGCCCTTCCCTTCACCGTGACCGGGAGGGGAGGCAGGCGGAGGTCCGGGCGCGACACTCCTTTGCGGCGGCGATTTCTTTTTGACCGGCAACCGGCCAAGTTTAACAGCTAACGCCGTGCGGCAAACCGCCAACCGTCAGGTCGAAAACCCGGTAATCGCGTATGATATGGAGTTTTCGGCCCTCCGCCCCGCGGAGTGCCGATACTGAGCGCCGCATGTTGCCCTTTAAGCTCGTCTATAGCGACGACTACTACCTGCCCATCGGCTCCCATGTTTTTCCCGCCGAAAAATACAAGTGCATTCGTGACCAACTGCTCGCCTCCGGAGTTGCGGCGCCTTCCGATTTTGTCGTTCCCGATCCAGCAACCGACCAGGACGTGCTGCTCGTGCACACTCCGCAATACGTCCAGAAACTGAGGACGGGCACGCTCAGCGCCCGCGAAGAGTTGGAACTCGAAGTCCCGTACTCGCCGGAGTTGGTGCGCGCCTTCTGGCTCAATGCGGGCGGCTCCATTTTGGCGGCCAGCCATGCCCTCAACGACGGCGTCGCGATCAGCCTGGGTGGAGGATTCCATCACGCGTTCCCGGATCATGGCGAAGGCTTCTGCATGATCCACGATGTGGCCATCGCCATCCGCCGCATGCAGCGCGACGGAAAAATTCGCACCGCGATGACGGTCGACTGCGACGTGCATCAAGGCAATGGCTCGGCCACGATCTTTGCGGGCAGACGCAAGGCCAGCGGGCCTTTGCCGTCGGACCCTGACTCCTCCTGGAATCCATCATGGATGGCGGGAACGGGAATGGGCAGCTCTCAGGCCGATGACGTCTTCACCATCTCGCTTCACCAGCAAAACAACTATCCGGAGTTTAAGCCCCCTTCGTCGCTTGACATGAATTTGCCCGATGGGATTGGCGACGGCGAATATCTGGCGTGCCTGGGCAGTGCGCTCAGTATGGGATTGAGCAAGTTCAAGCCGGACCTCATCTGTTACGTTGCCGGAGCGGACCCTTATCGCGAAGATCAGCTGGGTGGATTGTCGATGACGATCGAGGGCTTGAAGGAGCGCGATGCTCTCGTGTTCCGAACCGCCAAGGCCGGAGGCATCCCCGTGATGGTTACACTCGCCGGCGGATATGCCCTGAAGCTCGAAGACACCATCACGATTCACTGCAACACGGTGGTGGCGGCGAAAGAAGTGTTCGGCGACCAGTCATCCTAACCGGCGGATGGGCGTAAGCTCCCACCCTTCGCGGCTGCTAAAATAACTGTTTACGCCTATGTTCGAGAATCTCCAGGAAAAACTCCAGCGCGCTTTCAAGTCTCTTCGCGGACAAGCGGTCCTCACGGAAGAAAATATCTCCGAGGCGCTAAAGCAGATTCGTCTGGCGCTGCTTGAGGCCGACGTCAACTTCAAAGTTGTCAAAGAACTGATCGACCGCATTCAGGCCAAGGCAGTCGGGCAGGAAGTTTTGACCGCACTCTCGCCCGGCGAACAGGTCATCAAGATCGTCCGCGACGAACTGGTGGCTACTCTTGGCAAAGATACGGCGAAATTAAAGTTTGCGTCGCAGCCGCCTACGGTTGTGCTCATGGCTGGGTTGCAAGGATCCGGCAAAACTACGACCTCGGGCAAGCTCGCCAACTGGCTCAAGAATGGCGGGCACCGGCCGCTGCTGGTTTCGGTTGACGTTTACCGTCCGGCGGCGCGCGAGCAACTTAAAGTGGTTGCGGCGGCGATCAAGGCGAATCTTTACGAAGGCGAGGTCGGCGAGGCGAATACGGCTACCGTCGAACGGCTTGCCAAAGAAGCGCGCCGCGAAGCCATTAACACGGGCTGCGACGTGCTGATCGTCGATACTGCCGGCCGCCTTCACATCGACGACCAACTTATGGAGGAGATGCAGTCGCTCAAGCGGCTGCTCAATCCGCAGGAGATTTTGTTTGTCGCCGATTCGATGACTGGACAGGACGCAGTCCGCTCGGCCGACGAATTCCATAAGAAGCTCACGCTTACCGGCGTTGTGCTTACTAAGATGGACGGCGACGCTCGCGGCGGCGCGGCGATTTCCATTCGGCAGGTTACTGGACAGCCCATCAAGTTCATCGGCATCGGCGAAAAATACGATGCGCTTGAACCTTTCCATCCCGACCGCATCGTGTCGCGCATTCTGGGCATGGGCGACATTCTTTCGCTCATCGAAAAAGCCGAGTCGCAGATCGACAAGAAGAAGGCCAACGATCTAGCGTCCAAGATGCTTGCGGGCGACGGCTTTTCTCTGGAAGATTTCCGCGACCAGTTGCGTCAGGTTCGCAAGATGGGATCGCTGCAAAGTCTCATGGGCATGTTGCCCAGTGTGGGCGCGTTTTCCGGTCTGCAGAAAGCCGCCGACAAGGTTGACGAAAAACAGATCAACCGGGTCGAGGCCATCATCAATTCCATGACCGGCTTTGAGCGCAACCATCACGAAGCCATCAGCGGCAGCCGCCGCAAGCGCATCGCTCGCGGCTCCGGCACCACCGTGCAGGAAGTCAACAACCTGCTTCGGCAGTATGCCCAGATGAAGAAAATGTTCAAGCAGATGGGCAAACCCAGCTTCGCGCGGCGCATGGCGGGGATGAAGTTTCCCCGGTAGGACCGGGTTGTCAGTTCTCAGTTGCCAGTTCTCAGTAAAATCATCACCAGCTCGTGCGGGTATATCATTCCGACGACTATGGACACTTTCGATCCGGCGGCGGGGGAATTTCTGCGCATCTCCGAGCGCTACCGGCAGATGAGCGATGGCGAACTGCTTGTCCTCATGCCGCAAAGCTCGGAATTGACGCCTTTTGCCCAAGAAGCTCTTGCCAACGAGGTTCGCTCACGCGGGCTGAAGGCTGAGGTCGAGGACGAGCAGCCGGCTGCTCCGTCAGAGTTTAGAGCATCGCCGTTTAAGCCGCCGCCAGCTTTCTTGGAGCACGAATCTGAGCACGAATCTCCGAAATTTCGCGATTCGGTTGGTTCCGATTTTCCTGACCCCGATTCTTTACACTCCGATTCTTCCCAGGAGGACCAGTACGACGAAGACCGCAAACTGGTTGAGCTCTGTACCGTCTGGAGCGTACGCGACGCGCTCAAGGTACAGGCGATTCTGGATGAGGCGGGAATTCCATTTTTCATGGGACCAGAGAAAGCTACGGGCGTGGACAGGGTGACTTCGAATTTCTCGAAGGGGGTCGGCGTGCAAATCATGCAGATAGGCGTGCCCTGGGCCCGGCCGGCAATGCAGCACTACGAGCCTGAGGACGACCCGACTCCGAAAGTGAAGGAAGAGATCGACGAGCTTCCGGTCCGCTGCCCCCAATGCCATTCCACGGAAGTCGTTTTTGAGGGTCTCACCTCTGCGCCGGCAATGGCGACGGATGAGTCTTCCCAAAAATACAAATGGACGTGCGATTCGTGCGGCCACCGATGGGAAGACGACGGCGTCGCGCAAGAGGAATGAGCCGTGGGCAAAGCCTGGCTGGACGGACCCTCGAAATCCCACTTTCCGAAAGGCGCGAAAGGCGGGGCACGCGCATCTAAGCTAGCAGGCTGTGGCACCATGCAGGGGAGCCGCCGGAGGGAAAGTTGCTCAGGTACATGGGAAAAGTGGCGCTCATCTCGATTCTGGCGTGCCTCGGCGTTACTGTCGCTGCCTGGGCTCAGAATGAGCAGTCGCGGATTGACTCCCGTTATTCCACGGCCAGCTTGAGTCTAGCGTCTTCGACTAGCGGAACATCCTGGAACATCGGGATCGCCAAGGTCAGCGGAACCGTGGCGCTTGACAACGACCTTCACAAGGATGCCGTTAATCTTGTGATCTATCCGGCGGGCGAGGGCTCGCGTGTGCTCAACCCGAGTGGAGGAATCAGGGAGGACAGTTTCGCGCAGCTGTATCGCTACACACTGATGGTCTTTCGCTCCAGCGGGGTCACGCAAAATCGCGACGGAAAACTCGCAGTCACGGGCGACCTGTCAGTCACGTACATTCAACGTGAAGCAAACATCGCTTGGAGTAACGCATACTCTGGCCCCGATTACAGCGACCCGACGGCGCAGACGACAACTCGCCAAGTCACCTTCGTTTTCGAGGCCCCGACCCAAGCAACTGCTACGATGGGCAACCAGGCCCCGAATGAGAGATCAGCGCTGGCGACGGTGAGTTTCCCCAACTTCCCGGGACTGCGAAGCGCCTGGCTGGATTCCGTTTGGCCTTTGGTGGTGGAAGATAAGCGCTGCGAAATGCCTTGGTCGAGGGGAGGGAGCTTCAAGGACTACAGCGGTTCCATATGCACCGGAACTCCCATTTTGCCAACTCCTCTAACTCAACCCCCGCAGAGATTCGGCATCGACTATCCCGGCCCAAACGAACTGACCGCGCCCGCCAACAACGAGGCAACCATTCTCATCCATTTGCGTCTGGAAAGGCGTAGATGACCGGAGGGTCTCATCTCTGCGCCGGCCGACTTCACGCAGGGCAGGTTGGCGAGGGCACCCTTCCCGGCAGAGGCACAAGCAAACGCAACTTCTTCACTTCTCGGGTCATCTAAACATTGACAACGCAACGCTCAGGTTATAGCATAGTACAGGCCGTAGTCATCATCACATTGATTATAAAGCACTTATAGTACTGGAGGATGCGTTATGAGCAAGATTATTGGAATTGACCTCGGCACCACCAACTCCTGCGTAGCGGTTATGGAGGGTGGGGAGCCGAAAGTTATCCCGAACGAAGAAGGTGGACGGACCACGCCGTCGGTGGTTGGATTCACCAAAACCGGCGAGCGCCTGGTAGGACAGGTTGCCAAGCGGCAAGCCATCACCAACCCTGAAAACACGGTTTACTCGATCAAGCGGTTCATGGGACGCCGCTACGACGAGGTCAGCGAAGAGATGAAGATGGTTCCCTTCAAGGTCGAGCGGGACGGCGAACATGTGGCCGTCATGGCGCAGGGGAAGAAGTACACTCCGCCGGAGGTTTCGGCGATGATTCTGCAAAAGTTAAAGAAGGCGGCGGAAGACTATCTGGGCGAGAAAGTCACCGAGGCGGTCATCACCGTGCCGGCGTATTTCAACGACGCGCAGCGGCAGGCTACTAAAGATGCGGGCAAGATTGCCGGCCTTGAGGTGAAGCGAATTATCAACGAGCCGACGGCGGCCGCGCTGGCCTATGGGCTCGACAAGGGTAAGGACGAGACTATTGCCGTCTACGACTTTGGCGGCGGCACGTTTGATATTTCGGTGCTTGAAGTGGGTGAGGGCGTCATCGAGGTTAAGGCCACGAACGGCGACACGCACCTGGGCGGCGACAACATCGATCAGCGGCTGGTGGATTGGCTGATTGACGAATTCAAGAAGGACGAAGGGCTCGACCTGCGCGGCAAGGGCAACGAGATGGCTTTGCAGCGTCTGCGCGACGCGGCCGAGCGGGCGAAGATCGAGCTTTCTACCACCATGGAGCACGAGATCAATCTGCCGTTTATTACGGCGGATGCTTCCGGGCCGAAGCACCTGGTCAAGAAGCTGACCCGGGCGAAGCTCGAGACCATGATCGAAGATATTTTGCAGCGGTCGGTGGGACCGTCTAAGCAATGCTTGAAAGACGCGGGTATCGACGCCAGCAAGATTAATGAAGTGGTGCTGGTGGGCGGACAGACGCGCATGCCTCGCATCCAGGCCATCGTCAAAGAACTGTTTGGGCGCGAAGGGCATAAGGGTGTGAACCCGGATGAAGTTGTAGCTATCGGCGCGGGCATCCAGGGCGGTGTGCTCAAGGGCGAGGTAAAAGACCTGCTGCTCTTGGACGTGACTCCTCTGACTTTGTCGATCGAGACTTTGGGGGGCGTGGCTACGGGGATGATCCCTCGGAACACTACGATTCCTACGAAAAAGACGGAGACGTTCTCTACGGCGGCCGATAGTCAGACTTCGGTTGAAGTGCATGTGCTGCAGGGGGAGCGTCCTATGGCGGCGCAGAACCGGACTCTCGGCAAGTTCCATTTGACGGGACTGCCACCGGCGCCTCGGGGCATTCCGCAGATTGAAGTGACATTTGATATTGATGCCAACGGCATCCTAAACGTGACCGCTAAGGATATGGCCACCGGGAAGGATCAGAAGATCACGATTACTTCGTCTTCAGGGCTGTCTAAGGAAGAAGTGGAGCGCATGGCTAAGGAAGCCGACGCGCACTCGTCCGAAGACAAGGCTCGGCGCGACGAGATCGAGGCCAAGAATCAGCTCGACTCGATGGTTTACAACATCGAGAAGATGCTGAAGGAGCATGGCGACAAAATCACGGGCACGGAGCGCGGCGACGTGGAGAACGCTTTGGCGGACGCTAAGAAGGCGATCGAAAGCGGCGACAAGGCGCAGATGGATTCGGCTCGCGAGAAGCTGACTGCGGCTTCGCATAAGCTGGCGGAGCAGATGTACAAGGCTACGCAGGCGGCTCCTGGGGCGGCGCCGGGCGCGGGCGGCGCGGGGCCGAGCGATGGGCACGCGGCGTCGGGCGGTGACGGCGCGGGCAAGAAGAAGGACGAAGGCGTGATTGACGCCGAGTACGTGGATGTCGAAGACAAAAAGTAAGCTGCTAGCTTTTGGCTATTAGCTCTTAGCTTGGGGACGCGTCGAGCGTCCCCAATTTGCATCTAAAGAATAGACGGTTGTCATCCCGCGGCCGGGTGGGGAGCGAGGGATCCGCGGTCAGGCCCAGGAAAGAGGAAAGCGAATTGAGATTCGAAGTCAATGGACAGATGTTTTTTGTAAACTTCGTCCCCGAAGAGGGACGGTGGTATTGCTTCGCGCCGACCGCGACAGGAGTGCAGCGCATCCCGGTATCGATGGACACGGCGCCCTTTGCGTCGTACACCGTGTCGGTGGACGAGCAGATGAAGGACGTTGTGAATTAAGTTGCGATTCCCACAAGACTGCGACCCTTTGCGAAATCAAAGACCTCTGCATGGGCAAAACTAGATGCATAGGTCCTTCGCTTCGCTCAGGATGACAACCAAGATTTGATTGTCTGCTTTACTCCTTTACCCTGGGAAACAACTCAAAATTTACGGTGCGAATTTGCGGAAGACGCTAATCGTGCCGCGGGGGACGGGCGAGGTCGCCCGTCCCCACACTAACCCGGCTCTCCACGAGCGGGGATGGCACGCTGTACACTACTGGGCGTGAATATCCTTTACGGAATCAATACGGTCACGGAAGCGCTCAAGGCTCGCGGGCGCAACTTCGAGTGGGTGGCAGTCGCCAAGGAGCGGAAGGACATCCGCGTGAAGCGGGCGATTGACGAGTGCCGCAAGATCGGCGTTCCGGTGCGGGTTTTGTCGCGGGTGGAACTTGATGAGATTGCCGGCAACGCCGCCCATCAGGGACTGGTGGCGGCGACTTCGGCAAAGCAATATAGCGATCTCGACGATCTGGTGGCGTCGCGTCGCGGCGAGCGCTCGCTGATCGTGGTGCTCGATGGCGTCGAAGATCCGCACAATCTGGGGGCGATCCTGCGAACGGCGGATGCCGCGGGCGCGGATGGCGTGGTGATTCCCGAACGCCGGTCGGCCGCGGTTACGGGCGCGGTGGCGAAGGTTTCGGCGGGAGCCAGCGAACACCTTCCCGTAGCGAAAGTCACGAACATATCGCGGGCGCTCGAAGAATTGAAGGCTAAGGATCTTTGGATTGTCGGGCTGGACGAGCGCGGCGAGCAGACTTACGACGCGGTGGACTACAAGATGCACTGCGCGGTCGTGCTCGGCGCCGAAGGCAAGGGACTGCACGACCTGGTGCGCAAACACTGCGATTTCCTGGTGTCGATACCGATGTTGGGGAAAGTTCCATCGCTGAATGTATCGGTGGCGGCGGGCGTGGTGCTGTATGAAGTGGTGCGGCAGAGGCGGCTGGGCGCATCCAAGGAATCATGAAGGTCCTCTGCGTTGTTTGTTTCATCTTCGGGCTCGCTTCTGCGGCGTGGGGCTTGGAGCGCGAAGCCTTCAGTGTTGCGAAATATGATTTGCAGATTCGCCTGGAGCCGGAACAGCAGCGGCTCGGTGCCCGGGGCAAGATCACTTTGCGCAACGATTCGGCTCATCCCCAGAAGATCGTGGCGCTGCAGATTTCTTCTTCTCTCTCCTGGCGTTCGATTCGAGTGAACGGCAAGGCCGTGCAATTCGTTTCGCAGACCTACACTTCCGACATCGACCACACCGGCGCGCTTTCCGAAGCCATCGTTACCCTGCCTGCCGAGATCAAGCCGAAAGATTCCGTGGAAGTCGAAATTGGATACGAGGGCGTGATTCCGCTGGATGCTACGCGGCTGGTTCGGATTGGGGTGCCGGAGAATGTCGCCAAACATTCGAGCTGGGACCAGATTAGTCCGTCGTTTACCGCGGTGCGGGGAGCGGGATATGTGGCGTGGTATCCCATTGCGACGGAGTCGGCGGATTTCTCGGAGGGGAACAGTCTGTTTGAAGTTACCGATCGATGGAAGGCGCGGGAGACGGGGAGCGAATTCAAAGCTAGTCTCAGCCTGTCCGGGGCAGGAGGCGGTAAGCCTGCGGCACTGCTATGCGGTGCCAGTGGCGGTAGCACATTCGATGTGGATTTCGGACGAAACTGGTCCTTGATGACTAACTGCTACTGGAGCGTGCTCGGCGCGGTCACGCCGACATTCGTGGCAGGACCTTACGTGACCCAGTCCAAGCCTCCTTTGTATCTGTACAGTCTTCCAGGCCACGAGGCAGGGGCGGCCACATATTCCAACGCGATGGAGCCTGCGATGAAGTTTGTTAGTGGATGGTTCGGCCAGCCGACCGCACCCATTGCCATCGCCGATTTTGCCGATCCGCATTCGGCTCCGTTTGAGAGCGGCACGTTGTTGATGGCATCGATGGCCGCGGAGGATTCGAAGCTGGCGGGGATCAACCTGGTTCACGAGCTGGTCCATTCGGCGTTGCCATCATCGAGGCCATGGGTTTACGAAGGCCTTGCGCATTTTGCCGAGGCGATGTATCGGCAACAACAAGGCGGACGTCAGGCGGCGCTCGATTTTCTTGGGCTGCACCGGGCGGCGTTTCTCGATTCGGAAAAAGAACTGTCGGCCGCGCTGCAGAAGAACGTCGACCAGAAGGTTGTCGACAAGAAACTCATAGGCCAACCGCTTTCCGACACGTATGACGAAACTTACTATCGGAGCAAGGCCGCCTACGTCTGGTGGATGCTACGTGACATGGTGGGCGACGATGCGCTGAAGCAGGCCACTCGTAAGTATCGAGCTGAGGACGATAAGGATCCTAGGTATGTGGAGCGGTTGATCGAAGCCGCCGCCAAGCGCGACTTGGGCTGGTTCTTCGACGATTGGGTATATGAGGATCGCGGCCTGCCCGATTTCCACGTGCAGTCGGTGCATCCGTGGCAGACGGACAAAGGGGTGCAGTTTGTTACGGTGACACTGGAAAACCTTGGGAATGCCGGGGCGGAAGTCCCGTTCACGATATTGTTTGAAGGCGGCGAGATCACGAAACGGATTGAGGTGCACGCCAAAAGCACGGCTACCACGCGCGTGGAATTGCCCGGCACGGCGAACGAGATCGTGGTCAACGATGGCAGTGTCCCGGAGAGCGACCTGACGAATAATGTGTTCAAGATTACCGAGCCCTGAAACCGCGGTTAGCTGTTAGCTCTTAGCTTTTGGCCTTTAGCTAAGAGTTAAGAGCGGTTCTCTGAGAGGAGACAATTTGCCCTACATTCAATTTCTCGGTGCTGCCGGGACCGTCACTGGCTCGAAGCACCTGATCAACACTACTTACGATTCGAGTGGCAAGCAGGGGTTCCAGGCCCTGATCGACTGCGGACTCTTTCAGGGGCAGAAAGAATGGCGCGAGCGCAATTGGCAGGACACCCCGGTCCCGGCGCGAGAAATTGACGCGGTGGTGCTTACTCATGCGCATCTCGATCACTGTGGCTGGATACCGCGGCTGGTGAAAGAAGGGTTCCACGGGCCGATCTACGCCACGCAGGCGACGATCGATTTGTGCTCGGTCGTGTTGCCAGACTCCGGACACCTGCAGGAAGAAGACGCGGCGTACTACAACAAAAGGAAAGTGTCGAAGCACGATCCGGCTTTGCCGTTGTACACACTCGAAGAAGCGCAGGATTGCCTGAAATTGTTCAGGCCGGTCGCGGTTGGGCAAAACACCGAATTGAGCCCCGAGCTGGCATTCCGCTTTGTGCGGGCCGCGCACATTCTCGGCTCGTGCATGGCGGAAGTCACGCTGCAAACGAACGGCCGGAGCCGCCGGCTGCTTTTCACCGGCGATCTTGGCCGGGTGCGCGACAGCCTCATTGCACCCGGCAAGGTGGTGCACTCCGGGCCACAGGAAAACGAGACTGCCGATGTGCTGGTCATGGAATCGACTTACGGCAACAGGCAGCATCCCGACACCGATCCTCGACCCGAACTTGCCTGCCTGATTCGCGATGCCGCCGGGCGCGGCGGTACTGTGATCGTGCCGGCGTTTGCGGTGGAGCGGACACAGAAATTCCTTTTCATCCTGAAACAGCTCATGGAGACGGCACAAATTCCGCGCCTGCCGGTGTATTGCGACAGCCCTATGGCGATCAAGGCAGTTGAAATTTTCATAAAGCATTCGGAAGAGTACACACCGCGGGCCGCCGACTTGATCCGGAAGTACGGGTCGCCTGTCGAGTGGCCGGGCTTCACGTTTGCTCTCACCGCCGAGCAGTCGAAGAAGATTAACGAGAGTCACTATCCGTCGATCATTGTCTCGTCGAGCGGGATGGTTACTGGCGGACGGATACTGCATCACCTGGCGCAGCGACTGCCCGATCCGAAGAACCTTGTGATTTTTATTGGCTTCCAGGCGCCAGGCACGCGCGGTGCAATTATCAAAGGCGGAGCGCCCGAGGTGAAGATTTTCGGCGAGTTCGTGCCTATCCGCGCGCAGGTCGCGGCGCTTGAACAGTTCAGCGATCACGCCGATCCTCCAGAGATGTTGGAGTGGCTGCGAACGTTTAAGAACACGCCGGGTACGACTTACCTTGTCCACGGCGAGCCCGCCGCCTCGTCGCAGCTTCGCGACCGGATGAAGAAAGAGTTGGGATGGAACGTGCAGGTGGCGGAGTATATGGAGCGGGTGGAAGTGAAGTAGGATTTACCAACGAGCGTTGTCATGACCGAAGCAGAATTTAAGAAACACCTCGGTGCCGCTGAGAAGAGCCCGAAAGAGATTGCGGCAGCCGTCTCTGGATTGCCGGAGGAAGTCTTGCGCTACAAACCTTCGCCCGAAAAATGGTGCGTACTGGAAATTCTCGGCCACCTGGCGGATGTCGAGATCATCTACGGATACCGTCTGCGGCAAATGCTGGCGGATACTAAGCCGGTCATCGCACCGCTCGATCAGGATGCATGGGCGCGCAATCTGAACTACCTGGATTCGCCAGCCTCCGAACTGGTCGCGTTTTACGGGTTGGGCAGGCATCACAACCTGCGTTTGCTGCGAAGTTTGAAAGTTTCCGACCTCTCCAAGTCCGCTTTTCATCCGGAACCGCAACGGGAGATGACTGTTGCCGACCTCGTCGAGAGGATGGGCGGGCACGGTGCTGCCCATCTGCAGCAGATTGAAAGATTGAAGGCCGCGCGCAACAAGTAGTCTCGACCTCGATATCAGGCTGGGCGCTGCACGTGCGCCGCGGTGAAAGCGACGAGCGCCTGCAACTTTGCGAACGCTGCGCCAGAATCGATGGCATGGGCTGCGATTGGAACTCCATCGCGCAGATGATCGGCGCGTCCGGCGGCGACCAGGGCGGCGGCGGCGTTGAGCAGAACAACGTCGCGGCGGGCGGACATCTTCCCTGCCAAGACTTCGCGGATCAAGCTGGCGTTGTGCGCGGCGTCTCCGCCGGCGATTTCTTCCAGCGTGGCTCTCCGCAAGCCGAACTCTTCCGGCGTGACTTCGTACGTGTGCACCTGGCCTTCGCGGACTTCTCCGACACGCGTTGAGCCGGTGATGGTGATCTCGTCCAGACCGTCGCTGCCGTGAACCACCAGCGCGCGATGCAGTCCCAACATGCTGAGCGCTTCCGCCAGTTTTTCGACCAGGTCGGCGGAATAGACACCGACTACCTGGCAGGTGGCGCGCGCAGGATTGGTCAGCGGACCGAGCAGGTTGAAAACGGTGCGCAGACGCAAGTCGCGGCGCGCGGCCTGCACGTACTTCATCGCGGAGTGCATGGCGGGGGCAAAAAGAAACGCGATTCCTACTTCTTCGAGGCAGGCGGCGATGCGCTCGGTTGGGAGGTTGATGTTCACACCCAGTGCTTCCATCACGTCGGCCGAGCCGCACTTCGAGGTCACGCTGCGATTGCCATGTTTGGCTACGCGCACGCCGGCTCCGGCGGCTACAAAGGCCGTTGCCGTCGAAATATTGAAGGTGCCGCTGGCATCGCCGCCGGTGCCGCAGGTGTCGACAAGAGCGTCGCGCCCGGTGCCGCTCGCGTCGAGAACGGAGTTGGCGTGAAGGTCGAGTGGAACGGCGGCGGCGCGGATGGCCTCGGCGAATCCGACAATCTCTTCGACCGTCTCGCCCTTCATGTGCAGCGCCACCAGTAGAGCGGCGATTTGCGCGTCGGAGCATTGGCCGGCGAGAACCTCGGTCATCACCGCGCGCGCCTCTTCGCGCGAGAGCGACTGGCGGTGCGTGGCGATGCGATGGAGGGCGTCGAGGATCACAAGCTCCAAGCTACAGCAGACATGCGATACCTTTCAAACCGGATTTGCGGTGCGGCCACGGCGGCCATCAATCTCTGCCAGACGGGCTCGAAAGCGATCGCGCCAGCTTTCGGGCAGGAACTTGACGGCGAGCGATCGTTGCAGGGATTCGCGGTTGGGTGATCTGACGGTGTAAAGGCGGTTTACTTCGGCGATGGTCAGAGTGGGATTCTCGCGTTCGTGGAATTCAAACTCGTCGCCGGCGCCGACTTCGCCTTCTTCGACGACCGCGAAGTAGAATCCGCAACGCCCGCTCAGAACGAACCGCTCGATCATGTCGTCTCTTTGGAATTTGGCCGCGAGTTTGTAGCAAGGGAGCCGCGGCGTTGTTACTCTGACCACGGCGGAGCCGACGCGGTAGCGGTCGCCTACAGAAACTTCCGTTTCCAGCAGGCCCTCGGTGGTGAAGTTCTCACCGAAGGCTCCCCAGGGGAGGCCTGTATCGGGGAGTTCGGCGCTCCACGCCGCGTAGTGTTCGGAAGGATAGCCGTAGACGGCCTTGTTGGGGCCGCCGTGCACGGAGAGGTCGGCTTGGCGGTCGCCATCGAGGTTGGTTGTGCGCAACATGACCCGGCCTAGCACGGGATTCTTGAAAATCCCGGTTTTGAATGTGGCGCCGCCCCAGGCGAGCAGGCGCGGCAAGCCGACGTTGACCGAGACGAGCTTCATATCCCCATCAGACTGCGGGGACTGTGCCAACGATGCAGATTTCTGAATATGAGGCAATGTGATCGGCCTCACGTGTGGGTGTGTCTTGTTTGCTTTGCCGATTGTGCGTTGGTCTTATAGAATCAAAAGTTTGCTGGACTACACCTTAAGCCGCAAGCGGGTTTCTTCCAGGTTGAAATCGAGTCAAGACGTGATTTAGGAATCATTATGAAAATTCATGAGTATCAGGCAAAAGGAATTCTGAGGAAGTACGGTGTTGCTGTGCCGCGCGGCACGATGGCGACGACACGCGAAGAAGCCGAGGTAGCGGCGAAAGATATTCTGGGCTCCGGCGCAACGGGAGTTGTGGTGAAGGCGCAAATCCACGCCGGCGGACGCGGTAAGGGCGGTGGCGTGAAGATCGCCAAGTCCGTGCAAGAGGCGGGCGAACTCGCCGTCAAGATGCTGGGCATGAAACTGGTGACGCATCAGACGGGGCCGGAAGGGCGCATCGTGCGTCGGCTGCTGGTCGAAGAAACGCTGCCGATCGAGAAGGAACTTTATCTCGGCATTCTGGTCGATCGCGGCGAGGGCAAGCCGGTCTTCATGGCATCGGCTGCGGGCGGCATGGAGATCGAGCAAGTCGCCGCCACGACACCTGAAAAGATTCTGAAGCAGTACATCGATCCGGGCATGGGTCTGGAGCCGTTCCAGGCGCGCAAGATCGCGTTTGCGTTGGGGCTGAAGCCTCAACAAATCAATTCCGCCGTGCAGTTCCTGACCAGCCTTTATCGCGCGTTCCTGGAATCGGACGCTTCGTTGGTGGAGATCAATCCCTTCGTCAGTTGTGCGGACGGGCGGCTGTTCGCGCTCGACGCCAAGTTGACCTTTGACGATAACGCGCTCTTCCGCCATCCCGATCTCCGCGACCTGCGGGACATCACTGAGGAAGATCCGCTCGAAGTGGAGGCGTCGAAATACAGCCTCAACTATATCAAGCTCGACGGCAACGTGGGCTGCATGGTGAATGGGGCGGGACTGGCGATGGCCACCATGGACATCATCAAGTACGCGGGTGGCCTGCCCGCCAACTTTCTGGACGTGGGAGGCAGCGCCAGCGCGGACCAGGTAGCGCACGCGTTTGAAATTCTGCTGAGCGACAAGAGTGTGCGCGCCGTACTGATCAATATTTTTGGCGGCATTTTGCGCGTGGATATGCTGGCGACTGGCGTGGTCGAGGCAGCCAGAAAAACGAACATCCAACTACCGGTGATCCTGCGGCTCGAAGGCACGAATGTTCAGGAAGGCAAGAAAATCTTGCAGGAGTCGGGCCTGAACTTTGTGATCGCGGAGACCATGAAAGATGCGGCCGACAAGGTAGTCGCGGCGGCGAGAGCTTAATCGACAACAATTTTTGGAAAGTGAGCAATTATGGCGATTCTGGCTGATAAGAGAACTCGATTGATCGTGCAAGGTCTGACGGGGCGCGAAGGCACTTTCCACGCGAAAGCTTGCGCGGCTTACGGCACGCAGATTGTGGGCGGCGTCACACCCGGCAAGGGCGGGACAACGCACGAGGGTTGGCCGATCTTCAATACCGTGCAAGAAGCGGTGGACAAGACGGGCGCGAATGCCACCGTCATTTTTGTGCCGCCGCCGTTCGCGGCCGACGCGATTATGGAAGCGGCCGACGCGGAAGTCGAACTCATTGTCTGCATCACCGAGGGCGTTCCTACGCTCGACATGGTGCGCGCGTGGGAGTTTTTGCAGAACCGGCGGTCGCGGCTGATCGGACCAAATTGCCCGGGCATCATCTCGCCGGGGAAGTGCAAGATCGGCATCATGCCGGGGCACATCCACAAAGAGGGCAACGTCGGGATCATATCGCGCTCCGGGACGCTGACTTACGAGGCCGTGCATCAACTGACGCAGCGTGGGATTGGGCAATCGACGGCGATCGGCATTGGCGGGGATCCAATCATCGGCACGAATTTTATCGACGCGCTCGATCTGTTTAACCGCGATCCGCAGACCGAAGCCGTAGTCATGATCGGTGAAATCGGCGGCAACGCCGAGGAGACTGCCGCGGAGTTCATCAAGACGCACATGAAGAAGCCGGTCGTTGGATTTATTGCCGGACAGACAGCGCCTCCGGGACGCCGCATGGGCCACGCCGGAGCGATCATCTCCGGCGGCAAGGGCACCGCGGCGGAGAAGATTGCCGCTATGGAAAAGGCTGGGCTCAAGGTTGCGAAATCGCCCGCCGACATTGGTGAGACGCTGGCGGCCGCGCTGGGGGCTGGGGTCCGGGCTTGACCGCATTTGTTTGGGGGTAGGGGTCCTTCGACTACGCGAGATGTCCGCTTCGCGAACATATCGCTCCGCTCAGGATGACAGGCTTGTTTTTAAAGCTAACGACTAACGACCGAGGACTAACGACAGATTCATGAAAACACTGCAACGCACTCTGACCATCGTCAAACCCGACGCGGTGAAGAAGAACGCGATCGGAGACATCATCGAGCAATTCGAGAAGCAGGGATTCCATATTCTGGCCATGAAGATGCTGGAAATCTCGCAGCACCAGGCGGAGCAGTTTTATGCCGTCCATGCCAGCCGGTCGTTTTACCACTCGCTGACCAAGTTCATGTCCAGTGGACCGATCGTGGTGCTGGCTCTGGAAAAGGAAAACGCCATCGCCGATCTGCGCAAGCTGATGGGTTCCACCAACCCGGCCACCGCGGAAGAAGGCACCATCCGCAAGAAATGGGCCACCAACATCGAGCACAACGCCATTCACGGCTCGGACGCGGAAGATACGGCGCGCTATGAGCTGAGTTTCTTCTTTGCGGGTTACGAATTGACGCAGTAAGAGCAGTTCTCAGTTCTCGGTTCCCAGTTCTCAGTGGGACCGATCTGAGGGCCGGTTTTTTCTGAGAACTGGGAACTGAGCACTCTATGCCACTCGTTCAAGTCACCATGCTTACAGGCCGTACCGCCGATCAGAAGCGCAAGATCGCCCAGCGCATTACCGACACCATGGTGGAAGAGGCCGGCGCGCGGCGCGAAGCGGTTGTGGTTGCTTTTCTGGAAGTGTCCAAGGAAAGTTATGCTTCGGGCGGCGTTCTGATGGCCGACAAGAAATAACAGATAGGGCGGGCACTCTTGCCCGCCACTCGTCAAGACCAACAGCGGCGGACAGGGGTGTCCGCCCTACGCCTACCCCAGCGGCTCGAACAAGTGCGCTTCGATCCGGTCGCCCAGTTTCGGCAAGTCTTTTTTCGCCATCTGCAAGAAGTGCGGGGTCACGCGATGCGCCTCGAGGGCGGCGTCATCTTTGTACTGTTCGTAGACGAAGAACCGGCGCGGATCGGTCTTGTGCTTGTGCACCTGATACATTGCACAGCCCGGTTCTTTTCGCGATTCGGCTGAGAGTTTTTCAAAGATCGCGGCCACTTCGGACTCGCGGCCAATTTTTGCCATCCAGGTTACGGCCAACACCACCATCCGTCCCTCTCCGTTCTTTCTTCAAGTCCAGCCCCTAAAAGGGGCTTTTCGATCCGAAGGCTTTCGGCATCGCTGAAGCGATGCCCTGATACGAACGACTCCTTAGCAGTTTTTCAGTCCTAGCGCGCTAACGAATTCCGGCACCAAAATCGTCTGTTCGCGATCGGGGCCGGTGGAAATCATTCCCACCCGCGCTCCGGTTTCCTTTTCAATGAAGGCCAGGTATTCGCGGGCCGCCTTAGGCAATGCTTCCAGCGTCCGAATGGTGTTCGTCGGGACGGCCCAGCCCGGCATCTTGCGGTAGAGGCATTCGATTTTGTCATAACCGTACGCCTGTGCCGGAGTTTCTTCGATTTCCTTGCCGTCCACCTTGTACCCCACGCACACCGGAATCTCCGTCAGGTGGTCGAGCACATCCAATTTCGTCACCACCAGCCAGGAGATGCCGTTAATCATGACAGCGTAACGGAGTTCAGGCAAATCGATCCAACCGGTGCGGCGGGGACGTCCGGTGACGGCGCCGAATTCGTTGCCGCGCTTGCGCAATTCTTCGCCCTGCGCGTTGTCGAGTTCGCTGGGGAACGGGCCGCTTCCGACGCGAGTGCAATAGGCTTTGGTGATGCCGATGACGGTGTCAATCGACGTTGGCGGCACGCCGGTTCCGGTTGCGGCGCCGCCGGAAGTGGAGTTCGAAGACGTCACGAACGGATACGTGCCGTGATCGATGTCGAGCATGGTGCCTTGCGCGCCTTCGAACACGATCGACTTGCCTTCGGCCAAGGCGCGGTTCAGGAACTGCGCCGTGTCGCGGACAAACGGACGGATCTGCTCGGCCGCGTCGGCGTATTCCCGGAACATTTTGTCGGCATCGAGCGGGTCGGAGTTGAACAGCGCGTGCGCGATCATGTTCTTTTCGCGGCATGCGTTCTCGATGTGGGTGCGCAGCAATTTGCTGTCGAGCAGATCGGCGACGCGCAATCCGCGGCGTCCCATCTTATCTTCGTAGGTGGGGCCGATGCCGCGCGAGGTGGTTCCGATCTTCACGCGGCCGGGCGCGTTTTCCGCACCCAACTCCATCATGCGATGGTAAGGAAGAATGACCTGCGCGCGGTTGGAGACGAAAAGGTTGCCGTCCACTTTCACTCCGGCAGCGCGCAGGGAAGCGACTTCTTTCAGAAAGGCCAACGGATCGAGCACCACGCCGTTGCCGACGACGCTGGTGCATTCCGGCCGCAGAATGCCGCCGGGTACAAGCTGCATGATGAATTTCTTGCCGTTGATGATGACGGTGTGTCCGGCGTTGTGTCCGCCGGCGTAGCGAGCGACGATCGAGAAGGTGCGGGTGAGTACGTCGACGATCTTGCCCTTGCCCTCGTCGCCCCACTGGGCTCCGACTATGACTGCGGTTCTGCCTCTGCTGGTTCTGCTTGCGCTCAATGCGAACTCCATTTGGGAATATTGCGGCCGTCCGGCCGCCCCTTGGTTCGCACACACCGGCTGCGCCGTGGCTGGATTGAATTGGAAAACTAGGGAAACCGGCGGTACTGGTGTGTACGCTCCAGCATACAGAATCGGGCGGTGGAGGAGCAACCGTGGAAACCAGTTCTCAGATGTCAGTTCTCAGTTCTCAGTAAAAGCTCCAGCGATTGGGGACTCAACCAGGCCAGACTTGGGAAACATCGATCTTGTATTCTGACAACGTGCCTGAACTTCCTGAAGTTGAAACCATTGCTCGCGGGCTCGACAAGCGGGCCGCCGGAGACACCATCGAATCGGTCTGGATCGGTTCCCGCAAACAGCCGCTTAAATCACCGGCAGAGGTGATCGCTTCGACGCTTGAGCGTAAACGGATCGTGCGCGTGCAACGCGCGGGCAAACACATCGTGTTCGATTTGGAGGGGGCGGCCCGGGCATTGCCGACGACGAAAGGCGGTCGCGGCGGTGGCGGCAAGCCACGGCAAGCCGCGCCTCTACGGCAGAGTGCGCAGTGGATCGTGCATCTTGGCATGACCGGGCGTCTGGTGGTTTGCGACGCTGCTTTGGAGATCGCCAAGCACACTCACCTGATCGCGAAGCTGGCTTCGGGTCGCGAACTGCGGTTTATCGATCCGCGGATGTTTGGCAAACTCAGCGTTCATGCTGGAGGCTTCGATCCCGGCGGCGTGGAACCTCTGGAGGTGAGCAAGGAAAACTTTGTCGCGCTTTTTCGTGGGCGCAAGACTCCCATCAAGAGCGCGCTTTTGAATCAGAAGCTGCTGCGCGGCGTGGGCAATATTTATGCCGACGAGTCTTTGTTTCGGGCGGGCATCCGTCCCCGGCGGCGGGTGGCGGCGATCACGCGGAAGCAACTGGGCAAGCTGCACGGGGCGGTGCGTGAAGTGCTGCGAGAGGCGATCGCGCTGGGCGGGTCATCGATTTCCGATTACGTGGACGCGGATGGAGAAGAAGGATTCTTCCAGCTCCAGCATCGCGTCTATGGCCGCGAGGGGGAGCCGTGCCTGGTGTGCGGGACCCCAATCCGGCGCGTGGTGCTGGCCGGCCGCAGCAGCCACTACTGTCCAAAGTGCCAAAAATAGCCCTAATAGAACGATTTAATATGTTGACGGATTGACACCCGCGCTGTAAAAAAGAGGATGGGGTTAGAATGTTTCCCCACATACCCCGTCGAACGGAATACTGAGTTAGTCATCATGAATAAATTTTCCATTGGAGTGGACCTGGGCGGCACGAACTTGCGCATCGCCGCCGTGGACGAGCAAGGCGCGCTGGTCGAGAAAGTCGCGCTCGACACCAAGGTTTCCCGGGGACGCGATCACGTCATCGGCGACATGTGCGACGCCATCCAGCGCCTGTCGGGGAAATACAGCAACAGCGCTCCGCTGATGGGGATCGGCATTGGCGTGCCCGGCATCATCGACAATCAAACCGGACTGGTGCGCGAATCTCCGAATCTGCCGGACTGGGTCGACTATCCGGCTCGTGCCGCCATTGAGGAGCGCCTGAAGACCGCAGTGGTCCTCGAGAACGACGCGGATGTGGCGGCGCTCGGAGAAAAATGGCTGGGCGCAGCCAAGGATTATGCCGACATGGCGATGCTGACGCTCGGTACCGGCGTCGGCGGCGGACTAGTTCTGGGCGGCACGATTTGGCGCGGCGCGAATGGCATGGCCGGCGAGTTGGGGCACACGACCGTGGAGCCGGACGGGCACCCTTGCGGATGCGGGAATCGAGGGTGCCTGGAGCAATACGCTTCGGCGACGGCGGTGGTGCGGATGGCGCGGGAGGCGATTGCGAAAGACGGCGCGTCGGCGCTGGCGCGCGCGGCTGACTCCGATCCCGAGTTCAGCGCGAAATCGATTTACAATCTCGCGATGCAGGGCGATGAAGATGCGCGCCGCATTTATCGGTACGTGGGCCGTTGTTTGGGGATTGTGCTTTCAACCATGGTGAATTCCTTGAACCTGCCGATTTACGTGATTGGCGGGGGAGTTGCGAGCGCCTGGGACGCTTTCTCGCCGGCGATCTTCGAAGAGTTGCGGCGGCGCGCCCTGGTGTACGCGGCCACGGCGCCGGCCGATCCGTTGGCCAAACGTGAAGGGGCTTCCGCGCACGTGAAGGCTGGCCCCGGCCACAAGACCATCATTACCCGCGCGGTGCTTGGGAGCGATGCCGGATTGTACGGCGCGGCCCGGCTGTCGATGATTACGAAATATGATCGCGGAATGTAATCGCGGAAAAAGGCCCTAGTCGCGTTTGCGTCTAGGTGGGAGCGACCGCTTGAAGCTGGAGCTCTTCGGCGAACGCGATGCGAATGCCGGCTTTTCTGAACCGAATGGCTTGGATGAAGATGAACGCGGTCGTTTCTCCGAACGCGAAAACTCGGGCGAACGCGGAGACCTCGATCGGTTCGGCGATTTCGCCACCCGCTCCCGCTTAGTTGTGTAGACCTTCGGCATGTGCATGGGCGCAGGTGCGCTGGGGGGAAGAGTAAGTTTCGGCCCCGAAGCCGCGGTTTTGAGTTTCGCCACTTCCAGCAGAGTCAGGTTGCGCCAATCTCCCGGCGGCACGTCGAGCGCGAGGGGACCGTACTGCACGCGCCGGATTTTCTCCACGTGGTGCCCGACTTCTTCAAACATCTTTCGGACCTGGCGGTTGCGGCCTTCAATGATGGTCACTTCGAGCCACGGGTTATCGCCTTCGCGAATCAGGCGAATTTTTGCTGGAGCGGTGCGCACGCGACGGCCGCCTTTTTCGGCGATGGAAACTCCGCGGCGCAGCTTGTCGAGCTTGACCTCGTCCGGCTGGCCCGCGACTTTCACCACGTACGTCTTCGGCACGTTCGAGGACGCTTTCATCAGAGCGTTAGCCAGCGCGCCGTCGTTGGTCATCAGTATGAGACCTTCACTGGCCCAGTCCAGGCGGCCCACGGGATAGACTCGCCCCTTCACTTTCTTGACCAGGTCCATCACGGTGGGGCGCTTCTTCTCGTCGCTGACCGTGGTCACATATCCCTTGGGCTTGTTCAGTGCGACGTAGGTGAAACGTTCGGGCCCTTGCAGCAATTTGCCATCGACGCGGATGTGGTCTTGTTCGGGATCGGCTTTGGTGCCGAGTTCGGTGACCACCTGGCCATTGACCACGACACGGCCGGAGACGATCAGGTCTTCGGCTTTGCGGCGGGATGCCACTCCGGCAGCAGCGATAATCTTTTGCAGACGTTCGGCTGGCATGGTTACTCCGGCTTGATGGCGGCGGGCGTTTCGGTTTCCTCTTCTTTGGTAGCGAGAGCGGAGTCGGCAGTTTCCGAAGTACTTTCCGCTTCGGAAGGTGTTTCAGAAGAACTATCGTCCATAGCTGAAGAATCATCCGCAGCAGTCAACGGCAACTCGGGCGCGCTTTCACTGGGAATCATGTCGCTTTGAAACGACTCGGCCAGCAGTTTCTCGAATTCCTCCATGCTGGGCAGTTCGTTGACGTCTTTCAAGCCGAAGCGCAGCAGAAACTCCCTGCTGGTTCTGTAGAGGATGGGACGGCCGATTACGGCTTTTCTGCCCGCGGTCGTGATCAGCTTGCGATCGAGCAGGGTGGCGATGACTCCGCCGGAATCGACGCCGCGGATTTCGCTGATCTCGGGCACCGTGACCGGCTGCTTGTAGGCGACGACGGCCAGAGTTTCGAGCGCCGGAAGCGAGAGCCGGAAAGGCGGCTTCAGGCTCTTGGCGAAGGCGCGCACCACGTCGTGTTGCTCGGGCTTCGTGGACATGCGGTACCCGCCCGCGACTTGGCGAATTTCGATGCCGTGGTCTGCGGCCGAGTAGTCCGCGATGAGCTCTTCGAGGGTGGCGCGTACGCGCGACTTGATTTCCGCCGGATCGATTCCCGGAGTTTCCGCGAGCAGAGAGTCCTTTACGAGCGCGGAAATCTGCTCAAGCGAAATGGGCGTTTCCGCCGCGTAGATGATGGCTTCGAGTTGGGGTCTAAGACTCATAAATCAGTTCTCAGTTCCCAGTTCTCAGTTCCCAGTCTTCAGAAAGCCCCTTAGTCGCTGGCCTTTACTGAGAACTGAGAACTGGGAACTGAGAACTGTCTTCATCTCCAATCATCACGCACCGCGGCTTGCTCGGTCATCACTTCTTCGAAGTGGGAGTGCTTGCGCACGAGCACTTCGCCGAAGACATGGTCCTGCCGCACCTGGATCGCCTGTAACCTTACCAGTTCGAGCAAAGCCAGAAACATGCAAACCAGCGCCGGCCTTGACGGCACGTTGCGGAGCATTTGTTTCAGGCGAATGGGGCGATCTTCGAGCGCGAGCCGGCGGTGCAAGTATTGGATCATCTGGCCGACGGTTACCGTCTCTTCATCCACTTCGAGAATTGGCCGGGTGCGCGCGCGATCTAGAATCTGCTGGAAAGTTTTTACCAAGTCGATGACATCGGCGGCGAGCTCGGGCTCGGTGCCTTCGGCGTCCATGAACTCGCGGATCGCGGGGTTGCTCAGCACCGCGTCTTCGATCTGCTGCTTTTGCAATAGCATTTGTGCCGCGGATTTGAACTTTTCGTGCTCCAGCAAGCGGTTGACGAGTTCGTTACGGGGGTCTTCCTGGGCGTCGGCGGGAGCGAGCGGATCGCGCGGCAACAGCATCTTCGACTTGATGTGAATCAGCACCGCCGCCATATAGATGAACTCGCTGGCAATGTTCACGTCGAGTTCGCGTATGCGCTCTACATACGTGAGGTACTGCGCCGTGATCTTCGCAATGGGAATGTCGTAGATATTAATGTCCTGCTTGCGAATCAGGTCGAGCAGCAGGTCGAGCGGACCTTCGTAGATTTCTCCGAGCGCGATGGCGAATGGGAAGTCGCTGGCGTCGCCCTTACCTGTCTTGACCGCGTCAGATTTGTTCAATGCGGGCTTGCCCTCGGCGGACGAGGGAGACGCGGCAAGCCGCGTCTCTACAGGAGATATGGGTTGGGACAAATCTGTCACTACTTGGAATCCTTTTCCGGTGCATAGTTCGGACCCGCGTTCGAACTATAGTCCAGCCCCATGGACTCGCGGACTTCTTGCATGGTGGCGCCTGCGATATCGCGGGCGCGGGCCGAGCCGGCTTCCAGAATATCCCAGGCGAGGCGTGGATTGTCCTCGTATTTTTTTCGGCGTTCCTGCATCGGGTTGAGGATCTTGACAATCGTATCGGCGACCCAGCTTTTGCACTCAATGCAGCCGATTCCGGCTGAACGGCAACCCTCGTAAACCTTTGCCATCGTTTCTTTGGTGCTGAATATTTTGTGCAGGTCGCCTACGGGGCAAGCATCCGGGTCGCCGGGATCGGTACGCTTAATACGCCTGGGATCCGTGACCATCGTCTTCAGCTTCTGGCGCACCACGGGCTCGGGATCGGTAAGCATCACCGCATTGCCGTAAGACTTCGACATCTTGCGGCCGTCAGTGCCGGGCAGGCGAGGGGCGGGCGTGAGCAAGGCCGCCGGTTCGGGGAACACATATTCGCGTTTCCCGGCGTAGAAGCCGTTGAACCGCCGCGCGATTTCGCGGGTCAGCTCGACGTGCGCCACCTGGTCCTCACCGACCGGAACCACATCCGCCTTGTAGATCAAGATATCCGCCGACTGCAGTACGGGATAGCCGAGAAACCCGTAGGTGCCCAGATCTTTTTCCTTAATATTTTCCTTCTGCTCTTTGTAGGTCGGGACGCGCTCCAGCCAGCCGAGCGGAGTGATCATCGAAAGCAGCAGGTGCAATTCGGCGTGCGCCGGAATATGGGACTGGATGAACATCACGCACTTCGCGGGATCGAGGCCGGCGGCCAGCCAATCCAGCAGCACGTCGACCGAGTTCTCTTGCAGATGCGAGGTGTCGGCGTAATCGGTGGTCAGGGCGTGCCAGTCGGCGATGAAGAAGAAGCACTCATACTCTTCCTGCATGCGGACCCAGTTTTCGAGCGCGCCGACGTAGTTTCCCAGGTGCAGTTTGCCGGTCGAGCGCATTCCGCTGAGCACGCGTTTCTTGGTGGAAGGATTTGCCATTCAGAATTTCACCCGCATCCGGAGCTGAATTCCTGATTCTAACAAAGGCGGGGAATTGCAGAGGTCAGAAGTCAGATTGGGCGCTGTCCCAAACTTTAGGCCAACGCCTCAGATTGCAGAACTAAAACCTGGACTTGCTGGGATTAGAAGCGGGATACTACTGTCCGGCACGCATGGGCGAGACCATCAGGTTGCCGGCGGCGCGTTTCTTGGAGTCGCCTTTGTCGTGCTGATAGAGGAGCGAGAGGGCGCCTTCGGCGGATGCGGTGGCGCCGGCGAGTTCCGCGGCTAATCCTTGATAGGAGCGGCTGATTTCGTGACCGCCCTGCGCCGCGACCGGGCTGCCCTTGTCAATCGCGGGTCCCATGACCTGGAAGTTGTTTGGCACTTTCCAGAGCACCTTGCAGTTGGTGGCTTTCTCCACGTCTTCGTCGGTGAAGCCGGGAATCTTTTTGTAGCGGTTGATCACGATGCGCAGGCGATCGCGGCCCGCGCCTTCCTGCAGGAACGCTTGAATCCGGCCCGCGCTCCAGAGGGAAACCACATCGGTCTGGGCGACCAGGAGCACGGCGTTCGACAGGTCGCAGATCATTTGCATGGTGGCATCCATCCGCCCGGAGCCATCGAGCACGACGAAGTGGTACTGGTTGACCAGGAGATCGAAGAGGCGAGCGAGTTCCGACGCGGTCGGGACTCCAGCGTGCGGCTGCTGAGCGCCGGCCAGGAGATGAAGGCCATTGCGATAAGGCGTCATCAGGCCGTCGAGCAGGGAACCATCCATGCGATGAAGGTTCTGCAGCGCATCCATCAGGGTGAATTGCGGCCGCAGATTCAGCTGCAGGGCGGCATGGCCGATGGGAGCGAAATCCACCAGCACCACGCGGCCGTGAGCCTCCTGCAAGGCGACGGCGGTATTCACCGCAGTCGTGGTGGCGCCGGCGCCGCCTTTGGCGTTCAGAAACGTGAAGACGCGAGCCTTGCTGGAACTCCGCTGCGCACGGCTCAACGTGGCCGAAAAGCGAGTGAAGGCTTCGATCAGCGCTTCGCGGCTGGCGGCGTGATCCAGAAACTCGCGCGCGCCGGCTCGCATGGCGGAAACAATGTTTGCGGGCTGGCTCATTTCGCCGACGGCGAAAATTGTGACTTCAGGAAGGTTGCCGTGGATCAGTTCGATGGCGCGAACGGCTCGTTGCGGATTCTGCGGATCGATACTCACCAGGACGACTTCGGCGTGCTGATCCTGCAATTGGCGGAAAACCGCATCGCTCGGCCCGGCGGGAAAACCGACATGGCTCAACACGGTTCGGGCCAGGTTGGTGCTCTCGACCCGGCTGTGCAATGCGACGGATTGTTCGCGATCCTCAGTGAGGAGGGCGACGGCGATCCCGGGCATGACTCGATTCTCGGTGTTCAATGCCATGCTACGAACTTCCAGCGTCGAGGCCAAATGACCTTCGTAACGAAGATGACCTCAGACGAAGCGGCAGGTTGACGGCGGGTTTTCAACCAGTGGGAAGAACCCGCCAGACTGCTGGTTTCTCCGATTGTAAGGCAAAGGCCGTCACTTGGAAAGACTGGAGAAGTCCTCAGCGCGGCGCTGGGCCGGAAGCGGCTCCGGAGGCACTGGCGGACGAAACTCGCACGAACTGAGCGACGGGCTCGCCGGAGGGCAGGTACTCGTAGGCATCGAATTGGACGGCGATGCCGCTGCGTTGGCTATCCTGAGAATGACGCGCCATGGAAGCCGAGGAACGCAACACCCGTCCGCGACAGCGAACCGGCATGTTTTCTGTCAAGGTGATCTCGGAGGGCATGGTAAAGGTTAATTCCACGACCGCCCCTTGCGGGAGCGGCGTTTCGGCGTAGAAGAAGATTCCCCGGCCACTCAAGTCCTGCGTGAAACCGGGCACGGTCCGTCCGTCGAAATGAATCGACAACGGCAAGTGCACCTCAAAACGCTGCGCGCCTCGTCGTTCCAAACCTCGTCGTTCCAAACGATCTTCCAGACGATTGGGGACTGTGCTCATGGCTCATCCTTCCTCGATCCGGCCTTTCGAATCGGAGGAACTTAACTGTATCGCGGATCGGGACGGCGGGGAAGTTCCAAGTCAGTGGCGACTGTGGAAATCTGGAATGATGGAGCGACGGGCGTCCTCGCCCGTCCCAATGCGCCCTCCGGACGGGCGAGGACGCCCGTCGCTCCACTCTCTTCCGCTTTGCGTCCTCGCGCCAGTTGCCCTCATCCCAAAGATGTGAAAAAGTTCTAAGAGAGTGGTTGAAGCGAAAAATTCCGCCATGGCCGAAGAGGCGGCTGGGAAAACGGCGCGCCTGCCGAAATGGGCCACCACCCTGCGCGCCTTGCGCCATCGCAATTTTCAGCTCTTTTTCAGCGGACAACTGATCTCTCTGATCGGTACCTGGATGCAGACCGTGGCCCAGGCGTGGCTCGTCTACCGGATGACGAAATCCGCGCTGCTGCTGGGAAGCGTCGGCTTTGCCAGCCAGATTCCCGTCTTCCTCGTGGCTCCGCTCGGAGGGATCACCGCCGACCGCATGAACCGGCAGCGGCTGGTGATCGCCACCCAGACCGCGTCCATGATTCTTGCGGGCATTCTGGCTTGGCTCACGCTAAGCGGACGCGTGCACGTGTGGCACATTTTTGTGCTGGCGGCCCTGCTCGGAGTGGTGAACGCGTTCGACATTCCGGGCCGGCAGTCCTTCCTCGTCGACATGGTCGGCAAGGAGGACCTGATGAACGCCATCGCGCTGAATTCCTCGATGTTCAACGGCGCGCGTGTGATCGGCCCGGCCATCGCCGGAATTCTGGTGGCGAAGATCGGCGAAGGCTGGTGCTTTGCCGCCAATTCATTGAGCTACATCGCGGTGATCGTTGGCCTGACGCTGATGAATGTGCGCAGCGCTCCGCGTGCCGGCCGGGGTTCGCCGATCGAAGACATCGTCGAAGGGTTTCGCTGGGTCAACCAGACGAAGGTCATTCGCGCGCTGCTTTTGCTGCTGGGCCTGATCAGCCTGGTCGGTATGCCCTATACCGTGCTCATGCCGGTCTTTGCCGACAAAATTCTGCACGGTGGAGCGCGTGGCCTCGGCATCCTGATGGGCGCCACCGGCGTAGGCGCGCTGTTCGGCGCGTTGACGCTAGCCGCTAAAACCGGTGTGAAAGGGCTGGGGCGTTGGGTGGCATTCGCCTGTGGAAGCTTCGGGATCAGCTTGTTTCTTTTCTCGTTCTCGACTTCCTTCTGGTTGTCCGTCGCGCTCCTGCTGCCCGCCGGCTATTCGATGATGCTGCAGATGGCTTGCTCGAACACGCTGGTCCAGACCATGGTCCCCGACCAACTGCGCGGCCGCGTCATGTCCGTTTATTCGATGATGTTCATGGGGATGGCTCCCTTCGGAGCTTTTTTTGGCGGAGCCATGGCGCACCGCGTCGGCGCACCGATCACCGTTGCCGCCGGAGGAGTGGCTTGCGTCCTCGGCGCGATCTGGTTCGGACGCGCACTGCCCGAACTGCGCATCGAAGCCCACCGCCTGATCATCGCCCAGGGCATGGCGGGAGGCGAACCCGCTCAGGAACTCAACGCACAGCCAGTGGAAGAGTAGGCGCGGGATCCGAAAGGCGGCTCCATTCGTTCAACCGGTGTGCCGGGCAGGCGGCCGGCGGCAGATCTGTGCGGAAGGGAGTAAGCTTTAGTTTGTCCATTCGTGGCTGGTCTGGGGGTGATGAGCGTGGCAGAAATTCGACTGCAAGAGGGTGAGTCGTTGGAAAACGCCCTGCGCCGCTTCAAGCGCAAGGTTCAGACCGAGGACATCATTAAGGAAGTGAAACGTCACTCCTACTACCTGAAACCGGGCGAGAGACGCCGGGTGAAGCAAGCTTTGGCGCAGAAGCGCGCCCGAAAGAAGATTCGCAAAGAGCGGGAGTGAGTTGCAACCATGAGGGCCGCTGCTGCCAACGAGCGGCCCTCGTGAGTGAAGGGCCAGCGGGCGCTCGGCACAACGTAGCTCGGGACAACGTGGTACGGTGTAAGCAGCAACCGGAGGGGTCAATGGCAAAGCATGATTCGGTCACCAAACGCCACCGACGTCCGAAGTCGGCGAAGCGTGCGGACTACACTGCCCGCACCATGGCGGCCGTGAAGGAACTGGAACAAGCCGCGAAACTTAAAGGTAAGTGAATCTTTCCAGCGCTGGCGTAGAACCAAACCATGGGCCCTCTGCGCCGGGCTCTGAAGTACATCGTCTTTCCAGCCTC
>CAVQHM010000020.1:0-27483 GCA_963712295.1 uncultured Acidobacteriaceae bacterium
GGAGGCGGCGGGAGTCGAACCCGCGTCCGAAAATGTTACTGGTCAAGAGACTACATGCTTGTTCCAGTTCATGCCCTGGGCATTACCCCAGGACGTTCGCGTCACCGGCTCAGAACGGACAAGAAACCGTTGCCGCTAGCCTGAGATCTTAGCCTCTCGGCCCAGACGTAGCCGAGAAGAGCAGCCCGCTGTGTGACGTTCGCTCGCAGCCCACGGGCAAAGCTGCGGAGAACGGCGGCCTAACGAATTAGGCTGCGTATGCCATCTGTTGATTGGCAATTATCATTTTGCACGCGATTACGGGTGTGTGCACCCCGGCATGCCTCCTGGCCGCAAGCATCTCCGTCGAATCCGTGACGCCCCCACTGGTGGGATGGGCCGGCAAAGAACTACCTCTATTTTGGGGCGGCGGTGGCGGGAAGTCAAATACCGACGGAGGCGTATGGTTACCGCGGCCTTCGAGCTCGCATCGAAGGGATTGGAGAGGGCTTTTCGGTTTCGACGGTGACCGGCAATAGCTTCTAGAAGCGCGGCGAGTGTAAGCCCGTGTTGCCGGGTTATCATGGCGGAGCGATAACACTTTGCCCCTCCAGAGGTGACGGACTTGACCAGGCTTCGTGCCTTAGTATTCGCAATCGCGCTGTTGACCTTAGGCGGTATTCTGGCGAGCCTCAATGGCTGCGGCGGCAGTGGCACGACTCCACCATCCACGGGCAAGATTCAGCACGTGGTGGTGATCTTCCAGGAGAATCGCACTCCCGACAATCTGTTTCAGGGACTGTGCACCGCCAACGGCGGGGTGCCTGGCTGCGGGACCGGTTCCACGCAGTATGACCTGGCCCCGAGCGGAACGGACTCCACCGGCAAAACCGTCCAGTTGCAGGAAGTGAATCTGGGCGTGTCCTACGATCCGGACCACAGTCACGGCGCGTTCAATGCCATGTGCGACCTGAACACGACGGTCAATCCTCCTCAATGCAGGATGGATGGAGCGGACAAGATTCGGGTTTCTTGCCCCACGGGCATGACGGAGTGCACGTTTGCTTACGTCAACCCGGCGGATGTTCAACCGTACTTGCAGTTGGCCGAACAGTACACCTTCGCCGACCGCATGTTCCAGACCAACCAGGGGCCGAGCATGCCGGCGCATCAGTTCATTATTTCCGGGACATCGGCTCCAACGGTAGGGAGCAACCTGTTTGCGGCGGAGAATCCGAACGCCAGCGGTCCGCCAGACGCGGGATGCGACGCGCCTGCGGGAACCACCGTTAAGCTGATCGATGCGGCCGGCAGCGAAAACTCCAATGCCGCAATCTATCCGTGCTTTGACCATCCCACGCTGACCGATCTGCTCGAGAAGAAAGGCAATACTTGGCGGTATTACACTTCCTCGGGCTACGCGGGCGGTTCGGGCCTTGGCCTCTGGGTTGGACCGGAGGCGATCCAACACATCTGCGGATCGACGGCTGGTGGCGTCTGCGGGGGGACGGATTTCACCAGCCATGTGATCCTCAATCAGACGCAGGTCCTCACCGATGTAGATAACCACCAACTGCCGGACGTGAGTTGGGTGATTCCGACGGGTCAGGCGTCGGATCACGCCGGGGGGATTAAAGCTACTCAGGGGCCGTCGTGGGTGGCGTCGGTGGTGAACAAGATTGGCAACAGCTCCTATTGGGCGAACACGGCGATCTTCATTACGTGGGACGATTGGGGAGGCTGGTACGACCACGTTGCGCCTCCGCAAGTGCTGGTGAATTGCGCGCAGTGGGGATGCGGCTATGTGTATGGCTTCCGGGTGCCGCTGATTGTGGTCTCGCCGTATGCGAAAGCGAAATACATTTCCAAGAACCAGCACGATTTTGGCAGCATCTTGAGGTTTATCGAAGGCATATTCGGTCTGCCGACGCTCGGATACGCGGATGCGGCGGCGGACGACCTTTCCGATTGTTTCGACTTCAACCAAGCGCCATTGCCGTTTCAGACGATTCCGTCCGCTTTGGATGCGCAGTTCTTTCTGAACGACAAAACGCCGCCGGAGCCTCCGGACAACGACTGAGGAAGGATAACCCTCCCCGTCCGGTCTTTTGGAATCAAAGACTTAGGGGGTGGCTTCCGCCAGGTCTTTGAGTTTAAACGACTTACTTGTAAGGTCTTTAAGAACCAACGAGTTACGAGATCTGGTCGCTTCGTCCAGGATTTCGGCGGCGGGCTCGAGCGATACGACACGCGCCCTATGTCATAGGGACGTGTCATCCCTCCGGGATTCGTGATCTACCCACTTCAGCCTTCCCAGCGCTTGCGCGCTGGGCTAATGAATGCCGCCGCTTCGCGGCTGGTGCATCGCACGCTCCACTCTTTCGATGGGACTCAAGCTATGACACAGGCTCCTCCGGCACTTGAGTCAATTCTCCTACTTTACCCAGCGCTGCGCTAAGTTCGGTCGCCCCTCCGGGGCTGGATTCTTCTGCGCTTGCCAGAAGAGGGCGGGCTATGAATACGGAAAGGTGCGGCAGTTCTCCGTGCCCTGAATGCACTTAGGTAGGTACAACCCCCCCCGTATTGCAAGGAAAGGGCGCGGGAGTTCTCCGCGCCCTCAATGCACTTAGCTTGGTACCGCAACCTTCCTTACTGCACGGTCACCGAAAAACTCGCGGGCACCGAAACGCCCCCACCGGTGGCGTTTATGTTGACCGTATAAGTTCCTGCCGGGGTTCCGGGATCGGTATGTCCGCTGCTGCCTCCACCGCAACTGACGATGAGCGCGACGACCCCAAACAGCAGCAGAGCGAGCGGCATCTTGCTCCGCCGCAGTCCGGGAATCGCGAACACGAAAACACCGGCCAGCACGCCGAAGGCAAACAGGCCGGTACCGGCTGGACGGATCGCTGCGACCTGATGGGGACCCGTTGTGCTGATCGTGACCGCGACCGTGACAGGATTGGCGTCGGTGATGCTGCCGGTGGCGGTCGGGCAAGTCGCCTCTAGCATGCTCGCAGGAAGCGTGCAGGCGATGCTCACTGTCCCCGTAAAGCCGCCGCTGGGGGTCAGGGTTACTTGGGCGGACCCTGGCTGTCCGGGAGCGGAAATCGTCACGGCGGTAATCGACCCAATCGTGAAGCTGCCGGGGGTGGTGATGGTGATGGGAGCCGAGTTGCTTTGCCCGGCGGCCACGGCGGTGTAGTTGGTGTCTCCGGAGTAGGTTGCGGTGATGTTATAGGCTCCGGCAGCGGGGATGGAAGAGGTAAGGCTGGCGGCAAGAGAGGCTGGGATACCCGAACTGATATTCCCGTTAGTAGGTGTCGTTTGGGCCGTGCCCAGCAGGGTGCCGCTATAGAAGAAGGAAACAGTGCCGGTCGGGGCCAGCCCGTAGCTGGGAGCGGTGACGGTGGCGGCGACTGCAAATTGCGCACCTGCAACAGCGGAGGAGGGAGCTGAGACGTTGCTGATGCTGGTCGTTGCCTGGGAGACAGTAACGGTGGCGGTGGTGGTCGGGCTCGCGTTGTAGCTTGCATCTCCCTTGTATTTCGCGACCAGAGTGTGCGGGCTGCCGGCGACGGTGAGCTGGATCGCCTGATCTTCGGTGTATCCGAAGCTGTTCAACTTGAAGGTTCCGGTTCCGCCGTCCAGTGGGCTGCCGTTATCGGTTACGGTGATGGTGCCGGTCGGACACGCAACCTCGCCGAAAGCGGGCGTGGTGCATGGGGCTGGTACCGAATTGTACACATCGGCCCGGAGCAAGTACTCGTAAGACGCACCCGTACCGTAAACGACTGAGTTTGTATAGGTTGGATTTCCATTGACGTCGACTCCGTTGACCACACCCGGCATGTATACCGAGCTATTTTCCGGCGAGACATTTACCGCGATTCCCGAGGAGTCGCTCCCTCCAAAAGTCTGGTCTCCCTCGTAGTGGGCGGTGACGTTGTAGCTGCCGCCGGGGAGCAAATTGGTGGTGCCGATCGCCACTCCTCCCGCAAGAAGTGCGAAGTCAATGCCCAGAGGCTGGCCGCTCGGACTGCCCATGAGGGCGATGTCGCCGGTGGGTGTGCCGCCACCGGACTTGGCCGCCACGGTCACGCTGAAGTTCACGGTTGCGCCGTGGGTGATGGTGACGGGAGTGAGAGTCGTTAGGGTCGTGGTGCTGGCCGCGAAGGTGGCGGTGCTCCATCCGTTGACCAGGTTGGCGGCGTTGACCGAACCGAGACCCGTGGCCATATCGTAGCCGGTGGTTGTGGTCCAGGCGGGGTTGCCGTGGGAATCGACCAGAACGCCGTAACCATTGGCCGGAGCAGAGCTGCATTCCCCGGTAGTGTACTGTGTGACAGCGCACGGCACTGAATTGTTGCCCTTGGTGATGTCGTAGAAGAGGCAGGAATTCCCGGTGAGTGCGACCGTCGAGGAATTACAACTGTTTCCCGTTCCGGCGGCAAGTTTGTAAAGAATGTAGTTCGCGTTCCCCTGCCGCGCACCGGTTTTCTGATTGACCAGGGCCATGATGCCGGCAAAGGCAGGAGACGCAGCCGAGGTGCCGCCGACGCCGAGAAAAGATACGGGGTTCAGGCTGCACGGCGAAACAATATCCGCCTCGCAAAGAATATAGAAGCTGCCGTTGAATTGGTCGCTGGCGAAGAGGGAGACGTCGGGCTGGTCGCGCACGCCATCGGTGGGCACACCTGTTCCGGTTTGCCATGCGGGTTTCGCATAACCTCCGGAGCAGTTTCCTAAGTTATCCACGTAAGCACAGTTGCTCGGGCCGCCGCTGCCGGCAACGATGTCGAAGTAAGCCGAGTTGGCCGGCGTGCACCCATTCGGTTCGAACTCGATCCCGGCGCACGATTCGTTCCAGGGAGTTTCCCGGATGTAGGACTTGGCCGATTCACCGGTGGTAGCGTTGTTGGTCGCATTCCAATAAGTGGAAGCGTTTGCAGTCTGGTCAAAGTCGGTGCCGCCTACGGCCACATTGAAAGGGGTGGAAGCGTACCCGCTGACCGCCAGCCCGTATTGTGAAGCGCTGGCCGTGTTGAAATCGTCGCAACCAGCCGAGCCTCCGTCGCCCGCGGAGAGCAACACGGTGATTCCCTGGACTGCTGCCTGCTCCCAGAGAAAGTAATAAAAAGAGTTGTAGCTGCCCAGACCGGCTTCGCAAAATCCATAGCTCTCGCTCATGACGGGGGCGAGATTCTGGTCAATGATGTAGATTGCCGAAAGATCAATGCCCTGGGTGGTCTCGGTTGTTTCGGAGACCACGAAATCGACGGTGGCATTCTTGGCCACCGCGCCTGACCAGGAGACGTCGAGTACGGATTCGACCTCCTCACCGTCCGTGAGGATCCCGGGGTCGGGCCCGTTGAGCATGATCTGCGGATCGTTGGCGGGAAGGCCGAAGAGGCTGCGGAAGTCGCGGATGTCCTGAATGTTGATATTGGTTTCGCCGACAATCGCGATGGTCTGGCCGGTGCCGTCAATACCGGCGTTCCAGAGTGGTTGGACGTTGTAGATGGTGGCAAAGTCGGCCGGTCCCACACCGTACAACGTGCCTCCGTTGTGGGGGAAGGTGAACAGCGGCAGGAGCGCGTTCTTGGGGTAGTCGCCATTGAACGGCGCCACCACGGTGTGATGCGACTGCCTGGGGAAGTTATTCAGTGAGGCGAAGCCCTTCACGACCGGGGTCAGCGCAGTCGGGATTGACGGATTGCCGGCGTTAGCCCAGTACGCCCCTCCATTGACGGCATATTTATGAATTGCCGTGCCAAATGCCTGCTTCACTAGCCCGGCGGTGCCGGAGAACTCAATGATCGTCCGGCCCTTGCTGACTTGGGCGACCTGGAAGCCGCTGGCCTGGAGCCAGTTGGTGACGGCGGCGATGTCGGAATCGGCAGGACCGAAGCTGGCGCCGAATTTTTCTGGAGTCAGCCACTGGTGATAGCTGGCGGAGTGCTTGTCCTGCTGATCGTCGATCAGGCCACGCAAGGCAGTTTCCTGCTGCGGACTGCGCTGCAGCACGAGCAACATGCGGTGCAAGACCAAATCGGACGGGGCTTCGCCCCGATCGAATTCGGCAAGGGCCAGCGGGTGGACGGTGCCGGTCAGGACCGTGCGGACGGAGTTATCCACCGCGTGGGTGACCAGCACTGGCGCCGATTGGGCCCCGAGCGGGCTGGCGATGACGAAAAGGCAGGCAATCAGGCTAGCGAAGAAGCCGGAAGTGCGGGAAGAATGCGTCGACAAGGACGGCAAAGACAAAGACAAACGTCGCATGATGACTCCGTGGCGCAGCAGAATTGTGGTGGGGCTGGAAGCACTGCCATTAATACTACTTTCTCCTTGTCTGATCAAGTTATTACGTTTGGGGTTGTATGAGAGGGAAGGATTCGTCGATCTTGCGCGCGAAAATTTACATTTATGTTACGGCACGGTTACTGCCGGGCTTCGCCCGGCTGGGGGCGGACGAATGCGTCCGCCCCTACGTGAGCATGGACGGGCGAGGGCGCCCGTCCCCACACTTGCAAGGGCTAGACTTCGGCTAGTTCTTCTTCGAGTAACTGTTTGTTATAGAGGTCGGTGTAATAGCCGTTGCGGGCCAGGAGTTCGTCGTGGGTGCCTTGCTCTACGATGCGTCCCTGGTGGAGGACGGCGATGCTGTCGGCGTTGCGGACGGTGGAGACGCGGTGGGAGATGAAGATGGTGGTTCGTCCTTGCATGATCTCGCGGAGATGGTTGAGGATTTTGTCTTCGGTGTGGGTGTCTACGCTGGAGAGGGCGTCGTCGAGGATTAAGATGCGGGGGCTGCGGAGTAGGGCTCGGGCTATGGCGGTGCGCTGTTTTTGGCCTCCGGAGAGGGTGATGCCGCGCTCGCCTACCGTGGTGTTGTAGCCTTCGGGGAAACTCTCTATGTCTTGGGCTATGTTGGCGGCATCGGCGGCGGCTTGGATGTCTGGTGGGGTGGCTTCGCCGTCTTCTTGGGCGATGCCGTAGGCAATGTTTTCGCGGATGGTGTCGCTGAAGAGGAAGGTTTCCTGGGGAACGAATCCGATTTGACGGCGCAGAGTGTCGAGAGGGAACTGGCGGACGGGGCGGCCGTCGATCAGGACCGTGCCGGGGTCGGCGTCGTAGATGCGGGGGATCAAATTGACTAGCGTCGTTTTGCCGGAGCCGGTTGGGCCTACGATCGCCAGGCTGGAGCCGGCGGGGATGCGCAGATTGACGTCTTTAAGAACTGCGGTGCCGTTGTAGGCGAAGTTGAGATTGCGGAATTCGATGTCGCCAGAAACTTCGCTGGTGGAAAGCCGGGCGTCCCCGCCCGGCTGGACGGGCGAGTCGCCCGTCCCCACACTAGCTTCATCGGCGATCTCGGGCTGCTGGGACATGATTTCTTGTATGCGCACCATGGAGGCGGTTCCGCGCTGGAAGATATTGATGACCCATCCCAGGGCGATGACGGGCCAGGTTAGTTGCATCATGTAGGTGTTGAAGGCTACGAACGCACCTACGTCCATCGAACCTGAAAGCGACAGGGTCGTCCTGGTTCCCAGATAGGAAACCAGATGTACGTCGCTTTGACCGCTGATCACGAGGTTTCCGCCGAGCCAGAGCACGATGACTACGGCTATGCCCAGCATGAGTTCGAGGGTGGGCCAGAGCATTCCCATCAGGCGGACCAGGCCCAGGCTGCGGCGGATGTATTCCTGGTTGGCGGATTCGAAGGCGGCGATTTCGGCTTGCTCCTGCACATAGGCGCGGATGACGCGGGCGCCGGAGAAATTTTCCTGGGCGCGAGCCGAGATGTCGGAGAACATGGCTTGAATGCGTTCGAAGCGCTCGTGAATGCGGCGTCCGAAATACTGGATGACGATGCTGGCGATGGGCAGCGGGAGAAAGGCGAACAGGGTGAGCTTGGGGCTGATGGCGAGCATGAAGAACAGCGCTCCGGCGGTGAAGACGATGGTATTGGCGGAGTACATGATGGCCGGACCGAGCAGCATGCGGACGGCGTTGAGATCGTTGGTGGCGCGGGCCATGATGTCGCCGGTGCGGTTGCGCTGGTAGTAGGAGTAGGAGAGGCGCTCCAGGTGCTTGAACAGGTCGTTGCGCAGATCGAATTCGATATCGCGGGAGATGCCGATGACGACCCAGCGCGTCAGAAACTGGAAGATGCCTTTGATGAGGGCGATGGCGATTACGAGCAGGGCGTAGGTCAGGAGTTTCTGGCGGGTTACACCGGAGTGAAGATCGTTGACCGCGCGGCGCAGGACTTGCGGGAAGAGGATCCAGACTCCGTTATTGCATAGAACGCAGAGGCCGCCCCATAGCAGACCGCCGCGGTGGCGCTTCAGATAGGGAACTAGGGGGCGTAGGTTCTTTGGGACCATGCTGTTCTGTAGATGAAATTGTAGCAGCGCGGGGTGCGGATTTTCGGAGCGCGGGCGCGAGGGCTGCGACGGCGGCGCTGAGCAGCAGGGCAGTCCAGAGAGACAACAAGCCGGCGGCGAACATCAATCCCGAGTAGAGCAGGTCGGCGCGTTGCATTCGGTTCCTCCACTTGGCAAAAAGCCGGGCGAGGACGGAGGTTGGAGTTCCGTTCCTCACCCGGATGGAGAGAAAGTGAATTAGTCCTCGGGCGGAGGAGCCATGCGCTCCTGCATGTGTTCTTGCATGCGTGCCGCCTTCTTGGCCTGGAAGTTGGCAAACTTGGTTTTCTGCTCTGGTGTGAGTACCTGTATCATTTCGGACTTGATGCGGGCGTGCTGCACCTGGAGTTCGATCATGGTCTGGGCGTTAGAGGTGGCCAGAGCTCGCGTCTTAGCTTCGTCGAAGGGGCCGCTCGACTCGAGGGCCTGCATAGCGGCGTGGTTCTGGCGCATCTGCTGCATCAGTGGTTTGAGGGTCGGTTTCTCTTTTTCCCAGATGGCCTTGACCTGAGCCTGTTGCGCGCTGGTCAGATCGAGATAGTCGGTGAAAAATTCGAGCATATGTTTGAAGTGGCCGTCGGGGCCACCATGACCGTGCATGCCTTGGGCGATCGCGGCTGCCACGGCCAGGATCACAGCGGCTCCGATGGTGAGAATGCGGGTACGAGTCGATTTCATTGACACTCCTTTTGATCCTTCTTGGATCTCGTGGGTCCGGGAGGCAGCCCGAACGTTCTATGCAGATAAGAACACTATTCCCAGAAATATGCGGTAAAGAGTCGGTCAAGCGCGGTAAAGTTTTGTAAAAGCAGTTCTCAGTTCTCAGTTGTCAGTTCTCAGTTAAGACGGGTTGCGCAAACTTGAACTGGAAGCCGCGAGCTCTTGATGAGGAATGATCGCTGAGAACTGACAACTGAGAACTGAGAACTGTTCTTACAATTCTTTACCGCGTCGAAGCGCGCGAGGGTGTTGAATGAATAGGAGAATGGACCACGTGCTGGTAGTCGACGACGATGTCGAATTGTGCGCTCTGGTGCAGGAGTACCTGCGGGCCGAGGGATTCAGCTTGAAGGCCGTCCATGACGGCGAACAGGGGCTGCAGCAGGCGCTGACGAACGAGTATGCGCTGGTGGTGCTCGATGTCATGCTGCCGGGAATCAATGGCTTTGAAGTGCTGCGGCGCATTCGCAGCGTGTCGAAGATTCCCGTGCTGCTGTTGACGGCGCGCGGCGAGGATGTGGACCGCATCGTGGGACTGGAAATCGGGGCGGACGATTATCTCCCAAAGCCGTTTAACCCGCGGGAGTTGGTGGCGCGAATCCGGGCGATCCTGCGCCGTACCCAGTCGGTCAGCGCGGCGGACGGCGTGCCGGAAGTGCTGACGGTGGGCGACGTGGAACTGGATCCGGCAACGCGCAGTGTGCTGCGAGCGGGGCAGCCGGTCGATCTTACTTCGGTGGAGTTCAATCTGCTGGAAGTGCTGCTGCGCGAGGCGGGACGAGTGGTGACGCGGGAGCGGCTGGTGAACGCCGTGCTCAGCCGGAAGTTCATGCCGTTCGATCGCAGCATCGACATGCACGTCAGCAAGGTGCGGCGGAAGCTGGGCGACTCCGAGGAAAACGGAGATCACATTAAGACGATTCGCGGCGTGGGATATATGTTTGCGCGGCCGGCGAAGGGGAAGAAATAAGAAAAGCGCCTTTGGCTTTTAGCTCTTGGCTTTTAGCTAAGAGCCAAGAGCGAAAAGCCAAGAGCGAAGAGCAAAGAGCAATGAAGAGTCTTTTCCTCAAGATATTCCTGTCATTCTGGGCGGCGCAGGCGCTGTTCCTGGTGCTGGCCATTCTGGTGACCATGGCGCTGCGTCCGGCGCGGCATGGGGTCGAGAGCGAAGCTCCGCAAATTTTGGCGGAAGCGGTGAATGCTTACCAGAATGGCGGAGAGCGCGGCACGCACGAGTATCTGGAAGAGGTTTGGCACACGCAGCATGTGCGGGCATTTGTTTTTGATCCGACGGGCCATGAACTCGCCGGGCGAATGGCGCCGCCCTGGATTGAGGATGTCCGGCGGGGCGTGACACCCCGCGGCGCTCCGCCCCACTATCGGGGATGGATGAGCAGGCTGATGCCGGACCCGATGCTGCGGCAGGCGCTGACGCTGGATGGAAAACGCTACACGCTGGTGTTGGAGTTGCGGCCGGAGCCGCGAATATTTTTCGGGCCGCATGAGATTCCGGGGCTCGGAATCACGATCGCGGTCCTCACCTCGGGATTGATGTGCTACCTGCTGGCGTGGTCGTTGACGAGTCCGGTGACGCGTTTGCGGAAGGCGGCGCAAAGCCTGGCGGCGGGCGACTTGAGCGCACGCACGGGCGCACCCGCGAGCGGCCGCAGCGATGAACTTACCGAGTTGATGCGCGATTTCGACCGCATGGCCGAACGGATTGAAGGGCTGGTGGATTCGCAATCGCGACTGCTGAAAGATGTTTCGCACGAACTGCGGTCTCCGCTGGCGCGGCTGAGCGTGGCGCTGGGATTGGCGCGACAGAAGACTAGTCCGGAGATGGCGCCGGAACTGGCAGGTTCGCTGAATCGCATTGAGCTCGAGGCCGACCGGCTGAATCAACTGATCCAGCGGCTGCTGACGATTTCGCGGCTGGAGTCGCGCACGGACGGCTTGCGAAAGACCCGGTTCAAACTGCGGGAACTGGTGGAGCAGGTGGCGCGCGATGCCGAGTACGAAACGCCGGGGAGGGGTTGCCGGGTAACGACGTTGGCCAATACGGCGGCCGATGGGGCGGATGAATTCATGGTGGAAGCCGACCCTGACCTGCTGCGGAGCGCGGTGGAGAATGTGGTGCGGAACGCGACGCGTTATACTGCTGAAGGCACGACAGTGGAAGTGACACTGGAGCGGGAGCGGGCGGTCGCTGGCAATGAAAAGGGCGATGAGATAGTGGTTCGCGTGCTCGATTCCGGCCCGGGGGTTCCCGAGGAAGCGCTGGAAAAGATTTTTGAGCCCTTTTACCGGCTCGACGACGCTCGCAACCGGCAAACCGGGGGCGCGGGTCTGGGGTTGTCGATTGCGGACCGCGCCGTCAGGCTGCATGGCGGGCAACTCCGAGCATCCAACCGGAGCGAGGGTGGGTTAGAAGTGCAAATTCGGATTCCGGCGGTGAATAAAATCGGGCCATCGGATGATCGGGTCATTGGGTGATCGAAGATCAAACGACTTTGACTTTCGATGACCCGATGACCCGATGTTCAAATGACCCGATCATTTTTCGATCCGATACAATTCCTGGAGAATAGATGGCGAAGACATTAGGCGGAGTGGTTGCGCTTGTGGGCCTGTGTGCCCTGAGTTTGTTTCTGGTGAATTGCGGCAGTTCCTCGTCTCGGCCCGCGGGAGTCTTGTACGTGGTGACCCAGGGCAGCAATGGGGTAGGAAACTACGTTAGTACGTTTGCCATGGATTTGAGCAGCGGAGGCCTTTCGCTGGTTAATTCGAATGCGAGCACATGTCCTACGGCGGCAACGGGCACTAATACCAACCCGTGCGGACTTCCGGTAGACATTTTGCTGGATTCGAAGGGGGCGACGGCGTTTGTCCTGGATCAAGGCGCGCCTCCATGTCCCAACTGTTCGCCTGCCTCCAACAATCCGATTGCGCCCGCGATTTACCCGTATGCGGTGGGTTCGGACGGGAGTTTGTCAGCGCCGGTCACGGCGGTAAATTGGACCTGTAGCGGCACCGGCGTAAGTAACTGCTCCGACACTGCGACGGCGATGGTGCGGGATGCGGCAGGGCAATTCCTCTTCGTGATCGATCACGGGTCTTCCCCTACGCCGGGATATCCGACCCCTTCGCCATATCCGAGCTGTCCGCATGTTCCCACCGCTGCGGACGACGTGTGTCCGTCGATCTCGGTGTTTACCATGAGCTCCGGCACTCTGACCTTGGCCGCGGGAAGTCCGTTCTACCTGAGCAAAATCCCGTCCGCCCTTTCGGCCCTTGCGTTCACCCCTTCGAGTGGAACAGCCGAGGAACTCCTGTTCGTCACCAACAAACAAGATATTTGTTCGCAGAACTGTATTGCCCCATCTCCGGGCAATGACAATACGGTGAGCGTGTATAGCGTGAGTTCATCGGGCGGCCTGACCGAGCAACCGAATTCGCCTTATGCCGTTGCCGCGGTCAATCCCATCTCGGTGCTCGCGGTCAACACGAACCCGGTCGGGCAGAATTCCGGTGGCCTGTTTGTGTATGTGGGCAATGAGGACCCGAATGGCGGCCATTTATATCCGTTCGAGGTGTGCACAGCGGTCGACAATACGAATTGCACGCAGCAGCAAGTAACACAAAACCTGATGTTTCCATTGCGAACGTGCCCCGATGTCTCTTGCGATGTACCGCCATCTACGGCGGGGCAGAGCCCGATTGCGATGGTGGTGGATCCGACCAACAAATTTCTCTACGTGACCGCCTGGGGCTCGGGCCAGGTTTATGGATTTACGATCAACACGGGAGCGGGCACGTTGACCGCGCTAAGTCCCAATCCATACTTGCCGACCGGAACGAATCCGGTGTCGATGGCGTTGCACCCAACCGTGAACAACACTGGCCAGTTTCTCTACACGTCGAACCAAGGGTCGACGAACATCTCCGGCTTCACGTTAAGCGTGACTAGCGGGGTGATGAACGCTTTGCCCAGCCCGACGGCCACCCTGACGCCGCCGAGCGGAATGACGGCCAGATAAGGCAATCGGGCCATCGGATGATCGGGTCATCGGGCCATCTGAAGTCAAAGGCTCTTGATCTTCGATCACCCGATGGCTCGATCACTCGATCACCCGATTCTTTCAGGTTGGCATTCTCAGAATTAAATAGCCGCCAATGAAGCCGAAGACCAGGTCTGGGGACCAGGCTGCTACCGCGGGCGGAAGCTGGCTCAAATTGCCCATCGCCTCGAACAGGCCGGAGATCGTCCAATAGACAACGCCAATGCCGATGGCGGTCGCAATCCCTGCGATGGCGGAGCGTTTGCCGGCGGATAGCGCGAAGGGAATGGCGAGGATGGCCATCACCAGCGTGATCAGCGGGTAGGCAATCTTCTTCTGCAACTGGACCCGCAGGCGCACCACATCAAAGCCGCTCTGCTCCAGATCGTGAATGTAGCTTCGCAGTTCGTCGTAACTCATTTCCGACGATTGTTTGATTTCCTTCTTGAAGTAGGCGGGCGCTTCCGCCAGCTCCGGGTAGGTTGCGACGTCGAACTTGCGGTAGTTCTCGATGGCGGAGCCGCTCAGGCTGCGCTCCCATCCCTGTTCGTAAATCCACTTACCCATGGAGTCGGACCAGTGCGCGCGGTCGGCGGTGATGCGATGCGTGATCTCGAAAGTGTGCGGGTTGAACTGGAATACGGAGATGCCGCCGAAAACATTGCGGTCGGGATCGAAGAATTGATAGTAGTAAATGTCAGAGTGCTGGCCGAACATCCACTGGCGCTCGGGGCGCAGGTAGGTCTGCGCGGGCTTGCCCTTGATGCGGTTGCGGAGCGCGTCCTGCCGCTTGTTGGTGTAGGGGAGATAGAGCTGGTCGGAAAGGAAGAGCACGCCGGCGACGAGCGTGGAGGCGATCAGGACGGGGACGATGATGCGGTACAGACTAATGCCGGTGGCCTTGATGGCAGTGATTTCGTTCGATTTCTGCAGCAGTCCGAAGGTCACCAGCACCGCCAGCAGCATGCTGAGCGGCGTGGTGTTGTACAGAAAGTAGGGCACCACGTTCAACAGATATTCGCCCACGGTGAGCGGCGAGACCTGATTCCGCAAGATATCGCTGAGCAACTCGAACAGGGTGAACACGAGCAGCAGCATCAGGAAAGCGGCGACGATCATCGTCAAATAGAGCGCGAAGTCGCGCAGCACATAGTCGTCGAGGATGGTCGGGAAGCGAAGATTGAACAAGCGGCGGCGCATGGGCAGCGAGCGCGGGCGGGACGACTCGCCGTTCCGATGCTGCGCCGTCAGACCGGGCACCGACGGCGCATCCGCCGCGGTCTCGGATGTCCCACTGCGGAACGTCGATGCCGCAAATCTTGATGTCTTGAACCAGGCGCGGAAACCGGCCAGTTCGATGGGGCGGCGTTCCGATTGCCAGAGCAGGAAAATTCCTCCGGCAAGAAACACGAGGTCGGCGAGCCAAACCCCGGCGGCGGGGGAAAGGCGACCTTGCTTGGCGAAAGAAACTCCGATCAAGGAAAGCGAATAGTAGAGGAAGACCAGCAGAATGGTGAGGACAAATCCGCTGGACTTGCCGCCTTTCTTGGAAGACAGGCCGAGCGGAATTCCGACCAGGGCCAGAACGATGCAGGCGGTGGGTAGGGCGATGCGGCGATGGTATTCGATCAAATGCCAGCGGCGGGTCACCGGGTCGCCGGTCTGCGTGCTGCGGAGGAGATCGGCAAACTTGATCTCGCCGAGTGTTGTCGGTTCGTGCTCCTGACTGTTTTGTGTCGCGGGAATCTGGATAGGGATGTCGGTAGTCTGGAAGGTGGAGATCTGGTACTGGTCGGGATTCTTGGGATCGGTTTCGTGCGTGGAGCCGTCGGTGAGATGCAAGTCCAGAGTATCGGGCCCCTGGCTGACGAGCAGGCCTTGGCGGGCCAGGCTGATACGGGGCGCGGCGGGGTCCGTCAAGTCGGCGAGGAACACGCCTTTCCACAGGGCGCCGCCGGACATCGCCTTGACATCTTGCACGTAGAGAATGATCTTCGGGAAGCCCTCGTAGAACACGCGGGGCTGGACTTCGAAAGAAGCCTGAGAAGACTTGAGGCGGTCCTGGAGCTGTCCGAGGTCGGCGAGCGAGCGTGGCGCGAGATAGACGCTGTTGCCGAGCGCGAGCAGCCATGCCACGATCACGAAGATGGAAATCACACGGAGGAAGGTCCAGACGCCGAGGCCGCTGGCGCGCATGGCGGTCACTTCGCTGTCGGCGGCGAGACGGCTGAGTCCGATGAGAATGCCGACGAGCACGCCCATGGGAATGGTGTAGGTGAGCGCGACGGGGACGGTATAGAAGAAGATTTCTGCTACGCTGGGCAGGGGCGCGCTGTTGCGGACCACCAGTTCGAGGATGCGGCCGAGGTCGCGGGTGAAGAGAACGAAAGTGAAAACCGCCGCGCCGATCAGGGCGTGGGAGACGACTTCTCCCAGGATGTAGCGGGTGAGGATGCGCATCCGCAAGGTGGATTCACTCATGGCGAGTCTAGCATGAGAGCGGGAGCGCGGGAGTGGTGGAGGTGCCGCGTTTGCCATCGGCAGCAGTCGAGTCCAAGGAGCCCATGGTGAAACTCCAGCGCTCAAAACCAGCGCCTAAAGGCGCATTCATCGCACGGTACTTGCGGCACGCCTGAAGGCGTGCCCTGATACGAATCTCGCCTGCGCCACAGGCTCTTGGGGTTACCGGAATCTATGTTTTCCACCCGCACAAACTGGCGGCTTAGTCCGAACGCTCTCACGCGCGCGATCGAGGAAATGCGCGCTTCGGGGCAGGAGACTCTGGATCTCACTGTTTCGAACCCAACCGAAGCTGGCGTCCGTCCCGACCCGGAAATCGTGCTTGCGGCCCTGGCGAATCCTGAAGCGATGCGTTACGACCCTCAGCCCCGGGGCCTGCTGGAGGCGCGACGGGCCGTATGCCGCTACTATCGCGAATCGCATGAAGTTTTCGATCTCGATCCCGAGCGCCTGCTTCTGACCACCAGCACCAGCGAAGCCTACTCCTATGTATTCCGTCTGCTGTGCAATCCGGGCGAAGAGATTCTTGTACCGAAACCGAGTTACCCCTTATTCGAGTTTCTCGCCGATCTGGCCGACGTGAAACTGGTTCCGTATCCACTTCTCTACGATCACGGCTGGCAAATCGATTTCGATTCGCTCTACAAGGCGGCCACTCCGCAGTCGCGGGCCGTGATTGTGGTGCATCCGAACAATCCCACCGGCTCTTACGTGTCGGTGGCGGAAACCTCGGCGCTCAACAGTTTCAGTCGCGACTACGGTCTGGCGCTGATCGTGGATGAAGTCTTCCTCGATTATGCGCACGACGGGGCGCTGCGCGATAGTTTCGTGACCAACGCCGACGCGCTTACGTTCACGCTGAGCGGCGTTTCCAAGATTTCCGCGCTTCCGCAGATGAAGCTTGCCTGGGTGGTGACGAGCGGCCCGAAAGAAGCTGTGGATGACGCAGGGGCGCGGCTCGAAATCATTGCCGATACTTTTCTCTCGATGAACACGCCCGTGCAGCTGGCCGCGCCGGTGCTGCTCGATCAGCGCAAGCAGGTCCAGCCGATTTTGCTCGATCGTTTGCGCGTGAATCTCACGGAACTTGATGGCCAACTCGCGGGCTGTCCTTCGTGCGTTCGGCTGCAAGTCGAGGGCGGATGGTACGCCGTGCTGCGGGTGCCCGCGCTGGGAACGGACGAAGATCTGGCAGTGGATCTGTTGCGGAAGATGGCGGTCATTGTGCATCCGGGGCACTTCTACGATTTCGCGGGCGAAGGCCATCTGGTGCTGAGCTTGATTACCGAACCGGCGGTGTTTCGAGAAGGAGTCGCGCGGCTGCTGCAGTGCGTGGGGGCCTAGAGCTGGGTGCCGGTTGAGCGTGGTGGGTGAAATAGCGATTTTGCAACGGTTCGCCCACAAAGTTGCGGGGGCTGGGACAATGAAGCCCGATTGCGTTCACCCTAGAGCGACTGATTGCGCGACGGAGGTTTCTCACCTCCCGCGTGCGGAACTACGTCACACCGAACGGTGATGCCTGCCTATTGCGGAGGTTAGCCGAAGGAGTAGACTGAAGGGCGACTAATCGTGTCGCTTCCCTGAAAAGCAGCTCCCGCCCCTGATACGCAACACCCGCAGAGGCGAGCTTTGTTGAACGTCGGCCCCTTTGATTTTTGTATTAGTAGAGTGTGTTCACAGAATCGCGTGGTCCCAAATACTCAAACCAAACCTTAGGAGAGTTCCATGAAAACGAAGTTCGTATTCGCAGCCATCCTGGCGGGTATGATGTTATTCACCGCTTGCGAAAATGCACAGAAAACCGCCGCTGACGCCGCTATCAAGGGCGCCCAGGCGGCCTATGCCGCGGTGGCCGACCAGGCCAGCCGGTACGTACCCGATCAGGCCAAGGATGTTCAGACCGCCATCCAGTCCGCCAAGGACGCCTTCGACAAAGGCGATTATGCCGCCGCGTTTGAAGCCTCCAAGGCTCTACCCGGCAAGGTAAAGGATCTTGCCACAGCCGCCGCCGCCAAGAAAGACGAACTGACCGCCAAGTGGAAGGAAATGAGCGAATCGATGCCCGGGCTAGTGACGGCCGTTCAAACGAAAGTCAACGCGCTCACCAAGAGCCATAAACTTCCGGCGGGCGCCGCCGACGGCCTTGCATCCGTGAAGCAGAACTGGACCGATGCCTCGACCGCATTCCAGTCCGGGCAGCTTTCCGACGCCATGGCGAAAGCCTCCGCTGCCAAAGCAAAACTGACGGAGCTGCAAACCATGCTCAAGATGAAGCCTGCAGCGTAATTGCACGCGTGGGGCGGACCTTTTCCGCCAAGACGAAGCACAACAAACGCACGCCGCCCGATGTTTGGGCGGCTTTTCTCTTTGCATCACGCGCCATCAGTGCTGCGAACGCGTGTACACCAACTGAGAAATGGTTGGGTACGACTGAGGAGTTGTGTCTTCATCCTCGAGCCTAAAGGTTATACTCGGACTGGCTGTCGGAAAGGATACCTCGTATGAATCGCAAGAGTCTTTTGCTTACCGTGATGTTAACTCTGGCCTCTCTGGCGTGGGCGCAGACGCAAAGCGCACCGCCTCCGGCGCCTGCCACCAAGGGCGGGTCCGGTCAGATGGGCATGGAGCACCACAACAAGATGAAGGAGATGCACAAGCAGCACATGGAGGCCATGCAGGCCGACGTGGACAAGCTGAAGGCATCCCTTGAGCAACTGAAAGCCAACGTGGCCAAGATCAGCGAACCTACGGAGAAGGCGCGCTGGCAAAGCAACGTAGATTTGTGGACCGTGATGGTTGGCCACATGGAACAGATGATGAAGCACATGGACGCCATGGGTTCCGAAGGCATGATGGGTCCGGGCATGATGCACCACGGCGGTATGGGGGCCGCGCCTCCGCCAACCGAACCGAAACCGCAGTAAGTTCACGTCCCGGTGGGTTTGAAATCCTCTAGCTGCCAGCGGCTGCTCTTCGGGCACCACGGAGTAGCCGCCCAGGCGGCTCCGAGAGGGATTGCCCATCCGCCTTCGTGTTATCCTTCTCGCCGTTTCCTCTGCATGGAGAATTCATGTCGATTACCCGTCGTGGATTTCTGGAGTCGGCCGTAGCCGCTTCGCTGGCCACCGGCCTAAGCGCACAGAACAACGATAATAAGGATGAAAGCCCGCGCTCTGGCAAGCGGCCGATCATTATCTGTGCCCACAATGGCGTGAAATACATCGATGACGCCTTCGCGTTCCTGAAAAATGGCGGCGACACGCTGGACGGCGCTCTCCGCGTGGTCAAGGGACCGGAAGACGATCCGAACGACGATAGCGTCGGACTGGGTGGCCTTCCCAACGAAGAGGGCGTCGTCGAACTCGATGCCTGCTGCATGCATGGGCCTACGCGCCGTGCGGGGTCGGTGGGCGGCGTCCGCAACATCAAGAATGTTTCGCTGGTGGCCAAAGCGGTCATGGAGCACACGGGCCACGTCATGTTGGTGGGCGAAGGGGCCGAACGATTCGCGGTTGCCATGGGCTTCCCTCGCGAAAATCTGCTCACCGAACGTTCCCGCAAAATCTGGCTGCTCTGGAAGGAGCACCACTCGACCGACGATTGGTGGGGACCGGGGATGGCTGACCCGCAATGGAAGCCGCCGGCATTACCGTCAACGACGCCACCCGCGACTTCGCCGCAAAGTGAACTTTGGCAAGAGCGCATTCAGCGTCTGGAACAACGGGCCGCCGAACTGGACATCGAGCCGGAATTCCGCATGGCCGCGATCCGGCGCGTTCTGTCTCCGCCGACCGGGACCATTCACTGCTCGGCGCTCAATGACAAGGGTGAAATCTCCGGCTGCACCACCACGAGCGGCCTCGCCTTCAAACTTCCGGGACGGTGCGGCGATTCGCCGATTATCGGCGCCGGCTGCTACACCGATCAGGACGTGGGGTCGGCGGGGGCCACCGGCAGCGGGGAAGAGAACATCAAGGTCGCCGGAGCGCACACCATCGTCGAGAACATGCGGCGCGGCATGTCGCCGCTGGAAGCGGGCATGGATGCCCTCCAACGCATTGCGCGCAACTACAGCCACGACATGAACAAGCTCCAGTTCATCGATATGACCTACTACGTCCTGCGCAAGGACGGCGCCTACGCCGGCGTCTCTCTGTGGACCGGCTATTCGGAGAAGCCGCACACGATCGTGGTCCACGACGGCACGCGGCGCTCCGAGGCTACGGTTTCGTTATTCAAAGGCCCGTCGCATGAGTTTCCGCCGTTTCCGGTCAAGATGCCTAAGGAGTTGACTGAGGATTCGGTCTACGTGAAATAGGGTGCCGTCCCGGAAGTTCATGGGATGGGTCGAGCGCCGTTTTTGCGAACATGTTCCCTCCGGGACTGAAAAGTCGGCAGGGAAGGATCTGTTGTGCTGCGGCGGTCTCACCTCAGCGGCTAAAGCCGGTGCTGGAAATAGGCGGTGACCGCAGCGCTGAAGCGCTGCGCCACCCAAGATCAAGTGCAACGCGGGACAGCCATAAATAGGCCATGAAATAGGAAAGGCAAAGCCTGCGGAAAGGCCCCTTTCAGCCCCTCCCAGTGGGTGTACAATCATCTTGTTAGGACCGCCGCTTCATGGGGCTCTTGCCCGCGTTCGAGGCTTGAAAATGAACGTTCACGTCAGCTACAAGGTCCACAAAACTCCCGACATCGAAAAAGAAATCAGCCACCAGATCGAAAAAATTCAGAAGCGGCTTCACGTTTTCCGGCCTGAACTGGTGCATCTGAAAGCCGTCATCGATCAGAATTCGGCGCGTGAGGGCACGCTCGTTTCCGTGAATCTGCGCTTGCCCTCGGGCCAATTGACCGCCGAGGCGAAAGCTCCCAGCCCCACTGCGGCCATCAAGGCGGCCTTCGACGAACTCATTCAGCAGATTGGCCGGCACAAGGAACTGCTCCGTTCCAGCCACAAATGGCGGCGCTGGCGTGGCGGTCCGCAGGAAGCTCCCGAGCCCGGCGTCCCCTTCGAGCAGACGCTGGCGGCGGTTCTGCCGCCCACCATATCCGCCGACGACATCGGTTCCTATGTGAATGCGAATCTTGGCCGCCTGGAACGTTTCGTGGACCGCGAACTCTACTTCCGCCGCGCCGACGAGGAAATCGTGGAAGACGGCCTCTCCACGTCCGAGGTGGTGAACGAAGTGATTGCCCGCGCCCTCGGCGATCGGGAGCGTCCGGAGAAACTCTCGCTCGAACCGTGGCTTTACCGCCTTGCCCTCGAAGCCATGAACGAAATGACGACGCGCCTGCAGGAACTGGAGTCTCCCGACGCGCTGCATCTCGAAGCCAGCCGCCGCCGGCAGAATGTGCAAGGCTCGGACGAGGCCGCATTGCAATTCCATCAGCCGGACGAGGGCTGGACCCGCGAAAGCGCGATCCCCGACCGCCGCGTGTCCACTCCGGAACAGGCTGCCTACTCCGATGAAATGATTGCCCTGGTGCAAGCGGCGCTCCGCGGCGCCAGCCGCACCGACCGCGAAGCCTTCCTTCTCTACGGGATCGAGGGCTTTTCTCTCAACGAAATTGCCGCCATCACCGGGCGGCATGTGGAGGCCGTGCGCGAGAGCGTGCAACGGGCACGCGACTGCGTGCGCAGCGCGCCTTCCATCGCCAGCGAGTTCCACCAGGAACTCTTAGTCAAAACTCGAATCTAAAATTTCCAGTACCAGCATCTCAGTATTTATCTCAAGTATTTAAGGAGAGTCGAGATGATGACCCGGGATGAAATCCGTGAATTGGCGTCTTTTCAAGTAGACAAAAGCAAAGGGGCGTGTGCCCTGAGTTTTTACTTCCAGCCTGATGCTCCGCAGGATCGTTCTCATCGGCGCGAGGCCATCGTGGCCAAAGATGTGGTGAAGCAGGCGCTGAAAAGCGCCGCCGCAAGCGGTACGAACGGATCCCTTCACGCCGACCTCGATCGCGTGCTCGACCTGGCCACGAACCTGCGCGGCAACGCCCGGGGGAAGGCGGTCTTTGCCTGTTCCGCGCACAACTTCTGGAAGGAGTACGAACTGCCGCCGCGTCTGGGAGCTACCCGAATTTTTCTCCAGCCTCGCTTTCAGTTGAAGCCGCTGGCCGCTTTGCTGGGCGCGCAGCCCGCGCTCTGCGTCGCCATGGTCGACCGCCAGCGCGCCCGGGTCTTCGATCTTCGCCTCGATGACTTGCGCGAACGCGGAGCCATCGTCCACATGCTCTCGCGCAACGCCGCCAGCTACGGTTACAACGGCTACGAAGGCGGCCATGCCGAACGGCGCGTCTCGGAGGAAGCGCTGCAGCATTTCAAGGCAGTGGCGGAGCGGCTGCGGACCGACTTCGAGAGAGGTGTCTGGGAGCGGCTCATCGTCGGTTGCCAGGATGCCACGTGGCCCGAGTTCGAGGCTCATCTCCATCCCTATGTAAAGCAGCGCCTGATTGGCCGATTCTCCGCCGATGTTGCCAGCGTCGCCAATGAAGAGATTCGCGATCACGCCGGCGCCGTCCTGAATCGCTGGATCACGGAGCGCGCTTCCACGAAGGCCAACGAAGCGGTAGATTTCGCGAAGTCCAACGGACGCGGTGTCACCGGGCTGCGGCGCGTCCTGCGCGCGCTGGAAACCGGGGAAGTGCAAACTCTTTTCCTCTCCGAAAACTATTCGGCTCGAGCCGTCGAGTGTCCGAACTGCGGCCACCTCGACGCCCATCTGGTAACCTCGTGCGTCGCGTGCGGAAGCCTTGCTCGCGAACTCAGCGATGTGTCGGACGCCATCATCCCCATCGCGATCCGTCGCGACATCGAATTGCTCTACCTCAAGGAACACGCTGATCTGGATCGCGCCGGAAGCATCGCGGCGCTGCTGCGCTTCCGCTCCGATCAGACGACGGGGCAGATCGCAGTGGCATCGTGAAGTGAGTTTCTAGAACTCGTGTGGTGACAGGGTTTGTGTGGTGACGGGGCTTTGCCCCGTCTCCGCGAAAGATGGGAACCTAGTGTGCAGCGTGCCGTCACCGGAGATACTAAGACGCACTAACTCTCGGCTGGCGGACCCAGTCGTTGCGCGCGCACGTTGGTAAGACGAACTAGCCCTAGAACACTGACCTCACATCGCAGACCCGGGACGATAGGTTTCAATTAGTGCCCGCGTACGCCACCGCCGCCGCTTCCTCCGTGGAATCCGCCTCCTCCGTGGAAGCCGCCTCCGCCACCATGGAACGCGCCGCCACCAGATCGTCCGAAGCCTCTGGCGGCGCTGGCCATGCCAGGTCCAGAATGGAAACCGCGTCCCACGGATCCTGGGCCACGGTAGATGCCATTGGCGTATCTGTGGTCTCCCACATAGTGGGAACCCGGACCCCAGTTCTTATAGTTAGTACTAAAGTTGTGGTAATAGCGCCCGTATCCGTATCCATAGAACGGAGCTCCGTACACATACCAAGGCGAGTAGAATCCCCAGCCAAATGGGCTGTAGAAGATTCCGTCGCCGGGAATGAAAGTGAAGGCGTCAAACCAGGGGTCCCAATACCAGTCAGCGCCCCACCAGCCATACCCCCACGGACCCCATCCATCCGCTTCGTACATGCCAGCCGCATTGACATTGGCTTCCGCCAGATAGGCGGATCGCAGACTGCTCCAGCGATACAAATCGCCTTCTTCGTACGACTTCTTGTTGAACTTCTGTGCGTGGACCGAACCATTTGCGGCGAGGCTGACCTCGCGTCCGCCTTTCACCGTGACATGCCCACCGTCTTCCGCGACCGATGCCTTGCCGTCAAAGACGCGAAGCTCTTCTTGCTTCACATTAAAGTCATAGAGCCCAGTTTTCATCAAGCGAGCAGTCGCACCGCCGGAAGTAACGTGAATATCGTTTTCCGGATGGATTTCTTCGATCTCGACCATTGCGTGGCCCCGGTCTACTTCAATCCCTGTGTTGGTGATGCTGGGCGAGATCATCTTGACGGAACTGCGAGCGCCAACCCGCAGGAACACGCCGGGTGTCAGCAAAATCTCAGCTTTGCCGCTTTGCGTAGTGAGGGACTGGCCAGGTTGCAACTCGGCCGTACCGATCGACTTCAAGCCGAGGGTCTGGGTGCCAATCGATACCTGCCCTTCGACGTAATTCAGAGTTCCTGGTAGCGCGGAATTTGCGCTCGAATTATCTCCCCACGCGGGCGCAGATAGAAACGCGGCCAGGAAGAAACTTGCGAGAACTTTCATCCTGAGGAGCCGCATACATTGTCTCCTTCCAACCTTTACCCGATTAGATGAGGTTGTCAGGTCTTGCGATGCCCGGAGTAACATGTTGACGCGAGCCACGCATGTGGTTGTTCTTAGACGAGATAGGGCGCTGAAGATGGCGCCGGGAGTATCGCGGCGCTGCTGCACTTCCGCTCCGATCAGAGGACGGGGCAGGTCGCGGTGGCATCGTAGGGCAGGTTGGGTCGAAGACGTAATTTATGATCATAGAGACGCGGCCTCCGCGTCTCTATGAGTGATTGTTTCACGCTGTCGAGGAGCTTCTTTTCCGCATCGCTCGGCGGTTCGTACTTACCACCAAGATACTTCGCGAGGAACTCTTCCGCCGCGGCATTGAATGCCATTTTGTTTTCGGGCCGGGCGAAACCATGTCCTTCGTCTGGGAAAACGAAGTATTCAACCGGCTTGTTATTTTTGCGCATGGCGGCGACGATCTGGTCGCTCTCCGCTTTGTTAACGCGCGGATCGTTGGCGCCCTGGCCGATCAGCAAAGGCGCCTTGATCTGGCCGGCCTTGAACAACGGCGATTGTGATTTCAGAATTTCTTCATTGTCTCCCATGCGTTTGTGAAAAACGGCGAGCAGCGTAGACCAGTACGGCGGGATGGTCTTCAGCAAGGTGTTGAGGTGGAGGGGCCGACGATATCGACGCCACAGGCATAAGCATCGGGTGCAAAGGCTACGCCAGCGAGTGTGGCGTAACCGCCGTAGCTGCCGCCCATGATGCAGACTTTCAAGGGATTGGCGACGCCTTGCTTGACGACCCAATCTTTGCCGTCGAGCAAATCGGTGCGCATGGTACCGGCCCATTGCCGATCGCCGGCGTTGAGGTACTGCTTGCCGTAGCCGGTGGAAGCTCGGAAATTCGGCTGGAGGACGGCGTAGCCGCGATTGGCAAGCCACTGCGCGTAGGGATCATATCCCCAGAGGTCGCGATCCCAAGGACCACCGTGCGGGAAAACGACCATAGACAGGTTCTTCGGTTCGACGCCGGCGGGAGTCGTGAGATACCCGTAGATGGTCATGCCATCGCGAGCCTTGTATTGGATCGGTTTGACTTTCGCCAGTTTGAAGTTCTCGAGCGCCGGACGGTTGCTGAAGAGCACGGCGGCTTTCTTGCGGGGGCGGTCGTACAGATAGTAGTAGATAGGAGCGTCGTCACCCTCAAAGGTCACAATCCACTTGTCATCTGCCAGGTCGCGGCTGACGTCACTGATGTCGGCGTCGCGCACTTTCTTGAGAGCGTCGAAATCTGGCCGTAGCGCCGGTTCGAGAATCTGGAAGTCGCGGCGCTCGCGCAGGAAAACCACCGCCTGGAGCTGGTTGGTTCGGGGATGCGTGACTACAAACGAGACGTCGAATTGCGGGTCTTCGGCAATGACCGTCCTTTTTCCCGGTGGAGACGTCAGCCGAAACCAGACGGGCGGCGTTGGCCTCCAGAGAAGTGATGACCCACAAAGCGCGGTTGTCCGGAGAGAAGCCGGAGACGTTGCCCAAGGTTTCTTCGGGGCCCCACTTTATCAATTCACGCCAGGGCGATTTTGCATTGTCGCGCACGCGGATCACGGCGCCACCATCGTCCGTGGTCACCTGCGCGGCACGAACCTGAAGGTCGTGATCGGGCTGGTAACCGGCAACATCGCCCGGGTTCTCCGTATCGAGCGTGAGTTCGCCAGTCTGGAGATTCACCCGGTAAATATCAAAGAGCTTGGGATCGCGCTTATTCAACTGAATCAGGGCGGTATTTTTCACGGATGGGCAGGCTCGAGAGCGACGATGTCGGCGCGAACCTTATCGAAAGGCGTCAGGTCGCGCGTCTGTTTGGTGGCGATGTTGGTTTGATAGACGCGCCAGTTCTCATCTCCGTTCTGGTCCTGGGCATCAAGGATGGTCTTTTGAGTCGTACTGCCAAAACAGATTGCGAATGCCTCGCTTGCGGTCATTGGTGATGGCGCGATCGTCTGTTTTGCCCAGAGTGCGTACCCAGATGTTGAGGACTCCCTGGTCGGGGGCAAGGTAGGCGAGCATGGCGCCGTCGGGCGAAATTTGTGGCGAAGAGCGTTCAGGATTGCCAAACAAGACGCTACGCGGAATCAATTGATTCTGGGTTTGGGCGAATGCGCTGAGGGCAAGGAGAAAGAAGACAGCAATGCAGGCACTGCGGTGAAGGCTCATCAAAAGACCTCGGCAATTGGCAGGATTGTACGTCAGCTCAGATACGATGAACAACTGAGAGCGGTTCCGTGAAATCCTCATAGTGGCTTCCGATTGTGGTGGAAACCCTCAGCCTGAGCGAAAATGAATTCATGATCCACAAGATCCTTCCCGTAGGCCCGCTGCAATGTAACTGCTCCGTCATCGGCGATGAGACTACGCACGAAGCCATGGTCATCGATCCGGGCGACGACATTGAGGACGTTCTCGCCATCGTCCGTCAGTACAAGCTGGAAGTGAAGCAGATCGTCATTACTCACGCCCACATCGATCACGTGGGCGGGGCGATGAAGCTGCGCGCGCAAGCGGGCGCGCCCATCCTGCTCAATCAGAATGATTACGCGCTGCTGAAGATGCTCGACGTGCAGGCTTCGTGGCTGGGCATGGCCGCACCGGGCAAGGTTGCCGTCGAAGCGAGCATTGGAGACGGCGACGCGTTGCAGGCGGGAAATTTGACGGGGAACGTGCTCCACACGCCCGGCCACACCGAGGGCAGCGTCTGTCTCTATTTTCCCGCAGAAAAATTGCTGATCGCCGGCGACACCTTATTCGCGCGCAGCATTGGACGCACCGATCTCCCCGGAGGATCGTTCGAGAAGATCATGAGCTCGCTGCACGAGCGCGTGTTGACTCTGCCCGATGAGACTGTCGTGAGTTCCAGGACACGGCCCGCGAACCACCATCGGCGAGGAACGGAAGAGAATCCCTTCCTGAACACAAGGTCTTAGGTCTCAGGAAAAGCAAGATCTTGCGGGCGCTGTTGTGGAGCGACTAGACCGATGGCCCGGGGAGCAGTTCCTGAGACCTAAGACCTAAGACCTGAAACCTCTATTTTTGTGGCGCCTGGTTTTGCGGAACGGTGGGCGGAGCGGACGTAGGGGCCGGTGTCGCGGGCTGCGAATTGGTCTGCGAGGGTTCACTCCCGAAAGCACGGATGTCGGGCCGGTTTTCCGCGCCGCATAAATCGAAAGCGTGATCGACGTGAGCATGAAGATGATCGCGGACCAGGTGGTCGCCCTGGAAAGCGCCGAGGCGGCGCCCCGCGGACCAAATGCCGTCTGGCTGCCTTGACCTCCAAACGCCGCGGCCAAGTCGCCGCTCTTGCCACTCTGCAGCAAAACGACAGCAATCAGGAAAAGACAGACGATAACGTGAATTATTGTGATCAGGATCGTCATTCCAAAAAGCCTCCGTCGGGGCGCGGCCCGTTTCACAATTCCGGTGGATCATACAATGGTGCGGAAGGGGGGATTTGAACCCCCACGCCTTTCGGCGCCACCCCCTCAAGA
>CAVQHM010000021.1:0-81454 GCA_963712295.1 uncultured Acidobacteriaceae bacterium
AACCCGGCGCATCGCTGTAGACCACCTGCTTCGTCCAACCGACATCGGACTTGCTCAGCTCGAAGATGGTTCCGCTTCCCCCGCCGGCCTCGTAAGTCCTGCCGTAGAGATTACCCGCCGGGTCCATGATCAGGCCGTTTAGCGGATTAGCATCATCCGTCCCGCCCGCAAAGCTGTACAGGACGGCTTCCGCCCAGCTTGTTCCCGTGGGACTAAGCTCGAATACGTACGCCATATCCGTACGATCCGGCCTCCGTAGGTGGTGCCGTAAAGGTTTCCCGCGCTGTCGAAGAGCACGTAAGACATATAGGGATAATTATTCGCCTCCGTCCACCCCTCCGGTGAAGCTGTAGAGCACGGTCTCGTTCCAGCCTCCGCTGCCATTCGGCGAAAGCTCGAACACGGTTCCAAATCCCAGACCGCCGAAGGAAGGCTGTCCCATAGAGGTTGCCAGCACCGTCAGAGGTAAGCCGGGACTGGGGAGTGAAGCCATCGCTTCCGCCTTTGAAGTTGTAGAGCACAGTCTCAGTTTGGGCCTGCGCTAGGCGAGCGGCAAATGAGGTGGTCAAACAACACAGAAACAGGCAGGCGAAGTAGGTACGCTTCATAAGTTCCTTCCGGGTTCGAGTTGCGAGGAAAAAAGGTTCAAGCTCGGCTGCTGATTAGGGGAAGGGGTTTCATGGCAGTCGAGGACTGAGAACCGTCCTCCTATGCAGGTCAGCGGCCAATGAAACTGCCGACCGAAGTCTACAGGCTTGTTCAATGTGGCGTCGTGATGGGCATCACGGATGCGTGTGCTGCGAGGCTTGGCAACGGACAATGCCGCCCGCGTGAGGGCGTCACATGCGGGTCGAAGCTTGCTGCGGGCTCGACTATGCCTGACGTGAGAATTGAGTGAACCAAGTTTCAAAATGCCTATTTTGGGGGAACAATTTTCCCCGGCGTACCCAGTACTCGGAAAAATCGCCCCGAAACGACAATAGCCCTGCTTTCGTTGAGCGGTCGGTCCCGGAGGTCCCGGATGCCCCTGGAATAGAGCGTTGTTGACCTTGCAGGACGTTCAACCTAAGATTCCCGCCAATGGCTATCCCCTCCCAACTTGTCGGCCAAACCATCTCGCACTACCGCATCGTCGAGAAGCTCGGCGGCGGGGGCATGGGTGTCGTTTACAAGGCCGAGGACACTCGGCTGCATCGCTTCGTCGCCCTCAAGTTCCTGCCCGAAGACGTTGCCCGAGACCCGCAGGCGCTGCCGCTTTCAACGCGAGGCGCAGGCTGCATCCGCGCTGAACCATCCCAACATCTGCACGATTTACGACATTGGCGAGCAGGACGGGCAGGCGTTCATCGCCATGGAGTTTCTGGACGGCGCTGACCCTGAAGCACCGCATCGCCGGGCGTCCGCTGGAAACCGAGACTGCTGCTGTCGCTGGCTATCGAGATCGCCGACGCACTGGACGCGGCCCACGCCAAAGGAATCGTTCATCGCGACATCAAGCCTGCGAACATTTTTGTCACCAAGCGCGGGCACGCCAAGATTCTGGACTTCGGGCTGGCGAAGGTCGCCCTGACAGCCGGACAGCGATGCAGCATGAGCGCGACGCCGACGCATCGACGTCGGAGCAGAGCATCTGACCAGCCCCGGTAGCATGCTGGGCACGGTCGCGTACATGTCGCCGGAGCAAGTGCGAGGGAAGGAACTGGATGCCCGCACCGATCTGTTTTCTTTCGGGGCGGTGCTGTACGAGATGGCGACGGGCATGTTGCCGTTTCGAGGCGACAGCTCAGCGGTGTAATCTTCGAAGCCATTCTGAATCGAGCGCCCGTCCCCGCGTCGCGGCTGAATCCCGAAGTGCCAGCCGAACTGGAAGCGATCATCAACAAGGCGCTGGAGAAAGACCGCAACCTGCGCTATCAGCACGCAGCGGACATGCGCGCGGATTTGCAGCGGCTGAAGCGCGACACCGAGAGCGGCACGGTCAGCCGCGCGAGAAGCTCCTGCGAACTCGGGTTGCTGAAGGTTTGTAAGATTACGGTTCTCGTCCTGCTGGTCACCTTGCTTGTGGCGGGCGGGATTTACTATCGTTCGCATCAGCAAAGCACGTGCCTAACAGATAAGGACACCATCGTCCTCTCCGATTTCGACAACAAGACGGGCGATGCGGTATTCGATGACACGCTGAAGACGGCGCTCAACGTCTCCCTGCGGCAATCGCCCTTCTTAAGTGTGCTCCCCGACAGCGAGGTTGCGAGGAGCCTGCAACAGATGACCCGCCCGGTCGGCACGAAGCTCACGCCCGAGGTGGCCCGCGAACTTTGCCTGCGGGCAGGCAGCAAGGCCTACATTGCTGGAACCGTTGGCGGTCTGGGCAGCGAATATGTGGTGGGGTTGAAGGCGGTCAATTGCAAGAGCGGAGACACGCTGGCCGAGGAGCAGGTGACGGCGGCGTCCAAGGAGAAGGTGCTGGGCGTGCTGGGTGAAGCGGCATCCAAGCTGCGAGGCGAACTGGGTGAATCGCTGGCTACGGTGCAGAAGTTTGATGTTCCGCTGGCAGAGGCCACCACGTCTTCGCTCGAAGCTCTGAGAGCTTACAGCCTTGGACTGAAAGCGGAGGATGAGAAAGGCGTCGCCGCAGCTCTGCCGTACTATCAAAATGCCATCGAGCTTGATCCGAATTTTGCTATGGGCTACGAGGCAGCGGGCTACGACTACTTCAGTCTCGGCCAACTGGGGCGGGCCAGCGAGTATATCGCCCAAGCATTCCAGTTACGGGAGCGTGCCAGCGAAAGGGAAAAACTGGAGATCACCGCCAGCTATCATCGGCTTGTCACTGGACAACTGGATAAAGCGGCTCAGAGAAATCAGGAGTGGATTGAGAGCTACCCGCGGGAACCGGAGGCGTACAACATTATGGGCTTAGTGTACGCCGGGCAGGGGCAGTATGAGAAAGCCACGGAGATCACGAGACAAGCCGTGCGCCTTGCACCGAATCAGTTATTTCAGTACGAGAATCTCGCCTACTACGCCCTTGCCTTGCAGCGCCTCGACGCGGCACGGCAGATCATCCAAGAGGCGCAGGCACGAAAGCTGGATGATTACATATTCCACAATGCTCTTTACGGTCTTGCCTTTCTCGGGGCGGACTCCGCCGCGATGGCGGAACAGCAACAGTGGTTTGCGGGCAAGCCCGATTACGAGAACGAAGGACTTTCGCTGGCATCCGACACCGAGGCGTATGGCGGTCATCTTGGCAAAGCACGGGAACGGACAAAACGGGCGGTGGACTCCGCCGTGCGAGCCGACCAAAAAGAAGGTGGGGCGATATTGCAGGCGAATGCAGCTCTACGGGAAGCCGCCTATGGCGACGCTGCCGAAGCGCGGAAGGCAGCGGCAGAGGCTTTGAAGCTGGCTCCCACGAGTCAGGGGGTCGGGGTCGAAGCTGCGCTTGCATTTGCCATGGCGGGCGATACGGCACGAGCCGAATCGTTGGCCCAAGACTTAGGAAAACGCTTCTCGCTGGACACGCAGATGCAGTCGCTTTGGCTGCCTGCGATTCAGGCGCAATTGGCGCTGGACAGAAAGAACCCAGCTGTCGCCCTCAATAACCAGCAAGCTGCTGCACCCATTGAGCTAGGGGAAATTCAGTTCGTCAACAATCTTTCCTGCCTCTATCCGGTGTATGTACGCGGAGAGGCATACTTGGCAGCCGGACAGGGCAGTGCCGCCGCCGCCGAGTATCAGAAGATTCTCGACCACAGCGGCATCGTCTGGAACTGCTGGACGGGAGCTTTGGCGCATCTGGGAGTGGCGCGTGCCAATGCGCTGCAAGCGAGAACCTCGCAGGGTGCGGATGCCGACGCCGCCCGCGTCAGGGCGCTCGCCGCCTACAAAGACTTCCTCACGCTCTGGAAAGACGCCGACCCCGACATCCCCATCCTGAAGGAAGCCAAGGCGGAGTACGCGAGGCTGCAGTAATACCGACCTTAATAGCTGACGGACAATCGCCGACGTGGACACCAGCCGGGGGGGTAACCTTCGCAACCTATGATCGACGGTTCTCGGGTTCTCACGATTGGCCCCGAGTTACGGGCAATCTGCTCAGACGCTCTGAGCCGCCGCAGTGCGTCTTCGCGGGATGCGCCTATTTGTCCTCGGTCGGATTAACAGGTTCCCCGACAATGTTGTAGTAGACCTCTTTGGGAGGCTGGGGCTTCGCTGGCTTGGCCGGGGCTACAACCGTCGTCGTCGGTTTCGACTGTTGCGGTGCCAGCACCGGAGGAGGGGAAACGGGTGCCTGCGAAATCTGCGGTGCCGGGGGCGGAGTTACCACTGTTTGGGTTGGGACGGCGACTGGCTCTGGAGGAGCCAGAATGGAAAGCGGTCTGGCAGCCGGTTGCGAAACCTTCTTGGACACCCGCATCATTTTCACTCGTACCGGGGCGGGCTTTCTCTGTGACCACCCGTGCAGCAGGACAAACACAATCCATGCAAGGCAAAACGCCAAAAACGAGTTGAACAGCGCTGGAACGTTCAACTCACCTTTGCCGAGATACGACGGAGACTGAGGGTCTCCATCCATCACCCTAGCCAGCAGCGGCACCAGTAAATTGCTGGTGACAGAAGCAAGCAATCCCCAAATCCCCTCGGCCAGAATTACGGCGGCTACCAACTGGCCAACCCATTTTGCGGGATTCAGGGTCGATTTGGGGACGGAAGTCTGGTTTTCGTCCATACTTATATGATGCGTAAGCGTACGACCGAGAACGACCGAGACCGCTCCACCCGCTCGGGGCACCCGATGGGATTGTGAGTGATATGGGGATTTCAACAACAACCGCCTAAGGTCTTGCCGCAACCCAAGATGTAAAATCCGCCATGAGCCTTGTAGGTGAATGAAATGAAATCAAAGTTGGGGAAACTATGGCTGATTCAGGCAGGACACATAATGGCAATACCGTTCTTTGGATGGATAGGCGAGAGTATCCGTGGCCACGGCAGCAGCGATTGGACATTGTGGCATTGGTTGATGACGGGCCTTGCTCTCTATGCAGGGTTGGCAGGATTCTTCTTTCGCCGGACCCTGATGCGTCGCTCCGAGGACGCACTCGCGAAGGACGCTACTGACCCGAAGGCCCTAAAACAGTGGGAAACGGGTCAACTCATCGGAATGTCAATGGCCGAAGGAGTCGTTGTAATGGGGTTCGTAGTGCGCGTGGTTCTTGGGGGGGTACTTTGGCAAGCCTCGATGTTTTATGCGGCTGGCTTACTTCTGCTACTGCTCTGGACGCCCCGAATGCCGATAACAACACCCGCCTCGACTTGAACAACACCAACTGCTTTTGTTCTCAACTGACGCTAACAGGCGATTTCACTCAGAACCCCCACCGGCGGGGTTGTGAGTGTAAACGGGATGTATCAACAGTTATGTCGCCTTTGCTCTTTTAGTCGCGACCTTTCTCGGCTTTTCGGGCAAAAAATATGCGAACGACGGCGGCTGATGGAATAGCCCCGGCTAGAAACCACGCAACAATGAATAGACAAGCCCGCCCTTGCCAAGACTCTGAAGTTGCAGTCGCAACAGAAGATCATCTTGGCACAATCGGTGGGGTATCCGAAAAAGTAGCAGAAACCGCAAGCCACATGCCGTGGCTGTGGCAGCGCACCATAGAATGACGCCATGAAACGAATCTGCGTTTTCTGCGGCTCCAGTTCCGGCACCCGTCCAGAATACCGCGCTGCCGCCGAGGAATTGGGTGCGGAACTCGTGCGACGGAGCATCGGTCTGGTTTACGGCGGCGGCAACGTGGGTCTGATGGGCGTGCTGGCGGACACCGTGCTCAAGGCGGGCGGCGAGGCGGTAGGCGTCATCCCAGAGCGCCTGATGAAGCGAGAGGTTGGTCACAGGGGGCTGACGAAGCTCCACGTCGTTCGCTCGATGCACGAACGCAAGGCGCTCATGGCGGACTTGTCGGACGCCTTCGTCGCGTTGCCGGGCGGGTTCGGGACGCTGGAGGAGTTCTGCGAGGTGGTCACTTGGTCTCAACTCGGTCTGCATGCGAAGCCCTGCGGCGTCCTGAACGTGCTGGGATACTACTCGCCGCTGCTGGCGATGTTCGACCATGCAGTGGAGGAGCGATTTCTGAAGACGGAGAACCGAGGGCTGGTGCTGGCGCGGGATTCCGTCGTGGGGCTGCTGGAAGCACTGGCGGAGTGGCGTCCGGTGCGGGTCGAAAAGTGGCTGGATCGGGAGACGCGGTGGGGGCGAAGAGAGGACCCTATTCGGGACTCCTTGCCAGTCGATGCCATGAGTGACGGTCTCCGGCTGCTTCTGCTGCACTCACGGCTCCGGGCTATGAGTGCTAACTGTTGAGCGGCCACCATGCCGTGCCTAAACTTGACTCCCACGTTTGTCGGTGCATAATGTGTTGACTTTGAATCGGGAGGAGGCCCCGCATGCCACACTTCGTATCGCTGCTTCGTTACACCCAGCAAGGGATGGCAAAGATCAAAGAAAGCCCTGCGCGACTCGATGCCGCCAAGAAAGCCGCCGAGAAAGCAGGGGGAAAGATTCACAGTTGGTATTTGACGATGGGACAGTATGACGCCGTGCTAATTTCCGAGTTTCCCAATGATGAAGCTTGTGCCAAGTTTTCGCTGTCGGTGGGTGCGCTGGGCAATGTCACCACAGAAACACTGAAAGCTTTCAGCGAAGCTGAGTATCGCAAGATCATCGGCGGACTTTCTTAGGGAGATTTCTCGACTCCGCTCTGGCTTGTACGCGGCTGCGCGGCTGGACAAGGTCTCAGAACGCGGGCAGCCGGACGGGAGCGTCCGCGTCACGAAGGTCGGGGTGTGGGGAAGCGTGGGAGTCTAAGGGAAGGTTCAACGCAGTTATCGGCTTCCTGAATCACGACGACCGAACGCCCGCGCCAGCATGACCGCCATCAGCAGGCTCCCTGCTCCAAACACAAGCACGTCAAAGATACGGCGGATGTGAAACTCGCCGACATGACACACAAGAACGTATCCGACCGCTGCATTGAAAGTGCCCCAGAGCACATTCACCATCGGCGAGGAAAGTCCGCGACCGGGCGGGGATGCGAACGGGGTTGGAAATGATCGTCCGGAAATGCCGCTAACGAAGTGTGGAACGGCATTGGCGAGGAAAGCGCCCGCGAAAAAATAGGCAACGTATGAATACCAGCGCATTGCTCGTACTTACCTAGCAGCCTTGGTTCAAGCAGGAACGGAGCACCGAGCGGATCATAGCACGGAGCAGCTTGGAGTGCTGAGGAAGAAGAAACTCTTGCGCAGCGTCACAGACTCCCGGCAACAGACCGTTCTAAATTGGGAATCGCCACGGACGCCGAAAATCTTGGGTGGAAACAACCCAAGGGAGGCTCTCGATGAAATGCAAATCTCCGTTCCTCCTGACAGTCGTGCTGCCAGCAATCTGCTTCTCTGCTATCGCTTCAGCGCAGGCGCTCAAACCTGTTCAGCTTCCGCCGCCACAAATGACAGGGGGACGCCCTCTGATGGAGGTTCTCAAGGATCGTAAATCGACTCGCGAGTTTGGTTCAGGGACGTTCTCGCAGCAGACGCTTTCGAACTTGCTCTGGGCGGCTTTCGGAATCAACCGACCCGATGGGCGTCGTACTGCGCCTTCCGCCATGAACTGGCAGGAAGTAAGCATCTACGTGGCAACTCCCGCAGGCGTGTACGTCTACGATGCCAAGGCGACCGTACTGGAGCCCGTGTTGGCGGGCGACTTCCGGGCGGCTACTGGCACGCAGTCCTTCGTCAAGGATGCGGCTGTAAACCTAGTTTATGTTTCCGATCTTTCGAAGACTGACGGTGCGGCTTCTTCGGACGCTGAGATGTATACCGCCGCTGATGTGGGATTCATCGCACAGAACGTTTACCTGTATTGCGCCTCGGAGGGGCTAGCCACGGTGGTGCGGGCGAGCATCGACAAGCCCGCGCTTGCCAAGACCCTGAAGTTGCAGCCGCCGCAGAGAATCATCTTGGCGCAATCGGTGGGGTACCCGAAGAAGTAGCGAGGGCCGCAACCGCCCGCCCATTCCTTTCCGCTCCCGTCGCAGGCTTCCTATTGGCTGCGGAAGCGAGCTTTAGAATGGCTGCATGAAATGGAAGCCCTGCCACTAAATCGGCTACGTTTCAAGCTCTTGATTTCTGCCATTTTTGCGGCTAGATTCGTGGGGTAGTGAATCGGCTACACCGACAAGTCATTGAAATCAAACGACCGCTGAAAGTCCTGCACTGCCCACCATTTGATTCCATGACTGACATCTCCCCTGTTTGAGGCGTTTCTTGCTCCCCTATTTTTGTTTCCGCCACTCCCGATTCCCCGGCCACCCCGATTTCTTTTTGTCAACAAATTGTCAAATTCATGTCACTTTCTAACCCCAAGCATGTCATTAACCCGATATCAGGCTAGAGTTTAGGGGTATGATCTTCGACTAACGGGTGCGGGGGCCGCGGTGAACAAGAATACGCCTTCAACAACAGCAGCAGCGGTGGCAACGATGCCGATGGAAGCGGTTCCGTCCAATCCGGAGCGGATTCTGGTGATCGAGGATGACCGCGCCGTCCAAAAGGCGCTGAAGCGTTTGTTTGAGAGCGAAGGCTTCGTGGTGGATATTGCGGGAAACGGCGCGGCGGGTCTGGAGCGGTTTCGGGCGGCGGCGCCATCGGTGCTGGTGCTCGACCTGAGTTTGCCGGGAACGCCGGGGCAGGATGTGTGCCGGGAAATCAGTCAGGCGGCGCCTTCGCTGCCCATCATCATTCTCAGCGCGCGCACGGAAGTGATGGACAAGGTGTTGCTGCTAGAGTTGGGCGCGCATGACTACGTGACCAAACCCTTCAGTCCTCGAGAGCTGCTGGCGCGGGTGCGGACGGCGATGCGGCGCTCGCTGTCGATGCGAACCCCGCTGACCGAGACTTTCACCTTTGGCGACGTGAAGGTCGATTTTACGAAGATGGAACTGTGGCGGGACGGGAACCTGGTGCCGCTGACTTCGCAGGAGTTCAAGGTGCTGAAGTTCATGATCCAGAACGCGGAGCGCGTGCTCTCGCGGGAGGAGTTGCTGAACCTGGTTTGGGGATACCGGAATTACCCGAGCACGCGGACGGTGGATAATCACATCTTGCGGCTGCGGCAGAAGCTGGAGAAAGATCCGGCGAACCCTTTGCACTTTCGCACGGTGCATAGTTCGGGTTACAAGTTTGTGCCGTAGCGGGTGAGGTCAGAGGTAAGAGGTCAGATTGCAGAGGTGAAATCGCAACGGTTTTACCTCTGCAATCTGACCCCTCACCTCTGACCTTTTATAACCTAATATCCAGTAGCGCCTTCGAGGTTAGACCATGGGCGGAATCCGGCTGCGGACCAAGTTCCTGCTTTCCATGGTGGCGGTATCGGCGGCATTGACGTTCACGACTCTGCTGGTCGTGCGGCACACCGTGCAGCAGGAGGTGCGGCTGGGAATCCAGCGCGACCTCGAAAATTCCGTTTCCGCATTCCACAGCTTTCAGAAGCAGAGAGAAGTGACGCTAGAGCGCTCGGCGGCGCTGCTGGCCGACCTGCCGAATGTGCGGGCGCTCATGACCACGCACGACGCGGCCACCATCCAGGATGCGTCGCGAGATTTGTGGCAACTGGCGGGGAGCGACTTACTGATCCTGGCCGATTCTTCCGGCAAGGTGATGGCGCTGCAGGCCGCTCAACGGGAGATTACGATTCGCCAGGGGCAGGACTTCTTCCCGCCCGTGGTGTCGAACTCAGTCTCGAGCGCCGAGACGCGGCACTGGTGGTACGTCGAAGGGCACCTCTACGAAGTTTTCTTACAAGACATTTACTTTGGCCCAGCGAGCGGGCGCCAGGTGCTCGGGTATCTGTTGCTGGGCTACGAAATTGACGACCGCGTTGCCCGGGACCTGAGCCGTGTGGCCGCGAGCGAAGTGGCGTTTCGTTATGGAGATTCGATTGTGCGCAGCACTCTGAAACCTGCCCAGGAAACGGAGTTGCTGCGAGTCGCGCCGAGAATGGCGGCGGGAGGCCCGCCGCAAGGGGATCTGATCCGGTTGGGCGACGAGCGCTTCCTGGCGTCGGCAGTGGATTTGCCGGTGCCGGGTGCGCCCGCGCTGAATCTGTGGGTGCTGAAGTCGTTCGACCAGGCGACGGCATTCTTGCGCAGCTTGAATGAGTTACTGCTGGCGCTCGGTCTGACCGCGGTGCTGGCCGGAAGCCTGCTGGTTTTTCTAATCTCGCATACCTTCACGCGCCCGCTGGAGAATCTGGTGGCGGGGGTGCGCGCGCTGGAGCAGGGGGATTACGCGTATCCCCTGCACGCGCGGGGCGGGGACGAAGTCGCCGAGGTCACCGTAACCTTCGACCGGATGAGAAAGAACCTGCAGAAGACACAGCGGGAGCTGCTGGACGCGGAACGGCTGGCGACGATTGGGCGGATGGCGAGTTCCATCTCGCACGATCTGCGGCATTCACTGGCGGCGGTCGTGGCCAATGCGGAATTCCTTTGCGAGAGCAGCCTGACGCCGGGGCAGCGCGAAGATCTCTACGCCGAGATACGGATTGCGGTCAACCAAATGACGGAATTGATCGAGTCGCTGCTGGAGTTCTCGCGCACACGGGAGTCGTTGCGTTCCACCTACGGCGATGTGCGCTCGGCGGTCGACCGGGCGGTGCAGGGAGTGAAGGCGCATCCGGAGTTCCAGCGCATAAAGATTCGGATTTCCGGGAGCGGGTCGAGCGAGGGCTGGTTCGATTTTAAGAAGCTGGAGCGCGTCTTCTTGAACTTGCTGCTGAACGCGTGCGAAGTGGTGTCGCCGGAATCCGGGAAAATCGATATCGGGCTGCAACGCAGCGGGGAAACCCTGGAAATTCGCATCCAGGACAACGGGCCGGGAATCGCGGAGGCGGTGCGCGACCGGTTGTTCGAGCCCTTTGTGAGCCATGGCAAGGAAAATGGAACCGGGATGGGATTGACGGTGGTGCAGAAGATTCTGCAGGATCACGGGGGTGACATCGCGGTGGAACAGACGTCGGCTTCGGGAACGACATTCCGGGTCAACATTCCACTGAATCCATCGGTGGAAAATGTCTTGACCGCCCGGCAGGCTACGTAAACGACATAACAACTTAGGTATTGTCATTCTGAGCGAAGCGTAGGACCTGTGTATTTCAGCGCGCGGGCAAAACGCAGAGGTCCTTCGCTTCGCTCAGGATGACAGACTGCGGTGATTGGAGAGGGAGGCGACATGAGCACAACACGCTGGTTCGACGGATTTCGATGGATGACGCTGCTGGGCGTGATGATGTGGACCGCATCCAGCATCGCGCAGGAAGCCGCGAATCGGGCGGAGCCGCCTTCCCCGGGGCCGCTGGACAATCCGGTGAGCGACTCGGTCCGCGAGTTGCGCGAGCAGATTCGCGAGTTGCAGGCGGCGGTGGCCGGGATGCGCTCCGACTGGCAGCGTGCCCGGGAGGAAACCGCGGAATTGCGCCGGGAGCTCGACGAGATTCGCAGCCGAGAAGTCCGCGCAGAAACAACGCCGCGGAATGCGGTGGCGAGGGAAATCGGAGGTTTCCAACTCCGAGGGCGCAACAAGATTACAAGACAGCTTGCGAAACGTCTTACAGACCGGCGCTCCGCAAGATGACGAACAGGTTCCGAAAGAAGATCGGCAAAAAGGAGGGCATGCCGCCACCCTGGAAGAGGAATATCAACTGCTGAGCGGGAAAGTGGACGAGCAGTATCAGACGAAAGTGGAAAGCGCGTCGAAGTACCGGTTGCGCCTGTCGGGCATCGTTTTGATGAACCTGGTGAGCAATCAGGGTACGGTGGATAGCATTGATCTTCCCATGCTTGCATATGCCAGACCGGCGGGCGATTCCGGGGGCAGTTTCGGCGCGACGTTGCGGCAATCTGAGATCGGCTTCGAAGCGTTCGGGCCGACGGTGGCGGGTGCGAGGACCAGGGCAGACCTCCAACTCGATCTTGCCGGCGGTTTTCCGCCGGTATCGAACGGAGTCAACTCCGGAATCCTGCGGCTGCGGACGGGCACGATGCGGATGGACTGGACCAACACTTCGGTGGTCGTCGGACAGGATGGGATTTTCTTCTCACCGAATTCGCCGACATCGTTTGCGTCGCTGGCGGTTCCGGCCCTCTCCTATGCGGGGAACTTGTGGAGCTGGGTGCCGCAGATACGGGTGGAACATAGAGTGGCTTTGGGTGAAAATTCGAGCCTGTTGCTGCAGGGAGGGATTTTGGATCCGCTGAGCGGGGAAGTACCGGCGGCAGGTTCTTACCGGCAGGCGGGGCCGGGAGCGTCGTCGCGTCAACCCGCGTATGGCACGCGAATCGCCTGGACGCGAAATGTTTTTGGACAACCGCTGCGGGTGGGCGTGGGAGGCTTTTATAGCCGGCAGGATTATGGCTTCAGCCGGACGGTGGATGCCTGGGCTGGAATGGCGGACCTGGAACTGCCGCTCAGCCGCCAACTTTCGTTGAGCGGGAAGTTGTATCGCGGAAAGGCCCTGGGCGGACTCTATGGCGCCTTCGGACAAAGCGCGTTGTTCAGTGGCGATCCGGCATTGGCAAGCACGGAAGTGCACGGATTGAACTCGGTGGGTGGCTGGGCGCAGTTAAAATATCGGCCCGCAAGTAAATGGGAGTTCAATGCGGCGTTTGGGATGGATAATCCCTATGCCACCGACCTGGAATATTTCCCCTACTCGCAACTCTACGGGGGCGGGAATGTGACGCTGGCCAGAAATCAGGGTAGCTTTGTGAACATGATTTATCGTCCGCGATCGGACCTTTTGTTTTCCGCCGAGTATCGGCACCTGACAACGTATACGATTAACAACGGCGGAAACAATGCGGGGCACCTGAATCTCATGATGGGGGTTCTTTTTTGAGAAGACGATGGACGCGGCATAGTAAGAAACGTAGTCAGCAGCTAGAGCGGGTTTCATAAATCGGTTTTGGGTAGGGCACCTTGCCGTTCAGGGCCGAGGAAAATGTGGGCTTTAGCCCCTGAGGGCCACGCCTCCGGACGTGAAAAGGGTTTACGAAACACACTCTAAGGTGAGCCATCGACGATGAACCATAGAAGAGTGTTGATCTGGGTCGCTATGCTGTGGGCCGGCGCGGCCGGATTGCAGCGCGCAGGCGACGACGCGGGCAACGACCACGACGGTGCGCGGGCGCGTCGAGGTCATCGGCGCACGGGACGCAGGCAAAGCAACGGCATGGCGCGATTCCCGGGACGGTGGTGTGGCTGACGCCGATCGCGCGGAGCCGGGGGCGAAGCGACCGCGGCTCCGCCCAGTCCCGCAGCGAGTCCGGCGGCAAACCTGCGGTTGGTGCAGAAGAACAAGAGTTTCCAGCCGCACATCCTGGTGGTTCAGGCGGGGTCGATGGTGGAGTTTCCCAATCGCGATCCATTTTTCCATAACGTTTTTTCTCTCTTTGAAGGCAAGCGGTTTGATCTTGGCTTGTACGAGGCGGGCACGTCCCGCATGGTGCGATTCGACCGGCCCGGAATCAGCTACATTTTCTGCAATATTCATCCCGAGATGAGTGCGGTGGTGATTACGATCACGACTCCGCTGTATGCTATTTCCAACCCGGAAGGGCAGATCAGCCTGGCGGATGTTCCCTATGGGCGGTACGTGTTGCGCGTCTGGAGCGAGGGCATGGGGCCGGAAAATGAGCAGCCGCTTACGCGGGAGATCACGATCACTGCGGATGCTTCATCGCTGGGAGTGATTCGAGTTCCCGAGGTGAATGGGCAGCGCATGGCGCACAAGAACAAGTATGGCCGCGAGTACGACGAACCTACACCGAACAACTCTGTCTATAAGCAGGACCACTAAGGAGTCACGCCAAGCGAAAACTATGAAAATCGAGAAAATGCTGAAGCGGTATCGGGTCGACCATGGGAAACATTTCCGCCTCAAGGATCACGACCCGGCGGATACGCACGGACTGGAGTCGGAGCTGAAGCCGCAGGCGAAAGAATTGTTGGCGAGCGGCGTACAGGAATTGAGCCGCCTGCAGGACATACTCGCCGCCCAGGACCGTTGGGGTTTGCTGCTGATTTTTCAGGCCATGGATGCGGCCGGGAAAGACGGAACCATCAAGCACGTCATGTCGGGCGTGAATCCGCAGGGCGTGCAAGTGTGGTCATTCAAGGCGCCGTCGGCGGAAGAGTTGCACCACGGCTACCTTTGGCGAACGATGAAGGCTATGCCGGAGCGAGGCCAGATCGGCATTTTCAACCGTTCCTATTACGAGGAGGTGCTGGTGGTGCGGGTTCACCCCCAGATTCTGGAAAGCCAGAAACTGCCGAAGCCCCTCGTAACCAAACATATCTGGCAGGAGCGCTTCGAAGACATCAATAACTTCGAGCGTTACCTCACGCGGAACGGCATCGCCGTGGTGAAGTTCTTTCTGCATGTTTCGAAGAAAGAGCAAAAGCGCCGGTTCATGGAGCGGCTCGACACGCCGGATAAGAACTGGAAGTTTTCTTCGTCGGACGTGAAGGAGCGCCAGTGCTGGGATGAATATCAGGACGCCTACGAGGATATGATCGGGCACACGGCGAGCGAGCATGCGCCCTGGTACGTGGTGCCGGCGGATAACAAGTGGTTCACGCGGCTGGTGGTCGCGCAAGCCGTGGTGGATGCATTGAAGGGGATGAATTTGAAATATCCGAAGGTGAGCGGCGCAGAGCGGGCCGCGCTGGCCGAGGCGCGGCAACAACTTGAAAACGAGTAAAGCGCATGGGCTCCCTGCTCCCCACTAGCGGCTGACAGCGAATCCAGAGTCGCTATGGCCACGGGCCGCTGCCGAGCTGCGCTCGGCTTGGACGGGCGAGGGCGCCCGTCCCCACACTCAACCGCTCATCATTTCAATACCACGGGCAACACCTGGTCATACGGTTGAATGGTGACGGTCAGGGATTTGCGCTGATCGAAGGCTTCTTTGGTGACTTTGAAGCTGACGATAATGGTTCCTTTCTGTTGGGCTCCGGCGGACAGCTTGGTTTCGGGCGAAAGCGGCGGCTCCGAACTTTCTTTCAAAGCCGGGAACCCCTGGTAATAGCGGTCGAGATCCACGGCCGAAGCGGCATCGTCGTCGAAGGTCGAGCCATCGGCCGTGGTGAGGTGCGCTTTGAGGTTCTTAATCCAGAGCGGCTTGTCGGCAGTATTCCGGAGCGTCATGGTGATGGCGGCCAGGATCATGTTCTGTCCGGGCACTTCGGCCGCAGCCACGAAATCGATCGAACCGGCGCCCTGCGGTTTCTGCCGTTCCTTAAAAGCGAAGATTCCCACGATGACCGCGACCACGGCGAGGCAGACCAGGACAATGCCGGCAGGCGGAAGATTGCGCTTGGCGGTTCCGAATTCGTCGCCGATGTGAAATTCCGTGATCGGCTCAATACTCGGCTTAACGTTCGGCTCGGGAGGCCTTGGGGGTACGGGTTGATCGGGCATGGGGTGATTGTAGATTCAGCAGGCTTGCGGAAGAAGTCGATTCGCGATTTCAGCCTCCAGCGGGAGCATTTGATTTCCTGTAGAGACGCGGCTTGCCGCGTCTCCATTCGCGGCGGGAGACGGGGCAAGCCCCGTCTCTACAGGCGGAAGGGCGGACCGCGGAACCATGGTCACCTCCAATGGGTGCAGTGACTTTGGTTACCTTGTCACGTGTGACGGATGCTGCGACGATGCGGAAGATTTCCTTTTGGAGGTACTCGGCAGTGAATCGTAAAACTCTCTTTGCCGCGTTGGGCTGCGCGTTGCTAGCTTTCAGCATGCTGGGCTGCAACGCCTTTCAAACCACCAACCACTTACAGTCCATTACGCTATCGAATTCGAACACGAATCCGGACGGAGGTACTGCCTTCACTTTGAAGCCTGGAGCGCCGGTACCAATGTATACGTGGGGAACCTACAGCAACGGGACGACAAAGCTTCTTACCGGTACTGGCGTTAGTTACAAGATATTGAGTACCCCGTTTGGTTTTGCTGAAACCGGCACATTCGGCGACCCGAACGCCACTCCGCCGCAGACCGTCCAGTTGAGCACGGACGGACAGCTCACGCCCATCACGCCCCCTGCTTGCTCCTATGTGGACGTCGCGCAGCCCCCTGCGACCGCACCGGCCTTTCAAACGACAGGCTGGTATATTGTTACCGCTACCTATGGTGGACAAACGACTCCGGCAGGCGCTGTCTATATGGCTACTGAGGGCCTCCCTCCTACTACTACCAACAAGACCGGACAATGCGGTCCGTAGCCATCGTTTTAGTAAACCGGCATTTGATTTCTTGGATACTCGGGGACGGCTGCCAAGCAGTCGTCCCCGTTTCGTTCTAGAAACGCTCTACTCTGTCTGAGCCGGTCATTTTCAGCGCTCTGTTTGAGCGTCCTGCCCGTTGGCTCTATAATCCTAAGTTTGTCCGCGATTGCAGTCGTTGCCTATGCTCGTCATTCCTGCAAATGAAGTCGTGACCGGATGAAAGTTCGCGCCGGAATCGAGGTATCGAGCCAGTCCGACATCGGCTGCGTGCGCCAGAACAACGAGGATTCGTTCGGCTATTGGGAGCCGGAGGACGACCGGTTGTTCCAGCGCAAGGGACGGCTGGCGGTGGTCGCGGACGGCATGGGCGGCTACGAGGGCGGTCAGGAAGCGAGCCGGCTGGCGGTGGAAACGCTGGTGGCAAAGTATCGCGACTTTGGCGGCGACGACCCGCAACAGGCGTTGGTCGCGGGTTTGCAGTTGGCCCATGAGCGGGTCCGGCAGTACAGCTTTGCGCATCCGGAATTGCGGGGCATGGGAACCACCTGCACGGCGGCGGCGATCGTCAGAGGTGCGAATCGGGGTGCGGAGTACGGCGCGCTCTATTACGTGCATGTCGGCGACACGCGCCTCTACCTGATCCGCGACGGCCGGATTCGGCAGGTGACCCGCGACCACTCCTATGTGGGACGGCTGGTGGAGGCGGGAATCATCAGTCCGGAGGAAGCGGAGCATCATCCGCAGCGGAATATTCTGACCGCAGCTTTAGGAACGAACCCCGATCTCATCATGGACTCGCCCGGACGCCCCGAGCCTTTGCGGGCGGAGGACGTGCTCCTGATCTGCACCGACGGATTGTGGGGGCAGGTGCGCGATGCGGAGATTCTGGAAGCCGTGGAAAACAAGAACGCGGAACAAGCGGGCCGCGAGCTGATCGCGCTGGCTAGGGAGCGCGGCGGCCCGGATAACATCACGGTCGAGATCCTGCGCCTGCGGTAGCAGGTCTTAGGTCTCAGGTCTTAGGTCTTAGGAAGTCCTAAGTCTCTTTTAGCTCTAGGGGTCGGACAACGATTTAGGTTCCTAAGACCTAAGACCTGTTTCTCGACTCCTGTCGTAAGATTCTCTGTGCTCGTCTTCTGGATTTTGTTCAACCTGTTTGTGGTGGCGATGCTGGCGCTCGACTTGGGCGTGCTGAATCGCCGCTCCCACCGTTTCGGCTTTCGCGAAGCGCTTGCCTGGTCGGGAGTCTGGATCGCGCTGGCCGCGGCCTTTGCGGTGCTGGTGCTGTTCTGGCATGGGCGGGCTCCGGCGCTGCAGTTCGTGACCGGCTACGTCATCGAGCTGTCGCTCAGCGTCGACAACTTGTTCGTATTCCTGGTTATCTTCCGTTACTTCAAGGTGCCCGACGAGCACCAGCACAAAGTGCTGTTCTGGGGAATTTTCGGGGCGCTCGTGATGCGGGGTGCATTCATCGTGGCGGGCGTGGGCCTGATCACGCGCTTCCATTGGATTACCTACGCATTCGGCGCTTTGCTCGTCTATTCGGGAGTCAAGCTGCTGCGGCAGGGCGAGACGGAAATTCATCCCGAGAAAAACCCGGTCCTTCGTCTGTTCCGCCGCGCTTTCCCGGTGACAAAGGAATATGTCGGGGGGCAGTTCTTTACGCAGGAGAACGGCCTCTTTGCGACTCCGCTGCTGGTCGTGCTGCTGGTGGTCGAGACCAGCGACATTCTATTTGCGGTGGATTCGATTCCGGCGGTGCTCGCCATCACGCTGAACGCCTTTATTGTGTATACGTCGAATGTGTTCGCGATTCTCGGCCTGCGTTCGATGTACTTTGCCCTGGCGGGCATGATGGATCTGTTTCACTATCTTCACTACGGACTGTCGGTGGTGCTGATTTTTATCGGGATCAAGATGCTGGGATCACACTACGTGAACATTCCCACGGAATGGGCGCTGGCGATCGTGCTTCTTGTCCTGGGGGCTTCCATCCTGGCCTCGGTGGCGAATCCGCAGAAGAAACGGACCGCGGATGGCTGATGCTGTCGATCCAATCTTGCTGGTGGAGCGCCGGGCGTCCCCGCCCGGCAGGACGGGCGAGACGCCCGTCCCTCCACCGTGGCACAAAGGTTCATACGCTATGATGAACATTCATGATTAGCGTTCCAGTTGCTACCCCGTCGCGCTCCTATGAAGTGCTCATCGGAAGCGGTCTGCTTATTCGTGCCGGAGAATGCCTGGGCAAGATTCTCGAAAACCGCCGCGCGTTTGTGGTGACCGTTCCGCCGGTGCGGCGGCGCTGGGCAAACGTTCTACTGAAATCGCTCGCGGCCTCAGGAATCGAAGCCGGCCTTCTCGGGATGCCCGATGGCGAGCGCGCAAAACGTCTCTCGACCCTTGAGAAGTTGGCCGAGAAGCTGGTAAAGCAGGGCGCGGATCGCGGCGTAACGCTGATTGCGCTCGGCGGCGGCGTGGTCGGCGACGTGACTGGGTTCCTGGCCTCCATCTACATGCGCGGCGTGGATGTCATCCAGGTGCCGACGACCGTGCTGGCGCAGGTGGATGCGGCGATCGGCGGGAAAACGGGCGTCAATCTGGTGTCGGGGAAGAATCTGCTCGGGACCTTCCACCAGCCGCGCGCGGTGCTGGTCGACCCCGCTGTCCTCGGGACGCTGCCTGCGCGTGAATATCGCGCCGGCCTGTACGAGTCGCTGAAGTGCGGCATCATCGGAGACGCGGGACTGTTCCAGCTCTTTGAGGACCGGCGGCGCGAGATTCTGGATCGCGACCCGGTGGTGGTCGAAAAAGTGATTGCCGATTCCGTGCGCTTGAAGGCGTCGGTAGTAAGTGCCGACGAGCGCGAAGGCGGCTTGCGGCAAGTGCTCAACCTGGGCCACACGATCGGGCACGCGCTGGAGGCCGAGACCCGCTATACGCAGTTGCTCCACGGAGAAGCCGTAGCCTGGGGCATGATCGCGGCGACGCACATCGCGCTCTCCACCGGCAAACTGGATAGCGTGACGGCGGGACGGATTTCGAATGCGGTTCTTGGCTTTGGCGGGCTGCCACGCATGACCTTGAAAACTGCGAGCGTCCTGAAGCGACTGCGCTCCGACAAGAAAACGCGGCAGGGGGTGGTGCATTTTATTCTGCCGCGAGAAATCGGCAAGGTTGAGATCACGACGGACGTGCCGGAAGCAGTCGTTCGGTCAGCGGTCGACGAAATTCGGAAACTGGCGCGGAATTAGTATCGTGACATACGGTGGAGCGACGGGCGTCTCGCCCGTCCAGCACTATGGCGGTCGGGCGGGGACGCCCGGCTCTCCACCAGTAGCAATCCTATGAATCAAGAAGTCAAAGAGCGGATCGTGGGTGCAACTCCTGCCGGTACCCAAGACCGCGAGTCGGCCTCGCTGGCTGTTCGAGAGATGTTCACCTCGATTGCGCCGCGCTACGATCTGCTGAATCACGTTCTTTCCTTCAACATTGACCGGTTGTGGTGGTGGCGGACGGCGCGGACGTTCGAGGCCGTTCTGAAGCGTCCGGATGCCCGCGTGCTGGATCTTTGCTGCGGCACGGGAGATATGGCATTCGCGTTGCGGCGGCGTGCGGGCTCGGGATCGGTGCAGATCCTGGGTGCGGATTTTTCTCACGCCATGCTGCTACGCGCGGCAGAAAAGGGAAGAGGTACGACACCGCGTCCCCTGCAATGGATCGAAGCGGACGCGCTGCGACTGCCGTTTCCCGACGGGCATTTCAATCTGGTAACGTCGGCATTCGGTTTTCGAAACCTGGCCGACTACGACGCGGGCTTGCGCGAGATTGCGCGGGTGCTCGCTCCCGGCGGAGAATGCGGCATTCTCGATTTCGGAGAGCCGGGCGGGTTGATCGGACGGTGCTACCGCGTCTACTTCAAGAAAGTTCTTCCCGCGGTTGGGACGGTGATCTCTGGAGTGCGCGGTCCGTACGCGTATTTGCCGGCGTCGGTCGAGCGCTTCCCGTCGCCAGAGGAAATGCTCGGGCGCATGCGTCAGGCGGGGTTTCGCGCGGCTTCCTGGACGCCATACACGTTTGGCGTAGCGGGGCTGTACCGGGGAGTGAAGGAAAGTCAAAGTCTTTAACCGCAGAGGCCGCGGAGCGCGCAGAGATTTTTGGGGAATCTCTGATTCAGTGTGGTTCGGGTTTGCTTTGGGTAGGACGGCTAAAGCCTTTTCAAAACAACGTCAAAATCGGAGAATCTCTTCCAAAATTTCTCTGCGTACTCCGCGATCTCCGCGGTTCAATTGTTCTTATTTTTTCTGGAACGAATCCGCAAACGCCTCGAGATTCGTTTTCTCAATCACGCGTTCGTAGTCGCCGCCCAGAAATTTCTTGAGCCGGTCGGTATTCATGATGTACTGGCCGGTCATGTAGGGGACGGCGTCGGGAGGAATCGCCGAGATCTTCCGGTTCCACAAAAACTGCAGAATGCGGCGCATGGTCCACTGCCCGGGAACCCTCAACAATTTGGCGTGCGCGAGTTCGATGCACTGTCCGAAGGTCAGTGGATCGCCGCGTCCGGCAACGTTCAGGATGGTCAGCCGCTGCGCTTCCGGCTCGCGCCGCAGGATCCAGGCGATCAGCCGGGCCATATCGTCGACGTGGATGAACTGAATCTTGTTGTCCACGTACTTCTGGCCGTAGGGCAACATGCAAGGCAGGCGCTTCGCTGCCTGGCGCATGCGGGCGGCGCGCAGCCCCTTCCCGTTGGGCGTTCCCCGGAACGCTCCCATCAGATAATTTTCGACGCTTGCCCCGGCAAAAATGTGGGGACGCAGAATGAAGACGCCGCACCCGCGCAGGCCCGGCGCCCGCTGCTGTACGACCAGATCGCTTTCTCTTTTGTGGATCGCGTAGGGCAGCGTGTGAGCGCCGAGCGGCGCGTCTTCCGCGACGGGCGCAGGCAGGTCGGAGCCATACGCCGACACGCTGCTGGGAAAAATAAACTGCCGAATCGTGGTTCCGGTATTCCGGTTGGCTTCGGCAATGGCTTCCATCACACGGGCCGTGCCGGCTACGTTGATCCGCCACATGCGGTCGACATCCAGAACCCCCGTGCGCTGCGGATCAATCACAAACGCCAGGTGCACAACCGACGCAGGCTGCAACTCGCGCAGCAGCAGCAGCAACTCGCGGGTGGATTCTTCTCTTCCCAGGTCGAGCGGCACAAAGCGGGCGACCTGGCAATGAGTTGGCGGCGTGACATCAATCCCTACGATCGTGTAATCGGAGAGTTGCTGCACGAGCCGCTGCCCAAGATTGCCGGAAACGCCGGTGACGATGATGGTTGGCTTTGCCGTATCCATTTAGTCGGGATCTTCGTCCTGCTGGGCCGGCGGCTTTGCTCCCTTTGGAGCCGGCGGCATGGCTGGATTTCGGCTGGGGCCGAAGTAAGCGTCGTTCAGGTCAATCCCGCTCTGAAAACTTTGCGTGCTCTCGCGGTAGCGCTGGCTGGAAATCAGGCTGCGAATCTCCGGTTTCACAGCATCCAGAGGCCAAGGTCTCTTTGCTGACCAGCTTGTAGATGTAGTGAGGGCCGTTGGGGTCGGAGATCACCTGGGAGACTTCGCCGGGCTTCAGATCCATGACCGCACGATGGTTCGCAGGCAGCGCGCCGCCGCGCACCTTCTCCAATTTTGTGCTGGGGGCATTTCCGGTCAGTCCAGCCGCTGCGTAAGCCTCTTTTTGCAGTTTGTCGGGGTCCTCGCCCTTAACGGCGCGAGCACGGAGATCATCCGCGACCTTGGTCATTGTTTCTTCAGCGGCTTTTTGTTGTGCCGCCGTCGGGGGCTGGCTCGCACTGGTGTTGCTAGCTGTCCCTGCCTTCGCGCCGGCCTTTGGCGTCACGACTGAAGGTGGAATTTGCTTTGCGCGAGGAACAAAAATTCGCGCGAACGTAGCCTGCTCGTAGGACGACGTGTTTTTCTTGTAATAGTCTTCGACATCGGCGTCGGTAACCTTATTGGCATCTTCCCGCAGAGCGTTGATCAGTTCCTGGGCAAGAATTTGTATGCGCGCGGAGCGCACCTTTTCTTCGAACGCAGGCGTTTTGTCGAGGCCGCGTTTTTCCGCTGCGATGGACATTTTCAGTGCCCACCCATACCGGGTTGCGAGTTGGCGGCGCATGGCGGCCGGCATTCCCGGTTGCAGCGCGTCGGCGATCTTTTCAAATTGCGCGCGCGTGATTACGGTTTTGCAGGCGTCGCCCTGCTGGGTGGAATCGGCGCAGAGACCTTTCAGTGTAATCACCGGATCGTCGGTCCCAACTTTAATTTCGGGGGTTTTATCGGCCACGGCGGAAGCGCTTGGCTCCATCTTCGCTCCGGCAGCAGGTGCGGCTGGTGGCGCAGCTTGTCCGTAGGCTAAGCCTGCGAGCAGAAGACACGCGAGGCACTGGAAACGCATGAATCAATGTCCTCCAAGGGAGAATTGCGACGAATGTCATCGTAGCATGTCCCTGTGGGCACCGGGTGATGGCGTCCTCAGTACGTCAAGGGGTTGGCGGCGGGCGAATCCACAGCGATAATGACATTTATGCCCGCAATGGGAGCCACGTTCAGTTCCGCAGAGATGCGCCGGGAAAAGCGAAACGTTGCCGGGAACTCCGTGCTCGCGGCTCTGGTGATCACCGGCCTGAAAATTGTGGTGGGGATCGCGACCGGTTCGCTGGGAATATTGTCGGAGGCGGCGCACTCCGGACTGGACCTGATCGCGGCCGTGGTAACGCTTCTTTCGGTTCGGGTTTCCGACAAGCCGGCGGACGCCGATCACCAGTATGGGCATGGCAAGTTCGAGAATTTTTCGGCCTTCATCGAAACCGGTCTGTTGCTGATGACCTGCGTCTGGATCGTTTATGAAGCGATCAGGCGGCTGTTCTTCCACAGTGTGGAAATTGAGCCGAGCGTGGCTGCGTTCCTGGTCATGCTGCTGTCGATGGCGGTCGACGCCTGGCGCTCCCGCGCGCTCGGACGAATGGCGGCGAAGTATGACAGTCAGGCGCTGGAAGCGGACGCGCTGCATTTTTCAACTGACATCTGGTCGAGCGCGGTCGTGATCCTGGGTCTCGCACTGGTTTGGGTGGGGCGAAGCTACCGGGTGGGATGGCTGCGCCAGGCCGATCCGATTGCCGCGCTGTTCGTGGCGGGCGTGGTGATTTCCGTGAGTTGGCGGTTGGCGCGTAGAACGGCGGATGCGCTGCTCGATGCGGCGCCGGCCGGAGTGCGCAGCCAGATTCTCGACCGGATCGCGACCGTTGACGGCGTGCTGGAGGTGGAGCGCGTCCGGTTTCGGAGGGCTGGGAACGGCTATTTCGCCGACGTTTCCGTGGCACTGGAGCGCAATTTCACCTTCCAGCGCTCGGAGCAGGTAGCCGATGCGGTGACGTCGCGGGTGCGCGAAATCTTGCCCGATGCCGACGTGGTGGTGCATTCGGTGCCGCGAGCGCGCCGGACGGAAAACATTTTTGACCGCATCCGCGCCGTCGCGACCCGCTACAACTTCAATGTGCACGACATCAGCGTGCAGGATTGGAATGGGCAGTTGCACGTAGAACAGCACCTGGAACTCGATGAGCAACTCAGCATGAAGCAGGCGCACGACGAAGTCACCCGTTTGGAAACGGAGATGCGCACGGAGATTCCGGAAATTGCGACCATCCTCACGCACATTGAGAGTGAGCCGGCGACGATTGAAACGGGAGAGGAAATCGTTCGCGAACCGGAATTGGAACAGCGGCTTAAGGATGTTGTGAAGGAGTTTCCCGAGGTGATCGACGTGCACGAATTCCAGTTCAAGAAGGTGCGCGCGCGGCTGTATGTTTCCTGCCACTGCACGCTCCCCGATGAGATGCCGCTCTCGCGAGTGCACGACGTGCAGACCTCGCTCGAGATTCGCTTCAAACACGACGCGCCGGAATTGTTCCGGGTGCTGATTCATCCCGAGCCGGGGACGGATAACCGGCGCTAGCCTAGTTGGTGGAGCGCCGGGCGCCCCGCCCGGCTGGACGCCGAGACGGCCGTCGCTCCACTGTGTAACTCATCACGCGGTCACGGTAGGAGACGAGGAAAGGCACAATGATTGAAGCTTCAGTCAATTGGACGGACAACGAACGATACGTAGGCTCGGCAACCTCGCGGCACTCGATCGTGATGGATACCGCAGCCGAAAAAACCGCCAACACTCCGATGGAGTTAGTGCTGCTCGGTTTGTGCGGTTGCACGGCATCGGACGTGGTGGGAATTCTCCGCAAGAAACGCGAGCCCTTCACCGGACTCGAAGTGCGGGCGCAGGCGGAAAGAGCGGACGGCTATCCGGCGGTCTATACGTCCATTCACTTGACCTATCTTGTCCGCGGCCAAGTGTCGCGGAAAGCAGTGGAAGACGCGGTGAAGCTCTCGAAAGAAAAATATTGCTCGGTTTCCGCCATGCTGGAGAAGACGGCGAAGATCACGTACACCATCGAGCACGTTTCGTGAAGGCGGGCCTTCATCCTTCTGTCCCTCATCCGCTGCGAGGCTACTTCTATATCGGGAGTGCGGCCCTCCTGTGGGGTATCTCGGCGACGCTCGGACGGGCGGCGTTCACAGGGCATCCGCTGTTGGGCTTTACCCTGGGAGCTTCGCTCAAGAAGATCGATCCGCTGATCCTGTCGCAAAGCCGTGCAACTTGTCGTTAGCTGTGCTGCTGCCAGTGCTGCTGGCACGGAGAGGTGCCTCCGCCTTGCGCGTTCCCGGGCGCGACCTGGTGCGGTTTTTCCTGCTTGGAATTCTGGGAGTCGCCGCATCGAACTATCTCTACTACCTCGCGATTCAACGCACCAACGTGGCGACGGCGATCATCCTGCAATACACAGCGCCGGTTTGGGTGCTGCTCTATACAGCCGTACGCGCAGCGCAACGGCCGTCGTGGCGGAGAAGCGCGGCGGTGGCACTGGCGGTGGCCGGTTGCGCGCTGGCGGTCGGCTTTGTCGGTTCGGGCGGCTTCCGCATGGATGCCATCGGAGTTACGGCCGCACTGCTGGCGGCATTCTCGTTTGCGTTTTATAACGTTGGCGGACACCGTGTGCTGGCACGCTACGACCGCTGGAAAGTGCTGCTCTGGGTGTTGGTAGCGACTTCAAGCTTTTGGATCTTCGTGAATCCTCCGTGGAATATCGTTGCCGCTCACTATGGCCGCGAGCAGTGGGGATTCATGCTGGTATTCTCGCTGGTCTCCGTGCTCGGACCCTTTTCCTGCTACTTCGCCGGATTGCAGCATTTGGAGCCGACGCGCGCCATCGTCGCCAGTTGTTTAGAGCCTGTATTCAGTATCGTGATCGCGGCGCTGGTACTGGGGGAATTACTGCGGCCCATGCAGACGGTCGGAATCGTTCTGGTGCTAGTAGCGATTGTGCTGATCCAACTGCCAGAACGAACGGCTAGGGGCGAGGAGTTGCTGGTCGAGCCGATCGAGTGAATCCTCTAAATCTGTCATCCCGAGCGCAGCGAGGGACCCCTACCTTTGGCACACATTTTCGACGGGGAGGGGTCCCTCGCTGCGCTCGGGATGACAAAATATTTAGTAGTATCGCGTTGCCTCACTCCAGCCGTTTGCCCTTCGTCTCCGGCAACTGGCTCGCCATCAAACTCGCCAGAAGAAAACCCGCGCCGCAGAGATAAAAAGCCCAGCTAAGTCCCCTACTCTGCCCCACGCGTCCAATGACCCAGGGAGCGACGGAGCTCAGCGCGCGCGCGCCGTTGTAGGTAAATCCCAAGGCACGCGCCCGTACGTGGGTAGGGAAGATCTCGCTGCCGATGAGGCCCGAGCCGGAGAAGAATCCCGTCCCAAAGAATGCGACCACGGCGCCCAGTACCAGCAGCACGCCCTGCGAACGCGCCATGGCATAGAGAGGCACCAGCAGGGCAGCGGCAAAAAGGTAGAGCATGAAAGCTTTGCGGCGGCCCAGATGGTCGGCGGCCCAGCCGAAGCTGATGTATCCGGGAAACATGCCAAACAGGTTGAGCACGAGGAGCAGAGTGGTGGTGCCCATGATGCCGAAGCCGCGTCCGCCCTGCGCGACGGAAAGCGAAAGATAAGGAGGAATCCAGGAGAACAGTCCCCACCAGGCAAACAATCCAAAGAAGTTGAGCAGAAGAAGAACGATGGTGCTCTTGCCATAGGGTGCGCGGAAGATCAGGAGGAAGGATTCGTGTGGCGCGGACATTCCTGTCCGCGACCCGCCGGCAGCATCAAACTGCTGGAGAGCAACGCCAGGACCCGCGGGCTGTGTTGCCGCATGGTGATCCAGCCAGAGCTGAGATTCCGGCACATCCTTCCGTATCCAGAGCGTAACCAGGGCGGGAAGAATTCCGACGAAGAACACCATGCGCCAGTTGGCATAACGCAAAACAATGCCCGCGACCAGCGCGGCCATCGCATATCCGATAGCCCAGGAGCTCTGCACGATGGCAATCGCCTTGGCACGCAAGTCGTCGGGCCAGGTCTCCGCGACCAGAGTTGCGCCCGTGTTCCACTCGCCTCCCATGCCGAGTCCGAGGATGAATCGAAATACCGCCAGCATGAGCACGGTGGTCGAAAGGCCGGAAGCGAACGAGCAGATTGAGTAAGTCAGGATGCTGAGCATCAAGGCGCGCTTGCGTCCGATGCGATCGGCGAGGAAGCCGAACAACATACCGCCGATGCCGGAGGCCAGCAGAGTGAGCGTGTACAGAAGGCCGGCGGTCGCTTTCGACATACCGAGAGCGCGCATGACATGGGCCAGGACCAGCGCGTACAGCATGGCGTCAAAGGCGTCGAGCATCCAGCCGAGAGCGGCCGCCAGTAGGGTGCGGCGCTGTCCGGGGCTCGCTTGGGTCAGGAGTTGGATGGGCCCAATGGCCATGTGGGGAGCGATTGTATCAGTGATCGGTGGAGGTTAGACGGGCCAGTAGAAAATGGCAGCCGCACGTAACCGCAAGGCCGAGTCTACGCTCGAATTGTCATCCTTCGCTGCGCTCAGGACGACAATCCAGACCTACGCTCATGCTCGTTCAGCCTCCGTAAATACTTCTGCGCCTTTCGCACATCCCGCCCAATCTGTTCCTTCAGTGCTTCGACCGACGGAAACTTAATCTCATCACGCAGCCGATCCAGAAAATGGATTTCGACTTCCGTTTCCGCCGAAAGCGCGATGGGATGGAAGTTCAGCAGGTGAGTTTCAATGGCAAAAGAATCCGCGCCGAACGTGGGCCGATTTCCGACATTCGTGACCGAGTCAAAACATTCGCTACCGATTCGCGTACGCGTAATGTACACGCCATCCTTGGGCACGAGTTCTTCATAGTGCGCCAGATTGATAGTCGGGACCGTGTATTTCGCGCCATATCCCCGTCCCCGCCCGGCGGTCGAGAGAATGCTGAAGGGACGCGCCAGCAAATGACGTGCCCGGCTCACGCGGCCTTCAGAAAGCAGCTTGCGGATGTGGCTGCTCGAAACGTTTTCCCCGCGCAGGCGCATCTCGGAATAATCGTGGACCTCAAATCCCATTTCCAGGCCGAACTCGCGCAGCAGCTCAATGTTTCCCGCCGCTTTGCGTCCGAAGTGGAAGTTGTAGCCTTCGTGAACTTCGCGCGCATGCAGGCGCCTTTTCAGAATTTCATGGGCGAACTGGTGCGGCGTCATCAGCGAAAGATCGCGAGAGAAGGGAAGCAGCACCACCGCATCGATCCCGGTCGCTTCAAGCAGGCGCAATTTTTCCGGAAGCGGAGTCAGCAATTTCAGGTTCTGCTCGGGACGCAGAATTCGGGCGGGGTGTGGTTCAAAGGTGACCACCACCGATCGCAAATGAGTGGCTTGCGCCCGCCACACGATTTCGCCGATAACATTGCGGTGCGCGCGGTGCACCCCGTCAAAGTTGCCGACGCTGACGAGCGCCGGCCCGAAGTCGCGAGGGATGTCATCGAGTTTGTGAAAAGTCTGCATTCAGCAATGTCCACGTAGGGACGGACGCATTCGTCCGTCCCGCGGAGCGAAGCTCCGCAGTCTGCTCAAGGCGCGTCGGAAATCTCGGCGAGCTCCGCTCGCCTGCCCGGGCGAATGCGTCCGGGCCTACGCGTTTCTTTCTAAATTTCAAACTCCAGCTTCATGCCGTCGTATGCCAGCCTCACGTCAGGCGGCAATGCGGCGTTGGTCGCCTGGTGCGGCAAATCGTGACAGATGTGCGTAAAGAACGTTCGCCTCGGTTTTACCGCTTCCGCGATCTTCAGCGACTGTTCCACGGTTGAATGCGTGGGATGCGGCTTGTGGCGCAACGCATCCAGAAACAGAATGTCGAGACCGCGCAGCTTGTCCAGCGTTTCCGACGGGACCTCGCTGTGATCGGTCAGGTAAGCAGCCGATCCGAAGCGGAAACCGAGAATCGGAGTCTCGCCGTGGATCACCGTCACCGGCTCAAAGCGCGCGCCGAACAGTTCGACTTGGCCTTCGATAGGTTGCAGGTCGACTAGCGGCAATCCACCAAACTTATACTCCGCTTCGAAAATGTAGCGAAACATACTGCGCAGAAATTCGCAGGCCTGCGGCGTGGCATAAAGAGGTAGCTTGCCGGGCTTGTGACGATACGTGAGAGGCCGCAGGTCGTCGATTCCGAGGATGTGGTCGGCGTGCGTATGCGTGTAGAGCACGGCATCGAGGTGGGTGATCTTTTCGCGCAGCGCCTGTTCCCGAAAGTCTGGAGTGCTGTCGATCATGACGTGGCGGGCATTGTCTTGAGGATCACGGTAGCTGACCATCACTGAAGGGCGAGTACGGCGGTCGCGCGGGTCCTGCGAACGGCAGACGGCGCAATCGCAGCCGATGGTGGGAACTCCCATCGACGTGCCGCTGCCCAGTACCGTTAGAGTCGCCTGCATCACCCGTTGGTTCCTGTGACTGGACCGGGCGTCTCGGGAGGCTTCGCCAGAGCGTTGGTGACTTCCACGTAGGCCATGCGCAGTTCATAGAGGCAGTTCTGCAGAAATCCCTTCTCCCTCGAAGTGAGATTGCCCTTGGTCTTCTCGGCGATCATGCCCAGGGTGTCGATGGTTTGCCGCGCGCCGATCAAATCGATGGCGGGCTGACCGCCCCGTTCCTGCATCAGGCCGAGCTGCATCATGGCAGTCATGTAGAGCGAGGCCATGAAGCGCTCAAAGCTGACTTCGAGCTCCTTCGCCGAGTGTCCGCTCAGCTCGACACGAGAATCCAGATCGCGCGACAACTGCCGGTAGGCATCGTGCTGCGCCTGTTGCTCGGAGGCGGTGGGCGGTTCAGGGACCTCCGATTCGGGTGCGGGAGCCGCTGGCGTGGGCGCGGTTTCCGGGATTGTCGAAACCGGCGCGGCTACGGTCGCCGCGACCGGAGTGGGTGCTTGTTCTTCCGCGGAATCGCGCAGTTCTCCGTCCGAGGTGAACAAGCGCTTGTCGCTCACTTTGAATTCGCTTTCTTCTCTTCGTTTTTGAGCCATAGGGTTTACCGTGTTCCGGCTTCCTTCGTGTACCTTAGTGCCTTTTGTGGTTGGCGCTCGGCCAATCGACCCACTGCGTGAAATTCAGGCGAGCGGAAGCGTTGCCGATTTGAGCTTCGCCGTGCCCGCACGCAAATCTTTTCCCGCGGCCTCGCGTCGCAGGTAACCGAGTGCGACGGGGCGATCTCCCTCCGCCAGCGGCAAAATCGCGCTGCTGGTGATCTCGCCGACTTCCTTATTCTCTTCTCCGGAAACAATCTTCGCGCCCGGTTCGGGCAGCGCGCCCTCGACCGCGAACGCGGTGAACTGCCGATGCACGGCGCCGCGCGAGCGGATGCGCTCCACAATCTCCTGCCCGAGGTAGCATCCTTTGGTGAAATTCAAGGCGCGGGTTTGTCCGGTTTCCTGCGGCAGGTCGCGTTCCCGGATATCCACGCCAAATTGCGGGATGCCGCGCGAGATGCGGAAAAGATTCAGCGCAGCCGTGCCCGTCGGACGCGCGCCCGCCTTGCGCAGCGCGTCCCACAATTCGCCTACATGTTCGGGAGCAACCCAAACTTGCCATGACTCGCGCGCTTCTTCGCCCGAGCGCAGCGGCGTGATGGTTTTCTGTTGCCATCTAACGTCGGCGAATTGTAAATGTGCAAGGTCGGGAACCGCGATACCAGAGCGTTCGAGAACGTGGCGCGCTTCGGGCCCAGTCAGGCCGAGCGCGGTCAGTTTGTCGCTGACGTCGGCGATCTCCACATCATCGGCGATGATGAAGTGATTGAACAGCTGCAGTATTTTGTCCCGCTGTGCGTGCTCCGTATCCACCAGCAACGAGTCGCCGCGCTGAAAGGCGTAGAGGTCCGCCTGAATGCGGCCTTGTGCGTTCAGCATAAAGGCATAAACGCCGTGGCCGGGGGCAAGATCGCGAACGTTATTGGTGACCATGCCGTTCAGCCAGCGGACGCGGTCGCCGCCGGTCACCGCGATTTTGGCGCGCCAATTCAGGTCATAAAGGCCGCAACCCCCGAGCAATGATTGGAACTCGGCGCGAGGATCGCCGAAATCGGGCACCGTGGGCGCGCCGCCGTGCTCACTTGGATTCGCCCCAGGAAGTGTTGTCGAGGTCATAAAGTCAAACCTTGATTATAACGAAGGGGCGTTCTCCAGACGGGAGCAGCCCAGGCGAGTTGGGCGATCGGGGTGTTCAGCAAGAATCGGGGCGGTGGACGGGGGGAGGGGAATCAAGCGCCTCAGAACCAAAGCCCCGGAGTGGTATCTGCGAACAGCCCGGCGCTTCAGCGCCGGGAAAAGTGAGCAATATCGGGCAAGTCACGGAGGGACGACTCGAGTTCCTACGCGAAGCCGTCGGGTTGGCTGACTGCGCCGATGTGCGCCTGTTCATCGATAAACAGGCGGCCGGCGGTGAGCGCTTTGCGGTCAATTTCGAGCAGGCTGACTTTCTTCACTTTGTCTTCGAGCACGCTCATTGCAGTCCCGGGGGCCAGACATTCAGTTTCTTCCAGCAGCGCGCCCAGCATCACGATGTTGGTGGCCATGGTCGAACCGATTTTGTCCGCGATCTCCGAAGCCGGTATCGGGATCACCCGCACCTCAGGAACGGTAAAGTCGGCGGGAAGGCTCGAGCCGTTGTAGAGGATGATTCCGCCGCTCGGTACTTCGTGGGCAAATTTCCGCAGCGAAAACTCGTTCATGGCCACAAGCACATCGGCATGCGAAATCAAGGGCGACCCGATCCGCTCTTTCGACAGGCAGACATGGCAGTGCGCGCTGCCCGAACGCATCTCCGGTCCATAGGACGGCAGCCAGCTCACTTCCAGTTCTTCGCGCATGCCCATTTCGATCAGCAGTTGCCCCAGGAGCAGCACGCCCTGTCCGCCAAAGCCTGCGATCTTGATCTTGACATCCTTGAAATGGTGGGCGTGTTTCGGTCGGGAAAGATCAGGCGCTCCCGCCTTCGCCGTGATTCCAAGCACGTCGGCTACGGGGCGCTGCGGCGGTTCAGTACCTACAGGAATTACCGGCCGGCGGTCGCGGAAAACATTCAGCGGAAAGGTTGGCATCATCTTGTCGAGAACCCAACGCCGCGCCTCCACCGGGTCTTTGCCCCAAATGGTTGGACAAGGCGACAAGATTTCGACAAAGGAGAAGCCCGTGCCATCCCGCTGGATCTCGAGCGCCTTACGAATCGCTCGCCGCGCCTTCATAATGTTCTTGTTGTCGGAAAGCGCGACGCGTTCGATGTAGGCCGGGGCTTCGAGTGTGGCGAGAAGTTCCGCCACGTGGATCGGGAAGCCTTCGTTCGACGGCCGCCGTCCCCAGGGGGAAGTCGTGCTTTTTTGCCCGACCAGGGTGGTGGGCGCCATCTGTCCACCCGTCATGCCGTAGATTCCATTGTTCACGAAAAAGACCGTGATCTTCTCTCCGCGGTTGGCGGCATGCACAATCTCCGCCGTGCCAATGGCCGCCAGGTCGCCGTCTCCCTGATAGGAAATAACGATTTTGTCGGGACAGGATCGTTTGATTCCCGTCGCGGCCGCGGGCGCACGGCCATGCGGCGCCTGCACATTTCCGACATCAAAATAGTAGTAGGCAAATACCGAGCAACCGACCGGACTCACGAAGATCGTCTTGTCCTGCAAGCCCAGTTCCTGCAGCGCCTCGGCAATCAGCTTGTGGGCCACGCCGTGTCCGCAGCCGGGACAGTAGTGGGTCTGGTGCTTCAGTTCCGACTTGCGCTCGTACAGGTCATAGAACAGCGGCGACTTGGAATGTACGGTTTCGTAAGCGTCGTTTTTGCCGCTGGCTTGCGGCTTAAGCTCGGACTTTACTGCGACTTTTACCTCAGACTTCGCTTCAGGATCCACTGCGCTCGTCCACGCTCGTTTGCCATTTTCGTCGTCCTTTGCGAATCCGGTCCCGACTCGATACCCCGCCCCTACGGAGTGTGGGTGCGAACTCGGTCGTCCCTCCGGGACTTGAAAGCTTTCTTTCCACTCTTCCAGCGCTGAAGCGCTGGGCTAGTTCGGTCGCCCCTCCGGAACTGTTCGAGCCGTGCCCTTCCCAAAACCTCAAACCGCCACGGGCATGCGGGTGAACACTTGTTGCCGCAACTCGGCGACCGAGGGCACGTTGCCGCCTACCCGGCCGTAGAACTCCACCGGTACCTTTCCGTTCAGCGCCAGGCGCACATCTTCCACCATTTGTCCGTTGCTCAATTCGACGACCAGCACCTTTTGCACCCTCGCCGCCGCCTTCAACAGAGCCTTCGTGGGATAGGGCCACAGAGTGATGGGGCGAAGCAGGCCTGCTTTCACGCCTTCCTTGCGCAGCGCTTCGACCGTCGAAAGCAACACTCGGGACACGATGCCGTACCCGACCAGGAGCACGTCGGCGTCCTCGGTGTGGTAGAGTTCGCAGCGTTGTTCAGTTTCTTGCGCACGGATGTACTTGGCTTCCATGCGGCGCTGGTGTTCTTCCAATTCATCGGTTTCGAGATAAATGGAACTGAGCAGATTGGCCCGAGTCTCGGGGGTTCCCTTGACCGCCCAAAGCTTTTCAGGCAGCGGCATCTCATGATCTTTGTCTGGAACTTCAAGATCAAGCGGTTCCATCATTTGCCCGACGAAACCGTCGGTCAGCACGACTGCCGGATTGCGGTATCTGTCGGCGAGATCGAAGGCCAGCATGGTCAGGTCGGCCATTTCCTGCACCGAGGCGGGAGCCACCACGAGATTGCGATAGTTGCCGTGGCCGCCGCCCTTCACCATGGCGAAATAATCGCTCTGTTCGGGTGCGATGTTGCCGAGGCCGGGTCCGCCGCGTACGACATCAACGATCACGCAAGGCAGTTCGGAGCCGGCTAGATAGGACATGCCTTCCTGCATGAGGCTGAGGCCGGGCCCGGAGGATCCACTCATAACGCGCATCCCGGCCGCGGCGGCCCCATATACCATGTTGATGGCGGCGACTTCGCTCTCCGCTTGCAGAAAAGTTCCGCCGACCTGGGGGAAGTAGAGTGCGGCGGACTCGGCGATTTCGCTGGCCGGAGTGATGGGATATCCGTAGTACGCGCGACATCCGGCCAGAATCGCTGCCTTCACCACTGCTACGTTGCCTTTACAAAGCTGCCGCAAGTTCGCCTCCTTGCGCCGGCGCCAGCGCCTTAGCCTTCGCCTTGATGCGGTACACGGTAATCGCGCCCGGCTCCGGGCAGCAATAGAAGCAGATGCCGCAACCCGTGCAGTCGTGCCCGGTGTAGCGCACGGGATGAGCCCCGTACACGTTCAACGCAGCGGTCAGTTCCAGGCACTTCGGGGGACAGGACTCCACGCAGAGTCCGCATCCCTTGCACTCTTCGGTTTCGATCGTGACCTTACCGCGCGCTTGGACTGCCATGCCTCACCTCGCTGTCGTTCACTTCTTTGCCGTCTGCAGGCCGCCACTGCACTCCCCGGCTAAAGGCCGTGCACCGGCTGAATTTCGAAACCGGCATCCGCCGCCACCAAAGGCCGTTGCAGCCACCTGGATTTCTCGCAGTATTCGTAAAGCTCTTCCCGGAACTTGGGGTGGGCAATGTCAATCAGCGCCTGCGCCCGTTCCCGGATGGTCTTGCCGTGCAGATACGCTACCCCGAATTCGGTGACCACGTAACGAATCAGTCCGCGCGAAGTCACCACTCCCGCGCCCGGGCTGAGCATGGGCACAATTCGCGAAATCGCGCCATCCTTCGCCGTCGAGGAGATGGCAATGATCGGTTTGCCGCCCTTCGAACGCGAGGCTCCGCGAATGAAGTCCACTTGTCCGCCAATGCCGCTATAGAACTGGTTGCCAATCGAATCGGAACAGACCTGGCCGGTGAGATCAACCTGCAACGCCGAGTTGATCGCTACCATGTTGTCGTTGCGAGCAATGAATCCGGGATCGTTGGTGTAGGAAGTGGGGTGGAATTCGAAAATCGGATTATTGTCCAGAAAACTAAACAAATGTTTTGAGCCCAGAGCAAATCCGAGGATAATCTTCCGCGGCTTGAAGTTTTTGCGCGCACCCGTGAGCACGCCCGCTTCGATCAAAGGAATCACGCCATCGGAAACCAACTCGCTGTGCACCCCGAGATCCTTGCGATCCATGAGCATCGGCAGCACGGCATCCGGGATTCCCCCGATGCCCGTCTGCAGCACCGCTCCGTCCTCAATCAAGCCCGCGACGTTGCGGGCGATCGCCGTGTGCAAGTCGGTAATGTGCGGCGCTTTCATGGGACACAACGGACGAGAGGAATTCACCATCGCATCAAGATCGGTCACATGGATGAAGCTGTCTCCGTAAGTGCGCGGCATTTGATCGTTGATCTGCGCCACCACGTACTTCGCGCATTTGGCTGCCGTCAACGACGTATCCACTCCCACCCCGAAGCTGCAGAAGCCGTGCGAGTCGGGAGGAGAGAGTTCCAGCAAGGCCACATCCAGCGGCATGGCCCCGCTCTCGAACAGGTTTTCAATCTCACTCAGGTAGATGGGCGTATAGTCGGCCCGCCCTTCATTGATGGCCTCGCGCACGTTGGCGCCAATGAACACGGCGTTATGCCGGAAGTGCCCCGCCATCTCCGGCGCCACATAAGGGGCCGCTCCCATGGTTAACATGTGAACCACTTGCACGTCCTGGACAAAGGGCCCTCGGCGCATCAGTGCCTCGACTAGAGTTTCCGGTTCGGCGCATCCAGGCTGAATGTAAACCGTCATTCCCGACTTCACGCACTGTAGTGCCTCATCCGCCGTTTTCAACTTGCTCTTGTAATCAAGTTCCCACGACATTGACATGCTTTTGCCCTCGGGTCCGTATTGCCCAGACCCCGCCAAGTCCGTACCGGACGTACCCCCCAAGGCGCAACCCTTCGCCTTGTGGCCCACGCACACGCCACCACGCTTGATTGGAAACCTTCTCCTCCGCTTGGGCCGTGACCTTGCGCAACCGGCATGGTGAGGTGCGTCACATCAGGTTCCTAATCCGTAAACTCTTGCCACTCAAACCCTTACCAAGTGCCCGGCATGGTCAAATACTCATGGATCGATTTCGCAGCGCGCCGTCCAGCACCCATGGCCAGAATCACCGTCGCACTTCCGGTCACGATGTCGCCACCGGCGAAAACCCCTTTTCGTGAGGTGCGCTGGGTCGTCGGGTCGGCTTCGATGTAATTCCGCTTATTCGTATTCAAACCCGGAGTCGTGCTCTGGACAATCGGATTGGCACTGGTCCCGATCGCGATGACCGCCACGGCAAGAGGGATTTCGTATTCGGAGCCCGGAATCGGAACCGGACGCCGTCTGCCAGATGCATCCGGTTCGCCCAGGGCCATCTTCTGGCAGCGGGCACCGGCTAACCAACCCTTGCCGTCGTCGAGGAACTCGAGCGGAGCGGCCAGCACCTGGAACTCGATGCCTTCCTGTCGGGCGTGCTTGACTTCCTCGATGCGCGCTGGCATCTCGGCCTCGCTGCGGCGATAGAGAATGAACGCATGCCCGGCTCCCAGCCGCAACGCCGAGCGGATCGCATCCAGCGCCGTGTTGCCGCCACCGATCACGGCCACATTCTTGCCGCGGAAATCCACGATGGGCTCGTCGTACCTGGGGAACTCGTAGGCATGCATCAGGTTGATGCGCGTCAAGAATTCGTTCGCCGAATAGACTCCATTCAGATGTTCGCCGGGAATGCCCATAAACTGCGGCAGCCCCGCGCCGGTGCCGATAAACACCGCGTCGTAGCCTTCCTCTTGCATCAGTTCGTCGATGGTGACCGTGCGTCCCACAACTACGTCGGTCTCAAACTCGACGCCCATCGCGCGCATGTAATCGACCTGCTGGCGGATGATCCCCTTCGGCAGGCGGAATTCTGGAATGCCATACACGAGCACGCCGCCGATCTCGTGCAATGCCTCGAAAACGTGCACCTCGTGTCCCTTCTGCACCAGATCGCCCGCCGCCGTCAGGCCGGAGGGGCCGCTGCCCACAATGGCGACTTTCTTTCCCGTCCGCGGCGCCTTAGGCAGGTTGCTGATATCGAGGTGGCGTTGTTCATAGTCGGCGACGAAGCGCTCCAGATATCCAATCCCCAGCGGCTCGACTTTCTTCGCCATCAGGCATTTGCCCTCGCAGTGATCTTCCTGTGGGCACACGCGCCCGGTAATCGCGGGCAAAACGTTGTCTTCCCGGATTTTCGCGGCCGCCCCCAGGAAATCGCCTTTCACGATCAACTCCACGAACTCCGGCACCTTCACGTTCACCGGGCAACTGTCGATGCAAGTCGGCTTGGCACACTCCAGACAACGCCGCGCCTCCGCGCGCGCCAGTTCTTCGGAATACCCGAGGTTGACTTCCTTGAAGTTGGTTGCGCGCACCAGAGGCTCTTGCTCGAGCATGTGCTGTCGGGGGACTTTCATCCGCTCTTTGATGGGAATGGGATTGGCGGAAGTCTTGGCTGGTGGCGTCACTTCTTTCCTCCCGTTACGACGAGATCATTTTCCTGACCTGCAACCTGCGCCTGCTTCTGCGCTTGACACTCATGCTGGAACAGTTCCATGGACTGCTGCTCGGCCGTCCGATACATCGAGTTGCGCTGCACCAGCACCGCGAAATCCACGCGGTGGGCATCGAATTCGGGGCCGTCGACGCAGGCGAACTCGCTCTTGCCGTCGATCAGCACGCGGCAGCCGCCGCACATGCCGGTGCCGTCGATCATGATCGGATTCAGGCTGACGATGGTGCGGATGTGTTCTTTTCGCGTCATCTCCGCCACCGCCCTCATCATGGGGATAGGACCAATGGCCAGCACCAGGTCGATGCGCGTGCCGTTTTCGATCAACTGCCGCAGCTTGTCGGTAACGAAGCCCTTGTCGGCATAGCTCCCGTCATCGGTCGTGATCATGAGCGCATCGCTCGTCTCGCGCAGTTCGCGCTCCAGAATGACCAGCTCCTTGTTGCGCGCGCCGACAATGGAGATAACGCGGTTGCCGGCGCGCTTCAGCGCCGCCGCCGTCGGATAGGCCATCGCCGTGCCCACGCCGCCGCCCATCACCACCACGGTGCCGAACTTCTCGATGTGCGACGGCTTTCCCAACGGGCCAACCACGTCCAGAATGCTGTCGCCGGTCTTCAGCGAATTCAGCAGGTTGGTGGTTTTGCCGGCCGACTGCACCACGATGCGAATCGTCCCGCACTCGGGATCGGAGTGTTCGATGGTGATCGGAATGCGTTCGCCCTGCTCGTACAGCCTCAGGATTACGAATTGCCCCGGTTTTTGCTTGCGTGCAATGCGTGGCGCCTCGATGACGAACCGCTTGATGCCAGGCGCAAGGAACTCCGCGTGTTGTATCTTGAACATGTCTCCCCACGGGTTGCGTTACAGCTTATTGTCCTGAATGCGTGGGCCAACGGCTGTGACATGCGTCACGGGTGAGGGAGAGTAAGATCACATTTCAGCCATCAGCCGTCAGTTATCAGCTTTCAGTTGTTGGCTTTAGGTGCTTGGCTTTTGGCAAACACGACTCGTACTTAGCTAAGCGATGGGCCTGCTTTTTTACAGTGCCGCGAACAGCAGGCCCTTCGCTTCGCGAAGGATGAGAAAGACTAGGTGAGTTGAAGTCAAAGATCGGCTTTCACCACCAGTTGCCCAAGGCTGAAAGTGGAAAACTGATAGCTGATGGCTGACAGCTGACACCTCTCATCATACCTTCAGCACGTGCTGCAAGCCCTTGACCGCCCGCATGTATTGGGCGCGTTCGAAAGCTCCGGGGTCGGGGCAGCGGAGCTGGCTCATGCTGCCTTGCATCTGCTGCACAGACTCATATTCATGAACCTGCATCCACTCCTGCATGCCTTGTTCGACATGACCTAGATGGCCGATTCCGTTGCTGATCAGAGCCGAGCACATCATGGTGACATCGGCGCCCACCATGAGCAGCTTGAGGACGTCTTCGGCGCTATGCACACCGCTGGTCGCCGCCATGCTCGCTTGGATACGGCCATGAAGAATGCCGATCCAGGTCAGCGGTAGCCTTAACGCCTGCGGGGTGCTGAGCAGCACATTGGGGATAATCTCCAATTCTTCCAGGTCGATGTCGGGCTGGTAGAAACGGTTGAACATCACCAGGCCGTCGGCGCCCAACTGGTCGAACTGCTTGGCCATATGGGCCATGTTGCTAAAAAATGGACTCAGCTTGACCGCCACCGGGATGTGCACCGCGCCCTTTACTTCCCGAACAATATCGGTATAAATCTTCTCCGTCTCAGCGCCGGAGAGGTCCAGGCTGGTGGGAATGAAGTAGAGATTGCACTCGATGGCGTCGGCTCCGGCTTGCTCGATCTGGCGGGCAAACTTGGTCCAACCGCCCAGAGTCGCGCCGTTAAGGCTGGCAATGATCGGAATGTCGACCGCGGCTTTGGCCTTGCGAATGTGATCGAGATAGCCTTCGGGCCCGGTGTGGAATTCGCTGGAATGGGGAAAGTAGGTGAGCGATTCGGCAAAGCTCTCGGTACCGGCGTTGAGATGGAGCTCAAGATCGAGAGCCTCCTTGTGCAGTTGCTCCTCGAACAGGGAATAGAGCACGACGGCGGAGGCGCCGGCATCTTCGAGTTTGCGGATGCCGCTGATTTCCTGGGAGAGCGGGGATGCGGAGACAACCAGCGGCGTCCGCAGCTTCATGCCGAGATACTTCGTGGTTAGGTCCATGATCTTCCTCTTTTATTTGCTGCGTCGCTATTTAGAGCAACTCGCTACTTTTCCGTTTCTCCGGGAGCGGCTGGAACCTCGGCCGGCTCGGGTTTACGCTGCGCCATGTATTCGTACAGGCGATAACGCGTTTCGGCATCTTGCTGCGCCTGCTGCCACAGCCGCTTGGCGTCTTCCGGTTTGCTCTTGAGCAGCATCTTGAAACGCGTCTGCTGCAGCAGATAGTCCTTGACTTTGCGGCTGGGGGTGCGGCAATCGAGGGTCAACGGATTCAGCCCAGCGAGAGTGCGCTCCGGGTTATAGCGATAGAGCAGCCACTGGCCCGAATCGACCGCGACCTTCTGGTCTGACATAGCCGTGGTCATGTCGATGCCGTGCGCAATGCAGTGCGAATAGGCAATGATGATGCTGGGGCCGTCATAGGCTTCCGCTTCGAGGAAGGCCTTGAGCGTGTGTTCGTCTTTCGCGCCCATGGCAACACTGGCCACGTAGACGTTGCCGTAACTCATGGCCATCAGGCCCAGATCTTTCTTGGGCCCGGGCTTGCCTCCGGCGGCGAACTTGGCCACCGCCGCACGCGGCGTGGCTTTCGAGGCTTGGCCTCCAGTGTTGGAATAGACCTCGGTGTCGAGCACCAGCAGGTTCACGTTGCGTCCGCTCGCCAACACGTGATCGAGGCCGCCGTAACCAATGTCGTAAGCCCAGCCGTCGCCGCCTACGATCCAAACGCTCTTCTTGACCAGCATGTCGGCGACTGACAGTAGTTGCTTTGCTTCCGGAGAGTTCAGACCCTTCAGTTTTTCTTTCAATAGTTCGACGCGCTGGCGCTGCTCGAAAATGTCGGCCTCGTCTTTTTGGGGCTGCGACACTAAAGCGATGGCGAGTTCGTCTCCGATGGCCCCAGACAGGCGGCGCACCAGTTCACGGGCGAATTCGGTCTGCTTATCAATGGAGAGCCGGAATCCCAGGCCGAACTCGGCGTTGTCTTCAAACAGGGAATTCGACCATGCCGGTCCGCGGCCTTCGATATTCTTTGCCCAGGGCGTAGTCGGCAAGTTCCCGCCGTAGATCGAGGAACAACCGGTGGCGTTGGCGACCACGGAACGATCTCCGAAGAGCTGGGTTAACAGCTTCAGATAGGGCGTCTCGCCGCATCCGGAACAAGCGCCTGAAAATTCGAACAGCGGCTCTTGTACCTGTTGCTGCCGGATATTCGAGACTTTGATCTTTCGGCGATCGAACTCGGGAATCTTGAGGAAGAATTCCCAGTTCTCCCGCTCGGGTACGCGGAGTGGTGCCTGGGCCACCATATTGATCGCTTTCAGGCGTGTTTCGCTCTTGTTCTTGGCGGGACAGACATCGACGCAAATGCCGCATCCAGTACAGTCTTCGGGTGCAACCTGAATGCTGTACTTTAAGCCCTGCCATTCCTTGTCGCGCACCTCGGTGGACTTGAAGGTTGCGGGCGCGCCTTCGAGCTGCTTGGCGTCGTAGACCTTGATGCGGAGCACGGCGTGCGGGCAAACCATGGCACACTTGCCGCACTGTATGCAGAGCTTTGTATCCCACACGGGAATCTCGAGCGCAATGTTGCGCTTTTCCCATTTGGCGGTGCCGGTGGGGAAGGTTCCATCGACGGGGAACGCGCTCACCGGGAGGTCGTCGCCGTGGCCAGCGTAAATCACGCTGAGCACATCGCGCTCAAACTTAGGCGCCCCGGCAGCGAACGCCGGGGGCATTTCGATTTGGCTGGTTACCTTCTCGGGAATGGCCACTTCGAACATGTGCGCGAGAGTTTCCTCCACGGCGCGCAGGTTCTGCTGCACGATCTCGTCGCCCTTGCGGCCATAGGTGTAGCGGATGGACTCGCGAATGGCTTCGATGGCCTCATCGCGGGGCAGAACCTTGGAGATGGCGAAGAAGCAGGTTTGCAGAATGGTGTTCATGCGCGAACCCATGCCGGTTTCGCGCGCCACCTGGTAGGCGTCAATGATGAAGAAGCGGGCCTTCTTGGCGATCAGTTGGGTCTGGACTTCGCGCGGCAACTGGCCCCAGACCTCATCCTTGTTAAAAGGACTGTTGAGCAGGAAAACGCCGCCCGGAACCAGGGTGCTGAGCATGTCGTAGCGCTCGAGGAAAATCCATTGATGGCAGGCCACGAAGTTGGCTTTGGAGATCAGATAGCTCGACCGGATCGGCTGCGGCCCGAAACGCAGGTGCGAAACCGTCATCGCGCCCGATTTCTTGGAGTCGTAGACGAAGTAGCCCTGTCCGTAGTTGTCGGTGTTTTCGCCGATGATCTTGATCGAGTTCTTGTTCGCGCCCACGGTGCCATCCGCGCCGAGGCCGTAGAACATGGCTCGCACCACGCTGTCGGGCTCAACGGAAAAATTCGGGTCGTAATCGAGGCTGGTATGGCCCACGTCGTCATGAATGCCGACGGTGAAGTGGTCTTTCGGCTTCGGCGCCGCCAGGTTGTCGTAAACGGCCTTGACCATCGAGGCGGTGAACTCTTTCGAGGAGAGACCGTAGCGTCCGCCGACGGATTCCGGCGCGGTCTTTAGCTTGCCGTAGCCCAGCTTGATTCCTTCTTGCAGGGCGCTGACCACGTCAAGATAGAGGGGTTCTCTGCCGGCTCCGGCTTCCTTGGTGCGATCGAGGACGGCAATCTTGCGCACGGTTGCGGGCAGGGCCTCGAGGAAGCTCTTAACGGAGAACGGGCGGTAGAGGCGGACTTTGAGCAAGCCAACCTTTTCGCCTTTGCTGTTCAGATAGTCCACCGTCTCGTGGGCGGCGTCGGCGCCCGAACCCATCATGACGATCACGCGGTCGGCATCGGGCGCGCCCACGTAGTCGAACAGGTGATAGGAACGGCCTACAATCTGGGAGAACTTGTCCATGACCGCTTGGACCTTATCCGGGCAGGCATCGTAATAAGGATTGCCGGCTTCGCGCGCCTGAAAGAAGACGTCGGGGTTTTGCGCGCTGCCCCGCAGCACGGGATGATCCGGAGAAAGCGCGCGCTGCCGGTGCTCGAAGACGCGATCCATATTGATGAGGGCGCGCATGTCGTCTTCGGTGAGCATTTCGATTTTGTTGACTTCATGCGAAGTGCGGAAGCCGTCAAAAAAATGCACGAAGGGGATGCGGCTTTCGAGCGTGGCGGCATGGGCGATGAGCGCCAGGTCCATCGCCTCCTGCACGGAGTTCGACGCGAGCAGCGCGAATCCGGTGGCGCGGCACATCATCACGTCGGAGTGGTCGCCGAAAATCGACAGAGCGTGGGTGGCCACCGTGCGCGCGCTGACATGAAATACCGTCGCCGTCAGTTCGCCGGCGATCTTATTCATATTGGGGATCATCAGCAGCAGGCCTTGCGACGCGGTGAAGGTCGTGGCCAGGGCTCCGGTCTGGAGCGCGCCGTGAACCGCCCCAGAGGCGCCGCCTTCGCTTTGCATTTCAATCACATGGGGGATGGTGCCCCAGACGTTGGGCACATCTTCCGACATCCATTGATCGGCCCATTCGCCCATGTTGGACGATGGCGTGATGGGATAAATGGCGATGACTTCGTTGAGACGGTAAGCAACATTGGCGACGGCTTCGTTGCCGTCCATGGTCTTAAACTTACGTTTCATGACGTCCTCTTCTGAATTTCTCGTATTCCCACACACTGCTGGAATGGTCGTCGATTTGTCGTCTATTAAGGATGCCGCAAAGGAGCGGTCTTGTCGGGAACGCGGCTCACGGCGACCTGTGATCCACGTCACGAAGAAACATCCGCTTTTGGCTGTCAGCTCTTAGCGAAAGTTCACAGTTCCCAGTTCTCAGTGCGCGGGGATCGACACTCAGAACTGCCGGATACTGAGAACCGAGAACTGATTTCAGAGTTCCAAGGTGGCCCGCAGCGACGTTAGATCTTCATCCGCGCGAATGCGAAAGCCCAGTCGCCTGAAGACGGCCTGCATGCCCATGTTGTCCGGTAACATTTCCGCGGACACCAGGCTTAACTTCTCATCTCGAGCAATCTGGACGATCCGGCGCAGCAATTCATATCCCAACCCCAGCTTTTGATACTTATCGGAAACCAGCGCTGCGACTTCCGCTTCGTTCTTGCCGTGAAGCTTGTTCATGCGCCCGACGCCTAAGATCCGGCGTTCCCCCGTGCCGGGATCGGTATGTTCGGCGACCAGCGCCATTTCGCGGTCATAATCGCCGAAACAGATGCGCAAGAGCCGCTCATGCGCCACACGCCGGCTCAAGCTGAGGCTGCAGAAGTAGCGCAAATAGACGCTGCGATCGGAGAGCGTCTCGTGAAACTTAGCGATCAGCGGTTCGTCTTCGGGACGGATCGGCCGGATGGTGACCTGGTTCCCATCATTCATGGTCCAGGGCGAGACGTACTGCAAGGGGTAGGGACGGATGGCGGGCTTGGGCAACTGGTCGAGGGTCACGGCGGGCCCATGCAACACGACTCGGGCATCGAGGGCCAGCAGGCGCTCCGGTGAGGCGAGCAGGGGATTGATGTCAATCTCCGCAATCCAGCGTTGCTCGAGAACCAACTGACTGAAGCGGACTAGCAGCTTCGCCAGGGCCGTTGTGTCGATCGGCGGGCGTCCGCGGACGCCCTTCAGTGCGGTGAAGATTTTCGTCTGCTCCATCATCCGCTGCGCCAGAGTCGTGTTCAGCGGAGGAAGGGCCAGGGCGCGATCGCGATACACCTCGACCAACTGGCCACCAGAGCCGAAAAGGATGACCGGCCCAAATTGCGGATCCACGCTGCTGCCCAGGATTAACTCGTAGCCATCGGGCTTCACCATCGGCTGCACGGTTACGCCGGAGAACTGCCCAGGGCCCGCTTTCTCCGCGACCGAAGACTCGATGGCGCGATAGGCGGAGCGGACCGCCGCTTCATCCTGCAAGTTCAGTTGGACGCCGCCAACATCCGTTTTGTGCGTGATGGTTTCGGAAAGGACTTTCAGCACAACCGGAAAGCCAAGTCGCGTCGCCAGTGTGACCGCTTCGTCCTCGCTGGCGGCAGCGTGGGTCGCAACCGTGGGGATGCCGTACAACGACAACAACTGCTTCGATTCCAGCTCCGTGAGCAGAACGCGGCCTTGCTTCCGCACATGCTGAATGATTTGCTCGACCTGATTGCGGGCTGCGACTCCCACCTCCGATTGGTCGGTCAGGCTAGGCGTCTCGTACAGTCCGCGCAGGTTGCAGGTGTATCGCCACATGTGCGTGAAAGCTCGCGCGGCGGTGTCCGGATAAGGAAACGTCGGAATGCCCGCCGCATTCAGAACGGCTTCTCCGGCCGCAATGCTGTTCCCTCCCATCCAACTGGCGAGCACCGGCTTGCTATGGCCTTTGGCATAAGGCTTCAGGCTTTCTGCCACAAGCAAGGGGTCGGCCATGGCTTGCGGCACAAGGATGACGAGGAGTCCATCGCTGTTCGAGTCGCGCGAGGCGATTTCGAGGGCGCGAGCAAAGCGCTCCGAATCGGTATCCGCGAGAACATCAATAGGGTTGCTATGACTCCAATGGGCGGGAAGGAACTCATTCAGGCGCTGCAGGCTCTCCGGGGAAAGCTCGGCCAGTTCTCCTCCGTTGGCCACCAGGGAATCCGTGGCCAACACGCCGGGACCGCCGGCGTTGGTCAGGATGGTAAGCCGCGGACCCTTGGGGCGGGGTTGCTTGCTGAGCACTTCCGCCATATAGAACAGGTCGGCGATATTGTGGACGCGCAAAACTCCGGAACGGTGGAAGGCTGCATCCAGCACTTCGTCGCTGCCCGTGAGTGCGCCGGTGTGCGATGACGCCGCGCGCGAGGCCGCTTCCGAACGGCCGGCTTTGATCACGATAATCGGCTTCGTGAGGGCGACTTCACGGGCGGCGGACAAGAACCTCCGGGCGTTTCCCACCGACTCCATGTAGATCAAAATGCTCTTGGTATTCGGGTCGTCGCCAAAGTACTCGAGCAAATCACCCCAACCCACATCCAGCATCGAACCGGTCGAAACGATGGCGCTGAAGCCAACTTGTTCGCGCGCGCTCCAATCGAGGATCGCGACCTGCAGCGCTCCACTCTGGCTCAGGAACGCAACATTACCGGCTTTGGGTGGATCTTGTACAAATGTGGTATTCAACCCGACCGACGGGTTCATAATGCCCAGGCAGTTGGGACCGATCAGGCGCATGGAACTGCGCCGCAGGTGCTCTTGGATTTGTCGTTCGAGAGCCGCGCCTTCCGCGCCGCGCTCTCGGAATCCGGCGGAAATCACGATTGCGGAGCTGACGCCGGCATCCACGCACTCTCCAACGATCTGCGGGACCGTCGTTGCCGGAGTGGTAATGACCGCCAAGTCCACCGGTTGGGGGACGTCGTGAATGCTGCTGTAGCTCTTGAGCCCGAGCACTTCCGGATGCTTCGCGTTGACGGCATACACTTTCCGTTGCGAGCCGCCGCGCAGCACGTTTTCGAGAACGGTGCGCCCCACCGTGCCGGGACGGCTGGTCGCACCGATGACGGCCACCGAAGTGGGAGCGAACATGGTGTCGAGGCCGTAGCTCTCGGGGAGTGTCCGTTTCCCCACGGCATTCGTCTGTTTCTCTACAGTATTCGGCGCTCGTCGGGTGAGATCAGGCTCGGCGGAATTTATCAACGTCATGCGGCAACTCTGGCCAGCGCGAGAATTGTGATGCTCTCGGGTTTCATCGATAGGCCTCTTTGCCGGAAACGGGCAGCGGTTGGCCGAGTTCCGCTCGCTGTTCCCCTACCTGCACACGGGGTTCAAACGTCTGTTCCACCGAGAGAGCGCGAGATACCAGGCATTTATCCTTGGCCTTGTGCAAGAGCCGGATGGCCCGTTCCCGTTCCTCTTCTCGCGGAATCATCAAATATGCACGAATGAGCACTTCCCCAAAAGTATATCCGGTGTCCCCCTTGCCGATGGCACTTTCCACTTCCACCTGCAGGTCGGTGTAGGCCAGCTTCGAATTATCCGCCAGTGCCCGAAAGGTAGTCGTATAACAACTGGCGACCGCGCATAACAGCAAGTCCTCAGGTGTCCACCTGCCTTCCAGGCCGCCAAACGCCGGCGGGGAGGTGAAATGGATCGCATTGGGCGCGGAGCTGGATCTGGCAATGCCGGTTCGTCCAGACGCCCACCAGGCAATGACTCGAAACCGAAGTCCTTCTTCAGTAGTAGTAGTCATGGTGTTATGGTCCTCCTCGACCCGGCGTCGCACCGGCAGCGGTTGCGGTGCCCATCGAAACCCGCCCTCGGTCCAGCCGCCCCAAGCCTCCCGTGGTGTCTAGAGTCTCCTCGCAGTCGGTTGCGCCGGCCATGTTCGCAGTCACGGTTTTTTGTGATCCTGATCACAGAGTGATCGGTGATACAATTCTGGCGGAGAGCGGTAGCGAATGCGTGCGCCCTACGGGCTGAACATCCTCGACAACTGTCTTGCCTGCCCGATGCGTGAGGAACATTTGTTCTGCCATCTGCCGGAAGCCGCCCTGCAGAGGCTGAATGAGATCAAATCCACCGCGGTCTACCCAAAATCCGCCATGCTGTTTATCGAGGGACAGCAACCGCGCGGCGTATTCGTGCTCTGCGCCGGGAAGGCAAAGCTCTCAACCTCGTCGGCGGAGGGCAGGACCGTCATCACCAGAATCTCCGAACCGGGAGATGTTCTGGGCCTCAGCGCCACAATCTCCAATCGCCCTTACGAAGTGACCGCCGAGATGATCGAGCCCGGCCAGGCAAATTTCATTACCCGGGATGCCTTGATGCACTTCTTGCGCGAGCATGGCGTCGTGGCTCTGCGAGTGGCGGAGGAATTAAGCCGCAATTACTACAGCGCGTATGAAGGAATCCGCACCCTGGGACTTACCAACTCTCCGTCCGAGAGATTCGCAAAATTACTGCTGGGATGGTCCAATGCGGCGGGCAATGGGGATCCTCTGCAGGTGAAGCTGACGCTGACGCATGAGGAAATCGCCGAGATCATTGGCACGACGCGGGAAACCGTCAGCCGCTTACTCTCGCAGTTTAAGAGGAAACAACTCGTGCAATTCAAGGGCGCAAACCTGATCATCCGCAACAAAGCCGCCCTGGAAGATATGGTCAGCTCCTAACCGCCCGAATCCTGTTCCGCCCTGACCGTGTAGCGCGGACACTCTTGTCCGCGCAGACCTCGCAAGTAGTGGCGCACTTTGTGCTAGTCCGTCCTTATTCTTTCCGCCCTTCGCGAATCCTTAGCGTACTTTGCGTTAAAGACTCTTTTTGTCGCCAAGCGGTGCGCTCGAGTCCTTAAGGTTGTGCTCCGCGAGTTCGTAGCCGACCGCGGCATAGTAAATGGCTCGATCAAAGAACTGTTCCAGCAACTGCAGCATTTCCATTTCGCCAAGCATTTCCGACGGGCGGTCCAGAACCGATTCTTTCCGGATGAAGTCCCACAGGTTCCCCTTGGTCAAAATGATCACCCAAATCACTTCGCTCACGGGCACCTGCTGGCTGGCCCGCCGCGAACCGATCTGCAGGTAGCGTTGTTCCAGGTTGAGTTTGTCTTTCCCGATGAGCCATTCCCCCAAATGACGGTAGATCTCGTACACCCGCTCTTTCAGTTCTTCCGGGGGAACGTTCTCACGGTAGTTTTGGGTAAACCGCGAATTCTGGACTTTATCAAGAAGGGAAGTGGCCAGCTCTTGGGAGCGGGTCTCGATCAGCCGAACGAGACGATATAACATCATCGACATGACGTCCTCCCGTCCTCAATCCAAACATTCAGTGTCAATGCCCGCATTCTCCGCGGCCATGACCAGCGGTACAGTGGCCCGTGACGAGAATCACGAAGGGCCACCAAGCCATATTATCAAGCGCAAGGGAGCGGTGGGACCGCTTTCCGTCGTCCTACGTCTTTCCGGGTGCTAGCCGAGGGGACTCGAGGAAACTTAAGATAGAAGCTACAGCCAAAAGAAAGGCAGGATTCAATGACTCCCTCAGCCACATTGACCCCCGCTCAACACCGCGTCAACGTCCAGCCCCTTACTCCCGAAGATCTGCGCAAGATTGACGCCTACTGGCGCGCCGCCAACTATCTCTCGGTCGGCCAGATTTATCTATACGCAAATCCGCTTCTGCGCGAACCCCTGAAGGTCGAGCACATCAAGCCGCGACTGCTCGGACACTTCGGCACGACGCCCGGCCTGAACTTCATCTATGCCCACTTCAATCGCCTGATTAGGAAATTGGATCTGAATGTCGTCTATTTTGCCGGCCCTGGCCATGGCGGGCCCGGAATGGTTGCGAACACCTACCTGGAGGGCACCTACAGCGAGTTGTATCCCAACATCCCTCAAAGCGAAGAGGGCATGAAAAAGCTGTTTAAACAATTTTCTTTCCCCGGAGGAATTCCGAGCCACGCCGCGCCCGAAACTCCGGGATCGATCCACGAAGGTGGAGAACTGGGATATTCGATCGTGCACGCTTGCGGCGCCGTCTTCGACAACCCCGACCTCGTCGCGTGCTGCGTAGTGGGAGACGGCGAAGCGGAAACGGGGCCGCTAGCCACCAGTTGGCACTGCAACAAGTTTTTGAGCCCGGCCGGCGACGGAGCCGTGTTGCCGATTCTCCATCTCAACGGCTACAAGATCGCGAATCCGACAGTACTGGCGCGGATGAATGACGAGGAACTGATCCATCTCTTCACCGGCTATGGCTGGAAGCCGTATTTTGTTGAAGGACACGAGCCCGAAGCCATGCACCAACTCATGGCGGGAACGTTGGACACGATCGTGGGCGAAATTCGATCGATTCAAGACGCCGCTCGTCAAAACAGCGCGCGCCATGGCGGAAGTTTGAATCGCCCCATGTGGCCGATGTTGATCTTGCGCAGCCCGAAGGGTTGGACGGGACCAAAGGTGGTTGACGGAAAACCCATCGAGGGCACCTGGCGCGCCCATCAAGTGCCGGTGGCCGACCTGCAGTCGAAGCCGGAACACGTAAAGATTCTGGAAGACTGGCTCAGAAGTTATCGTCCCGAGGAATTGTTTGACTCGAAGGGAAGATTGATTCCGGAACTGGCCGAACTCGCTCCCCAAGGCGATCGCCGGATGGGAGCGAACCCGCATGCCAATGGCGGCTTGCTGTTGCGCGATTTGGTCATGCCCGACTTCCGCAATTATGCGGTTAGCGTCCCGAAGCCCGGAACCGAGAATGCGGAAGCGACGCGGGTGCTCGGCGGATTCCTGCGCGACGTGATGAAGCTGAACGCGGATGCCAAGAACTTCCGCGTCTTCGGCCCGGATGAAACGGCCTCGAACCGGCTGGACGCCCTTCTTGAGGTCACCGATAAACAATGGATGGAGCCCATCCTCCCCGTCGACGAACATCTCTCGCAGCACGGCCGCGTGCTGGAGATGCTCAGTGAGCACATGTGTCAGGGTTGGCTCGAAGGCTACTTGCTCACCGGCCGGCACGGCTTCTTCTCCTGCTACGAGGCGTTCATCCATATTGTCGACTCCATGTTCAACCAGCATGCCAAGTGGCTGAAGGTGACCCGCGAGATTGAGTGGCGGCGTCCCATCGCCTCGCTCAACTACCTACTAACTTCCCATGTCTGGCGCCAGGACCACAACGGATTCACGCATCAGGATCCCGGCTTCATCGATCATGTAGTGAATAAGAAGGCCGACATCGTTCGCGTATACCTTCCGCCCGACGCGAATTGCCTGCTGTCGGTCGCCGATCATTGTCTGCGGAGCCGCCACTATGTCAATGTGATCGTCGCCGGCAAGCAACCCGCACTGCAGTTTCTAAACATGGAGTCGGCCATCGAACATTGCACGACGGGAATCGGAATTTGGGAGTGGGCGAGCACGGACAATGGCACCGAACCCGATGTCGTGATGGCCTGCGCCGGCGACGTCCCCACGCTCGAAACCTTGGCGGCGGTCGATCTGTTGCGGCAGCATTTTCCCGACATCAAGATTCGTGTGGTGAACGTTGTCGATCTGATGACCATTCAGCCTTCGAGCGAGCATCCGCACGGTCTCTCCGACGTTGACTTCGATTCCATGTTCACGGTGGATCGGCCGATCATCTTCGCCTACCACGGCTACCCCTGGTTGATTCACCGCTTAACCTATCGCCGGCATAATCACGACAATCTTCATGTGCGGGGCTATAAAGAGGAGGGCACGACCACCACGCCGTTCGACATGACGGTAATGAATGATCTGGATCGCTTCCACCTCGCCGGGGATGTGGTCGACCGCGTTCCCAGGCTGCAAAAAGTAGGAGGCCACTTCAAGCAATTACTGCGCAACAAACTGGTCGAGCATAAGCAATACATCCGCGAACGCGGCGACGATATGCCGGAAATCCGCGACTGGACTTGGCCCTATTGATGAATGTGCTTGTTCTCAACTCCGGTTCCAGCAGCCAGAAGAGCTGTCTCTACAGCCTCGGGGATACGCTCCCCGACGACCCGCCGCTTCCGGTTTGGGAAGGGAAGATCGAGTGGACCTCGGCCCATGACAACCACAATAATCAGGCGCAATACTCGATCAAGACTTCCCGCGGAGTTTCGCAAAAACACGTAACCTCAGGCGGCTCTCGCCGGGAAGACATCGAGCGCCTGCTCCAAGGCTTGTGGAGCGGCGAAGCGCAAGCCATTTCCGGACCGTCCGAAATCGACGTTGTCGGACACCGCGTGGTCCACGGTGGTCCCCAACACTTCGAGCCCGCGATGGTCACGGCTGAAGTCAAGTCGGCGATCGAAGGCGTCTCCGCGTTTGCGCCCCTCCATAATCACGCTGAACTGGAAGGCATGGAGGTCGCCGCGAAGCTGCTCGGCCCGGTGCCGCAGGTCGCGGTCTTCGACACTGGGTTTCATCGCGCCATGCCTTTATCGGCGGCCACCTATCCTGGTCCCTATGAATGGTTCGAGCAGGGAATTCGCCGCTACGGATTCCACGGGATCAATCATCAATATTGCGCCCAACGCGCCGCCCATCTGCTGGACAAGGACTTGAATTCCCTGAAACTCGTGACCTGCCACCTGGGCAACGGCTGTTCGTTGGCGGCGATTCGCGAAGGTCGAAGCGTAGATACGACCATGGGTTTTACCCCGCTGGAGGGTCTGATGATGGGCACCCGCTCCGGCTCCGTAGACCCTGGCATTCTCACTTATCTCATGCGACAAAGACAGGTCTCGGCCGAACAACTGGATGAAGTTCTGAATCAGAAGTCGGGCTTGCTCGGCGTATCGGGAATTTCCGGGGATATGCGGCAGATTCTAGCCGCCAGCAAGAGCGGTCACCAACGCGCGAAACTGGCGTTCGATATCTATGTTCATCGTCTGCGACAGGGGATCGGCGCCTTGATTTCGGTGTTGGGCGGAGTGGATGCTCTCATATTCACCGCCGGAGTCGGCGAAAACTCACCCGATGTTCGCGCCGCGGCGTGTGACAATTTCGCGTTCCTGGGAGTGCGGCTCGATCCGGGAAAGAACGCGCCATCACCCTCGGACAACGACGTGGACATCTCAATGCAGGATGCGACCGTCCGTGCCTTCGTGATTCACGCACAGGAAGACTGGATGATCGCACGGGAGTGCTGGAATCTCGCGAAAAAGACCCTACCTCATGGCCACTAAAGTATTTATTTCTCAAAGACCTAGCGGGAAACGACCGCAAAAACCAACCAGAAATCCGAGCTAACTTATTGATTCCTAAATACTTTACTAATAAGTCCGACAAGATTGTCAGTGTGGGGATGTTTGAGCACGTGGGAGAGGCAGTCCTGCCGGAATACTTCGCCCGAGCGTACGAGCTATTGCGGCCGGGCGGAGTATTTCTGAACCACGGGATTGCATATTCCGCCACCTACCACCGGCGGGGTCCGTCTTTCAGCGACCGCTACGTGTTTCCCGATGGCGAGATGGTCCCGATCAGTACCACCCTTCGAGCGGCGGAACTGAGTGGTTTTGAGGCCCGGGACGTTGAGAGTTTGCGCGGTTCTGCAATACAGCTAAAATGACTTCGCCAAGTGAAACGGAAGCGGGCTCTGCGGGGACGCAACCATGCTGAGGGATAACTTGGCGGGGCTCATCGAGCCGATGCGGGCAGCGCGCGAGCTCAACCCTCTCGCGCTGTTCACACAACAGAAAAAGTCATCGGACGATAGACCCCATGCCTTGAAAATCCCCGCCCCGAAGGGGCGGAATCTTACACTAACGGAGAACGACCCTTCTCCATTTCACGCTGAGCCAAGACAGTCCGGGGATTCCACAGACAACTCCCTCCCATTTCAAGGTCTAGCTTTCTATCTTCTTGATGTACAACCGAAGCCCAGCTAACACGATCCCGATCGCGATGAGTGAAATTCCGAGCCCGAGACGGCGCTGGTTGCGCTCAACCATGGCTTCGTTCCCAGCTTGCAGGTTCTTGGCGGCGATTTTCAGGCCGGATTGTATGTCCTGATCCACCAGGTCCGTCCGGAAGCTATGAATCGTGACTCGCGCCTTGGTCAGCGAATCCCGTGCCTGATCCTGTCCCAGCCGTGCCTCGCTCACTTCCATGCCAGAAGACTCGGCAACACGGAGGACCTGGTCGGCACTCTTGACGGCCTCGTCCAATCGACTCAAGCCACTCTCTAGTCCTGCCCTGGCTTGGTCACAGCGGTCGCCTGGGGTATGGCATCGCATGCAGACGGCGTCGGGACCCGTGCCAAGATACGCGTCCGTCGGATGACGGATGCCATGATTGCTATGGCAAACGACGCATCCTGGAAGAGATGCCGCTTCAAAGGCCCTCTTGTGCGTACTTTTCTCGTACATCTGGGCCTGGAAAGCATGACAGTTCGAGCACACGTTCTGGACCTTGTCTACTCCTGGGGGCGCCGCGCCATGGTTTCCATGACACGTTGTACAGGTTGGCGCGCTTAGATCGCCTCGCAACGCGAGCGCGTCGTGGTGCACGCTTTTGCTGTACTTTGCGAACTGATCCGTGGGAATGGAATATCCCTTCATATAGCTTGCGTCGGCGTGGCAGCGAGAGCACGTATTGGCCACGTTGACCGGGTTCACCGTGGAACGGGGATCGCTCGGCGCCCTTAGATCGTGGACACTATGACAATCCGTGCACACGGCAACCTTCGTGTCTCCAGCCGCGAAGCGCTTGCCGTGCACACTGGTGCGGTACTGGCCCAACTGGTCCGTGCGCAGGCTGGGGTTGAACTGCCGAATATAGGCGGGATCCGAATGGCAACTTCCGCACAACTGTGGGATCTGCTTGCGCTCGATCTTGCCTTTCCAGCCCGCCTTTCGGCTCATGGCTTTATCTGGATCGTCGCTGGTGGGGTCGCCGCCGTGGCAACTGGCGCAAGTCAAACCCTTTTGTGCGTGGATGTCCTGGCTGAACTTCTCCTGGCTCACTCCCAGGGGATCAGGCAAGGCGGCGTGACAATCCAGGCAGGAGTTTGTGGTTTGCCCATAACTTTGTCCACAACCCAGGCACGCTGCGAGGACGACGAAGCCGGCCAACACGACATGGGCTGCGCGTACCGGTCGGAACTTATTTCGCCAGAAGGCCATAAACGCTCATACCCGCGATATACGTGAGTGCAACGACTGAAAGTCCAGTGATCCACCGTTTCGTGCGTGAGGGTTGATCACTCTCGAAAAAAGGCAGCAGAATCCACAGCAAGCCGACCAGGCCGAAAGCCAGTACTCCGAGAATCTCGCCGTCGATGAACCACACTTTGGACGGGATGAGCTTCAGCGTTTGAAACATGAAGAGGAAGTACCACTCGGGCTTGATTCCCGCTGGGGCAGACACAAAAGGATCTGCCTTGACGCCGAGGTTCCACGGGAAGACTGCTGCCAACGCGCCCAGCGCTCCCAGAGCGACGTACCAAGCCATCAATTCCCGCAGCAAGAAGTTAGGCAAGAACTTCATTTCGCGCTTGGCCGACGGATTCGCGATCCAATGCGCTTCCAGTTTCGGGGGAATGCTGATGCCAAGACGTTGCACCAGTAACAGGTGCAGCAGGAGCAGCACGGTTGCAATTCCGGGAAGCACGGCGACATGGAATCCAAAGAACCTCGTCAGCGTGGCTCCCGTCACATCTTCTCCACCTCGGAGAAAGATCATCATGGGCTTACCGACGATCGGAACTTGACCAGTTATCTCGGTGCCGACCTTGGTGGCGAAGAAGGCCAGCGTGTTCCAGGGCAGCAGATACCCGCTGAACCCAAAGCCCATGACCAGAAATAGAAGAAGCACGCCGCTGACCCATGTCAGCTCCCTGGGTTTGCGGTAGGCCTTGAGAAACAGCACGCTGAACATGTGCGCGAACGCGGTAAAGATCATTAAGTTAGCCGACCAGGAGTGGATCGACCGAATCAGCCAGCCAAACTGCACACGGGTCATGATGTACTGCACGCTCTCGAAGGCTTCGTTCGCTCCCGGCCGGTAATACAGAAGCAACAGGATTCCGGTCAGCACCTGGATGACGAACAAGAAGAGAGTGATGCCCCCGAGGAAGTACCAATAGGAGAGCCGGTGGAGAGGAACAGTTTTCTTCCGCAATGGGGCGATCAGGTCATCCCAGCCGAATCGCTGGTCAAGCCAGCTGCGCACGTTGCCTAGGGGACTCATCTTATTTTATTAAGCCTCCCGCCGGCGCCTTACGAAGATCTCGTCCCCTCGCACCTGCACCTCAAAGCCTTCCAGCGGACGCGGCGGAGGGCCCGAAATATTTCGGCCGTTGAGGTCGTACTTACCGTTGTGGCAGGCACACCAGACTTGACGCAGATCGTCGCGATACTGCACCGTGCAAGACAAATGCGTGCAGGTTGCGGACATGGCGCGGTACTCTCCGCTGGCCGTGCGGATCAGCAGGCCCGGGCGATTACCAAACCGGAAAATCTTTCCGCTGTTCGGCTTCAGTTCGTTGAGCTTGGCGGCGACGATCTCGTCCCCGCCGAGATCTGCCACGGCTGGAGGAACAAGATAGCGCAGCACAGGATAGAGGAAAGAAGCAAAAGAGGCGAGTAGGCCGCCGCCGAGGAAGATTCCAATCACGCGGCGACGCGTAGGTTCGGGTTGGGAAAGTTGATCAGCGGTCATTCACTGCGCCTCCTGCGGCAGGAACCACTCAGCATCCGGAACGTCATTGATCATGGGCGGATTCACCAGGTCAAACCGAACGCAATTCCACGGTACGCTGCATCTCGCGCACCCACATGGTCTGGAACAATTGCAGACGATGTCCAATGACGACTGCCAGATTCAGAGCGATTTTGTACCCAGCCGCCGGATTCGCGGCAAAATACCCGCTCAACCCGTCCCGCGGCAAGGCGATCACTTCCGCTTCGAGCAGCGCCGCGGTGGCGGTAAGGGTGAACCGATAGGGCGGAATCAGGGCCGACCAGCCCACGGTCTGACCAGGAGACCTTTCTTCCACGAAAACATCTTCTTCCCGGCCGCGGACCTGCATGGGCAGGGTAAGCCGGATGCGGCCGCGTTCGGTCAGGAACAGGCGATCGGCTGGGTCTCCCAGCCCGAACAGTTTGGTTCCGGCGGGAACGATCAGCCTGGTGCCCAGTCCCAGAACCTGCTTGGCCTCGGCCGACGTGAGGCCGTTCAGCAGTTCATGCGTCATGAGCTACTCTCTCAGTTCACAAACGGCGAAGTGGTCTTGCTGTGCAACCGGGTCTGCGAGGGGTACGCCAGGAACATCTCCGCGGCCGCTTGTTCCATCCGAACATGATTTTCAATTTGCAGCAGCAGGACCTCGATGGGCACCTGCTGGGGCGAGACGACTGGCGGTACAACGACACGGTTCGAGAAAAAGTGGGCGGGAGCAACCGCTTGGACCAGTGGAAGCTGGGGCTGCACTTTGGAGTTGGAATTGGAATCCGATGACTGCGAACGCGTGGCCGCTCCAAACGCAAGCGCCGCGATTCCCAGCCCAAATACGCTCATGCACAATCCCATCAAGAGCATTTCCATGGCGAAACCCTCCTGCAACATTTCTTATCGCACGTGCTATGCCAATGTTGGCCGAGGCCTAACTCCTTTCTTTTTCATTCGAGGTGGAATGTACGGAACCAGCGGACTGCCACAATGTCAGGTCGGACCTGACGATTCGTCAGTCGTTGACGGCTGTTCCCACGTGTGCCATCATCCCGCCATCTCTTGCCATCATGATGAAGCTGCGTTTTGCCAGCATGACGGTTGGCCTCGCGCTCGGTGTCACCGCAGCGGTGGTTGTGGCCTGCACCGCCGCCGCCTACGTCTTTTCCGTCCGTCATTTTCAAAGTCTTCTCGAAACCGCCCACAGCAGCGCGCTGGCCGAAGGTGAGTTGATCCGAACCGCGCTCGAGCACCAGATGGTGGGGAATGACCGCACTCTGATCGCGCAAATGGTCGAGAGCTTCGGTAAACAGTCGCGGGTCGAACAACTCGTAGTGCTGGACCGCAATGGCGTGGAACGCTACTCCAGTAAGCCGGGAACCGTGGGGAATGATTTCAGCATTGCATCTCCGACCTGCCAGGCCTGCCACCGCGATCCGCCGGAACGCCGGGGATCGAGCCGCGTGATCGAGACCCGGGGTGGAACGATTCTGAGAACTGTGGTGCCGATTCGCAATCGCGAGCAGTGCTACCGCTGCCACGATCCCAATCAGAAAATCAATGGCATCCTGATTCTGGACTACAACGCCGGAGAGGTGCGCGCCGCGATGACACGGGACCTGCGCTGGATGGTAGCTGGTACCGGCGCCTTGACCTTCGTCATCGTGGGGGCGATTGCGCTGGTGATCCGGGTGTCGGTCTTGCGCCGCTTGAAGCGTTTTGAAACCACGGCGCGCCTGATTTCCCAAGGCGATCTCGGACGGCGCGTGCCCGCGGAAGGCTCGGATACCCTGGCTTGGATGGCACAGGAGTTCAATGCCATGGCCGACTCGGTGTCAGGCCTGGTCGGGGAAGTGCGTACCCAGCGGGAGCGGCTGGAAACGGTGATCAACAGTATTGATGACGGGATTGTGGTCCTCGACCCGGAACGAAAGATTATGGCCGCCAACGACGCCTTTCTGCAGCGAGCCGCCGTCTCCCGCGAACAGGTTCTGGGCTGCTGCTGCTATGAACTTGAACCGGGGCCGTGCAACCTGTCCGACTGCCCCACCCTTGTCTGTTTGCGGTCGGGTGCCCGCCAGGTCCGGATCTGTGAGCGCAAAACAGGCAACGACACGGTGGCTTGGGAAGAGATCCACGCTTCCCCGATTCTGGACGACCAAGGGAGGCTGGTTCAAGTCGTGGAGGTCTGGCGCGACATCTCCGAGCGGCGAGCGGCTGAGGCGAAGCTGGCCGAGTCCCACCGCCTGGCGTCGGTCGGAGTCCTGGCCTCCGGGTTTTCGCACGAGATGAATACCCCTCTGGCAACGACCCTGATGTGTATAGAGGGAATCCTCCGCGAAACTCCCGCCGGGCACGACGAGCCAATGGATCAAGCCAGAATCCGCGAAAAAGCGACCGTCGCGCGCGAACAGATCCTGCGCTGCCGCGGTATCACCCAGCACTTCCTGCGCCTGTCGCGCGGACAGCCGCATGCCGGAGATATCGTCGATCTCGATGCGGCCATCGCTGGCGCTCAGAGGCTGGTCGATCCCACAGCCCGCGCCAGTTCCGTGGAGGTCGCAGTGCGGCCGTCCGCAACTACCCTGCACGTCCGGGCCGACGAGGCCGAACTGCAAAACCTCCTGGTTAATCTTCTGCTCAACGCAATTCAAGCATCGAAGCCGGGCGGCAAGGTCGTGGTTGCCGCTGAAGGCGGCGATGCGGTGCGCATTCGCGTCACCGATGAAGGATGCGGTATTGCCCCGGAATACCGTCAAAAAATCTTCGAGCCCTTTTTCAGCCTGCGCCAGGGCGGCAACGGCCTCGGTCTGTTCCTGTCGCTGAACGCGGTTCGCAGCTGGGGAGGCAACATCGTGGTCGAGAGTATGCCTGGCAAAGGGTCTATATTCGAGGTCGTGATCCCGGCAATCGATTCCGGTCCGCGACCGCAACCGAAGGACGGACAATGAAGCTCCCCTCGCTCCTTCTGGTCGATGACGATACCGCATTCCGCCAGGTGATGGCCGGCGAACTGAGTCGTCTCGGGTACGAAGTGGACGCGGTGGGATCGGGGGAGGAGGCGATCCAGCGAGTCGCCGCCGCGGAACCCGAAGTCGTTCTGCTCGACCTGCACTTGCCCGCGATGGACGGGATCGAAACCCTGAAGGCCATCCAGGCCGCTACGCCCGCAACCGAGGTCATCATGTTGACCGGGCACGGTTCCATCGATACCGCCATCGAATCGATCCGTATCGGCGCCTTCGATTACGTGGTGAAGCCTTGCCCGCTGGATGAACTCCAAATTCGCATTCAAAGGGCGCTTGAACGGCGAGCACTACGCCAGCGAGCTAATCTCCTCGAGCGGGTTCTGACTCCCCCGCATCTCGGCAATTCTTTCATCGGCGACAGCCAGGAATTCCGCCGCCTGCTGAATCTGATCGATCGGGTGGCCCCCAGCGATTCGACCGTGCTCATAACGGGCGAGACGGGCGCGGGAAAGGAATGGGTGGCCAAGCTGATTCACGCTCGCAGTTCCCGCCGGTCGCGACCGTTCGTGGTGGTCGAGTGTGCCGCGCTGCAGGAAAGCCTGCTGCAGAGCGAACTGTTCGGCCACGAGCGTGGCGCATTTACCGGAGCAGACCGCGCCAAACCCGGATTGTTCGAAGTCGCAAACAGCGGAACCATCTTCCTCGATGAGATCGGAGAGGTGAGCCCAGCCACCCAGACTAAGCTGCTGCGCGTCCTCGATACCTCCACGTTCCGCCATGTCGGCAGCACCAGGGAAATTCAAGTGGATGTCCGGATTCTGACCGCGACCAATCGCGATGTGCCCGCCATGGTGCGGCAGGGCCTTTTCCGCGAGGATCTGTTTTACCGCCTGAGTACGATCACAGTGGAGGTGCCGCCCCTGCGCGCCCGAGGAGCGGACGTGGATCTGCTGGCACAACACTTCGTAACCGTCCTCAACGAGCGCTTCGGCTCCAGCAAACAGATCGGCGAAGAGGCCCTGCAACTCCTGCGACGGCACAACTGGCCTGGGAACGTGCGCGAACTCCTGCACGTAGTCGAAGCGGCCCTGGTGCTCTGTGAGGGATCTATTGTTCTGCCGGAGCACCTCCCCGCCGCCTTGCGGAATTCGAAGCCTGCTCCGCCGGCCAGTCCCTTTGCGCAGGGCACCCCGCTGCCGACGCTCGAAGAAGCGGAGCTCACGCACATCCGATTGGCGATCGAAGCCAGCAAGGGTCACCGCGGAAACGCGGCCAGAATTCTCGGAATCAGCGAGCGGAATTTGTACCGGAAACTGCGCGAGCACGGCCTGCTGTCGTGATCCGGTAGCGGGCTTAGCCCGGCGAATGTCCCGAGTGACGGGCTAACCGGCAGTAATCCGCCCCGGACGAAGGATCGAACACTGACCGCCTGAGAATTTACTCGTCAAGCGTCGGCGAAGTCGGGCTGCCTGCGGCTTCAATCTGTCAACCGTGTGTTTGCTCTGACACTTACAACCAGGCTGCACGTCTGCGCCTTTATTCGGGACCCATCGTTCGAGCCAGCAAACTCGGCGGTGCTGATTCCCTTGCGTTTCAAAAACTCGCAAAGCGATACCCACGCGCCCCAGTTGTAGCTTAGCCCTTTGCTCTTCGTGGTTACCCTTCTAGAGAAGAGCCACGTCATCACGAGTGGCCTATTTCTCAAAGACGGTATCCACGCTATGACACCACTACCAACCTGAGCAATGGCCGGTTTGCCCAAAAACACCAAAAACGCTCGCCTTTTGCCCAAGAACGGGGCTTTCTGGCCGAATTACCAGGCAAAGCCGGAGGGGTCTAACCCCAAACTCTGCGCGGAAGGCTTAAAGTGACACGGAGTTAATGACTCGCCTTCGCGGGCTCAGCTTCCAGCGTGCGCACCAGCCAAGGAATGATCACTTCTTTGAAGATGCGCGGATCGGGCCACACTCCGACCTGCCGCCCGAGGTGCCCGCCCTGCGGGTTGATCCACGCTGTTTTCGGCACGTCGCCTTTGTCGAGGAGCAGATAAATGTCGTCGATCGGTACCTGGGTATCGAGCACTCCGGCAAGAATGAGCATGGGCGCCATCGGCTTGCCAAGCAGCCCTTGTTTGACCAGCGACATCTTCGGCAAGACTTCCGCCATTTCATCGACGGTCTTCACGTTGTCGAAAATAGCCATCAGCGCCGGGACCTGATCGAAGAGATATTCGCGGTTACCGATCAAGGAATTCATCAGAAAGTCTTTCTGAAAGAACTTATCCGTGGGCGGTGACTGGGCGCTCGCTCCGCGCAAGCGGGCATGCTCTCCGATGGCCATCTTGGTGGCCCAATACGCACCCCAACTTACGCCGTGTATGGCCACGCGGTTTTTGTCGATCTCGGGCCGCGTCGCAATGTAGTCGAGCACGCGCGAGAGCATGCGTTCCGCATTCTCGCTGACTTTGATCGGATTCTGTCCGGTGCCCGGACCATCGACGGCCAGATATCCGACGCCGAACGGCAGGATCGCGCTGAAGCTCTCCGCCAAATCTTCCTTGCGGCTGTCCAGTCCATTCACGGCCAGCACCAGCGGCACGGGCCCGTTCGCATTCTTCGGCAGGCGGAGATAGCCGATGATTTCCTTTCCTTCGAAAGGAATTCTCACGATCTCGAGCGGTGGATCCCAGAAGCGCGCGTGCGCCAGGAAAGCCGCGATGGCTTTTTCGTACGAGCGCTGCTTGCCGGGAGAGGCGGGGATGGGCCAGCGTCCGAAAGAATAAAGCCGCCAGGCGCGGATGTAGTCGGCATTCGCTTTCGCCGGGTCGGTTTTCTCCAGCGACTTGGCTTCATTCATGTAGCGATCGGCCACTCTCATAAAGCCCGCGGCCCACTCGTCTTTATCGCGAGTGTGGATGGAGGTGAAGGCTTCCTTGACGTCGCCGGGGTCGAGCCCAATCAGCGGATACTGTCCCACTTCGGCGCGGTGAACGGCTTCTGTCTTGATCTCGTCAATGGTCCGCTCGGCGCGTTGCTGCGAGAAGGAGGGGATGCTCAGCAACAGGGGGAACGCCAGCGCTAGTGCGAACGTTCCGATTCGTGAAGCGGCTGTATCGTGATGCTCTAACGGTTTTGACACAGGATGATTTCCTCCAGGTGAAAGAGACAGGGCCGGAGGATCGTCCGGCCCCGTCGTAGGGGAAACGTAGCTTGCTAGAAAATCAGCTTCAGACCGAGTTGGACCGAGCGCGGGCCTCCAGAACCCACGGCCGGGTTGGCGGCGGCCACGTCGGGAGTGGCACAGCCACAGCCGAAGCCACCCACGGAAGGATCATTGAAGCCGAAACCATTTTGGCCGCCATAAGGATTAGCGAAGTTGGGATGGTTAAAGATGTTAAAGAACTCCGCGCGGAACTGGGCGCGGAGGCGATCGCCGAAATGCCAGTTCTTCGCCAGCGAGAAGTCCACATTGCGGAAACCGGTATCCGGGAAAATATTGCGCCCCATGGTGCCGAAGGTTCCCAGTGATGGAGGAATCATGATGGAATTGCCATTCGCGTAGCAGCCGAAGAAGGCCAAGGATTCAGTTGCTGCACCAGGAGACCCTCCGTCGAGTGCGAGAGCTTTTGCGTTGCAGGCCGAGTTACTAGTCGGGGCGGATGGAGCATTTTGTCCGGGGAAGAATGGAATGCCTGCCGAGTTCGACTTGAAGTCGTCAGGCTTTCCATAGAAATTCCATCGGATGGGGCTGTTGGCTGGAGGACTGACGGGCAACGGACCAATGCCGGCCGCATCGGTTCCCTCGTCCATCGCCCCCCAGTGTTGCGGACTTTGCAAGGTGATGATGGAGTTGAGTTCCCAACCTTCCAGGGTCTGTGCGTACCCCTTCTTGCCGGGGATAGCGTAGGTGAGCGAAACCGTAAGGCGATGCCGGACATCGAAATCGCTGTTGGCGTATTCGGCACCCGGGTTATAAGCGTTCTGCGGCAGTCCCGATCCGTAACCGAAATCCCAGTTTGCGCCCACGTTATCGAGAGAGTGCGAGTAGGTGTAGCCGGCCACCATGCTCAGGCCATGGAAGTTTCTGGAGTTGAGAGTCGCTTGCAGGCCGTTGTAATTGGAGCGATAGACATTGGCCATGTTGAAGATGTTACTTAGATATGGGAACTGGGTGAACGGACCCACCTCGGCGGCGACTTGGCACGCAGGGTTGTTATTGACGTCGTAAACGGGTGGCCCGCCTGGAGTCGGATTTGGTACGAGATTGGCGTTGCAAGTGGCGATGTTCGCAGCTGGCCATCCCGATCCTACTGGCGGCTGGTTAATATCGCGAATGCCAGTTAATCTTCCACCGTGGTTGCCGACGTAGGCCATCTCCAAGGTAAGGTTCGGGGTAAACGCGTGTTGCAGACTGAGAGTCCAGTTCCAGACGCGCGGTGTGGTCAGATTGCGGTCCACACTCATGATGGGGCAGGGACTGGCGTTGCAGTCGATCGTGGCGTTGTTAACCGGTGTGTTGTCCCAGGTCGTCCCCGGATTAGCGAAGGACAAGAAATTCTTGGTGGTGACGTTTCCGGTCGTGATCGTGCCGCCGGGTACGATGTCCGCCGTAGGAACACTGCCGGGGCCAAAGGCGTTGTTGAAGGCGATGAACGACTGCCAGTTCACGGTCTCGTAAACCAGACCGGCGCCGCCACGGATCACGGTTGATCCCTTGCCGTTGGTATCCCAGGCAAATCCGAAGCGCGGCGCGAAGTTCTTGTGATCGGGATTGTAGAGACTTGAGATCTGGCCAGTGCCCGTTTTCACCTGCACTAATCCGTAGGTCGAGTTCGGATCGAAGTTACCCAGCAGGTTGTGAGCTTCCTGGGGAACACCGCTGAACTCGTATCGCACACCGAAGTTCACAGTCAGATTCTTGGTGGCGCGCCAGTCATCCTGGAAGAACAAGCTATAGGCCCAATTATGGAGTTGCAGCGTCGGATTTCCTACCTCCAACGTTGACTTAAACGGCAAGCCGGCAAAGAAGTCCTCGAGCGGTGTGGAATTGGCGCCGTCCAACACTGAGCCCAGGAAAGTTATGCTACCTCGAGCATTCCCGTAGGCTGCGTTCCTAACGTCCTGGCGATGCAACTCACCGCCGAACTTCATGGAGTTTGTGCCGGCGGTGCGGGAAACGTGGTCGATGAACTGGGTGATGGAGTCTGGCCCCTGGAACTTTGGCCACTTGAAACCACCCAGTCCGGGAAAGAAGTACCCGCCAAACCCTATGCGGGGCAGTCCACCTGTGAATGGCCCGGAGACGCCAGTGACAAGCCCGTAGCTGGATGCAGGGGTGTTGAGATCCCCGGGCAATGTCGGTTGGTACAGGCGGTTATATCCAACGCGTAATTCGTTCACCCAATGGGGATTGGGATTCCACGCCCAGCTTCCGCCCGCCACCTGGGCGCGGGTGTGAATGTCCGATCGCCACTTCGATTGATACTCCGGAAAGTCTTCGACCGTCCCCGAATTATTCCCAAAGAAGTACATCCCGCTGATGCGGTTACTCTGGTTGACGTTGAAATCAACTTTACCGACAACGTTGTAAACTTTGACGTCGTTGGAGAATCCGTTCGGGATGTTGATGTCTGGATTGTTGTTGGTGGGGAAGCCGGTCCCGTTGCACGTAACGGTACCACCGGAGAGCGCGCACCCGGCGATATTCAAGCTGGCGGGACTTACCGCGATCCCCTTTGCGATCGCTGTCGGCGATGTGAGATCCGCTATTACGTCGGGAATGCTGTCGGCGCAGTCGCCCAGACCTCCGTACAGGCAGGTTCCATTCCCCGGCATGGAAACCATCGACGGGCTGGTGACGCCCCCGAAGGAGTTGCCCACGTCATAAATCTGTCCCTCGTACGCTCCAAAGAAGAAGACTTTGTCTTTGACAATCGGGCCGCCGACGCTGCCGCCGTATTGTTCCAGCGCTCTATCGAGCTTGGTGTTGGGCACGGTATTGAAGAAGTTGCGCGCGTCCATTACACCGTCTCGGCCAAAGGCGAACGCGGTGCCGTGAATCTGGTTGGTCCCGGACTTGAGACCGACGTTCACCACCGCCCCGGGCTTCCACCCGAATTCGGCCGGCGCCAGTTCTTCGACGTTAAATTCCTGGATCGAGTCGATCGGCAGAATCGTCGCCGAATCGCCCGCGATACCGGCACCGTTGATGATGGCCTGGCCGGAGTAGGGCTCGCTGTTGAATAAGCCCTCGACAAAGTAGGCGTTGTCTTCCGCGCGCAGTCCGTTCGTGCTGGTCGTCGAGAATCCGCCGCCGGGATAGCGCTCTACTCCGGGACGCAACTGCAAAAGGTTCTCGTAGTTGCGGCCGTTCAACGGGAGGTCGTTGATCTCTGCGTTGCTCAGCGTGCCACCCAAGGTCGAGGAGGTGGTGTTGACCAGCGGAACCTCGTCCGTCACGACCACCGTTTCAGAAACCTGTCCGGTCGGGAGCGAGATGTCAACGCGCACGTCTTGCGCGACTTCCACGACGATGTTTGGGCGCTCCACCGTTTTGAAACCCTTTGCTTCCGCGCGGACTTTGTAAACCCCGGGCTGTAACTGCGCCGCGACGTAATTTCCGGAATCATCGGTGGCTACCGCGCGCGTAGTCCCGCGCTGAACATCGGTGATGACGACCGCGGCTCCAGCCACACCGGCCCCGGATTGATCGCTGACGCTCCCAAGAATGCGGCCAGATGTGGTTTGGGAAAACATGGGAACCGACAGGGCGAGCACCAGGCAAACGATGCCGAAGACTCGAATGCCATTCGACGGAGAATGCATTACGGACCTCCAAATCCTCAAATGAGGATGGGACAATTTTCTTGGCCGCACCCCTCGCGACCGGTTTTGATCTGGGAAAAAAGATCGGGCGATTTGAAGGTATATCCTTGACACGGCCTACCTGTCAAGTAGTATTGTGGTCGGACCACAAACCGGTGCCACCAGACAAACTGGCAGGCTAGTCGCATAGAGTTCGGACAACGCCGCATTTTTTGGCTACAAGGTCTGTGGTAAATTGGTTGGACCAGTATACCTATATGAATTCCTCCCAGAGTGTGATTGAGGTTCCAATGAAAAACGAACCGGTCGATTCTCTAGCCGCCAAGCCGGTATACCGCATAGTAAAGACGTCCCGCTTGTACGAGCAGATTGTGCAGCAGGTGGAAGACTCCATTCTGAAGGGCCAACTGAAGCCCGGCGACCAGTTGCCGGCGGAGCGCGATCTGGCCCAGCGCTTTGGGGTCAGCCGCACCGCCGTGCGCGAAGCCGTGAAGACCTTGCGGGAAAAAGGGTTGGTCGAAGCGTATTCCGGACGCGGCACTTTTGTAACGAATGGGACTTCGCAAGCGATTCGGCAGTCGCTCGATCTGATGATCCGCATCAACCAGCAGGAAGGCTCGGCGCACCTGGCCGAGTTGCGGATGGTGCTGGAGCCGGAGATTGCCGCCTTGGCTGCTCCGCGAATTGAGGAACAGCTGCTGAACACCATGCGGGAAGCAGTGGCTGTGATGGATCGCAATCTGCGTGATCCCGACGCTTACGTGGAAGCGGATCTCGATTTCCATTTAGCGCTGGCCGAGGCAGCCGGGAACCCGCTGATTCTCTCGCTGCTGGATTCGATTGTCGGTATGCTGCGCGAGCAGCGCAGCCGGATTTTCAATATGGACGGAGGACCAGAGCGGGGGCAGTACCACCACAAGCGAATCCTGGCGGCCATCGAGCAGCGCGATCCGGAGGCAGCGCGAGATGCGATGCGCGCTCATCTGAAGCAGGTGCTGGCGGATTCATCGTCATCTTCGTTGGCAACAGGCGGTTCGCCCGCAAAACCGAATTCATAAGCGCGGGTTTTATAGACGAGAGGGAATTGTCCAATGGCGAAACTTGGATTCATTGGTCTCGGTGTGATGGGCGGCAACATGGTTGCCCGCCTACTGGAAAAGGGGCACGCGGTGACCGGCTACAACCGGACGCGCTCCAAGGCCCAATGGTTGATCGACAAGGGGATGAAGTTTGCCGACTCCCCGAAGGCGGTAGCGGCGGCGTCGGATGTGACGTTCACCATGGTGACGAACGCCGCGGCGCTGGCGGCGGTGACGGACGGGCCGGATGGATTGCTGGCTGGCATTGGCGCCGGCAAGTTCCACATTGACATGAGCACCGTGAGCCCGGAAGTGAGCCGCAGGCTGGTTGCGAAAGTTCGCGAGAAGGGCGCCGATATGATCGACGCTCCGGTCTCCGGCAGCGTGATCACTTTGCAGCAGGGCAAACTCTCCGTGATGGTCGGCGGTCGCAAGGAAACTTTCGAGCGTCTGAAGCCTTTACTCCTGGATATCGGGCCGAAAGTAACGCACGTCGGCGACAACGGCGTGGCGTTGTCGATGAAGATCGCGTTGAACCTGCAGTTAGCGGCGCAGATGCTGGCGTTCTCGGAAGGAGTGCTGCTGGCGGAAAAAAGCGGAATCGCACGCGAGGTCGCTGTGGATGTAATGATTCACAGCGCGATCGCATCACCCATGATCGTGTACCGCGGTCCTTTCGTGTTACAGCAGCCGGAAGAAGCGTGGTTCGACGTCAACATGATGCAGAAGGACATGCTGCTGGCAATGGAGCTGGGCCGCAAGCTAAATGTCCCCCTTCCCACCACCGCCATCAGCAATGAGTTCCTGACCGCGGCGCGCGGCATGGGCTGGGAGAAACTGGACTTTGCGGTTGTGTTCGACGTTCTGGCGGGCATGTCGGGAGTAACTTCGGGAGTAACGAAGGGAGTCGCGAAATGACGACCGCCGCCGAGCCGAGAGAAGCTTCAGAAAGAATCGAGTTGTGGCAGCGGATGTACCGGCAGATGGTCGCCATCCGCCAATTTGAAGCGCAGGTCAACGAGCTTTACACGCGCGCGTTGATGCCCGGCCTGGCGCATCTTTACATCGGTGAGGAGGCGGTCGCGGTGGGCGTATGTGAAGCGCTCGAGCGAACCGACTACATCACCAGCACACATCGCGGTCATGGACATTGTTTGGCGAAAGGCGCTTCCCCCGATCGAATGTTCGCCGAACTGCTGGGCAAGAAGGCCGGGTACTGCAAGGGCAAAGGCGGTTCCATGCACATTGCGGACCCGGCCACCGGCAACCTGGGAGCGAATGCAATCGTATGTGGCAGCGCTGGCATCGCCACGGGCGCCGCGTTTTCGTCCCGGTGTCTCGGTACCAAACGCGTGTCGGTATGTTTTTTCGGAGAAGGCGCGCTCGGCCAGGGTGTGCTGTACGAAGAGATGAATCTCGCCCAGCTTTTCAAGCTTCCGGTGATCTATGTCTGCGAGAACAATCTCTACACGGAATACACCCATTACTCGGAAACCACGGCGGGAGACATTCTAATGCGGGCGAAGGCCTTCGGTCTGGAGGCGGCGAGCGTTGACGGTCAGGATGTGCGTGCTGTCCATGCCGTCGCACGGCGATTGGTGGATCGCGCGCGCCGCGGTGACGGTCCCGCGTTCCTGCTCTGCGATACCTATCGCTACCATGGACATCACGTCGGCGACATCAATCGCGAATACTACCGCTCCAAGCAGGAAGAACAAATGTGGAAGACGGAGCGAGATCCGATCGCGAATTTTGGCAAGTGGCTGGTCGAGCAGAAGGTCGCCGATAAGGCCGCGCTTGATCAAGTGCAGACGGAGCTTGAGTCCGAGATGAAGAAGGCGGTCGAGTTCGCGGTGGCGGCGCCGTACCCCACTGTCGATGAAGTGGGCGAGGACGTGTATGCCTGAAACTGCCGTTCGCGAACTGACATTCGCGCAAGCCATTCGCGAGGCGCTGGCCGAGGAGATGCGCCGCGATCGGACCGTCTGCATCCTGGGCGAGGACGTGGCCGAGGCGGGTACGCCGTTCAAGGTTCTCTCGGGCCTGCTGGAGGAATTTGGCAAAGAACGCGTGCTCGATACGCCAATTTCCGAAGCAGGCTTCACGGGCCTGGCGGTGGGTGCGGCCATGACTGGAATGCGTCCGGTGGTCGACATCATGTTCGGCGACTTCGTCACCCTGACCATGGACCAGATGGTCAACCAGGCTGCCAAGGTCCATTACATGTCAGGCGGGAAGTGGCGAGTGCCGATGGTGATGCGCACCACGATGGGCGCGACTCGCCGCTCCGCCGCGCAACACTCACAGTCGCTGCATGCGTGGTTCTGCCATGTTCCAGGTTTGAAAGTCGTTCTGCCTTCGACCCCCTATGACGCGAAGGGGCTGCTGAAGGCGGCAATTCGCGACGAGAATCCGGTCGTCTTCTTCGAAGACAAGATGATGTATAAACTCAAGGGCTCGGTGCCAGCGGAAGACTACACCATCCCTCTTGGCGTCGCGGATGTGAAACGAGTGGGCGAGGACATTATGCTGGTCGCCACCAGCAGCATGGTGCAAGTAGCGTTAGGCGCGGCGACCATGCTGGAGGAAATCGGAATTAGCGCTGAAGTGGTCGATCCGCGCACCTTGTGGCCGCTCGACGAAAAAACGCTGATTGAATCGGCGAAGAAGACGTCGCGGGCAATCGTTCTCGACGAAGGCTATGAACGCTATGGCGTTACCGCGGAACTTGCGTCGGTGATTGCCACCGGCGCATTCTACGATCTGGACGCTCCGGTCAAACGCATGGGCGCGATGCATGTTCCAATTCCGTTTTCGCCGCCTTTGGAAGATGTGACTGTGCCGACCGAGCAGAGCGTGTTTGAAGCCGCCCGCATAATGTGTGGGCGGTAGCAAGACTGAGGTTGCAGGTCAGAGGTCAGAGGTCAAATTGCAGAGGTAAGAATCTTCGAAGCTCGACTTAGAATTTCACCTCTGCAATCTGACCTTTTACCTCTGACCTGTCCTAAGGAGATATTTATGGCTCTACCCACTTACGGAACGATGGCGGTGGATTGGGAAAACCGCGTTGACTTCGATCGCCTGCGCCGCGAACGCCTGGCGCGCGCCAAGGATCTTCTGAAAACGTCCGAAATGGGAGCGCTGTTGTGCTTCGACATGAACAATGTCCGGTACCTGACCGCGACCCACATCGGCACCTGGGCTCAGGACAAGGCGAATCGCTTTACGCTCCTGCCACAAAACGACGAGCCGATTCTGTGGGATTTCGGATCGGCGGCGAAACATCATCAACTGCATTGTCCGTGGCTCGGCGAACGGTCGCGTGCGGGAATCTCCATGCTGCGCGGCGCCATGACGCCGGAGATGGGGCGCGCCGAAGATGTGGCCAAGAAGATTCGCATCGAACTGGAGATGCGCGGCCTGCATAAAGAACCGGTGGGCATCGACATCATCGAATTACCGGTTTTGTTTGCCCTGCAAAAAGAAGGAATCAAAGTCGTCGATGGGCAGGCACTTATGTCGGAAGCGCGCCTCATCAAGACGCGCGACGAGATCAGTTTGCTCAACCACTCCGCCATGATGGTGGATGCCGCATACGACGAACTCTATCGCGCCATGAAGCCGGGCATGAGCGAAAACCAGGCGGTGGGCCTGGTCAGCAAAGTTCTCTACGACATGGGATCCGAATACGTGGAAGCCGTGAATGCAATCTCGGGAGAGCGCTGCAATCCGCATCCGCACGTTTTCTCCGACCGCGTGCTGCGGCCGGGAGACCCCGTGTATTACGACATACTCCATTCCTACATGGGATACCGCACGTGTTATTACCGGTGCTTCACCATCGGATACGCCTCGCACGCGATGAACGACGCGTACAAGCGGTGCAGGGAATACCTCGACGCGGCGATTGAACTGGTGCGCCCGGGACGCACCACGGCCGAGATTGCCTCCGTGTGGCCGAAGGCGCAGGAGTTCGGTTTTCCGAACGAGGAAGCCTGCTTCGCGTTGCAGTACGGTCACGGCATTGGCCTCGCCATCTGGGAGAAGCCCGTGATCAGCCGTCTCGTTTCGCTCGATCACCCCTGCGAAATCAAGCCCGGCATGGTGTTTGCGCTCGAAACTTTCTGGCCTTCGACCGATGGCTGGAGTGCCGCCCGCATCGAAGAAGAAATCGTAGTCACCGAAACCGGCCACGAGGTCATTACCCGCTTCCCAGCCGAGGAACTGCTGGTTGCCGGCAGGCACTATTTCACGGTGGATGGCCCGCTTCCGGCAATAAGAGAAACGGAATCGAAGCCGAGCGCGCGCGTGCGCGAGATGATCGAAGCGAGCTCCCGGCAGGAACGGGTCGGTGTAGGCGACTGAAACGGAAGTCAGAGGTTAGAGGTCAGATTGCAGAGGTGAAAACCTGGTTATCGGCGGTTTGAAGGTTCTTACCTCTGCAATCTGACCTCTCACCTCTGACCTTGGACGTTAAAACTATGGCGATCAGTGTCGTGATGCCCGCGCTGGAAATGGCCCAGGAAACGGGCAAACTCATTTCATGGTTGAAGAAAGAAGGCGAGTCCGTCGCCAAAGGCGAGCCCCTGCTGGAGATCGAAACCGACAAAGCGGTGATGGAAATCGAGTCCCCCGGCGACGGCGTTTTGGCCGGTGTCAAGGCCCAGGCCGGAACCGAAGTGCCGGTAGGCCGAACCATCGCGTGGATCGTCGGTCCGGGAGAAGCGCCGCCGGCGGATGAAGTCGCCGCCGCATCGGGAAGAAAAACCACCGTACCTGCCCTTTCCGCGGCTTCCACGCCCTCGGCTGCGGCATCGGCAAACCAGTTGGCGATTCCCGCGCAGAGCATTAAGATATCCCCCAAAGCGCGACGCCTCGCCAGCGAACTCCGCGTCCATCTCGCGGATGTCCGCGGATCGGGCGCGGGCGGAGAAATCCTCGCGTCCGATATTCTCGCGGCGGCGGGATCCCAAGCCGGTGCGTCGCATGCGCCGGTTGACGGCGCCAGCCCGGTTTCCCGGCTGATGGCGGAGCGCACAACCCAGAGCTGGACGACGATCCCGCATTTCTTCGTCACGCGCGAGGTGGACGCAGGCGCTCTGAACCAGGCGCGCGAGAAACTCGGGCCAGAGATTGAGAGATCGCAGGGTGTGAAACTCACGCACACCGATCTATTGGCCGCGCTGGTAGCGCGCGTTCTCATGAAACACTCGCGCATGAACGCAAGCTGGACGGGAGGAGGCGTTCACACCCATGCGGAGATCAACGTCGGACTCGCGATGGCGGTGGACGATGGAGTAGTGGCGCCCGTGATCCACAATGCTCACCTGGCCGCGCTGGGCGCGATCGCAGTGCAGCGGCGCGACCTGGCGGAACGCGCGCGTACCGGCAAATTGCGTCCCGCCGATCTCGCCGGCGGCACCTTCACCATCAGCAATCTGGGAATGTTCGGGGTGGACGCATTCACGGCCATCATCATTCCGCCGCAAGCCGCGATTCTTGCCGTCGGAAGGATCGCGGACCGAGTCGTGGCGGTCGGCGCCGGTTCTGATGCTCGTCCCGGCATCCGTCCCATGATGACCCTGACCCTTTCCAGCGATCATCGCGTGGTGGATGGAGCGCGGGCAGCGGAATTTCTACGGGACCTGGTCGAGGCAATCGGGAACCCGCAGCAATGGCTCAACGCGGGCATCCCTTCGTGATTTCGTATTGTTGGACGTGACCCTTGCAGGTATTCACAAACTTAGAGGACGAAAAGCGGAATCGTCCCGGACTGAGGAAAGGATCCTGACGGAGAGCCGTTCTCCGCGCGCCTGATTGGATCACTACTTTCCGGGGGCCCATGCCTGCTGCAATGCGGTTAAAGCTTCCAGTACCTGCTGACTGTGCTGGGCTGGGGAGATCACGTCCGTGAACACCTTCGCGATTGTTCCCTGTGGGTTAATCACAAAAGTATTGCGGGCTTCGACCTTTACGAACAGAAGGTTGATCAGCGAACCGTATTTGCGCGATACATCGCCTGACGGATCAGCGAGCAGCCGCAGATTCGCACTCTGCTTAGCGCAGTTCTTTTGCGAACCGACGTCATCGACACTTACCCCCAAGATCACGGCGTTCTTCTTCCCATAGTCAGCTTGGTCGCGCTGAAAATTGTCCGTTTCCATGGCGCAGCGGCCGGGAAACGGATAAAAGAAAAGAACCACCCACCTGCCGCGATAATCTTTCAGGTTTACCATGCGGCCATGCTGTGATTGCAGAGTGAATCCTGGAGCCTTGCTGCCTACCGCAGGAACAGTCCCGGCAAACACGAACGCCGGATTGGCACACAACAGAACCCAGCTCAACATTCGACCTGTCCAAGGCATTTCAGCTCCTTCCTTTAAATCCGGAGATGATGTCGCCCTCCTACTGCTGCCTACCATTGACCCGCAGCAGGAATCCACTGCCACTCCGCACGTCGAGGTGTCCCCGCGCCGCCGTAAGGGTGATTTGGCCGATGGGAGCCGTTCGCCCGGCATGGGTGATCGTCAGACCCGAGAAGCCGTAGGTTCCACAGGCATCGGCGGAGAATAACCATAGTGCTTGGGGCTGATCGTTGCCATTGATTTCCCCACGGCACTCCGTGCCTGGTTTGGATGCAACCCGCACCAGCACGCCGTTGGTGGTTGGCTTCCCCACGACGTAAAGAGTGTTGGTCACCGGCCCGCCTCCCCGATAGACCGTGTCGCCTCCAATCTGCTCTGTGGTCCAGGCATTTTGCGAGGTGCCACGGTCCGGACCAGTCTTCGGGATCCGTGCCTCCTCCACTTCCATCATGGATGCGAGCGCACGCAGATTCGTTGTTGTGTGCGCTTTGAGGTGTGACCCGCGTTGGGAATATTCGAGCGTGTCAAACTGGAACGAGAGTTGCGCTCCTCGTCTGTCCGTCGGGGAGAGCACTTCGACAACATGACCCCGTACTTTGGCGCCCGCGGGAATGGCGGAGCCATTGGGGAGCGGAACGTCTTGCATCACTCGGGCATTGAGAACTTGTCCTACCCGCACCTTTTGTGAGTTCAGGGAAGGCTTCAACTTCAAGGGCAGTATGGTTCCTGCCGGTATGTCGTCCTGAGCGAGCAAACCGGACGACGCCGCTAGAATCGCTAAGAACCATATGTATTTCATAAACCCAGCCTCCTTTGCTGGTGCGACGCAACCACCTTGCTTCAGTGGCTTCCCGCAACGCCCCGAGAATCAGGGATTACTCCGGGTGTACTTGGCGAGCCTGGCATCAAAAGACCAGTTCCCACCACCTGCGGAGATGAGAAAGACCAGACAGCAGAACATGGCGAAATCGGTGCGCGCGTCGCTCACCATGTACCAGAAACCTTGATTGGCGCGAAACAACTCTGGAACCTTCGTAGTGCCAATCGCGGTAGTGATCACGATCAGCAGCGGAATGGACGCGAGTCTCGTCCATAGCCCCAGCAGGAGTAGTATGCCGCACACCACCTCGAAGGCGCCTACAAAATGGGCCGTGAAGCAGGGATGTGGAAATCCGATTCTGGTGAAGCGGACCACGCCCATGTTGAGGTCAGTGTACTTCAGAATGCCTTGTGTAAAGAAGATCAACCCCACCGCAATTCGGATCAGCAATACGCTGCGTGGACCTTCTGGGGGTCGGAGGAGGAATTGAAGGATCGTGCTCATCAAAATATGCTCAACAAGGGAAACGCTCAATACAGTTTCGCACGATCTGAAGGTTGAGACCCTCGCGTCGGCTGCCGTTCGCAGCTCGACCCCCTTGGTGCGGCCTCTTAAAGTCAGAGACTTAGGAGTCAGGCCATAGCCATGTCTCAATTACTCAGAGCGGCAGTATTTTGGCGCGAGACGAAAATAACGAGCCGATGCTTGAAGCGTATCCGACCATTTCTGATGACGGGAAATGCAGAGTCGCAATTAACACTGCGACGGCGGAGAGCCCGGAGAGACGTCAGCGGGGAGAACTGCGCGCTTTACTCTGCACGCAGTTCTCGGCCAGCCGCTGACGTCCTGATCGTTGTCGTTCCATTTAAATGTCTGGGTTAAGCGCGCCCGGGGAAGGGGTGTCGCAGACGAAGTGGCGCGCAAACCGCAGCACATCTAATAAGGTCGGAATTTCTACAACCTAAACGGGTCAAACTGAAAACCTGGAATCTAAAGGGGGGGAAAGGCTTTGCCAAAACCAGAAATCTCAAGGACTCAGCTACAAAAAAGGTGCGGGGCGGGCTGATTCGGACTTCTGAAGGCGATCCGACCCCGCTGTAGCGCTCCGAGGGCCGAGCGCCCCTCCCCCGGAGCGCGTCCGGCTTCTCGGCACGTACATGTAGACATTGCATCGAAGCTTTCCATCAGTGAAGAGACGGTGAAACGCCATCTCAGCAACGTCTATGCGAAGCTGGGCATCACGAGCCGTCTTGAACTGGAAACCCTAGCCGCTCGACATGAACTGGGAACAAGGGAGTAGCCGATGCGCAACCCCAGCGCGAGGGGCCTTCACGGGAGCAGTTCCGGTCAGGTTTTCTAGCGCCGATGCCTTGATACTATAAGGGATAGAAGTGGTGGAGGCGGCGGGAGTCGAACCCGCGTCCGAAAATGTTACTGGTCAAGAGACTACATGCTTGTTCCAGTTCATGCCCTGGGCATTACCCCAGGACGTTCGCGTCACCGGCTCAGAACGGACAAGAAACCGTTGCCGCTAGCCTGAGATCTTAGCCTCTCGGCCCAGACGTAGCCGAGAAGAGCAGCCCGCTGTGTGACGTTCGCTCGCAGCCCACGGGCAAAGCTGCGGAGAACGGCGGCCTAACGAATTAGGCTGCGTATGCCATCTGTTGATTGGCAATTATCATTTTGCACGCGATTACGGGTGTGTGCACCCCGGCATGCCTCCTGGCCGCAAGCATCTCCGTCGAATCCGTGACGCCCCCACTGGTGGGATCGGCCGGCAAAGAACTACCTCTATTTTGGGGCGGCGGTGGCGGGAAGTCAAATACCGACGGAGGCGTATGGTTACCGCGGCCTTCGAGCTCGCATCGAAGGGATTGGAGAGGGCTTTTCGGTTTCCGACGGTGACCGGCAATAGCTTCTAGAAGCGCTGCGAGTGTAAGCCCGTGTTGCCGGGTTATCATGGCGGAGCAATAACACTTTGCCCCTCCAGAGGTGACGGACTTGACCAGGCTTCGTGCCTTAGTATTCGCAATCGTGCTGTTGACCTTAGGCGGTATTCTCGCGAGTCTCAATGGCTGCGGCGGCGGTGGCACGACTCCACCATCCACGGGCAAGATTCAGCACGTGGTGGTGATCTTCCAGGAGAATCGCACTCCCGACAATCTGTTTCAGGGACTGTGCACCGCCAACGGCGGGGTGCCTGGCTGCGGGACCGGTTCCACGCAGTATGACTTGGCCCCGAGCGGAACGGACTCCACCGGCAAAACCGTCCAGTTGCAGGAAGTGAATCTGGGCGTGTCCTACGATCCGGACCACAGTCACGGCGCGTTCAATGCCATGTGCGACCTGAACACGACGGTCAATCCTCCTCAATGTCGGATGGATGGAGCGGACAAGATTCGGGTTTCTTGCCCCACGGGCATGACGGAGTGCACGTTTGCTTACGTCAACCCGGCGGATGTTCAACCGTACTTGCAGTTGGCCGAACAGTATACCTTCGCCGATCGCATGTTCCAGACCAACCAGGGGCCGAGCATGCCGGCGCATCAGTTCATTATTTCCGGGACGTCCGCTCCAACATTGGGGAGCAACCTGTTTGCGGCGGAGAATCCGAACGCCAGCGGTCCGCCAGACGCGGGATGCGACGCGCCTGCGGGAACCACCGTTAAGCTGATCGATGCGGCCGGCAGCGAAAACTCCAATGCCGCCATCTATCCGTGCTTTGAGCATTCAACGCTGACCGATCTGCTCGAGACCAAAGGCGCTACCTGGCGGTATTACACTCCCTCGGGCTACTCGGGCGGTTCGGGCCTAGCGCTTTGGGTAGGACCGGAGGCGATCCAACACATCTGCGGATCGACGGCCAGTGGCGTCTGCGGGGGAACGGATTTCACCAGCCATGTAATCCTCAATCAGACGCAGGTCCTCACCGATGTCGACAACCACCAACTGCCGGACGTGAGTTGGGTGATTCCGACGGGTCAGGCATCGGATCACGCTGGGGGCCTCGACGCTACTCAGGGGCCGTCGTGGGTGGCGTCGGTGGTGAACAAGATTGGCAACAGCTCCTATTGGGCGAACACGGCGATCTTCATTACGTGGGACGATTGGGGAGGCTGGTACGACCACGTTGCGCCTCCACAAGTGCTGGTGAATTGCGCGCAGTGGGGATGCGGCTATGTGTATGGCTTTCGGGTGCCGCTGATTGTGGTTTCGCCGTATGCGAAAGCGAAATACATTTCCAAGAACCAGCACGATTTCGGCAGCATCTTGAAGTTTATCGAAGGCATATTCGGCCTGCCGACGCTCGGATACGCGGATGCGGCGGCGGACGACCTTTCCGATTGTTTCGACTTCAATCAGACTCCGTTGCCGTTCCAGACGCTTCCGTCCGCTTTGGATGCACAGTTCTTTCTAAACGACAAAACGCCACCGGAGCCTCCGGACAACGACTGAGGAAGGATAACCCTCCCCGTCCGGTCTTTTGGAATCAAAGACTTAGGGGGTGGCTTCCGCCAGGTCTTTGAGTTTAAACGACTTACTTGTAAAGTCTTTAAGAACCAACGAGTTACGAGATCTGGTCGCTTCGTCCAGGATTTCGGCGGCGGGCTCGAGCGATACGACACGCGCCCTATGTCATAGGGACGTGTCATCCCTCCGGGATTCGTGATCTACCCACTTCAGCCTTCCCAGCGCTTGCGCGCTGGGCTAATGAATGCCGCCGCTTCGCGGCTGGTGCATCGCACGCTCCACTCTTTCGATGGGACTCAAGCTATGACACAGGCTCCTCCGGCACTTGAGTCAATTCTCCTACTTTACCCAGCGCTGCGCTAAGTTCGGTCGCCCCTCCGGGGCTGGATTCTTCTGCGCTTGCCAGAAGAGGGCGGGCTATGAATACGGAAAGGTGCGGCAGTTCTCCGTGCCCTGAATGCACTTAGGTAGGTACAACCCCCCCCGTATTGCAAGGAAAGGGCGCGGGAGTTCTCCGCGCCCTCAATGCACTTAGCTTGGTACCGCAACCTTCCTTACTGCACGGTCACCGAAAAACTCGCGGGCACCGAAACGCCCCCACCGGTGGCGTTTATGTTGACCGTATAAGTTCCTGCCGGGGTTCCGGGATCGGTATGTCCGCTGCTGCCTCCACCGCAACTGACGATGAGCGCGACGACCCCAAACAGCAGCAGAGCGAGCGGCATCTTGCTCCGCCGCAGTCCGGGAATCGCGAACACGAAAACACCGGCCAGCACGCCGAAGGCAAACAGGCCGGTACCGGCTGGACGGATCGCTGCGACCTGATGGGGACCCGTTGTGCTGATCGTGACCGCGACCGTGACAGGATTGGCGTCGGTGATGCTGCCGGTGGCGGTCGGGCAAGTCGCCTCTAGCATGCTCGCAGGAAGCGTGCAGGCGATGCTCACTGTCCCCGTAAAGCCGCCGCTGGGGGTCAGGGTTACTTGGGCGGACCCTGGCTGTCCGGGAGCGGAAATCGTCACGGCGGTAATCGACCCAATCGTGAAGCTGCCGGGGGTGGTGATGGTGATGGGAGCCGAGTTGCTTTGCCCGGCGGCCACGGCGGTGTAGTTGGTGTCTCCGGAGTAGGTTGCGGTGATGTTATAGGCTCCGGCAGCGGGGATGGAAGAGGTAAGGCTGGCGGCAAGAGAGGCTGGGATACCCGAACTGATATTCCCGTTAGTAGGTGTCGTTTGGGCCGTGCCCAGCAGGGTGCCGCTATAGAAGAAGGAAACAGTGCCGGTCGGGGCCAGCCCGTAGCTGGGAGCGGTGACGGTGGCGGCGACTGCAAATTGCGCACCTGCAACAGCGGAGGAGGGAGCTGAGACGTTGCTGATGCTGGTCGTTGCCTGGGAGACAGTAACGGTGGCGGTGGTGGTCGGGCTCGCGTTGTAGCTTGCATCTCCCTTGTATTTCGCGACCAGAGTGTGCGGGCTGCCGGCGACGGTGAGCTGGATCGCCTGATCTTCGGTGTATCCGAAGCTGTTCAACTTGAAGGTTCCGGTTCCGCCTTCCAGTGGGCTGCCGTTATCGGTTACGGTGATGGTGCCGGTCGGACACGCAACCTCGCCGAAAGCGGGCGTGGTGCATGGGGCTGGTACCGAATTGTACACATCGGCCCGGAGCAAGTACTCGTAAGACGCACCCGTACCGTAAACGACTGAGTTTGTATAGGTTGGATTTCCATTGACGTCGACTCCGTTGACCACACCCGGCATGTATACCGAGCTATTTTCCGGCGAGACATTTACCGCGATTCCCGAGGAGTCGCTCCCTCCAAAAGTCTGGTCTCCCTCGTAGTGGGCGGTGACGTTGTAGCTGCCGCCGGGGAGCAAATTGGTGGTGCCGATCGCCACTCCTCCCGCAAGAAGTGCGAAGTCAATGCCCAGAGGCTGGCCGCTCGGACTGCCCATGAGGGCGATGTCGCCGGTGGGTGTGCCGCCACCGGACTTGGCCGCCACGGTCACGCTGAAGTTCACGGTTGCGCCGTGGGTGATGGTGACGGGAGTGAGAGTCGTTAGGGTCGTGGTGCTGGCCGCGAAGGTGGCGGTGCTCCATCCGTTGACCAGGTTGGCGGCGTTGACCGAACCGAGACCCGTGGCCATATCGTAGCCGGTGGTTGTGGTCCAGGCGGGGTTGCCGTGGGAATCGACCAGAACGCCGTAACCATTGGCCGGAGCAGAGCTGCATTCCCCGGTAGTGTACTGTGTGACAGCGCACGGCACTGAATTGTTGCCCTTGGTGATGTCGTAGAAGAGGCAGGAATTCCCGGTGAGTGCGACCGTCGAGGAATTACAACTGTTTCCCGTTCCGGCGGCAAGTTTGTAAAGAATGTAGTTCGCGTTCCCCTGCCGCGCACCGGTTTTCTGATTGACCAGGGCCATGATGCCGGCAAAGGCAGGAGACGCAGCCGAGGTGCCGCCGACGCCGAGAAAAGATACGGGGTTCAGGCTGCACGGCGAAACAATATCCGCCTCGCAAAGAATATAGAAGCTGCCGTTGAATTGGTCGCTGGCGAAGAGGGAGACGTCGGGCTGGTCGCGCACGCCATCGGTGGGCACACCTGTTCCGGTTTGCCATGCGGGTTTCGCATAACCTCCGGAGCAGTTTCCTAAGTTATCCACGTAAGCACAGTTGCTCGGGCCGCCGCTGCCGGCAACGATGTCGAAGTAAGCCGAGTTGGCCGGCGTGCACCCATTCGGTTCGAACTCGATCCCGGCGCACGATTCGTTCCAGGGAGTTTCCCGGATGTAGGACTTGGCCGATTCACCGGTGGTAGCGTTGTTGGTCGCATTCCAATAAGTGGAAGCGTTTGCAGTCTGGTCAAAGTCGGTGCCGCCTACGGCCACATTGAAAGGGGTGGAAGCGTACCCGCTGACCGCCAGCCCGTATTGTGAAGCGCTGGCCGTGTTGAAATCGTCGCAACCAGCCGAGCCTCCGTCGCCCGCGGAGAGCAACACGGTGATTCCCTGGACTGCTGCCTGCTCCCAGAGAAAGTAATAAAAAGAGTTGTAGCTGCCCAGACCGGCTTCGCAAAATCCATAGCTCTCGCTCATGACGGGGGCGAGATTCTGGTCAATGATGTAGATTGCCGAAAGATCAATGCCCTGGGTGGTCTCGGTTGTTTCGGAGACCACGAAATCGACGGTGGCATTCTTGGCCACCGCGCCTGACCAGGAGACGTCGAGTACGGATTCGACCTCCTCACCGTCCGTGAGGATCCCGGGGTCGGGCCCGTTGAGCATGATCTGCGGATCGTTGGCGGGAAGGCCGAAGAGGCTGCGGAAGTCGCGGATGTCCTGAATGTTGATATTGGTTTCGCCGACAATCGCGATGGTCTGGCCGGTGCCGTCAATACCGGCGTTCCAGAGTGGTTGGACGTTGTAGATGGTGGCAAAGTCGGCCGGTCCCACACCGTACAACGTGCCTCCGTTGTGGGGGAAGGTGAACAGCGGCAGGAGCGCGTTCTTGGGGTAGTCGCCATTGAACGGCGCCACCACGGTGTGATGCGACTGCCTGGGGAAGTTATTCAGTGAGGCGAAGCCCTTCACGACCGGGGTCAGCGCAGTCGGGATTGACGGATTGCCGGCGTTAGCCCAGTACGCCCCTCCATTGACGGCATATTTATGAATTGCCGTGCCAAATGCCTGCTTCACTAGCCCGGCGGTGCCGGAGAACTCAATGATCGTCCGGCCCTTGCTGACTTGGGCGACCTGGAAGCCGCTGGCCTGGAGCCAGTTGGTGACGGCGGCGATGTCGGAATCGGCAGGACCGAAGCTGGCGCCGAATTTTTCTGGAGTCAGCCACTGGTGATAGCTGGCGGAGTGCTTGTCCTGCTGATCGTCGATCAGGCCACGCAAGGCAGTTTCCTGCTGCGGACTGCGCTGCAGCACGAGCAACATGCGGTGCAAGACCAAATCGGACGGGGCTTCGCCCCGATCGAATCTCGGCAAGGGCCAGCGGGTGGACGGTGCCGGTCAGGGAGCCGTGCGGACGGAGTTATCGACCGCGTGGGTGACCAGCACTTGGCGCCGATTGGGCCCCGAGCGGGCTGGCGATGACGAAAAGGCAGGCAATCAGGCTAGCGAAGAAGCCGGAAGTGCGGGAGGAATGCGTCGACAAGGACGGCAAAGACAAAGACA